>JBAQYF010000009.1:0-124382 GCA_049299895.1 Candidatus Altarchaeia archaeon
ACATATACAACGAGACACGACTACACTCAAAGATCGGCTACCTGCCGCCCAATGAGTACGAAAAACGCGCAAATTTAAGCGCAAAAGCAACTTAACTTAACGAACACACAAAGGGGTTCACTCCAAACACAATAAAATAACCTAGAGAGACGGAAATTGAGGGGGGGAATAAAATCCCTTGATAAATCCAAGAAGTTCTAAGGAATGTTATGCGCCCCATCAGGGTCGAGGAGCCGAAACGAGGCGACGAGAAGTTCAAAGACTTGCCTTTATGAACTATTCACTATTCCTCTGAGTTACTCTATGTTTAGATGGGTAAACTACATGTCTTTGTAGGAATCTACTTCTTCTCTTCTTTATTCTCCATGAAGCCGCAGACAAAGCAGATGAGCGCGGTCATGCTGAATATCTGGATATTAATTGCATTGGCAGCCATCGGTACACTCCAAAGAATCAAATTATTCACCTCACTAGGACCCTCGGTGAACGGCAGTGAATATTCATACAAATTCCATATCAAAAACAAAACAGATATTGCCCCCGCAGCGAACCATTGTTTCCTTTTCATTTTAAACTACATATCTTAATAATCTTTAGGTCGTTCTGATTTATATATCCTGGCAAGTCTTTGAATTGCGCATAACGTATGCGATTTAACGAAGTTTGGCCGAAGGCTGAATTTGGGCCGAGTGAGGCCGCAGGCCGAACGAGCCGTTTAAATCGCTTGTTATATTCGCCCGAAAGTGCCGATGGGCATCCCCTGCGGACTTGGAGGGCTTGATTTTTAGTGCAACGGTGCCGTAGGCAAAAAATCAAAGTCGGAGTGCCCTAAAATGAGTCTTGGGGGGTAGCCGCCGAAATATAGTTTCGTTTCTCACAGTATCTATTATCCTCTGAATTGGCTTGCTTTTGATTTTTATATATTGGATTCCTACTATATTGTATGGCTACAATATCAAATAAGGAAACCGCCCTGCTCGGGATGCTGACAGAAAAGCCGATGCATGCATACGAAATAGAGACGAGTATCAACGAGCGGAGCATGCGCGACTGGACTGAGATATCTATGTCTTCTGTCTACAAGCTCCTGAATAAACTTGAAAAGGAGGGGCTGCTTAAAAGTTCTGTTGAGCTCTCGAATAAAAACGTCGCACAGAAGGTCTATTCCCTGACGCCAAAGGGGAAAAAGGGGGTCAAAGACAAGGTGATCGATCTTCTAAGCGAACCTGAGAAAATGGTCTATCAGGTGGATCTTGCAACTTCCCACATGTGGCTCCTCAATAAAAAGGAGGCGCTAGTGTGCCTGGAAAAATATGAAAAACGGCTTACTGAGGGCGTGAAGTGCTACAAGGAACTGGAAAAATTCCTTTTGGACTGCGGCTGCCCGAAGCACCGGATGGCTCTTGCAAGGAGGCCCCAATACCTTCTTAAGGCAGAGCTTGAATGGGTGAAGGCCTATAAGAAGGACCTGGACGAAAAGGAATTAAGATGAAGACCGACGCAATATCAATCGTCGGCGCAAAGACCCACAATCTGAGAACGTGTCAGTCGACATCCCAAAATACAAGATAGTCGTATTCACGGGGGTATCGGGTTCTGGGAAATCTTCTCTTGTATATGATACGCTCTATACTGAAGCGCAGCGTCAGCTGATCGAGACCTTTTCTTCATTCGCCCGCGCAAGGATGCCTAAACTCTCCAAGCCGGACGTGGAGGAGATAAGGAACATTTCGACCGCTATCGTAATAGACCAGAAGCGCATGGGTCGAAACCTTCGGAGCACGGTCGGGACGTCGACCGAGATATATACGTATCTGCGTCTCCTGTTCTCGCGGTGCGGGGATAAATTCATAGGTCCCTCCGTTGTGTTCGGATTCAACCATCCCCTGGGTATGTGCCCTGAATGCAAGGGCCTGGGTAAGAGGATAACTGTCAACGTGGACGCGCTACTGGATAAAGATAAGACGATCCGTGAGGGCGCAATAGACCATCCGGATTACCGTGTCGGGGGCTGGAACTGGCGCGAGATGACAGGGATAGAATTATTCGACGTGGACAAGAAGATTAGGGATTATTCAGAAAAGGAATTAAGAGACCTGTTATATGCAAAGGGGATACCGATCGAGAAAAAACATGGCGGGAGCACGTATACGAAGAACTATGAGGGTATAGTATCGAAGCTTGAGCGGCTGCATATCGACAAGGCAAAGGAGGAACTGAGCGAGGAACGGAAAGGTGCGTACGAGAGATACTTTGTCTATTCAGATTGTGATTCCTGCATGGGCAGCCGGATAAACGAGAAAGCGCGCAGTGTAAAAGTGAGCGGCAAGACTATGCCGGAGCTCGTGGATATGGAGCTAACAGACCTGGACGCGTTCCTCGGGACAATAGACGGGGATGTCGCCCGACCCATCGTCTCAAAGATGCGCCAGATGCTCCCCACCTGATAGATATCGGCGTCGGATACCTCTCACTGGGCAGGGCGGTCTCGACGCTCTCGGGAGGAGAGTCCCAGAGGGTGAAGACTGCAAGGCAGCTTGACTGCGATCTGGTAGATCTCATGTACATACTTGACGAGCCGTCGATCGGCCTGCATCCAAGGGATACCGGGAGACTTATAGAGATGCTGAAGAAACTGCGGGACAAGGGGAACAGCGTATTTGTGGTAGAACACGACCCGGACATAATCAGATGCGCCGACCACATAATCGACGTCGGACCGCATGCAGGCGTCCTAGGAGGTGAGATCGTGTACAGCGGGACTGTTGCCGGATTAGGCGAATCCAGCGGCCTGACCGGGGTGTATCTGAACCGCAAGGTAAAGGAATACGATAAAAGAAAGGGCTGGAGTGGGTACATCGAGATCAAAAACGCTAAATTGCACAACCTCAAGAACGTCTCGACAAGGATACCCCTGGGAGTTCTGACCTGCGTTACCGGGGTTGCTGGTTCAGGCAAGAGCAGCCTCATAAACGATTTATTCCTAAACGAGAACCGGGATGCGGTGATAATCGACCAGAGCCCCGTCGGAAAATCCTCGAGGTCCAATCCTGCGACTTATATCGGCGCATTCGACCTCATACGCAAGGAATATGCATCTGCTACGGGGACAGAGCCTGCCCTAAATGCAACGGTCTGGGCTCGATCAGCTACGAGATGAGCTTCCTGGACGAAGTTCGGATAACCTGCGACGAATGCCAGGGGAAAAGATATACTCCGGAGGTACTGGCGCTGCGGCACAAGGGAAAGAATATAGATGAAGTATTGAACATGACAATAGCACAAGCAAAGGAATTCTTCGATGCAAAGGAGATCAAAAGAAGGCTGCAGGATTATGCGATGTGGGTCTGGATTACCTCGAGATAGGACAGCCCTAACCAGCCTCTCTGGAGGAGAAGCGCAGAGGATCAAACTCGCATCCGAGCTCCACAAAAAGGGGAACATCTATGTAATGGACGAGCCTACGACTGGGCTCCACATGGCGGACATAGAAAAGCTCCTAAGAATAATAAAAACCCCGGTCAAAAAAGACAACACGGTTGTAGTCATAGAACACAACCTGGACGTCATAAGACACGCGGACTGGGTGATCGATCTTGGACCTGAAGGAGGAAAAAGAGGAGGGAAGATACTCTTCGAGGGAACGCCTGAAGACCTCGTCAAATGCGATATTAGCCATACTGGACGGTGCCTGCGCGAATTAATGTAGACCCAGGGTTATCATGTGGTAACCCCCCACTTTGTCATCCGTGCACTCCGATTGGATATAACGTCCCAGATTTTACGAAGTTCCGAGCGAAGCGAGGAATTTGGGCCGAGTGAGGCGCAGCCGAACGAGCCGTAAAATCTGTGTTAATCTTTCCGACCCGCAGGGAGGACTAAATTTAGTGCAACGTTGCCGGAGGCAAAAATTTAGAGTTGAGTCCCTCGCCCATAATACCTGCCGAAGGCAGAGTAAATCAACCAGAAGGGGGGCGTCGCGTATTTTTGTTATCTATGTTTTATGTTTGTTTCGAAATAATACATATATTAAAGTAGCAATATGTCAAAGGAATTAAGCAAGCATCAAAAACGCTATCGAAGAGAGCGGAAGAAGCGACTAGATCAAGCCAAGAGATATCATGCTGCTAATAGAGATTATATCCTGGCATGGAAGGCCGAGTATAGAAAACAGAACCGCAAACGGTTAATTGAAGATAAAAAACGAAGAAGGGATGAAGCAAAGAAGTATTGGCATGCTGACCAAGTAGATGGTGCTGCTAAGATGGCTGAGGAATTAATAATAAATAAAGTGCTGCCTGATTTGGGTTTTACTGAAGTATTGAGACCTACTACAAATTTCTATTTTGATGCCTTAGCCAAAAGAAAGAACGGGGCGGCGTACGCCATCGAAGTCTCAACCTATGAGCGGAAGACCCTTGAAAAGCACAGAATTCTCTTCTGTAAATTTTTCAAGCTTCCGGGGAGTGTAACGTTTTTTGCTGATTCTTGATTTTTTCCATTTTTTATAGGTACTTATCTATTCGTTCTCCGTAATAAATGCGTAGGGGATTTATTACTGCGCCCCAGTTGTGGAGCGCAGTAGTCCATTTCTTCGAGGCGTCCATGACGGCTAAGTACACCAGTTTGAACAGTGAGTCGTCTGTTGGGAAGCTTGACTTGTTCTTGGTGACTTTCCTTATTTATCTGTTCAGGTTTTCTATGGCGTTTGTGGTGTACATGATGCGCCTTATCTCCTCAGGGTACTTGTAGAATGTGGCTAGGTTGGGCCAGTTGCTACGCCAGCTTTTGATGGCATACCCGTACTTGCTGCCCCACTTTGTCCCTCGGGGACATGCCCTTTAGGGCATCCTCAAACCTGTCGAGGGCAGCAAGTCCTGCTTCCTCGTTGGGTGCGGTGTATATGGCTTTGCAAGCTAACAAGCTTGCATGCCGCAGCAGCGGCACATGTCGGCACAGAATTCTTTACGATCTTTGTAGTTTACGTATCTTGTGCTGGCTCTTACTTGATGCACTAGGCAGCCTTGCACGTCGGTCTGCGGAAAGACCGCCGCTATTGCTTCCTTGAAGCCTTTCAGGCCGTCAACCGAAGCAATAAGTATGTCAGCTACGCCTCTATTCTTTAGGTCTGTGAGTATCTTCATCCAGAACTTGGCTGACTCGGCCTCACCTATCCAGATGCCTAATACCTCTTTTCGGCCTGCGAGATCCAGGCCGAAAACCAGGTAGACTGTCTTCTTGACTACCTGCCCGTCCTGCTGGACGGGAAAGACCATGCCATCCAAGTAGAGGATGGAGTAGATGAGCTCCAGAGGACGGTTCTGCCATTCTTTAGCGATAGGCAAAATCTTGTCAGTTATGCGACTAACCATTTCAGCCGACACGTCAACCCCATATATCTCTTTCATGGTGGCCTGAATATCCCGGCAGCTCATGCCCTTGGCATAAAGGCCCAATATTTTGTCTTCCAAAGAAAAAGGCAGGCTGCGTTCATGTTTCTTGACAATCATCGGCTCAAAATCCCCCCGGTTATCACGGGGGATTTTGAGATCAAGGTCGCCATAACAAGACTTGACCTGCTTAGAAGTATGACCGTTACGACAGTTATCTGTATCTTTGTTCTTCCAGTCATACCTGCTATAACCAAGCTCATGAGTCAATTCCCCCTCAAGAGCCGCCTGCAACACATCCTTAATCTGCGCGGTAAAAGCTGCCTCAATGCTTTTACCGTCCCGCAAATTGTTCGCTCTCAAAAACTCCTGTATCTGTTCCTTTGTAAGTAACGGTTTCATTTTCCTGATTCTCTCCATTAAATTATATGAGAGAATCAGCAAAATTCATTACACTCCCAGCTTCCGATATACATGTTTTTCGTTAAGCCTGATTTGAAGTGTTTTTACCTAATCAAAATGAAGTACCCCCATTACATTCGAAACCCTGAATATTCTGCGGGAAAAAAGACCCAGTTGTAATTCAAAGGAGGATGCATCGTTCAGTCAATCAAAACCTATGGACTGCTTTTCTTTAGGATATAGTATACTCCCCGGTAAGCTCCAACCTTTTTGATGTAGCCGAATTTCACCATCTCATTGATGTCTGATCTTGCCGTTCCATAGGATACGCGGTTAATCTTCATATACATTTTCGTCTTGAGGGATTTGTTTTCCTTTAGGAATTCGACCGCCTTGATCTGTCTTGCGTTTAAGTCGCTGTAATCATTGATCGGTTTGGAATCGCTTGAGGCGTTGCTCAGTACGACCCTGAAAAAGCTTTCATATATCTTGAAATCCGGATCTGCGAGGCCGTATTCCCTCATGCTGTTTATCATCCTCGGGACTCCGGAGCCTAAGCCTTCTACGTAGCCGTAGTCTCTTAGAATCCTGTATGTTATGGGGTTTCTCTGGACAGAAAGTGTGCCGAATAGTTCTCTTGGAAGGTTGTTTGGAATGGAGCCTGGATTGGTTATCTCCAGCCTGTCGCTAAAGAGGTATATCTGTATGGCGTCTTTGCTGAAGTAGTCCCGGTGGGCTATTGCGTTGATTATGGCTTCGCGGACGACTTCAATGGGGTATTGTAATCTCTCCTCTCTTGTAGCCTCTGAACCTATTTCTATGCTCTTGGGGAGATTATTCTTGACGAATGATAGCGACCTTTCTATCGATTCAATTAATCCTGCCTGGACCAGCTCGTATGTGACTATTTTTACCGGCTCTGTCCCGTCGAATCTTACGAGCTTTATCTCTATTTGTGGGTTGAAGAAAATAGGGTCTTTGGCAAAGAACAGCAGCGCAGAATTCTTTATCTTAATGCTGCCGTTCTTGTAGGCCAACTTCATGCTCCCAAGGAAATCCTCTATCGAATGCGACTTAAAATAATCTGTCTGCTTCCTTAGCCCAAGATACTCTTTAACCTTGTTTTGATCTATATCTTCAAGCTTGGCATCGCTTATCGTCTCGTCAAAACTTAGGATCTGCTTGTTCCTCAGGAAATCAACTATTTGGCTTCCCTCGATTTTCTTCAGGGTGCTTCCGACCTTGGCCCAGATAACTCCCTGAAAGGTGTAAAAAGACCCGTCGACGGCCTTTTGTATGACTATCGCAACGATCTTTTTGTCGTCTATTTCGTGGACCTCGACAGATGGAAGAACCGGAGGAGAAATAGCCTGGGCAGAATTAGATATTTTTTGTTGCAGAACGTCGGTATTCTCCTTTACTCCAATAATATCCTTCTTGTTGTTTATCCCGACAAGGATGACTCCCCCGAAAGTATTGGCAAAGCCGCACATGAGCTTGGAATACTCCTGGCCACTATGAAACGATTCTTTAAACTCCACCTCTTGAGATTCTCCGGAGTCGAGTAGCTTTAACAGTTGCTCGTTATTCATGTTGGTTTTTGTATTGATTTAGTATCAATAACTATTGATAGTAAACTGATAGTACATTGATAGTATTTACTAGTAAAACAATGACCTAAACACTATCAACAATAAGTAATAGTAACTGATAGTAAATTAATAGTAAACAGACTGATTTTTCATATGTGAAGATCTGAAGGGGGGTTGTTAAACTGCGTGTTTATAATAACCGTAGATTCATAATTCGCCTATTTTACTTTAGAGAACAAATCTTAAACTGCGTAAGCATACCTTCCTATGACAAAAGATTTTGAAATATTTAATAAAATACCAATAAAGTTCAAAAAGGAGGATGGGTTAACTATTGGCAGGCCAGACTGCACGTCTGAAGAGCACGAAAATTATTTAAAAGAAATTGCAAGAAATAGACCCAAATTGAAGGAAGAGATTAATAGAAAAATCACTCGCTTAATATCCTTAACAGAAGAATACAACTCTATTGATTTTCTTGCTGCAATAGCCATAGGAAACCTACTTACAAATTCAGAATCAAGCAAAGAGCAAGACGTCCTTGACTGTTATATTGAATACGTACTTAGCATCTCTTTGGCTACAGGGAAAGAATCCAAAAAGGAAGCAACTAATGAGATCGTTGAAGAATTTAACAAACTTGTTCCGGAAATTTTTGAAGAGGTATATCAATATTTCGAGTCAGAATTTGCTGAGGTGGGTTTGGGTAACTTCAATGCGTCCTTAAGAACGGATGTCATTTTATGGTATGTCTTCTTCCGTGGAGAGTCACGCCCTACACACCATATTGATATGCTAAAAGCGATATTCAGCGAGCATAATGCCTTTTTAAGAAAACATTATAATTTCACAATAGATGAAATAATCAACATAATATATAATCTTGGTGAGCAGCTTACCCGAAATTTACTGAAATGTGATGTCACCCCTCTATTAAAGGAACGAGATGAGTTATATAATCAGTTTTTGGTAACGGAGGGTATAACCGATTCATCTAAACTGAGCACATCGGATATTGCTACACTAGAATCTAAGTTTTCTTCTTTACCAGAAATTAAAGGAAAAGATGCGCGGTTGTACTACTTAAGAAATATCATTGTAACTAATCCGTTTGAAATAGATCCAACAGAGGAAATACCTATAGAATTCCTAAGGCAGTTTTCTTCCAAGTTAGGCGATAATTCTATTTTCAATTTCCGTGAATCTCCTTATTGGCCAACTAATGACTCAATTGTACATGAGAGTCCATTCGTCGAGAAACAAGGTAAGTTCTACGTCTTTGCTCCGCACATACTCTTTAGGAATTTAGGAAGCATTTTGGAGAATTGGATTCAAAAGAAAGATCCAAAGTACTTCAAAGAGAACTATCTGCCTAAAAGAGCAGAGTACCTCGAAAGGAAAACAGTTCAATACTTTAGAGATATTTTTAAAGAAGCAGACGTTTTCGGGAAATTATATTATTTTGTTGAAGAAAACGGGGAACAAAAAAGGGTTGAAATAGATGGACTGGTGATATACGATAATAATATTCTGGTTATAGAAGCAAAATCAGGGAACTGGTCCAGGTCCGCTAGAAGGGGTAGCCCTTTAAGGATGAAAGACAATTTAAAGAAATTGGTCGATGAATCTTATACCCAAGCTACTCGAACTAAAAAATACATAACAGAATCGAAAAAACCAGCTATATTCTATTTTGAGAATGGTTCAGAAGCAATAACAATAAAATTGTCCGACCCTAACATATTCCTTATAAATGTAACTTTGGGAAGCCTCGGACAAATATCTACCAAACTAGCTCAATTAAAGAATGTGGATATTATTTCTGGGAACGATAATTTTTGGTCTGTATTCATAAATGACTTAAGAGTAATTTCGGAATTAATTGAATTTCCCTCAGAATTTTTGGACTACCTGAAAAAGAGAAACCGACTAAATAATTATCCCTATGTTCATGCCTCTGAAGAACTTGACTTTTTTATGTTTTATTTAAGGGAAGGGCTACAGTTTGAAACCGAACATTTGGAGAAATACGCAATTGAGATAAACGACTATGCAAAAAACTTGAAGGAATATTACAACTATATCTATGATAAATCCATTTATCAAACTGAAGAAATAGAAAAAGAGATTAAAAAACCTACACTCTCTATCTTGGGGCCATACAAAAAACTTATACTTCAATTAGAATCTGAAGTTAAGCCAGGATTTACAGAAGTAACTACTGAATTACTTAAATTTCGTATTGTGCAACAACAGAGTATACTGCAGAACTTACAAAAGGCGAATAAGCTTAGTCAAGACGGGTTCTACGACTGTTCCTTCAGTTTTGGCCCTGAAGGTGATAGAGGTGGTTTTACTTTTTCTGTAAGTTTATTTAGGGATGCATATTTTTGGAAAGAAATGGAAGCTTCTCGAATGAAGGAAATGAAGGAGAATGATTGTAAGAAATGGACTGTTCTGGCCTTTGGCCTGCTACTAGTTGATAACGACCTTGATTTCAGAGTTTACTATACCTAAAAACAATTATAGGGAACATGAATTTTACTCGTGTTATGTCATGCGTCATCCGTCCGTCGACGCCCCCCTTCCGATACAGCATCCGGTAGGCGAGGGCGAAATTGAGCATAACGTCCCATTTTTTACGAAGTTGACGAGCGAAGCGAGGCAATTTGGGCCGAGCGACTGCAAGGAGCGAGCCGTAAAAAATGTGTAAGGCGACCCGAGCCATCAGGCGAGAGCGCAGCGTGGCAAGGGGCCTGCGGCCCCGCAGAGTATGTGGGAGCAGCATCACAAATTCCCAAAAAACATAACGTCGCATCATAACTGTTAATAAAATAAACACGTATGCTGCGACTACATATTTTGCCTTACTATTTTTTTTACGCAGTAAACTGCGTAAAAAACTCGTATATGGTATGTTTTACGCACTCTGATGCTCTTCAACCCCTTTCAATGCCTTACTCCCGTTTCCCAGTACTATGAGTATGTAGTGCCTAATTTTCCTCTAAGAACAAGGACTCCTCCTCACTCGCTCTCTATCGCAGTCCCCACGAATTTCTTCCCGTCTATCGCGTTCCTCAGGTTGTCCAGGTCCTTTGATATGAATATCGTCTTTATCTTCGATCTCTGTATTACCTTAACTGCGAGTATGTCTATTAGTTCGTATTTCCCCGCCCCGACGGATTTGCCCTTGATCATATCCACCAGGCCATCTATCGAGAGCTTCTCAAGCCTTTTTGCGTCTTTGTTCTTTTTTGGGTCTTTGTCGTATACTCCGTCTATGTCGCTTACGTTTATGAAGAGGTCTGCTTTCATGTATTCCGCGAAAAGCGCCGCAACGGCATCTGTGCTGTGTCCGGGTTCCGTTCCGCCCATGACTGCGATCTTTCCGAAGTCGAGCGCTTTTAGCGCATCGAGGTGGTCTTTCGGGGGTTCCATGTTCGCTTCCGGGCCGATCGCAGCAGACAGGAGTCTTGCGTTGAGCCTTGTTGCTCCGATCCCTATCAGGTCGCAGAAGACTTCCGATGCTCCGAATTCCCTTGCGGGCTCTATGTATTTGCGCGCCGTTCTTCCTCCTCCGGTGACTATTGCGAGCTGGTGTTTTTTGTGTAGTTCTCTTGCGAGTTTTGCGAATTTTTCCAGGAATTCTTTGTTTATTTCTTCTGGCACTATCACCGAGCCCCCGAGGGAGATTACTATCTTCATGGTTATATTCTGTGCTGCTTTGGTTAAATATCGGCCCGTTCCCCGGCGCCGGAGAGAAACACGCATCCTGCGTGCATCTTTTTGCTTTTTATTTCCTGGAATTACAATAGGATACATGGAGAAAACGGACCTTGACGTTCTAGTTATCGGGGATACGGCGATAGATCATTTTTATGAGGTGGACCGGATTCCCAAATTGAACAATGCTTCCGAGGTCGTCTCCTCCCGGCAGTTCTACGGGGGCATGGGCGCGAACACCGCGGTCGTTGCCCGGGCTCTTGGCATGAGGACTGGCTTGGTAAGCGTCATCGGGACGGATGCCGAGGATTACCGGGCGTATATGCAGAACCTGGGCATAAACCTCTTTCTGAAAGGGATATTCGGGGACACGACGAGGTCTCTTTTCTTCAAGGAGCCCGGCGGCGAACTGATAAGCTTTTTCTACAAAGGCGTTACTGAGAAGCTCTCTGATCTGGACCCCGGCAAGGACCTGGAGATAAGGAAAGAAGTCATCAAGGACGTGGGCTGCGTTTACATGGCCAGAACGTATCTTGCGCTCCAGAAAAAGATATCCTCCATGTGCAAGGGAAAGTTCCTGGTATACAATCCGGGATATGGCGTGTTCAAATTCGACGAGGTGCCTGATCTCTTCTACAAGGTATTGAAAAATACGAGCGTTCTGGTCTTGAATCATCACGAGCTTGCGCACCTGAAAAAGATCGGTTTTGAGTCCTGGGAAAAGCAGGGCCCAAAGATCCTCATCGTGACCCGGGGCGAGCGGGGATGCAGCGTCTGCACGCACGAATCCGAGGTGGAAGTTCCGGGTTACAGGACGGCCGCGGTGGATGCTTCCGGCGCAGGGGACGCTTTCAACGCGGGTTTCATAGCCGCAAGGCTGCGTAATTATGCAGTATGCGACGCTGCCAGGGTAGCGAATGCGACGGCATCCTTCATAGTGGAAAAATGGGGTTGCCAGACGAATCTTCCCACGTGGGATCAGGCGTTGAAGAGATATGAACTGATCTGATCCTAGTTCTCGTTCGGACGTTTCTCCTCTGCCTGCGGTTGTTTATTCTCCTCGGCGGGCTTGTCTTCGGTTTTATTCTGGGCGGGCATCCTTTTCATCCTGCTGATCTGCAGGTCCAGTTCTATGAGTTGTTTTTCGTAGTCGCTGACGATGTCCCGGAAGTTGTCCGACGAGATCTCCCTTTTGTAGTACTTGTGCTGGGCCATCTTTATCTTGTCGGCTACTTCCGTTCTGCGTATCTCCAGGAATTTGAGTTCGTCGTCCTTTTTTGCCTCCATGTCCTGCTTTTCCTGTTTTACTATCTCTTTGTATTCCTCTGCCGTGCATGACCTGTAATTGGACAAAAACCGGTATAGGTCCTTGTATACGTCTGTTTCCCCGCTTTTCTCTAGCTCTCTTTTAGCCATCGTTATCCACGGGGTGAGGGAGGACTTTGTCTTGGCAATGGCCCTTACGAAATCGTCCATTGATATCTTTCTCTGGGGGGATCCTTTGAGCGCTTCCTCCCAGGGGATGGATGCGGCGGTGTGGCATATCGCCTTTATGTCCGAGGATGCGTAGTTCTCTGTGACCTTTGCCAGGGCGTCGAAATCGATGTCCGGGCCGATCGGCTTTTCCTTGCAGTGTATCTGGAATATCTGCATCCTTGCTTCAGTGTTCGGCGGGGGTATGAATATCTGCTTTGTGAATCTCTCGGATCTCCTGAGCGCTGGGTCTATCGCCCAAGGGGAGTTGGTCGCCCCCATGACTATGAGCCCCTTTTTCTTTTTGAATCCGTCCAGCTCCGCAAGGAATGCGTCTACAAGGCGTACTGCGTCGATGCTGAGGTTGTCTCTTCTGCCTGCAATGCCTTCGATCTCGTCGAAGAACAGTATCGCTGGCGTGTTTCTGCCCGCCCGCTCGAATACGTCCCTTATCTTCTTTTCGCTCCCGCCCTCTTCCGGGGACAGGATATCCGTTATCTGGATGTTAAAAAAGGAAGAGTTGCATTCCCCTGCTGCGGCTTTGGCGATGAATGTTTTTCCGCATCCTGGCGGTCCGTATAATAGGATGCCTCCGCCCATGCTCTGGTCGAACTCTTTTGCGAGGTCTTCCCTGCTCATGGGGTATATCACCGATTTGCGTATCTCCTCCTTGACTTCTTCCAGGTCTCCTACGTCCTTGAAGCAGATCTTGGGCTTTTTGACCAGATCCACGCCTCCTGCGTATTTCAGTATGTGTTTTGCGTATTCTTTGTAGGTGTCTAGTTCCCCGCTCTCTTCCAGTTGCTTGTATGCCGCCTTGTACCATGGCAGGAGCGACGACTTCTGCTTGCTTATCGCCCTCATGAAGTCCTGCATCGTTGCCTTTCTCTGGACGCCGGTCTTCATCGCCTCCTCCCAGGGGATCTTTATTGCGGCGTCGCATATCGCTTTCAGGTCCGCGGAGGAATAGCCGTCTGTCAGTTCCCCGAGCTTGTCGAAATCTACCGCGTCGTCCATGGGTTCCTTTTTTGTATGTAATTTGAAAAGCTCCTGTCTCCCCTTGAGGTCCGGCGGCGGGACGAAAAGCTGCTTTGTGAATCTTCCCGCCCTTCTAAGCGCGGCGTCGACTCCCCAGGGCGTGTTGGTCGCAGCTATGAAGAGGACGTTCTCCTTGAGGCTTTCCACCCCGTCCATCTCCGTCAGGAGCTGGTTTATGAGCATCTTCTCGGCCTGCTGCTGTTTTGGGTCTCTTTTTCCTCCTATCGCGTCGAACTCGTCGAAGAATATTATCGCCGGGGGATTCTTTCCCGCCTGCTCGAATATGTCGTGGAGCGCCTTTGCCCCGTCCTCGAATCCCTTCTTGACCAGGTCGCTCACGTTTATGTTATAGAATGCTGCTCCGCATTCCCCGATGGCCGCCTTTGCTATGTACGTCTTCCCGCAGCCGGGCGGCCCGTATAACAGTATCCCTCCTCCGCCTTTCCTGCCGTACTGCTTGGCGAGGTCCGGGCGTATGATGGGATATATTATCTCCTCCCGTATCTCCTCTTTTATCTCTTCGAGCGCGGCTACGTCCGAGAAATTGATGGTCTCCCGTTCGATGGGGACTGCTTTGAATGCGCCGACTTCCGTACTAAGGGATATCGGTTTTATTTCCACGCCGCCCAGGACGACCTCTTTTACTGCCTTGGACGAAACCGGGAACATAACCTCCGCTATCCTCTGGCTCTTGGCATCGTGCGTGCTCTGGTATGCGCCGCTTATGTACGGGATGAAGACCACGCCGTCTATCCGGACTTCCGCCTCGAACAGGTATTTCAGGAGATCCGCCGTCTGATCTACTGAGTATTTTATAGGCTCCTTCGAGTAATCCTCCACCCATACGTTCGTGGTTTTGTAGTGCATGTAAAGATCGTATCCCGTATCTTCGAATTTAAGCAGGCGGAAGTTTGCTTCCACCTTGTCCTTTACGTTGGTGTGTTTTATGTGCTTTCCGTCGTCCGATTCTGCGACTATCTCGTCCATTACGGCGGTGAACATCTCCTTCAGCAGGGGCTTGTACGTCTTTATCAGCCCGGCGTTCGCAAGGTTTGTGACCGTGTTCTGGCCGATATCCTCTTTGAATGCTTCCCCCCTGCGGATCAGTCCCCCGAGAGCTCTCACGTCTTCCGCCGGCATCTCCCTCACTTTGTTGAGCAGGTCGTAGCTTCCTATCCTGTCCTTTGCCAGATAATACATGAGGCCGGTAGTCATGTTCACGAAGAAGTTATTCTCTCTGCGCTCGTAGACCGTCTGCCTGGTCAGTCCTTTATGTGCCTCCTCGGGCCTTGAGAGCTTGTAGATTATCACCGGGTAATATCCTTTGCGTATCTCCGGCTTTTCAGACGGCACCATCCCCAGAAAACGGCTCGCACCCTGCGTGAACTTTCTCTCGATCTCTTTTTCTTTTTCTTTTGAGATGGCGAATGCTAGAGTGCTTACCTTGCGTATCTCCATTTTGTGCAGTTATCATTAAAAGTATACTCTTTTAAGGATAAAACCATTTAAAAAAAAAGACTTAACAGTTCCCCTCTAATATCTCCACGCTGCATGCCCTCCCGCAGCGGTCGAGCAATCCTGCAACAAGGATGCTCATCGCAGAATCAACGGCTTTTCTGTCCGTTCCGGTAACGTCGATGAATGCTTCTTTTGTGGTCCCGGAGAGCCTTGTTCTTTCTCCGTTTATTATCGGCGGGAAGGACAATACCTCTCCGTTCCTGTCGAGTATCACCGGATATTTGCTGAATCCCTTGAGTATGCCTGCATATGCCGTTCCTTTAGGGTGTCTTTTGAGTATCTCCGATAGCGTCATGCGAACGCATGTGTCCAGCGGCACGAACGATATCTCCTCTGGCCCCGCAGCCTTGTACGTGAACGGGGGCGTAACCTTGGAAAGATCGTGCACGCCGATTGCCACTTTCTTTCTGTTCCTCCCGTGCGTGATGTGCAGTTTTTCCTGGATGTTCATCAGCGAGACAAGGCGCTCTTCCGTGAGGGAGACGTCCCTGACGACGCCGGCCGATATGTACGGCCTCACGTCTTTTACGGATGATTCGACGTACAGCTTTATCCCCGAGTCCTCTGTTTGGTATTCCGTCAGCCCGGAATCGATGCCCATGACTCCTTTGAGGGCTCTTGCGAATCCCTCTATTCCTAGCATGTCCGGCCTGTTAGGGAAGACTTCCATGACGATCTTTTCGCTGTCTATGCGTTCTACGTCGACGCCCAGCATGGATATGCTGTCTTTGACCTCTTCCGGGCGGATGCGTCTCCCCATGAGGGTGCACAGATCCTGGAACGCGAACTCTGTTGTCGGCATTGTCTGGTTTTGTCCTATTTTACGTATTTTATTGGGGTTTTCGGTTAAATTAATCCAAAAAGGGCTAAAAACCCCTGCTGGTTTTTTATTAAGACATTAGAATAATTAATTTGATGCTTTCTTTTAACACCGAAGACATACGAACTGCGCTAAGGGACATAAGCGGCATGTTTCGAACCCTCGCAATCGTATTTCTCATACCATTGCCCATTGCAGCATACTACGTACTCGTCAAGGACTTTTACGGGGGAACATTCGCTTTGGATCATACTTTCAACCTCCTGGGGGGAATGTCCCTCCCGGAGATGGCAGACCTCATAATGTTGGTCGTCTCCAGGAGCCTTGTCTTCCTGATCCCTTCTTTCATATCCTATCTGGTGTATTCCTTTCTTAAGAACATTCCCCCGCAGTCCTCGACCAAGACAAAGCACGTAGTGATATCCGTTTCCATAATCTGGCTGGCGATAAGCCTGATAGGCGCTCTCCCCTACCTGCTCGGCGGAAACCTCAGCCCCATAGATTCGTTCTTTGAATCTATGTCGGGCTGGAGCACCACGGGACTGACGCTGATGCACGATCTGGACGGAACCCCCCGTGACATTCTCTTCTACCGCAGCCTCACCCAGTGGCTGGGCGGCCTGGGCATAGTGTTCATCGCGCTCACGATATTCGTTCGAAAGGGGAGCACGGCGATGGTCTACTACTCCTCTGAAAAAGGAGACAAGAGGATAAAACCCTCCGTCAGGGGCACAGTCATCGAGATATGGAAGATATACTCCGTGTACACCCTTCTGTGCATGATACTGTTATACGTTGCGGGCATGGGCCTCTTCGACGCATTGAACCATTCTTTCACAAGCGTATCGACCGGGGGTTTTACGACACACGATGCAGGCCTCGCTTTTTTCCAGGACAAGCCGTTCATCGCCCCGGTAGCAATGTTATTCATGCTCGTGGGCTCTATCAGTTTCTACGTCCACTTCCGGCTGTTCGAGTTAAACCCCCGCAGCCTGCTGGAGAACATAGAATTCCGGTACATGGCCGCAATGATAGTACTTGCGACCCTCACGCTTACAATCCTCATCCCGCTGCAGGACCCGGCCAAAGCGCTTGATGCTCCCCTGGACGCCGCATTTCAGTGCATCTCCGCCATCACCACGTCCGGTTACTCCATCGCGGACGTCAGCAAATGGAGCGAAGTATCCCAGATGATACTGATACTGCTCATGTACGTCGGCGGATTCTACGGCTCGACCGCGGGAGGGATAAAGATACTGCGCCTGATAGTCATCGCCAGCGTCATACTCTACAGCCTCAGGAAGATGATGCTCCCGAAGACCGCGATACTCCGCCTGAAGATAGGTTCAAGCCCCATCGACGAAGAAGAGGTGTTCAACGTCCTCGGATTCTCCATGGCGTATCTTGGCATATTGATCCTTGGGGCCCTGCTCCTGATGTCAGAATTCTCCACGATACAGGCATTATTCATCTCTGCGAGCGCCCTGGGCAACGTCGGATTAAACAACGTGCCGGCAGACAAGTGGCTTGAATTATCCGACGCATCGAAACTGGTGATAACAGGGTTAATGTGGGTCGGAAGACTGGAGGTCTTGCCGGTACTTATACTGATTGCATCCCTGTTCACGCGCAGGCGGGGCGGCTAGAAATCAACCCTTTTATTTTTCTTGAAAAAATAAAAACTTTGACGAATAAGAAAGAGGGGGCGGGGTCTGTCGACCCCGCTTTACGGGATTGTCTTTAGGATTGTAAAAATTTCTCAATAATCCTCTTCTCAATTCTTTTGTATAATTAATCCTGAATTTAATGTTCTGTGGCTGTAACTTTCTGCACAGGTCAAGATTTTTAATGATTATAGGATCGGACTCATATCTCTCGTCATTCTTTTTTAGTTTTAATATCTAGATTTTTGTGAGGGTTGTCGTGCTTATTTGAATCATATAGTTCAAAAAAACCGCGCTTAACGCGATAAAATACGTTTGTTTCAACCCCTCCGGGCGCCCCTCCCTTCAAATTAATAGTCATCCCCTGTATCATAGGGTTCAGAGAATCCTTTTTTATTCCAGGGTACTTCTTATGTACCTCTTCTATCAATTGCTCTCTTGTAAATGGTGTTTTACCCTCTTTTGTTAGTTTCTGCGCGTATTCATTTAAAAGATCCAGATTTCTTTTTTTATCTTTCCCTTCCATCTTTATTCATTATTATTTCTGCTTAAATTAAGGACCTATACTAGAAGTATTCGTTTATTTTGCGCTGTTTAAGCATCTCGCTCTTGCCAAGGTATTCGCCGATCGGTATCCTCAGGCGCGTCTTTATGTCTTCCAGGGCCGCATTCATGCTGCCGAATCTTTTCGGCCTCTTTTGAAGGGCTTTTCGGACGTTCTCCCGGACTTCCCAGACTCCGACCGGCATTATGTATCCTTCGTAGATCTCCCGGAATATGATGGCTCTTGCCTGCCGCTTCATATCGTGCAGGGCTTCAGTGACTGCTATTCTCCCTGCATAGTACCCGCCGCCTTCCTTCAGGGCGTAAGTGGTCCTGCCTTCGAAGCCTTCGTATTCTTCCTGTATCGTCGGCTTGTCGTACGACATGGTCCAGAGCGTGTTCGGAGACCAGGCCTCGAACTGCTCGAACTCCCATCTGCCCGGCATCATCAGGATCTCGAAGTGATTCTCAAGATATGTGTTCTCATAAACCAGGAAATCTTTTATCTCAGGGAAGAGCCGTATCTCCTTCATTAGCTCTTTCCCGAGCATGTCGTCAACTGCGGTTATGCTCCACCTCGTCGGGATCATCTTCTTTTTCTCCTGCCTCCCGAGGGCGCCGGACGAAAGGACCGAAGTCAGATAGTAGACGTCATAATTATTCTTGAATAATTCATAGGCCGCATCAACCGCCCGCACCTCATCGTTCGCCAGGGCATCGACCCTGCGCGGGATCTTCGGATTATCCGCTATCCTGAAATCCTTTATCGTTCCCGTAGGCCCCATCGGCTGCGAAACGGAAGAAAAAGATATCTTGTATGTTGGAACGTGCTTGAATGACGTCTCTATATCGACCGGCTTCACAGAAAGCGCGATTTCCTGCGTCTTCTCGAGGAAATTCGTCCTGTCGGAAACGTTCTGCTGCTTCTTCGAGCGCACAAGGAGAGACGCAGCTGTATTATGTCGTCGAATCCGAGGCCGTACCACTTGGAGGGATCGTCCAGGATAGTTGCTTTCTCAGGGTCTATTGCCGCCATCGGCCCTACAAAAACATCGGGATACGATTTCCATCCTACGAATATGGAGGGAGCCGGGCCGAACATGTCCGTGGAGAGCTTCTTTTCTATCGGCTCCTGTATCCTTATCTTCTGCAGAAGCGGGCAGGACTCGCGGCCGCAGAGCATGCGCCCTCCCTTGCAGACCAAACACAGTTCACGGGACATGGGCGCAGCTTCCTTCATGGCCTTCACTATGCCGCAGCGCGTCTTCTCACCGGACCAGTCCTTTTCTTCCGCCATCCAAGACACCTTAATATTTTCTGTTTATAGGCTTAAGTCTAAATTATTATCAAGGCGAAAAAATGAATCTGACATTCTGCGGAGCGGCCCGCATAGTCACGGGGTCCTGCTATCTCATTGAAACCGGGAAAGACAAGATATTAGTCGACTGCGGCATGTTCCAGGGAACAAAAGACATCACCCGCCTAAATTACGAGCCGTTCAAATTCGACCCGAAGAAGATATCCTGCGTCCTGTTGACGCACGCGCATATCGATCACTGCGGGCTTATACCAAAGCTCGTGAAAGAAGGATTCAAGGGAAAGATATACGCCACATCCGCGACGATAGACCTCTGCCGCATCATGCTGGAAGACTCGGCAGTCGTGCAGCAGACCCAGACGGAGGAAGAGAACAAGATCCGGGTCCGGCAGGGCCTGGAGCCCAGGTATCCCCTCTATGACGTTGAAGAGGCGCTCGCGTCTTTCAAGCATTTTTCCGCGGTCGAGTACGACCGCACCTACTCGATGGGAAAGAACGTACAGGCGCGCTATGTGGATGCCGGGCACATAATCGGGTCCTCGTCGATAGAAATCAACGTTACTGAAAATAGCGAGACAAAAAAGATCGTCTTCTCAGGAGACCTCGGGCAGTGGGATGCGCCCATCGTGCACGATCCGACGATAGTGGAAGATACCGATTACCTGGTGATAGAATCCACTTATGGGAACCGCCTGCACGACGACATCGGCGAGCGGGAAGAGCAATTGCTCTCGTATGTCCGGGAAACCTACAAGAAGCGGGGCAAACTCATAATCCCATCATTTGCCGTAGAAAGGACGCAGGAATTGCTCTTTTCCTTCAACAAGCTCTTCCGCTCGGGAGACATGCCCAATGAAAAAGTCTTTCTGGACAGCCCTCTTGCCATCAAGGCGACGGAGATATTCACCCGGCATAGGGAGGGCTTCGACAAGGAAGCGCTCAAATACAAAGACCCCTTCAACTTCAAGAATCTCGTATACACGAACAGCACAGAGGAATCAAAGCAGATAAACGAATACCGGGGACCCTGCGTAATCATCGCCGGGAACGGCATGGCGACCGGGGGACGCGTAAGGCACCATTTCAAGCACGGCCTGTGGGATCCGAAAAACACCGTCCTGTTCGTAGGCTACCAGGCACAAGGAACGCTCGGCCGGGAGATAGTGGACGGGGCAAAGATGGTCCGTATGATGGGTATGACCCTCGCCGTGAAAGCAGACATCCGCACGATGAACAGCTATTCTGCGCATGCGGACATGGACGGCCTCCTAAGATGGGTCTACGGCATGAAACGTAAGCCAAAGAAGATATTCCTGGTCCACGGGGAACCGGATTCAATAGATGGCTTCAGGGTTAAACTCAAAAAAGAAGGCTACAAGATAGAAGTGCCGAAGATCGGCGAGACCGTCGTTATATGATCTGTCCCGGGCCATTATCCGGTTGAGAGCATGAACCGAGACCAGAAGAACGCGGCATTGGTTATCTCAACGATTAGTTCCTTTCTTGCGCCTTTCATGATATCCGGCGTGAACATCGCTCTTCCCTCCATCGGAAATGAGTTTGCGGCGGGCGCAGTCCTCCTGACCTGGATATCTACCGCGTACCTGCTTGCGGCATCCATGCTCCTTGTTCCTGCAGGAAGGCTCGCCGACATACACGGGAGAAAAAAAGTCTACACGACCGGGATAATAATATACACCCTGTCCGCGCTGCTCCTGGCGAACGCATCCTCTGTCTATGAATTCATATTCTACCGCCTCATAGAAGGCGTAGGCGCATCGATGATATTTTCGACCGGGATTGCCATACTCACTGAAGTATTCCCCCCGGGGGAACGGGGAAGGGCCCTTGGGATCAATTCCGCCGCCGTTTATCTGGGCCTGTCGCTGGGTCCCGTCCTCGGCGGATTTCTCACCCAAAATTACGGCTGGAGGAGCGTCTTCTATGTGAACCTCCCGATAGGCGTTGCCGCAGTCGCGCTCATTTCCTGGAAACTCAAGGGGGAATGGGCGGAAGCGCGGGGAGAGAGATTCGATTATCTGGGCGCACTCCTCTACATGTCTATCCTCGCTTCGGTTATCTGCGGCTTCTCTCTTTTGCCCTCTCCACTCGGGGCCGTGTCCCTGATAGTCGCTCTTATCGGGATAGCCCTGTTCGTCAGATTGGAGAAAAAGACCAAAAGCCCGGTTCTCAATGTACGCGTCTTTGAGAACAACAAGACCTTTCTATATTCAAACCTTTCCGCGCTTATAAACTATGCGGCGACTTTTGCCGTAGGATTCCTGATGAGTCTCTATCTCCAGTACATCAAGGCGCTTACCCCGCAGCAGGCAGGAGAGATACTCCTCGCTCAGCCGGTAATCCAGGCGCTCTTTTCTCCCGCGGCCGGGCGCCTCTCGGATAAGATAGAACCCCGGTTAGTCGCTTCCTTTGGCATGGTCCTGTGCGTTGTAGGTCTCGCCTTATTCTCTTTCCTCGATACCAACACTGAACTAAATTACGTCACTATGGGCCTCATGATACTTGGCCTGGGTTTCGCGTTGTTCTCAGCCCCTAACACGAATGCAGTCATGTCATCCGTTGCAAAGAAACACCTCGGGGTTGCCTCGGCCACTCTTGCGACCATGCGGCTCACAGGACAGGTGCTAAGCATCGGGACCGCGATGACGCTGTTTGCGGTATACGTGGGGCATACGCAGATAACTCCCGATCACTATCCTGAGTTCCTTATCAGCGTAAGGACGGCGTTCGCGTTTTTTGCGGTTCTCTGCCTGCTGGGCGTTTTCACGTCGCTTAAAAGAGGTAAATTGCGCCCCGGGAAAAAGAGTGATTTTTCTATTCCAAACCCCACATAGAATACACCTCAAGAAAACAAATATTCTTTAGGAGATGAGATAAAAATGAGGATATTAACCGAAAGGGTTAGGGGAGATACGATAATCCGGGAAGAGACGCAGGTGCAAGGCGTAGTCAACGGCAGAGTCTACGTGGACAAAGGAGGAAACCTCCTGCACCAGGGAATGATCTACGGAACGGTTACCATTGAGACCGGCGGAGAAGCAAACATCTTCGGCTTCGTCAAAGGGGACGTCATAAACAACGGAGGAAAGTTGACCATCTTCGGAACGGTCAACGGAACAGTCAGAACCGCAGCCGGGACAACCAAAATAGACAAGGAAGCATTCATAAAAGAACTGATAGACCCCCAGGCCCCGATGAAGGCGCACGCCTAAATCGCTGGCTGCTTCTTTTTCCTGTTTTTGATTGTGCGAATAAATCCTGCAAGGGCAACCAGCGCCCAGGTTCCCTCCAATACTGCGAAAGGCATATAACCGATAAGCAGCGACGCATAGCATGATAATGCGGCACCTGCAAAATTCATAAGAGCGTATGTCTCCGAATCTATCTTCAGCTTACCGAATACCGTCAGAAAGAATGCCAAAAGGAGCAGGGCGGAACCAACCGACCCGATCAGCAGGGAATAATCCATCACTCCTTCAGCCTGCTTATGAGCTCCTCCTTCGTGGGGATCTCTCCGATGAATGCGACTTCATCGTTTATTATAAGCGCCGGAGTGGACGCCACCTGGTACTGGAGCGCTTCCAGCATGTTGTCTGTTCCTCCGATCGCTGCCGGGAGTTCCGTTTGCTTGATGTCCTTTTCAGAATCCACTATGTAATACTCTGTTCCTTCCAGTTTCGTTTTTACTCCGGGCGTAACTTTTTCTCCGTCTATCAGTTTCTCGACATAATCCTTTCCTTCGATCTGGCCCAGTTCTTTTGCGGCTTCTCTTAACATTTTCCGGAATTTCGGGCACTTCGGGCACCGCGTGGAAGTAAACAGCACTGTTTTCATTTTGTTCATTTTCTTGAATTATGGTGGTGGATTATGACGTTTTTTAATTATAATGATAAAATATGATGGATAACCCGGATATTTATATTATGTTTCCATTCATAATTAATAGGGGGATTTTTTTCAGGTCTCCTTTTTTTTAGCGAATATCTTTTGGTATGATCAACTGGAGTATTCCATAAAAATAGGGGTGGAAAATGTTTAACGGGTTTGAAAATTGTGAGGGGTTCCTCGGCATCCTGGAAAAGCTTAACAAATATTCTGCCACTGAAAACGTGTCTGCCGTCAAAGGAGTCACTTTGCCGGAGCTTGCGAGGATAACGGGCATGTCCTGGGGAAAGATGCGCGAATACATAAGGGTCCTGGAAAAGATGGGGATGGTCGAGCGCTTCGGTGTAGGGAAACACGCCGTCTATTCTATAAAGATAGGAAAGAACCGGCTTATGCTGATGCCTTAGACGCTATTTGGCGGGTTCGCAGTTGTCTTTTATCTCTTCCATCTGATTGGACAACTCTTCCAAGAACGCCGCTATACTGTTTATGCTGCATGCATTGCCTTCTTCATAATACATCATGCACTTTTTCCCCTTGCACTCGTCCTTGATCAAAGGACAGAAGCCCATTTTTACCCGCTTATCATCTTCCCGGCAATCTTTCTCTTCACTTCGGGCGTAAGCTCGTTTGCCGCTCCTGCAGCGGTTCCGTAGCGTCTTCTCTGCGAGAGTTCCGTGAGCTTTCCTTTGTTCCAGCCGGATACGTTCTGGTAGTATCCTGTTATCCTGCTCCACCAGTCTATCTTCTCGCATCCGCAGTTGGGGCACTTGTTTATGAGACCGCCCGCAGTGTAGTCACATTGGGTGCAGACTGACATGTCCTTGGTGTACGAGTAATACTGTATCGCGGTCTTAGTCGCTATCTTCTTCGTCAGCTCATATATCCCCTCGGTTGTTGGGTTCGCCTCGGACAGGAATACGTGGCTCATCGCGCCGCCGTCGGTCAGGGGATGGAACGATCCTTCCAATGTCAGCCTCTTCCATAGCGGCACGTCCGCTGATGGCCTTACGTGGAAGCTGTTTGTGTAGTATGCGGTGTCTCCCTCTCCGTTGGATATGATCTGGCTCTTGTATTTGCGCTGGTCTATCTGGGCGAGCCTGTATGAGCAGGACTCCGCGGGGGTTCTTGCCAGCGAGAAGTTCAACGAAGTCTCGTCTCTGTATTCCGCGACTTTGTCTTTCATGTGCCTCATTGCCTTGAGCGCGAACTTCCATGCTTCTTCCGATTCGTGGAGCTCTTTTCCGGTGTGTGCTTTCACCATCTCGTTCATGCCGAGTATGCCGATTATGAAGCTTTGCTTGTCCGGCTCCAGGTAGCGCTCTCCTTTCTCGTTTATCTTCTGGTTCATGAAGGGCAGAAGGTTGTTCTTAAGGTTTTTCGTGATGACTTCTCTTTTCAGGAGGTGCACTTCTTTTGCCTTGTTCATCCGATCGTCCAGGAGTTCGAAGAACTTGGTATCGTTCCCGTTGGCGAGGTACGCAAGCTGCGGCAGGTTTATCGTCACTACCTGTAATCCTCCTCCGCGTATCGTTCCGTTGATCACGTCCTCATCCGTCTTGGATTTGTCAAGCGGCATCAAAAACGAGCAGCACTGGTAGCATGCGAACTCCGGCATGTATGGCTGGTTGACTATATAGTACGGTGTTCCGAATTTGGCTGCGAGGGCTGATACCTTCATGAGCTCTTCTACGTGCTTCCCCGTCCTTATGTCATTGGGGTACGTCTGGACCTCGAATTTCGGGAAGTTGAAGGGCTTTCCGATATAATCTCCTTCGTAGTATACGTCCACGAGCGCGTTGAATAGCGTCTTTGTTTCGTCCTCGTAATCTGCGTATGTCACTCTATCCTGTACTATTCCGCCCGGTTGTACTGCGGGAACGTCCAGGAACTGCTTTGGAACGCACATGTCCGCATCGATGCTCGAGAACACAACCTGTCCCCCCCTTGCTACGTACATCTGCGACATCTCGTATATGAACATCTGGGCGAGTTGCTTTACTTTCTTGTATTCCATTCCCTGGATGTAAGGCGCAAGGAATGTGTTAAAATACGAGAACCCCTGTCCCCCGGCGCAGTTCGTCTGGGATGATGCAAGGACTTTCGACGCGTGCAGGAATGCTACTTCCGGCCTTTTCGCAGGTCCGGCCACGGCCGTGTGGTTTCCTACGCCGTCTGCCTTGAATCCGTTCTTCAGGAAGAACCTTATGTCATGAGAGAAGCAGAACGGCCTGATGAAATAGTCAAGGTCGTGTATGTGTATCTCCCCTGCCATGTGGGCATCGGCAAGAGGTCTTGGAAGCAGGCGTATGAGTGCGTATTCTTTGGATATCTGGTCTGCCATCAGTTTGTGCACGCTTTCAGGGTTATACTGTAGGTTAGCATTCTCCTTTGAGCCGAATCCAATAAGGTTCGTAACGTCGAAAACGGGCATACCAAGTCTTGTGTATTTTGCCCTTTCTTTCTCCATCCCATTCTCGAGCAATTTGACGTTGGCTATCTCCCTTATGAGCGGGGCGGTTATGTATTCCAGCTTCATCCTGGAAAGCTCTTCCTCGACCTCCATTGAGATCTTTTCCGCCTTGTCGATGTCTACTTCAGCCTCTTTGACAAGGGATTGGGCGATCTTGGTTCGGTCGAATTGTTCCAACAACGTCTTAGAAGTCCGGACTATCAATTTTTTCCTGAACCCATTGTTTTCGCCGCTCATTTTTAATCTAATAACAATGGTTTTACTAGATTAAAAACGTTTTCCGAAATAAACGAAATAATAAAAAATAAGGAGAATAATAAACATATGAAATAGATATTGTTCCCGGAAAATAACCGTGAACTAAAAAGAACAAAAAAAACATAAACACCTATAAAAATGCTCGAATACCTTTTCCTGGCACTGATAGGCTGCGGCCTTGGTGTGGTCACAGGGATCATTCCCGGGTTGCATGTGAATACTGTTGCGATCATGGGCTTTGGGACCTATGTATCCCTTGGCCTAAACGATCTGGGATTTGTCGTGATTCTTATCTCGCTGTCCATTACTCACGCGTTTTTGGATTATCTTCCTGCGATCTTTCTGGGCGCGCCCCAGGAAGAAACCGCTCTATCAGTTCTCCCGGCACATAGATTGTTCATGCAGGGAAGAGCGCTCGAAGCAGTCAAGCTCACGGCCACGGGAAGCCTGCTTGGTCTGGCGCTGGGCCTTGCGCTTTTTATCCCTGCTCTTTACGTGATACCCTGGCTTTATAATGCGTCCCGGGGCGTGATCTCATACGTTCTTATCATATTGGTCCTGCTCCTATTGTTCCATGAACGGGTGAAGAAAAAGATTCTTTGGGCGTTTATAATATTCCTGCTCTCAGGCTGGCTTGGGGTTATCGCCCTGGACAAGCAGGAAATCCTCTCCTCAGGTGAGATACTATTCCCTGTTTTTGTGGGGCTGTTCGGCATGTCCAATCTCCTGGATTCCCTGAAGTCCCGCGTTCAGTC
Source organism: Candidatus Altarchaeia archaeon (assembly GCA_049299895.1). Taxonomy (GTDB): domain Archaea; phylum Altiarchaeota; class Altiarchaeia; order IMC4; family QMZM01; genus CAIYYO01. The sequence continues at coordinate 26,874 of JBAQYF010000009.1, forward strand.
CGTCCCTCAGGATGAATACGTTAGAGTCGATCTGGAGCCGAAATTTATCGGTTCAGGTTTCATCGGGGCGCTGTCCGGCGCAATCATCGGGGTCCTGCCGGCTATCAGCCCTTCCCAGATGGGCGCGCTCATATCAGAAAGATTTGTAATGGATTCCAGGAATTTCCTGGTATTCCTGAGCGCCATAAACACCTCGGACGCTATCTACTCCCTGCTGGCGATATACACAATAAAAAACCCCCGGAGCGGGGTTGCGGTTATCGTTCAGAAGGTGTTGGATATTGACTACAACACGGTTCTCCTGCTGTTGGGGGTCATGGCTTTTTCCGCGTTCTTTGCGACGATAGCCCATATCTGGATAGGAAAGAGGATGTCCGGTTTGGTTTCCCTGATCGATTACAGAAAATTGTGCTTGGCATCTCTTATGCTCATACTCCTCCTCGTCTATCTGTTCACCGGCGTATTCGGCCTGATGGTCGCGATCCTGTCCACCATCCTGGGTCTTCTGCCCATACTGTCCGGGACCAGCAGGACCCACCTTATGGGGGTGCTTTTAGTTCCTACAATCCTATTCTTCTTGGGGGTGCAGCTATGAGAGCAGGCAATATACGGAACACCGGCGTATTCGAGAATATGCTTGGGAAAGAGATGCAGCTTCTCAACCAGAACGTTGTGGTGCGCAGGAAGAGCCTAAAAGAGTTGCTGTCCGAGGAAAAGCCCTCGATACCCAACAAAGCAGGAGAAGCATACCTGTTCAACAAGGACGCTCTGAAGAATGCAGCATCAAAATATCCCGACTACAGGCACGGTGACATATTGCTGCCTATACATCTCTTTGTCGACCCGGAAGTCCCAAATCAATGCTTTGTCCGCGAGGAATGCGAAGCAGGTTTCCTAAAGAAGATCGCAGGCCTGGAGGGATACCCGTTCCGAAAGGGCAGGATGTGGATGTCTAAAGCAATAGCGGGAAAACTCATGAAAGAATATCCTGCTCTTTTCCAGTATTTCTATCTGCCCGACACTTCATCCGGATAAGCGGCATGGACAGATGCCTCTTTGCGCCCTGCGGCACTTCATAGAATCCCGTGCAAATATCCCGTGGGATCTCCTTTTCCGGCATATCTCTTATTTTCCTGCCGCATTTCTTGCACTTGCCTCCCTTGCCCCTGCCGGCTGAAGACATCTTTTTACCGCAGCATAGAGGCGCATCTTTCAGAAAAACTTTCTGCAGTTCCAGTATCTCTATCTTCTCAAGGTTCAACGTTTTCGGGTGCCTGCTTATCCCCCCGTACGCTCTGAGGCGGTCTCCCGGAACCAGCTTCTTTACGTCGTTCCTAAAATCTTCTGTGGGCTTATAAGCCGCGCAGTCTATCGTTCCCGTACCATCCGAGAACGCGAACAACACATGTCCGCCCGCTATCGTCCTGGGCGGTGCGGAAACGACGCCCTCCAATGTGGCGCAGTCGTAAAGCTTAAGTTCTCCAATCTTTCTTTCGCGCAGATGCGCATCCGTTCCCTGGTTGCTGACGAATAGCTGCGTACGCTCTATCTCGTCCAGCGGCTTCAGCATTTTCCACGCCTTTTCCACGATCTCTGGAGTGTTCCCGCGTATCCCGCAGAACACGGGGTCCACGCCGTGCGGAGTGATGAGTATCCTCCCGGTCGCGGGATCCACGTTATTGAACGTCTCAGGATACGTTTCTTTATCCATCCTAAGCACGGATTCGCGTTCGATCCTTTTCTCTTTTTTCTTCTCCTTTCTGTAGGCGATAAGTTCATACGTCTTGTCCGGGAGATCCGCGCCGATCGCTGCGAGCGCTCCGATGATGCCCCTTCCGTTCTTGAACTTGTGCACTTCTGCATCGACGGAATGCGCGACCGTTTCTGCGTCTTCAATGGTCACGAGCTCGGACACGGCTCTGCGGTAGAACTCAGCAAGCGCTTTTTTATTTTTCGGCGACGGCTTTTCTATGAATACGACTCCCGGATTGGTCTTTTTGCTTGTGAACCTGCTGTACTCTTTGACATAGCGAAGCACTGTATCTTTTGTTTCCTTTGCGGGCGTGTCTGTTTCAAATGCGAGCGCGCCGTTCCCTCTGGTTTTGTATGGGATATTGGGGTTGAGGCGTATCAGTCTGACGTAGCCCCTGACGCCCAGTTTTTCGGCCAGGAGCGAGGCTAAATACGTAGTGCACATCCCGTTCACGGCATCCGTATCGTCCAGCCCGACCCACATTTTATAAACCTGCGGTATTTTAAATAGGGGTTATAAATTTATAACGTGAAAGAAAAACCGAAAAGGGAAAGCAATCTTCTGCCTATCCTATTTATCGCAGTCATCCTGGCCTTGGCATTAAATCTGTATACTTATTATCAGATAGACTCGCAAAACAGACAAATAGCATCCATAACCTCGGAAAGAGAAAATCTGAAGACCCAGGTAACCGATTTATCGGTCCAGAGCCGGGACCTTAAGAGCGGCCTGGATAATATGACCTATGAAAAAAAGCTCCTGGCAGACCAGTACAACGGAGCGGTCAAAGAGAAAAAACAGCTTCTGGACCGGATCGACAAACTGAATATAGACTCCGTAGGCTATAAGAAGGAGATAAACGACCTTAATGCGCAATTGAAGATTATCGAAGGGACGAACCTTGGGGACAACAGCTTTGCCGAGAATCTCCCCCGTGTGGAGTTATTCGTTATGTCCCATTGTCCCTACGGAACCCAGGTAGAAAAAGGGATACTCCCAGTCGTAAACCTGCTCGGGGACCGGATTAAATTCAGCGTGCGGTTCTGCAACTACGCCATGCACGGGAAAACAGAGATAGACGAGGAACTGACGCAATACTGCATACAGAAAGAGGAGGGCGATAAATACCTGGACTACCTCACATGCTTTCTGAATGAAGGAGACTCCGGATTCTGCCTGAAGAACGAATCGATAAACACGGCCCTGTTGAGTTCCTGCATGGCTGAAACAGACAATACCTATGGGGTATCGGAGAATTATAACGACACATCCCAGTGGTTCCTGCAGAGATACCCCAAAGTGAACATGGACAAGAGCCTCAACGACCGCTATGGCGTAAAATCCTCGCCGACGCTCGTAGTCAACGGCAAGATAATGGAAGAATATGACCGGACCCCGGCAGGCCTGCTCTCGGCGGTATGCGCGGGCTTCAAGGACAGGCCGAAAGACTGCGGAAAAAGTCTTCCCCCATGGACTCCATCGCAGGGCTTCGGATACACCTACCAGGACGGTTCATCCATGGGGTCGTGCGGGGGATAAAATCGCGTCCTTTAAACGTATTCCTCCTTCCCCTTCATGGCATAGCAGGTCCTCTTGGTGATGTTCACCGAATGGTCCGCTATCCTCTCCAGGTACCTTGCGGTTAGTATCAGATTAAGAGCGAAGGAAACGCCTTCAGCGTCTTTCCTGGATATGTCCTCCAGTCGTCTGAAGATCTTTCTGAACAGATCGTCCACCTGGTCTTCGAGCCTGTTTATCTCTTCTATCTTTTTCGCGTCTTCGTGGATGAACGCAGGACCTGAGTCTCTTACCATCCTTGCGACCACCTCGCCCATCTCCAGCATGAGGTTTTTTTCTCCTGATCCGTCTATCAACCTAAGAACGTCTTTGTTGAATTCTTCGCTTATGTGCGGGCTTTCCTTTAGGATATAATCGACGTTTTTTGCTATGTCCACTGCGTAATCTCCTACTCTCTCCAGGTTGGAAGCGACATCCATCGCTATGCTTATTATGCGCAGATCCTTTGCGACCGGCTGCTGCAGGGCGATAGTCTGGATGCATCGCTCCTTTATCTCGCCGTATAATGCGTTTGTCACGTCGTCCTTTTCTATTACTCTCCGTGCAAGATCGCTGTCCAAATGAGCCAGCGCTTTCATGGCGTCGCGGAGCTGCTCTTCCACGACCTTGGTCATCTTCAGAATATCCTGCTTTATCGTATCAATCTGGAAATCCAGTTTCGCTCTTGGCATTTTTTTACCTCCGAACATATGTCAGTTCTGTCCCACTGGGGCATGCCGGTCCATGACTGGCACACCATGAGCGGATTTCAACCGCTCTGACGTTTAATTATAATTATTCAAACTCTATCCGAACCTGCCCGTAATATAATCCTCTGTCTCTTTTTTCTTCGGATTCTCGAATATGTCCCGCGTCTTTCCGAACTCCAGAAGCTTTCCAAGCAGGAAAAATCCGGTATAATCCGAGACCCTTGCCGCCTGCTGCATGTTGTGCGTCACGATGACGATAGTGTACTTCTTGCGCAATTCGTGTATAAGGTCCTCTATCTTTCCCGTGGCGATCGGATCAAGAGCGGAGCAGGGCTCGTCGAAGAGTATCACTTCGGGCTTGACTGCAAGGCTCCTTGCTATGCACAGCCTCTGCTGCTGCCCCCCGGAGAGGTCCAGTGCGTTCGTTCCCAGGCGATCAGACACTTCGTCCCAGAGCGCTGCGCCGGCAAGGCTTTCTTCAACTATCCTCCTGAGCGCGTCCTTGTCCTTTATCCCGTGTATCCTCGGTCCGTAAGCGATGTTGTCGAATATGCTCATGGGAAACGGGTTAGGCCTCTGGAATACCATGCCGACCATCTTGCGCAGGGCTACGACGTCCACGTCCTTGTCATATATGTTCTTCCCGTCTAGGAGGACGCTCCCTGTTATACGCACCCCGTCGATCAGGTCGTTCATCCTGTTAAGGCATCGGACGAAAGTGGATTTCCCGCAGCCGGAAGGCCCGATCAATGCCGTGACCTTTTTCTCCTTTACGCTCAGGTTGTTGTCTTTCAGCGCCGGCTTGTCCCCATACCAAAGGTTCAGATCTTTTACCTCTATCTTGTTCTTGCTGTCCATGTGAATCAGCCTCTCCTCAGGTTCCTTGAAAGTCTCTTCTTGAAAACCCGCGTGATGGCGTTTAATACGAGTATGATGAACATCAATGTGAGGGCGGTTCCGAAGGCCACTTTAAGTGATATGCCTTCCATCGCCAGATAATACAACTGCGTAGTAAGAGTATTCCCGCTCCCGAAAAGGGATTCCGGGATAGTGGGATTAAGAGCCACCATGAAAATGATCGGCGCAGTCTCCCCCACTGCGCGGCCGATGCTCAGGATCAGGCCTGTTGCGATCCCCGGGACTGCGCCCGGCAGGACGATATTCCTGATGGTCTGGAGCTTTGATGCTCCCATGCCGTAACTCTCCATCCTCTCTGCGTACGGGACGCCCCTCATGGCGACCTCCGAAGTCCTGATTATGGTGGGCAAAACCATGAAACCCAGGGTCAGGCCCGCGGACAGAAGTGACGGGCCGCCCGTATAATCCTTTAGGTAGAATACGAAAAGAGACAGGCCGAAGAGGCCGAACACAATAGAGGGAACCGCATTCAGGGCATCGGACGATATCCTTATTACCCTTGATACGATGCCTTCTTTCTGGAATTCCGTGAGATATACTGCGGTGCCTACGCCGACCGGGCCTGCAAATGAGATCGCGACGACTACGACTATCAGCGATCCGAGTATCGCCGGGAAGATCCCTCCCTCACGCCAGTTGTTCTTAGGCATGTCGAGGAGGAATGAAACGCTCATTGCCCCGATTCCCATAATGAATATGTAGCCGAGTACGGAGAGCAGGATTAGGATTATCACTATCGCCGACATCCACAGCCAGGCCTTGGCCAATTTGTCTGTCGTGTGTTTGGATAACATGTTTTATGCGAACCTCGCTTTGTTTTTTGTGATAAGGCGACTGGATAAAACGCTCAGCACCAGCACGAGCACGAACGGGACGATCCCCAGGCAGAACAATGCGTTATAATGTACGCTCTGCACGACTGCTTCGCCCATTTCCAGGAGTATGGCCGAAGTGAGTGTCTCGCCGGGGGATAGGAGGCTTGCCGGCATCTTCTCCACGTTGCCGATGACGAGAACAATCGCCATAGTCTCGCCTATTGCCCGTCCCATGGCAAGGATAACCCCCGCGATTATTCCCGGGCCCGCAGCAGGCACAAGCACCCTGTAGATAGTCTGCCAGTCCGTTGCACCGAGGGCATAAGACCCCTCTTTGTATAAGCGCGGAACGGACTCGATGGAATCCTGGGAAATGCTTATTATGATTGGCAAGATCATTATCGCAAGCACCATCGATGCCGCAAGGATAGTCTCCCCGCTGGCAAGGCCAAAGGAAACCTTGACAAGGTTCACGATCACGACAAGCGCGAATACTCCGTAGATGATAGACGGGATCCCTGCAAGCAATTCTATTGCGGGACGCACTATCCTTTTAGCCCATGACGGGGCTATCTCCGCAAGGAATATGGCGCATGAAATACCGAGGGGGACTGCGATCAGCACGGATCCGAAGGTCACGAGAAGCGCGGCGATGATGAACTGGGACGCCCCGAACAAACCCTTTGCCGGGATCCATTTGTCGCCAAAAAGGAAATCCGCGACCCCGACCTTATTGAACAGGGGCAGGCCCCCGTCCAGTATGAACAACATTATTAGAGACAGTATGAGTATGGAAGTTACGCTAAAGAGCATCAAAACGGTTGCGACTCCTTTCTCCGGATCAATTAATTTCATTTTATGCCTATGAATCCTTCCTCTTTGACTATCTTTTGGCCCCCTGGGGAAAGAATGAAACCGATAAACTCTTTGGCAAGGCCCTCGGGCGCTCCTTTGGTTATGAGGTATAGATTCCTTGCCAGAGGATAGCGATTAGCGCGCACGTTCTCCTCGGTGGGAAGTGCGCCGTTTATTGCTACCGGCGTGATTGTCCCGTCAAGGTATCCGATCCCCACGTAGCCGATGGCATTCTCGTTGTTCGATACGGTGAATCTTATTGCGCCGCTCGCGGGCTTCTGCAAAGCGGCATCGGAGACCTCGGAGTTGTTCATCACAAGGCTCTCGAACATGGACCTGGTCCCGGAACCGTCTTCCCGCTGCACGAGAACGATGGTCCTGTCAGGGCCCCCGAGTTCCTTATAATTTGTTATCCTGCCTGAAAAAACGTCCCTGATCTGCTCGATGGAGAAGCTCGTGTTGCCAAGAGAATTGCTCGGGTGCACGACGACTGCGATGCAGTCGATGCCTACGGTGCTTGTCACCAGGTCCGGGTGCTTTGTCTTCTCCTCGCTGTTAAGCTCCCGGGAAGATGCGCCGATAGCAACCGATCCTTCGCCGACCATTCGTATTCCCGTGCCCGAGCCTCCGCCCTGCACGCCGATTGCGACTCCTTTATTCTTTTCCGCGAATACTTCGGACGCCTTGGCGACTATGGGCTGCACGGTGGTGGAGCCGGCTATAACAAGGTCTGCGCCGGTATCCTTGTTGACGCAGCCCGAGGACAAGACCAGGCCCGCGATCAATAATGCGACAAATGCTTTCAAAGTGGGATGCTGTTAACAATATATTCATCAAAGGACAAAAATCGTTCTTGCTATCTTCTTATGTTGGCCGTAAGGCGGGCATTCAGCGCCCTTGCGGCATAATTCAGTGTAAGCATCATCAACAGGAGCACTGCGGCGATTGCAAACGCCCTGGTCACGTGTTTTTCCGTCTGGGCTTCCGATGTAAGGAAATAAAGGTTCGCAGTCAGGGAATTGAATTGATCTCCCGGCAGGAAAGGCGTGGTCGGGGGCCAGAAAGACGCAAACCATATAATCGGCGCGGTCTCTCCGGCAGCCCTCCCCAGCCCCAGGATCACTCCGGTTATTATTCCCGGCAGCGCGGTCGGGATGATAACCCGCCAAATAGTCTGGAGTTTTGTTGCGCCCAGGGCGTAACTTCCCTCGACGTCCCATCGCGGAACCGCCCTGATGGAAACCTCGGTCGTGCGTATGATCGTCGGGAGGATCATGAAACCCAGCGTAAGCCCCGCGGCAAGAACGGAAGGCTTCATCCGGAGATAATAGAGGAACAAGGCAAGGCCGAACAATCCGAACACGATGGAGGGAATGGCATTAAGGGAGTCCGAGCCGATCCGAATTACCCTGGTTATCAATCCCTCTTTTGTATACTGTGTAAGATAAACGGCAGCCCCCACCCCGAGGGGCGTTGCAAACAGGAGCGCTATGAGAACGATATAAAGCGTCCCCCAGAGCGCGGGGAATATCCCCCCCTCAAGCCATAGGTTCTGTGGCCTGCCTGTCAGGAATTCCACGCCGAGTTCATTAAAGCCCCGGTAGAAAACGTAGAATACTATTGCGCACAAGGCAAGTATTATGCAAACCGCGGAGGCCCATAGCAGGGCCATTGCTATCATGTTTTTCTTCTGCGGCGTTAAATTGATGCTCAACATCTTATGTCCTCTTCTTTGATACGATATGCTCTGAGGCAAGGCTGAGAACGAACGCCATCGCAAAGAGCGTCAGCCCCAGCGTGAAAAGCGCGGCATAGTGCATGCTTCCGACAGAGGCATAAGACATCTCCAGCATGATAGCCGAAGTCAGCGTCTCTCCCCTACTGTTCAAGCCGATTATGTTCGACGGGATCATTCCCACGTTCCCCAGGACAAGAACGACCGCCATGGTCTCGCCTATCGCTCTCCCCACGCCGAGGATCACCCCGGCAGCTATCCCGGGCAACGCCGCAGGTATGACTACCTTGCTTATGGCCTGCCATTTGGTGGAACCGAGGGCATACGACCCCTCGCGAAAATTCCGGGGGACCGAACAAATGGCGTCCTGTGATATGCTGATTACTATCGGCAGAATAATGGTTCCAAGGATAAGAGACGCCGCGAGTATTCCCTTGCCGGTCGGGAGCATGTCTCCTGTGACGAGCCTCCCGAGATCCGACTGGATGAATCCGACGATGACTACGAGCGCGAATAGTCCGTAGACAACCGAGGGTATCCCCGCAAGAAGCTCTATTGCCGGGCGAACGATCGCAGCAACCCTTTTTGGCGCAACTTCCGAGAGGAATATCGCGCAGGCCAGGCCCAGGGGAACCGCGAAAAACAGCGCCCCGATTGTCGTCAGCATGGAGCCCGCGATGAATATCCCCGCACCGTAAATGTTATCCTGCGGCTTCCATTTCGTCCCAAAAACATAGTCCATGAGATCCCCCGTTGAGAGGAACGGAAGGGATTCCTTTACGAGAAAAAAAACGATGAACGAAAGGATCAGGGCCGAGGATATCGCGCAGAGGAAGAGTGCGCCCCGGACGATCCTTTCAACGAAAGCCTCTTTCATGGATCATTTGATGCTTACGAACCCCTCCTCTTCCACTATCTTCTGGCCCTCGTCCGACAGTATGTAGTCTATGAATGCCCTGGACTTGCCTGCGGCTTCTCCTTTTGTCACCATGTAAAGCTTCCTTGAGACCGGATAAGTCCCGGCCTTTATCGTTTCCCTGGTCGGGGCAACGCCGCCTATGTTCAAAGCCTTCACGGTCGGATCGACGTATCCTGCGCCGATGTATCCTATCGCGTTCGGATTGGATGCGATGCTCGCCTTCACTGCGCCGTTGCTTGCCTGCTGCTCTGCTCCCTCGGAGTTATTGGTCTTGCCCTTGTCCATCAGCATCTCCTCGAACGAAGACCTCGTCCCCGAACCGCTCTCTCTTATGATGACGACGATCTCCTTGTCCGGTCCGCCCAGTTCCTTGAAATTTTTTATCTTGCCCGAGAAGATATCCTTTATCTGCGCCTTTGTAAGATCCGTCAGGGTATTTCCGGGATTCACTATCACAGCTATTCCGTCCGCGGCTATCTCATATGCTTTCAGGTCTTTCAACTCGTCCGCGGTAAGCTCCCTCGAAGACGCGCCTATGTCGGCCGAGCCTTCGATAGCCATCTTTATCCCTGCGCCCGAGCCGCCCCCCTGGACAGAGACCACCACGTTCGACTGTTCCTGGTTGTATTTTTCCGCGGCCTTGGCCGCTATTGGCTGCACGGTAGTAGAGCCGGCAACGCTCAAAGTATCCGCCTGTTTTCCCCCGTTATTATTGCCCGAGCATCCCGCGAACAGGAGTGCTCCGATCACCGCGATCAATAACCCGTATTTTATCCCATTGGTTTTCATTTCTATTACCAATATAGAAAGCACAACTAATATATATTTTGGCAATAAACTATATAGATTATATATTTTACTGGGGGTCTGTTTCCGGGGGCGTTATATGTTTCCAATGCTATTACTCTAATAGGTTCAAACAAGATGTACGTGCCGGTTATCCTCGGGACGGCGAGGGAAGGAAGATATTCAGATAAGGTCGCTTCATTCGTTCTGGGAGAAGCCGCGAAGGCGGGGCTGGAAAGCGAGATACTGGACGTGCGCGAATATCGCATCATCGCAACGGACAAGACGCTGGCCTATCCGGAGGCAAAGCGCTTTGCCGGGAAGATGGCCAGAGCCGACGCCCTCATAATAGTCTCTCCGGAGTATAACCACGGCTATCCCGGGGAACTGAAGATGATGCTGGACATGCTCTATGAACAATACGCCCGCAAGCCCGTGGGCTTCTGCGGGGTTTCCATGGGCGGCCTCGGAGGGGCAAGATGCGTCGAAAAACTGCGGCTGATCGTCGCAGAACTGCACATGGTCTCAATAAGGGAAGCAATGTATTTCTCGGGAGTGCGGGAGCTGTTCGACGAAAAAGGCGTAATCAAGGATGCCGCATACTATGCCCGGGCGAAAACATTCCTCGACGAACTTATGTGGTATGCTCAGGCGCTGAATAAGGCAAGAGAGAAATAGCGGATATTTATTATTGATTCAAAAAGCGATTTCCATAAATATAATCTTTCATTTCTCTTTTTATTGAGAATGATTATATAATATAACAGGGGGAATCATATGAAAAATTCAATAATAATACTGGCTTTGCTGTCGGCGGGGATAATACTGTTTTCAGGATGCGCAAGCACCGGCGATTCGAACGGGAACGATACGAAGACCCCGGTAAATGCGTCAAGCACGACGCATTCGAGCGTTCCTGCGACCGTGCAGGAAACAACCCTCCCGCAGGAGACAACCACTACAAAAGCATCCTCCGGAACGACAACCACCCGCGCAGGCCCGAAAACGATCGAAGTGGACATCAAGAGCTTTGCATTCGACCCGAAAACGATAGCGATAACCAAGGGCGATACCGTCGTCTGGACCAACATAGACGCTGCGCCTCATACAGTGTCGTCGGACGTGGGATCGACCAGGGATGAACTGGATTCTCCGACGCTTGGAAAAGGCGATACCTATTCGCACACCTTCAACGAACTGGGGACATATGCTTACCACTGCACTATCCACACGTCGATGAAAGGAAAGATAATCGTGGACTGATAAGCTAATACGACAATATAACTACTGAGATCTAATGAAAACAACATTCTTGGCAGGATTAACCCTGCTATTACTGCTCCTCATCGCAGGATGCACCCAGCAGGCGCAGGAACAGGCAGCGAATCAACCGGATACTACGGGAGGAAAAACAGTCACCATAAAGAACTTCGCCTTCGATCCGGCCGGGTTAAAGATAAAAGCCGGAGATACCGTTGTCTGGACCAACAAGGACGCAGTATCGCATAACCTGGTGTCGATCACAGGATACGAGATCATTTCGCCGACCATCTCGACCGGGGGTAATTATTCGCATACCTTCAACGCCGCAGGCGAATATGCGTACCAATGCGAGATACACCCCTCGATGAAAGGGAAGATAATCGTCGAATAAAAAAAATGTTGACCGAAGTAGCAGTCTACGCGACACAGCGCGTGTTCGGGATACCGTTGATCGTATACGGGGGCGCGTTTACCCTCTTATGTTTTGCGATAACCGCGGCAATAGCGATACTGACCATGAAAGGGATAAAACGCTTTCCCCTGAAATGGCATACGACGATGGCTTACCTGTCTTTGGCCCTCGGACTGTTCCACGCAGTGATCGGAATATTGACTTTCATGTGATCCATTTATTTTAACCCTGCTTCCCACTAACTAATATGGGCGAAGTGGCCTTTTTCTACATAACCAACCCCTCAAAAGAAGAGGCAAAGAGAATAGCAAAACACCTGCTCGATAAAAGGATAATTTCCTCCGCAAACATCTTCCCGATAGAAAGCATGTACTGGTGGGAAGGAAAGATAACGGAGGAGTCAGAGCACGTTCTCATAGCAAAAACGTCGGATGTCAATTCACGCGCCCTGGAAAACGAAGTGAAAAACATGCACCCCTACAAGGTCCCGTGCATAATCAGGCTCCCGGCATCATCCAATGACATGTTTTCAGAATGGCTTAAAGGCGAGGTAAAAAAATAGCAATGCCAACCGCAGGAAATAAAAACAATCTGGCGCATTACAAGAAAAAATATCCCGGGAAATTCGCGTCAGAAGAAACCGCCTACAGGCACATCCGCTGGGGCGATCGGATACTCATAGGCTCGGGATGCGGAGAGCCGCAGCACCTTCTAAAAGCCCTGATAAAATATGTGAAGTCCGATCCAAAAGCCCTGCTAGACGCCGAAGTATTCCAGATATGGGCTATGGGGGATGCGCCTTACGCGGATGAAACGCTCCAGGAGAACTTTCGGCACAACTCTTTTTTCATCGGGAAGAACGTCCGGGATGCCGTAAACAAAGGTCTTGCCGACTATACTCCAGTATCTCTTTCAGACCTCCCGGATATGTTTCGCCGCGGACTGATCCCCCTTGACGTATCAATCATACAAGTCTCGCCCCCTGATAAAAAGGGCTGCATGAGCCTCGGCATAAGCGTCGACATAGTGAAGGCAGCAGTCGAGAACTCATCTCTTGTAATCGCCCAGGTGAACAGGCACATGCCGCGCACATGCGGCGACGGCTTCATACGCGTGGACGACGTCGACTACCTGATACCATTTGACGAACCGCTGCTCGAGTACAAATCCCAAACAGACAAGGAAACCGCAAAGAAGATTCAAGGGTACCTCTCCCGGCTCGTGCACGACGGGGAAACTATACAGGCCGGTTACGGGAGCCTCATAAATTCCGCGGTGATGGGCCTTGCAGGAAAGAAAAACCTCGGGATACACACGGAAATGCTTTCAGACGCCCTTGTGTCTCTCATAAAAAAAGGGGCAGTCGATAACTCCAAAAAGACAATAAACAGGGGACAAACGATAGCGTCTTTCTGCATGGGCGCAAGGGAAACATACAGATACCTGGACAACAACGCCAGGATAACATTCAAGACCGTAGACTACACGGACAATCCCCTCGTAATAGCCCGGCATCATAACATGACTGCGATAAACAGCGCCCTGGGAATAGACCTGACCGGACAGGCGTCCGAGGAATCAGTGGGCAAACAATTCTACGGGGGCATCGGCGGACAGGCGAGTTTCATGCGGGGGGCGGCTCTTTCAAAGAACGGAAAAAGCATACTTGTGCTGGAATCCACGGCAGACAACGGAAAAACATCGCGGATAACCCCCTTCCTGCCCGAGGGCGCAGGCGTCACCCTAAACCGCGGGGACGTTCACTATGTCGTCACCGAATACGGCATCGCATACCTGCACGGCAAGAACATCAGGGAGCGCGCAATGGAACTGATAGGAATAGCCCATCCGAAATTCCGCGGCCTGCTGATAGAAGAGGCAAAAAAGCTTAATCTCATATACGGCGACCAGGAATACATTTCCGGGAACAAAGAATCCCCGGATAATCCCGAGACCTACAGGACGACCTGGAAGGGCCTGCGCATAAAGATACGCCCGGTGCGCATAAGCGATGAATCCCTCCTGAAGGAATTTTTCTATTCCCTGACAGACGATTCACTATACCGCAGATTCGCATCCGCCAGAAAAGACATGCCCCACGACCGCCTGCAATGTTATACAGTCTTCGACCACGACAAACAGACTGTCCTACTAGCCCTTTTGGAGTCGGGAGAAAAAGAAGAACTTATAGGCATAGGTCAATATAATATTAACGGGGACACTCACATGGGCGACGTGGCCTTTGTGGTAAGAGACGATCACCAGCACCTGGGCGTGGGAAGCGAACTCCTCAAAAACCTTACCTGCGCGGGCATAAGAAAGGGCCTCATGGGCTTTACCGCTGAGGTGCTTTCAGACAACGAACCCATGAAAACATTATTCAAAGAAGCCGGCTTCAAGGAGAAAAAGAAGCCCGGCGACGATATGTACGAATACGCGCTGTTATTCAGGAGACGACAATGACAGAAAAACCAGACATAAAATACCTATTCGAGCCGCGTGCCGTGGCAGTAATCGGAGCATCGCATAATCCCGGGAAGATAGGATACAAGATAGTGGAGAACATCCTCGCATGTGGATACGGAGGAGATCTCTACCCGATCAATCCCGACGGCGGGGAAATAATGGGGATCACGGCATACAAGAGCGTAGCCGACGTAGCGGATGTAATAGACGTCGCAGTCATAACGATACCCGCCAAATACGTCTATGATGCCGTGAAAAGCTGCGCCGACAAAGGCGTGAAATACGCCCTCGTCATATCCTCCGGATTCTCGGAAGTAGGAGACACCGAATCAGAGAAAAAAATAGTATCCTACGCGCGGGACCACGGGATGCGGATCATCGGGCCGAACATATTCGGCATGTACGTTGCCAAAGCATCATTCAACGCGACCTTCGGGACAAGGGACGTACTCCCGGGAGACGTTGCCATCATAACCCAGAGCGGCGCTCTCGGCATATCTCTCATGGGAAAGACTGCTGTCGACAAAATAGGCCTATCAGGCATGTTCTCTCTAGGCAACAAATCCGACGTAGACGAGTCCGACCTCCTTGAATACCTCATAGACGACAAAGAGACAAAGATCATAATGATGTACATCGAGGGGATAAAACGCGGAGACCGTCTCGTCGCTCTTTTGAGAAAAGCCACGAAAAAGAAGCCCGTCATAGCTATAAAATCAGGCAGGTCCCGGCGCGGCGCCATGGCTGCAGCATCTCATACAGGATCACTTGCCGGCGCAGACAACGTGTTCTCCGACATAATGAAACAGTGCGGCGTCATACGCGCTGAAACTTTACAGGAAGCACTCGACTGGTGCAAATACCTCTCGGAAACCCCGCAAGCCGCAGGAGAGAACACGGTTATCATAACCAACGGGGGCGGCATGGGGGTCATGGCCGCAGACGCGTGCGAAAAATATTCCGTTAACCTATTCGACGATCAGGAAACACTCAAGAAAATATTCTCTCCGGTAGTCCCCGCGTTCGGATCGATGAAGAACCCCGTCGACCTGACGGGACAGGCAACGCTGGAGCACTACAAGACGGCGATAGAAGCCGCTCTTCAGAACAAAGACATCCACTCGATAATCTGCCTCGGCTGCGAGACTGTGTTCTTTGACGCAGGAAAGATATCGGGGATGATAAAAAAGATGTATGCGGAAGCGAGACCCGGGAAACCCGCGGTGTTTTCGTTCTTCGGGGGGGGCCGCATAGAAGAATGCATAAAAGAATTAAGGGACGCGGAAATACCCGCATTCTCCGACGTCTATGAAGCCGTTTCATGCATGGGGGCGTTGTATGCCAGCTACCGGAATACGGCTTATGCGGCGGACCCGTCCGGGCAGCTTAAGATAAAGCTAGACGACAAGGCAATAGACGCGGTCATAAAAAAGGTCCGCGCGGATGGCAGGCAATTCCTCCTGCCCTATGAAGGCGAGGCCGTGATGGCTGCCGCAGGAATACGCGTTCCCAAAAACTACATAGCGACGAACCTGGAAGAAGCGGTCAAATGCGCGGAAAAGATAGGTTACCCCGTCGTACTCAAGATAGTATCCAAGGACATAATACACAAGAGCGATGCAGGCGGCGTCATAGTGAACCTGGAGAACAGGGACGAGGTCTTGAACGCTTACCAGGCCATTTTGTTCAACGCACGAAAATACAAAGCCGACGCCCACATAGAAGGCGTGCAGGTATCCGAGATGTTAGTAACTCTAACAAAAGACGTGGAAGTGATAGCAGGCGCGATAAGAGACAAATCCTTCGGCCCCGTGGTAATGTGCGGAATGGGGGGCATATACGTGGAAGTGATGAACGACGTATCGTTCCGCTCATATCCCCTGGCAAGAGAGGAAATACTCGGCATGATAAACGAGACAAAATCCTCAAAATTGCTCGCAGGGGTGAGAGGCGGAAACCGAAAAGACATAAACGCCGTAATAGATACGATAGCAAAGCTGGGCGCGATACTTGCAAGACACGCAGACATATCGGATATCGAAGTGAATCCCCTCATTGTCTACGATGAAAACAATGGCGCGCTCGCCATCGACGTGAGGATTCTTCTTACTAAGAGCATGGAGGCTAAATGAAAATGGAAAAAATCGTAGTAGCATCGACAAACAAAAGCGCGGGAAAGACCTGCATAATAACAGGCCTCATAAAAGCATCCGGGAAAAAATGCGGTTACATAAAACCCTTCGGCGACCGGCTTGTATACGGGGGGAAAAAGATATGGGACCTTGACGCAGGTTTCATCGCAGGGACGTTCGATCTGTCCGGGAAGGCGGAAGATATGACGATCGGTTTCGAACACTCCAAGATAAAATACTCCTATGATGAAAAGACCGTTGGAAAGAAGCTCACGGACATGTGCGCGAAAGCGGGCAAAGGAAAAGACGCGCTCATAATAGAAGGCGGAAGCGAGATGTGGCACGGCGCATCGGTACTCCTTGACGCCATCTCGGTGACGAAGCATGTGGGCGGCTCCCTGGTGCTCATAATCGACGGCGAAGACTACGACATACTCGACGACATATTCTTCATGAAGAAGTACCTGGACGCAAGCCGGGTAAAATTCGCAGGAGTCATAATCAACAAAGTGGCCGACGTAGACGCGTTCAAAAAGACGTATCTTGCGGACCTGAAAAAAGAGAAGGTGAACGTTCTGGGGATAGTCCCGAGAACAAAAGAGCTCTCATACTACAAGGCAAAGCACCTCCTAGAACACATAATCGCAAAGAACCTGACCGGGACGGCAGGCTTGGACAAGACCATAAAAAGCGTATTCATAGGCGACATGTCCGAGAACGCGGCTCTTGCGAATTCAACATTCAAAAAAGAAGGAAAGATGGTGATCACAAGCGGAGACCGGAGCGACATGATCCTTGCGGCGATAGAGACCGGCTCATCATGCATCCTCCTGACGAACGGCCACATGCCCCACGCGAACATCATAACGAAAGCGGCACACGCCGAGATCCCGACGTTCCTGGTGTCCACGGACACGTACCGCACGGTTACCCAGATAGAGCATCTGGAGCCGCTTCTCACAAAAGACGACAAAGAGAAAACTGCGCTCCTGAAAGGCCTGGTCAAAAAACACGTTAACTTGAAGGGGATATTCTAGTTGCTCTGAGAGCGCAAGATACGGGCTTACCGGGGAGTAAGCCCGGCTCTGCGCCCATCAGAAATCAAACAAGCTCTTCTGCTCCTTCCTGTCTTTTACTTCCTTATGCGACAGATTGGATACTCTTATTCCCACGCGGCGCAGCATCTTCCCGGGATTTTTCGAAAAGAACCTGTCTATGAGCGCCCTGTAAGACGGCAGGACAGAGCACGCATCCGTTCCCCCGGGTATGGTCTCGCTCCTAGTCTGGGTCTGCAGATGCGAATCTATCGTTATCAAAGAAACGGTCCGGAATGTTATCCTGTTCTGCATTTTCTTATTGAGGTCTGCGCACAGCTCGGATATCCTTTTGTACACAGTGCCCGGGTCGTCCGTATCCTCCTTTAAGGTCGCGATCCTCGAAAGCTGCTGCTTCTCTTTCTGTTCCACCGGCGAATCGTCTATCCCGAGCGCCTTGTCGCGCAGGAGCTTTGCCTTGTTCTTTCCGAACTCCTTCTCCAGGCCGGCCAGACCGTAGGCTGTCATATCCGCGGCAGTCTTCACCCCCAGGAAATTAAGTTCTTCTGCCGTCTTTTCGCCTACTCCGTGAAGCTTTCCTGCCGGCAGGTCTTTGAGGAAAGAAACAACCTCCCCCGGTTTCACGACTGTCAGGCCGTCCGGCTTATTTCTCTTTCCTGCCATCTTGGAGACGTACTTGTTCGGCCCGATGCCTACGGAACAAGTTATCCCTTCCTCCGTTTTTATCTCTCCTCTGATCTCCCGGGCTATTTTCTCCGCGCACGGGTAACTCCCGGCGCACCTGTCGGATACGTCCAGATACGCCTCGTCGATAGATACCTGCTGAAACCTGTCCGCATGCTCTTCAAGGAGGTCCATTATCCTTCCAGAGACTTCCCTGTAATGCTCCATGTCTACCGGGAGAAAGACAACGTCCTTTCCTTTGGCGGCCCTTTTGGCAAATGCTATCGGCATACCGGCTCTGATCCCCAATTCGCGCGCAGGGTAATTCGACGTGGCAACGGCTCCGGAGTCTGCACTCCTCCCGGAATACACGCACACAACGACCGGTTTGCCCCTGATATCCGGCCTGCGCAGTTCCTCCAGCGAGGCATAGAATGCGTCGAGGTCGACGTGCAGGATTATGCGTTCCATTTTATCGTACGATCCCAAACATCTTATTCTTCCCCGTCATCTTAAGAAAATAATTTAGGCGTTTTTGGAATACTTCGGGCCTGTTTCTTGCGCCTTCTATCCAGCCGATTCGCACCGTTTTGTATGTCCCGGGAAATTTGTTGTAATTATCCCAGACGGTTTTGTCCTTTTTCAATGCAGTCAATATGTCCTTCTTGGGGGAGGCCCCCTTGTCTTTCAGCATGCCTGCGATCTTTGCCATTCCGAACGGGGTCATGCGGCCCTCTCTGATAAGCCTGCGGGCGCGCTCCTTATTTGCCTCGGACCAGTTTGAGTTGTCGTTCCTGGGCGTGAATCTCTGCGCAAAGCGTTCGTCGTCTATGCCTTTCTGTATGCTGTCTATCCAGCCGAATGCGAGGGCCTCTTCGACCGCATCCTCATAGGATATCCTCGGTTTACCTGTGTGCTTGCGGTAATAGACCAGCCAGATCTCTTTTTCGGAGCCGTGGTTCTTCTCCAGCCAGCTGCGCCAGTCCGTCCGGTCCGTTACATAAAGGGTTTTCATCCTGGAATCCTATTATTAATCAACGTGACCGGCAAAAAAATGGAAAAACAGATATTATTCTCGATACGTTCCGAACTGAAGAAAAACGCCGACGACAAGACAAGGGAGAGCGGCAACCATTTTTTCAAGGAGGAAATCAGGCTGTACGGCGTGAAGACCGCGATAGTTTCAAAGATAGCCGGGGAATATTTCAGCGAAATAAAAGATTCCGAAAAAAAGGAAATATTCGCCCTCTGCGATGAATTGTGGTCCTCCGGCTATATGGAAGAGTCGTTCATCGCCGGGAAATGGGCCTACCTCCTGCGCAAGAGATACGAGCCGTCAGACTTCTCCGTCTACGAGCGCTGGGTGGAAAAATACGTGAGCAACTGGGCGTCGTGCGACACGCTGTGCAATCACGCGATAGGCGAATACGTGGAAAAATATCCGGAGCGCGTCAAAGACCTGAAGGGATGGGCTAAGTCTGAGAACCGCTGGATGAGAAGAGCCGCAGCGGTTACATTGATCCTCCCGGCCCGCAGGGGAAAATTCCTGAAAGACGTCTTCGAAATAGCGGACATCCTCCTCTTGGACAAAGACGACCTCGTGCAGAAAGGCTACGGCTGGATGCTGAAGGAAGCAGGCAAGGCGCACCAGGAGGAAGTCTTCGACTACGTGGTCAGGAACAAAAAAAACATGCCTCGGACGGCTCTGCGCTACGCCGTCGAGAAGATGCCCGCCGACCTGCGGAAGAAGGCGATGGAGAAATAATAAGGGAAAAAGCGAATAATCATACATGGTCGATAAAAAGAAGATATGGCGCAAATGGCATATCCTGATAAAGATACTCCCGCTGCTGGCACTTGTGATGCTGCTCAAGTACGCAACCCACGTATACGGCCTGGAAGTCATGTCTCTTTCAGCGCTCTTCACCAGCATAGTTGCTGCGACGACTTTTCTGATAGGCTTTCTCATAACCGGGGTGATATCCGATTATAAAGAGAGCGAGAAAATACCCGGGGACCTTGCGACAAGCCTTGAAGCCCTGCACGACGAAGCCGACATAATCCGTATGAACAAGGATTCAAGAGAGTCAAAGGATTATATCGAATACCACAAGGCGTTCATATTGTCGCTGGAGAACTGGTTCTACCACAAGGAGAGAACGAAGACGCTGCTCAAAAAGGTTGAGGAGATGAACGGGCATTTCGCGAAGCTTGAGTCGCAGGCCCAGGCGACATTCATCAACAGGATGAAGCTTGAACAAAACAACATAAGAAAGACGATAATCCGGGTGGACAACATAAGAGACCTGAGCTTCGTTGCCTCGGCATACGCCGTAGTGGAGGCGCTCGTATTCTTCCTGATACTCGGCCTGCTGCTATTGAAACAGGAGCCCTTCTACGAATCAATGTTCCTCTCAGGCATAGTATCCTTCCTGGTACTCTACATGCTGTTTCTCATAAAGGACCTGGACAATCCGTTCGACTACTCGGAATACGGAGAGACCGGAACAGAGGTATCCCTCAAGCCTCTAAGAGACCTTCGGGAGCGGCTGTACCCCGGGGCAAAGTGAAAATCTATGCACCCGCTTGCAGGAACCATTGCACGGACGCTTACACGGAAATGGAAATGATCCTCGACATATCTCCCATTCTTATTCCTGTAATCTTCTATATTAACATTAACTGGTGTATTCCTATTTAGAGAGTAAATGCTTTCTGAAAGATGAATTCCCCTTGGAGTTCATGTACATAGATACCAATCTATCCGTACCTGAAAATTCTTTGCAGGATTTCTATGCGGTCACCGGTGAAATATAAAGGAGGTAAACGAAATGGCATACGGCGACAGTGGCGGCTACGGAGAGCGTGAGATGCATAAAGTAACATGCTCCGAGTGCAAGAAGGAAACGGAAGTTCCCTTTAAACCCTCTGGCGACAGACCTGTATATTGCAGGGACTGCTACCAGAAGCACAAACCACCGAGAAGATACTGAATCTTTTCCGGTTTTTTTATTTTTTCTTTTTTTTTACGTTCCCCTTTAGAATAAAGACGTAATATCCGACGCGGCATTCTCCATCAGTTTCTCCCGGTTATGGAACAGGCCAGGCACAATCTTTCCCGGTAAAACGTTCGCTCCCTTTTCCGCAAGGGTCTTACTGAGCAAAGCGATCGCCTGCTTCCCGCCCATGGACTCGCGGGGTAATCCCATGCAGACATAGGGCAGGACTTTCTTTCCTGAAACGTCTTTTAATCCCTTCGCGGCTTCGTAGACGACGGGCGACGCCGAGAAGGCCCACACGGGGCCGCCCACGATGAAGGCGTCGTATTTGCCCCCGTCGGGAAGGTTTGTTATCGAAAAATCAGGATGATTTCGCACCGTGCCAGAAGACACTGGAGGATCGGTCTTCAACTCGACAACGTCAACGGAATGCCCTTTTTTTCTCAGCGTTTCTGCGAACATGTTCCCGAGCTTTAAGGAGGTGCCGGTCTTTGAGTGAACGATTACTGCGATTTTCATGGATAATACATCTATTTGCAAACAAATATAATGCGATGAATAGAAAACGCCTCCGGGTGAGATGCATGTGCCGGCTGCACAACATTTTATATTAAACCCAGATTACCTAATAATTTCTTGATGAAGCTATTCCTTGATTCCGCGAAGCTCCCGGAGATAGAAAAAGCGAATTCCTGCGGAATTCTTGACGGCGTCACAACCAATCCCGCCCTTATAAAGACCGCTATGGAGGACCTGAATGAGCGGGGAGAGGCGCTCA
The DNA here is from genome assembly GCA_049299895.1 of Candidatus Altarchaeia archaeon. GTDB lineage: Archaea > Altiarchaeota > Altiarchaeia > IMC4 > QMZM01 > CAIYYO01. The sequence continues at coordinate 48,690 of JBAQYF010000009.1, forward strand.
ATATCTGGGAATACACGGATCGGATAATGATGTCCTCCGCCGGGATCCCGGTGATCCTCGGAGTCACGGAGTCTTCATGCGAAGGAATAGCCAACCAGGGGCGGGCCCTTTATTATCTGTTTAATCCGGTTGCCGGCAACGTTTACATAAAAGTGCCTGTGAATCCGTCTTTTGCAGGCGAGCGCGGCAGGGACCTTGAAGGGACGGCAGCGATAAAAACACTTTCAGGGGCCGGGATACCTGTCACTGCCACGTTTATCTTTACTCCGGAGCAGGCATTGATGGCCGCCAAAGCCGGGGCAAAGATCGTGTGCCTGCACGCCGGAAAGCTTGACGACTACATCCTGACCCAGCATGGCATCAAGGCGGATGCGGTCGATTGCCTGCCCGCGGAGGGTTTGAGGTCCGAGATAGGAGTGCTGGACGATAACGGGATCGTCTCCGGCGTAGACCTGATCAAGACGACGGTTTCGCTTTTCAGGAAATATAACATCGGGACGCAGATAATGGCCGCAAGTATCCGGTCTGTCAGGCAGGTGCGCGAGGTCGCCCTCGCGGGAGCAGACATCGCAACTCTTCCCCTTTCTCTGATAGAAGCTCTCATGGATCATCCTAAGACCCGGGAAGGCATGGAATTATTCAAGCAGGGCATACTGCAGGAATACGCGGATCTGACCAAGAAATAGCGCGCATATGTGCGTTATATGCTTTCTTTACCTATACTACCTTGAGGTGAATTGAGATGGACCCCAAAAACAGATTCTATGCATTGCCGCAACTCCCGTATGAATATAACGCTCTTTCCCCCGTCATGTCCGAAGAGCAGCTGAGGATACACCACGACAAGCACCATGCCGCCTATGTCAACGGCGCGAACGCGCTCCTGGAATCCCTTGATAAGGCAAGGAAGGAAGGCGCGGAAATAGACGCGTCTACGATGGCAAAACAGATGTCTTTCAATACAGGGGGCCACAACCTGCATTCTTTATTCTGGAAGAACCTCTCAAAACCAAAAGACTCAAACAAACCCTCCGGAAAGATAGCCTCTGCGATCGATGCCGAATTCGGAAGCTTCGAGCGATTCAAAAAAGAATTTACGCAGGCGGCAATAAAGACCGAGGGCTCGGGATGGGCAGTCCTGTCATACTGCCTGATGACCGAAAGGCCGATAATAATGCAGATAGAGAAACACAACGTCAACGTAAGCCCCAGAAGGCCGATCATACTAGTTCTCGACGTATGGGAGCACGCGTATTACCTGGACTACAGGAACGACCGCGCCAGGTACGTTGAGAATTACTGGAGCATCGTTTACTGGGATGAAGTGAATAAGCGATTAGAGGAGCTGCTCTGAAGGCAGCCTCCATCACTTCATCCATTTCAAAACATCCGGCTTGTTCCTCTTCCCGGTAGGTTTGTTCTTTGGGTAGCCGAGGATAATCGGCACCATGAGTTCGTAGCCTTCAGGAACCCCCGCTTTTATTAAAACATCGGGCTTTGTGTTGAGGGAGCTTATGAATCCCATGTAGCAGGACCCGAGGCCCAGATCGTAGGCTTTCAGGAACATGTTCTCCGCCGCAAGGACGCTGTCCAGGATGTTGACTTCCCCCCATATCTTGTCGGATTCGGCGCATACGAATATCAGCACGGGGGCGCTGTAGCAGACGATGTCTTCCTTTGTCTCGAACTGCTTTGCCATGTTGGGCATCGTCTCGGACACGACCTTTTTGGTCTCATCGGAGACGTATTTTATGATCTCTTTATTTTCGATGACGATGAATCTCCAGGGCTGGCGATTCATGCCCGTAGGCGCCCACGTGCCGGCCTCCAGGACGGCCTCTATCATCTCTTTTGGTACTGCCTTGTCCTCGTAGGACCGCACGCTCCTCCTGCCCCTGATGCAAGCATCCAGTTCCATAAGTTATAGAAGGAATTGACTGATAAAACACGGCTTTGAGCCCGGTTCCGTTTACGGTGCCGCAAGCTCTCTTGTAGTGGTACTCTTATGGGCGTATTATTCGTCGCAGATATTCTTCTTCGGCGCGGAATACATCAAGATTTATGCCAGGACCCGCGGTTCGCTCTGCAAAAAAAGTTAAGGCCATTACCGATACAGGGTTTTCGTTATGTTCTCTATCAGCCCGGTCAATTCCTTAGGCGTACAGAGCCCCAGTATCAGGACAATAACCAGGAGTATGATTATAGGTATCTTAAGGCCTATTGGCGCATGATATCTCTTAATCGTCCCGGTCTTTTCCTCTCCGGTACCTTTGGTGAACGCCTCGGTCAGGACTACAGCGAAACCTGCGTATGTGATCAGGATGAATCCCAGCACGGGTATGAGGAGAACTATCGAGTATCTTGCGATCTCGGAGAGGATCCAGAATTTCGTCGTGAACGGGAGGAACGGAGGGATTCCTATTATCGCCGCGGCTCCGAGGATCAGTGCCGCCGACGCGAAAGGCTGGACCGTCAGCGCATCCTTTATGTTCTCTACCTTGTTGCTTAGGTATTGATTATGGAGTATGCCGCTCGACAGGAATAGCGAAGCCTTCGTCAGCGAATATGCGAGCGTGTGCAGCAGCACCCAGAACAACGCTGCCGGGGTGCTTATCCCTATCCCTATGAGCATTAGGCCGCTGTTTTCCACGCTTGAGAATGCGATCAATTTTCTGATGTTCCTTTGCTGCAGCATGCTGAATGCGCCTATAAAAAGGCTTAGAACGCCGTAGGCCAGGAGTATGTTCGATGCGGCGGATACCGAATCGGTCACGCGCATTATCGAGTATATCCTAAGTATGCCGAACAGCCCGATGTTGAGGACGACTGCAGAGAGGACCGTGCTGACCGACGAAGGCGCTTTTGAGTACGCATGCGGCAGGGCCGTGTGGAACGGGGCTATCCCCGCCTTGGCCGCAAAGCCGAGGAAGATGAATGCATAGGCCGCGATTAGGACGTCCGGGTCCAGCTTTTGAGCGTTTTCCATCAGCACGTTCCAGTTAAGCGTGCCTGCGCCGAGGGCTTTTTCAGTGGCCGTGAACAAAAGTACGAGTCCGATGAATGTGAACACCATGACAGTCGAACTGACGAACACGTATTTTAGCGCCGCATCTATGTTCTTCTGGGAATTCAGGATGGCTATCATGAGGGCGGAGAACAGCGTAGTGAGCTCCGTGAATATCCAGAGGAGGGCCAGGTTGTTCGAAGAAAAAGACAGCACGATGAAAAGCAGCAACGAATTCATCGCCGCGTAGACGAGGGCTAGATTGCTTTTGTTCATGTAGCCGCATGCAAGGAGGTTCTCAAGATAATCCTTCCTGTATATGACGACAAGCAGGAAAACGGCTGCTGCTATCAGTATCTCATAGACCGCGAGGTAGTCTATCATGAAGTTCTCGTCGATATAATATTTCGGAAAAACCGGCGTTGTCAGGATTGATCCTATCAAAACGAAACACGATAAGACGTGCATAAGCGATAAGGCGTTCAATATCCTGTGGGATTTTGTTAATGCCGTGAGAGCGATTATCAATATCCCGAACAACGCGTACCCGATGAGCGCCATCTTAGTGATGCCCTCCGTTCCTTCCAGGGTGTTTTAATCTTTCGAGTTTGCCCTGGAATTCCTCGATGCTCGAATCCATCCCTACCGCGAGGATCGCCGCGAGCAGGACAAGTATCAGGAGGTCTATTATTATGAGGACTTCGATGACGAACGGGAGCTCTGTTATGAAAATGGAAAAAATCAACGCCCCGTTCTCCATCGTCAGGTACCCGATGATCTTTGTGACTATCTTCTTCCTGCTGAATACTATCATCATGCCCATCAGGGCAAGCGATATCCCGAATACGGCCCCGAGATAGAACAATTTGTTGTCCGTGATCCTGACGAGTATCTTCGAGAGAGAATAATATGAAAAAAAGATGAGGGCTACCGTGATGAATAAAGAATACGCAGGGGATATATAATGGAAGCTTAGGTCCCGCGAGATGTTTATCTCCTTCTGCATCCTCTTAATGAAATACGGTATCAACAGGACCTTGCTTGCGACGGTGAGTGCGACCATCTCCAGGAGCACGACGTTGCCGCTTTGCACGTATAACGTCAGCGCCAGCAAGGCAAGGAACACGGACTGCAACCGGTACATTGCGAGCAAGGCAATGAGGTCTTTTCTCGTCACGATCATTGCGCCGGTTATCATCACAAGGACGAGAAGCGTCTGGATGATCCCCGGGATCGCGCTTGCATCTATCATGCGAACACCTCCAGGCATACCGTCAGGATAGAGAAGAAGAATGCCAGGGCAAAGAGGCCGGGCAAGGCAAACAATCTCATCTTCGCGGTGACGGATTCGAACAGACCCATCAATACGGCGAGGATCGCCCCTTTCACAAGGAATGCGGAAGAAGAGAACAGAATCGCGGGAACGGATAATTCCGTTGTCAGGCCCCACGGAAGGATGACGTTTATCAGTACTGCCATGAAGAGGGTCTGTTTTATCGAATTGGACAGTTCCATTAGCGCAAGGTCTCTTCCCGTGTATTCCAGTATCATCCCCTCGTGGACCATCGTGAGCTCCAAATGCGTTTCAGGATTGTCCACGGGCACCCTCGCGGTCTCTACTATGAGGACGATGAATAACGGTATCGAGATGAGGAGGAGGGCGGGCTGGAAGAAAGTCTGCATGCTTGCCGTCTGAAAGAACATATCATAAAAGTTCAAAGAATGCAGGGTGTACACAAGGGCCGCGAAAACCACGATGGTTATCGGTTCAATGATCGAAGAGATGCTCATCTCCCTTGAGCTCGACATGCCTCCGAAGGTGCTTCCCGCATCCAGTCCCGCGAGGGCCATGAAGAATTTTGCAAGCGCCAGGAGATAGAGGAACAATATGATGTTCCCCAGCCCGTAAAAGGGCATGGTCAGGCAGGCGACGGGGATGAAAAATGCGGCGGCGATTATTGCAGTGATGTTTATGTAAGGCGTAGCCTTCATTATCGCAGACGAATTACGCGAATATATGCGCTCCTTTTTCAATAATTTTGCCAGGTTATAATACGGTTGCAATAGGGGCTGACCAATCCTTCCCTGGCACAGGGCTTTTGTTTTCCTGACGAGCCCCATGTAAAAAGGAGAGATCATCAATATGAGCCCCGCATTTATCGCCGCGCATAGGACCAGGTCGATGTTCATGCGATCCACCCCACATATGCGACTGTCAGGAGCACTGCGATGAATGCGTACAATACGTAGGAATCAAGATTCCAGTTTTCGAGCGCGGAAACCTTTATCGATATCCTGTTTATGATCCCTGAGACCGGGTTATACAATTTTTCCTCGAAGAACTTTATCAGATGTATCTCGCCACTGCCTTCCTTGAATAACGTGTTTTGCCTGTCATAGAACGTTCGTTTGCTTTCTTCGTTCGTTTGGTAGACGTCTTTAAAGAATCTCACGATGGGCTGGGAAAAACCGGACGCCGTGTATTCAGTCCTGGCCGAAAGATGCGTCATTCCGCATCCCCAGGTTTCGCCGGCACTTTCCCTGTCTGCGCTCGTCTGCTTCAGGATAACGTATGCGGCTGCGTATATCCCCGTCAGGAGGATCCCCATGAAGAGCATGTCCGGAAGGTCCGTCCTGTAGCCGATGAATGAAAAGATCTGCAGGGAAAAAACCCCCAGACCCATGCACAGGGCCGCAGGGATACAGGCTCCCGCTATCATATACTTCCCGGCCTCTTTTGCATTGCGGGCGGATTCGCTTCTCGGGACTGCAAGAAACGTTATCCCGAAGGCTTTTACGAAGCACGCCGCGGCAAGGGCGCTCGTCAATGCGAACACTGAAAGGCACACCACCAGGAGGGATTTTACGAGCGGGTCCTGTATGAGATATGAGCCGAAAAATGCCTGGAATATCATAAGCTCGCTGACGAATCCGTTGAAAGGAGGAAGACCCGATATGGAGACTGCGCCCACGAGGAATAAGAATGCAGTGTAAGGCATTGCCTTGATCAATCCGCCGTACTCCTCTATGTTCCGCTGACCCGTTGCGCTGACCACCGATCCGGCGGTGAGGAATAGCAGGCTTTTGAAGAGCGCGTGATTCAGGGTGTGGAACAATGCCGCAGCGAATGCGAGAGTGGCAAGCGCTGGCAGGTTGTTTGCGGAGTATATGAGATACAGGCCGAAACCTATGAGAATGATCCCTATGTTCTCTATGCTGTGATACGCCAAAAGGCGCTTTATGTCGTGCTCTTTTAACGCATATATGACCCCGAGAATAGCCGAAAGCGTCCCTGCGACAAGTATCAATATGCCCCACCAATCCTCTTTTGGAAGCACCGTGTACGTGAACCGGATGAGGCCGTATATCGCGACCTTTATCATGACCCCGGACATCATCGCGGAAATGCCGGAGGGCGCCGCAGGGTGGGCGTAAGGCAGCCACTTGTGGAACGGGACGACGCCGGCCTTGATTGAGAAACCGATGAACAGCGAGAGGAAAATGAGAGAGAGGTTTTGGGAAACAGACGTAAGCGGCCGTATAACGAACGAGCATGCATCAGCGCACGTATTTGCGTATATTCCAAAGAAGCCGAGCATGAGGAAGACGGTCGACATCTGGGTCATAATGAAATAATAAAGCGCGGCCTTCCTGGTCCCGGGCTTCTCGTATTCGAAGAGCACGAAGACAAACGAAGACATGGAAAGGATCTCCCAGAAGAAGATGAATGCGAGCGTGTTATACGATGCAACGGCCAGCACCATGGACAAGGCGAAAAGATTCAAAAGGCTCGCCAGATAATTCTTCCTCCTGACATGATCGATATGTTCTCCATAATCGATGGAATAAACGGCAGAACTAAGGGAAACGATCGATATGACGGCGATGAAGAATGCGGATAGGCGGTCTATGTAGAACGAGAAATCGATCAATCCCCCGTTGCTGTACAAAGAGATAATAGACGCCCCTTTTTCGCCGAAGGACAGGATCGAGAACGCAAGAAAAGAGATCGAGGACGTAATGGACAGTATATAAGAAAGCCTCCTGGATGCATTCCCCCTGTCTTCCAGCCGCATCAGAGGCAGGACAAAGCCGAGCAGCGAAAGAACCAATCCAAGATAGAATAACGGTGTAAACATTATGATCATCTACGCCCAATCGTTTAAAGCCTCCATGTTCTACAAAAGTAGTATATAACGTGGAGGCTTAAAAATAATGCTAAAACCCATCGGGCTACGTCTATCCTTTGCAGGTATACGGTTTTTTAGTTGTCTATGCTCTTTTCGGATTATGATTTACTAATGGCTATTACTAGTCAATTACTATTTTGTCATAAATTAGTATTTAATCTTGAACTACTGCTGGATCGAGTCCTGCGCTCGCGGGGTTCGACGCCTTTTAGGCCGGCGGGTCATTGTCTGCAGATTATGATTTCTTCACCTGAATTCAATAAGAGTTCCTTGAAACGAACGCCTCTCCTCGCGTAGTATGCGCAGACAAAGATAACCCGGGCATTTTTGTCCCTCAGTCGTTGTCTTGCGGGGGCTGTGTCAGTATTACCTCTCCTTTCGTGCCGATCTTGTACGTGATCTCTGTTTTTTCCTTCCAGCCTTTGCCGTCCATAATCACTTTTGGAATTGTCACAAACGCCTGTCCTGTTTTCTTGTTTATCTGGATTCTGTATGATTTAACCATATATCTATGTTTGTATTTACTAGTATATAAATACTTATATAATATATTATAATAGTATATATAATATAAAATAATCTAGTTGATATCCTAGTATATATACTAGTATATCCATATACTTAATTGTCCTAAAAGGAATTCGGTATCGGATAAATGAGAGGGACCCTAAATAGGAAAAAAGGTGGAATGATGGAAAAAAACAATCGAAAAAACGATATGGCGTCTTTGGTAAAAGATCAAAAGACTGACAGGGCAATTATGGAAAACCATCAGAAGAACGATAGGATATCCTTAAATTACACTCAGGAAAACGATAAGACGAATTTTAAAAACATTGAGAAGAACGATATGGCATCTTTGCAAAACGATCAGGGAAACGACCGGGCAATCTTGAAGGACGACCAAAAGGATGCCTTGGCGTCTTCGAAAAAAGCCAGGAAAACCGTAAACCATAACTGCGGATAAAAAAGAGGTGAGACAATGGAAAACAATGATCAGAAGAATGACAGGACATCTTTGAAGAACGATCAGAAGAACGACCGGGTGACTTTGGAAAACGATCAGGAAAACGATGTCGCGTCTTTTAAAAACGATCAGAAGAACGACCGGGTGACTTTGGAAAACGATCAGAAGAATGACCGGATGTCTTTGAGAAACGATCAGAAGAATGACAGGGCGTCTTTGGATAACGATCAAAGAAATGACCGGATCACTTTGGAGAATAATAAAAAGAACGATAAGCTGACTCTGGAAAACAATCGGAAGAACGACCGTCGGACTAATAACTTGCTTGCATCCATGCTGGCTGTGGGGATCCTGGTGATAACAGGAATTCTACTGTGGAACTATTATTCGCCTCTTACCGTATATGCAGTCAAAGCGAAAGCAGATACGATAGCGCCTACTATAAGCTATACGGACCCCGCTAACGGAGCGTTGAACGTCTCCATAAACAATTCGATCTACGCGGCTTTTAGCGAGGCTATGTATGCGTCAACCGTATCCGGAGGAACGTTTACCCTGACGGGACCCGGTGAGACTCAAGTGGCGGGCACCGTGAAAAATGTCGGCAGAACCGGGATCTTTACCCCTGAGACCGATCTTGCAGCCTATACCCGGTATACTGTGCGGATATCGTCTGGTGCTCTGGACCTCGCAGGCAATGCGATGGCAAGCGACTACGCGTGGACATTTACTACTGGCGGAACTCCCGGCAGTGATTCAATCCTGTTCAAAAGTTTCAGTCACATCAACGTTGAGGTGGCGGACTCACAGAACATAGGCGTTTATTCTATTGGAGGGCTGTATGGCAATAGCTGGGAGAAACTGACGTACAACTACCCCAACACATGGGCCGGTACATTCCTGACGGTCAATGTCGACGGCATATTGTATACCACTTCAAAAGATGCCAAGGACGGGATCCTCATGGACCAGTACAACACTGTGAAACCTGTGCCGATGTTCCAGGGTTCTGCGATCAGAAGCGAATGGATGCTTCCCTCGAAGATACTCGTAGTCGAGGAGTGGAGCGTCATACAGAATACAACAGTCGTTAACCGGATAACTCTTGCGAACAACGATGCCTCAAGCCACAAACTAGGTGCGAGACTGCTTTTGGACATCCAGGTCGGATCAAACGACGGAGCGCCTATCTACATTCCAGGCATAGGTCTGGTAACGACCGAGAATGAATTCATCCAAAGCCGGCATGCTTTCGGGTACTGGAACGCGTTAAACCGGGCAGATCATCCGACTATAGTTGCCACGGGATTCATCGACAGCAAGGATGGCATGACGTCCCCTGATAAGATGGTAGTCGCAGACTGGAAGCAAGGCAGGAAGACAGCATGGGTCTATAACATCGACAGAGAACATAGCATCATGCAAGATAGCTCTGTTATCCTCTACTATAACCCAATTACTGTCCAACCGGGCAAGGAGAGAAACATTCAGCAAGGATTCGGGGTAGGCGAATATAATGGAGGATAAATAACTCCCTTGGGCATCGGGCCTCTAAGACGGGTCCGCAGCTCATAAAATGATAAAAAACAAAAAAACAGCAGAATTTGAATGGGGAATAGAGAAGTGATGGAATCAACAGAATTCAACGAATGATCTGGAAAAAAATTCCAACCCACAGAATAAAAAAAATATAATTGAGTGAAAAAATGGTTGAAAGAATAATAGATAAGGACCTTGAGGAACACCTCAGGGGAATGATTGACAAGCAGGTCAGGGACTCAAAGGCGACGTTGATTAACGCCGGGAACATGATGCAGGAAAAACAGAGAGGACTCGAAGAATCCGTTGCTCAAAAGCCCTACCACTATATTGCAGGAGCACTTATGGCCGGAATCATCATTGGAGCGCTATCAACAAAGAGGCGGTGCGATAAGTAATGGACACATTAGGGACTATCGTAGCGGTCCTCCTGGTTTTATGGTTGCTGGGACTCATAGGATCCGTTGGGGGAAGCCTGATCCATCTGTTACTGGTTATTGCAGTAATAGTGATAATAATAAGGCTTGTTAGAGGAGAGCATATCTGATAAAGTAATCCAGAGGATAAAAACATCGGGAGGTGATAAAATGGCAAAGATCAGCAGGGGCGGCAGAATGACTGCAGCAAAAAACCGCGCAAAAAGCGGAGCGAAGACAGGCGGACGACCCGGCGGAAAAGGAATGGTCAAAAATCGTCCGGCAGGCAAAAACATCATGAAGACCTGAACGTTTGGAACAGGGATCCGTGGGGACTATTCCCCACATTATAATATTTCAATCAATTCCCGTTGAAAAATCAAAAATAGTAACATTATACTCAATCTATTTCAGTAAAAAATTTACAATAAGCGAAAGGCAAACTAAAAATGAAACTAAAAAAAACATTAGTAAAGGTCTCTGTATACATCATATTTTTCCTGGTTATGGCATGTGATTTGTATGCGGCACAACCGGCTGTAAATCTTGGAACGGCCGGCAATTTTACCATATTAGCAAAAACAGGAATCTCTACCACCGGAACTACTTCGATCGTCGGAGACATTGGGGTGAGCCCGGCCGCCCCCACGTACATCACCGGATTTGGGTTGATAATGGATTCATCCAATCAATTTTCGACATCGTCCTTGGTTAACGGAAGGGTTTATGCAGCCGGCTATTCAACTCCAACCCCCTCTAAACTGACTACTGCCATAAGCGACATGCAAACAGCGTACACCGATGCCGCCGGACGAACTTTACCCGATCATACTGAGCTTGGGGCTGGAAATATCGGCGGGCTGACGCTTGCTCCCGGTCTTTACAAGTGGGGTACTGATGTGATAATACCCTCTGATGTCACCCTTTCGGGGAACTCAACGGGTGTTTGGATATTCCAGATAGCAGGAACACTCGATATCAGCTCCGGCAAGAAGGTTATATTAAGCGGCGGAGCACAGGCGAAGAACATCTTCTGGCAGGTCGCGGGCCAAACGACGCTTGGAACAACATCCGTCTTTAATGGAATTATCCTGGATCAAACAGCGATTGTAATAAATACAGGCGCAACGTTAAACGGAAGAGCATTGGCGCAAACGGCCGTTACATTAGACTCCAATAGTGTTACTGCTGCAAGCGGAACCACAACTACAACGACTACTACATCAACGACCCAAACAACCACAACCCTGCCTACAGGAACCACCTCAACCACGATACCAGCCACCACGACCACCACCTTGACTAATGCAACAACGACCACTGCAGCGCCCGAGACAACTACGAGCACCACAAGCACGACAACCACAACACTAGCGGGCGAGACATGCGTTATGCATGGAAACACCCCGCCCTGCGGAGTAGTATCCTTGTCAGAAGTATTTTCAGCTATAAACGCCTGGTCCGTAGGAGATATGAGTATAGGAGACGTAATCCACATGATATACTCCTGGGCCGACCCGGAAAGGTACCCGGCCAACTAAGCGCCAGTCCAGCTAGGAAGCAATATTCGGGATAATAATAAGGCTTGTTAGAGGAGAGCATATCTAATGGTGAAAGTAATCTAGAGGATAATAAAATATTGTGTGCCGGTATTGTGATCAAAATTGATCCGAAGCCTTATCTTCTCCCTATTACAGTATTCTGGCATAATAGGAAAAGAGGCTTCGATAGCCGGAGAACACAAGCAAACATAAAAATGAAAGCTATTAACGAGGTTATTGAATTAATCAAAAACCCTTTTGCAGACGTTAAGGTCTTTACCAATGCACAAATAATATTTTTGTCTTTAATCATATTTTTAGGCATTTTATTTTTTGTCAGGGTAGAGATAGATGCTAATACATCCGTAGAAAACCAGTCATTAATTCTTGCATCAACCGGGGCCATCTTAACAGGTATTCTTCTCGCAAGTTATAATTGGTACAACACGCGCAACAGACAAATGAGAACTTGGACGTTTGGAGCAAAAATTAGGGGGGGGGGATTTTCACCCCTCCCCAGTTAAGTGGCCGGGTGGTTGGTTGACTTGATAAGGCTGGAGTGTCCCTTTTAAAGGGATACATCCAGCAAGGAAGATATTATCATTATGCAAGGGTAATGGATAATTTAGAGGGAAAAATGAAAACAATAAAAACAAATGAAGCACTAGGAATATTAATGATTCTGGGGGTTTTGTTTTTTGCAGGCTGTGCGAGCAATCAAGCGCCGAAAACGACCACCACAACACCATCTGCAGGAATAATGATCAGTGAAACCAGCGCAGGTTCAATAATCACAGACGACAGTAGCATGAGCTTGTACATCTTCGACAACGACGGAACACTTACAAGCAACTGCAACGGAAAATGTGCAGTCACCTGGCCGCCGTTGATAATAACCGGTTCCGGGCCAAGTTCAGTACCTGGAAACATCAGGTCTGACATATCAATCATACGAAGGGATGATGGAACAAATCAAGCAGCCTACAAAGGGATGCCCTTGTATTATTACTCTGGTGATTCCAAGCCGGGAGATGAGAACGGCGACGGGATAGGGGGAGTATGGCACATAGCCATGATAAATGAGAACCCGCCAACTACAACTGCGAAGGCATCGACCAAACCAACAACAATCGCGATCGCAACGACCCAACCCGTAACAACCATGAAAGTCACACCCACTACTTTCGTCGGCTCCCCGCGCACAGTGAATGTCCTGATCAATGTCTTTGGATACGACCCAAGCCCTTTGACAGTAACCGTGGGAGACACGGTCGTATGGAAGAGCATGCAAACGCAGATGACGATTACTTCTCCGGGCAATGCACAGGATCGTGAGCTTGACTCGCCAGTCCTGGGGCCGGGCGAGACCTACTCGCACACGTTCATCAAAGTCGGCTCATACGATTACTACAGTACAACGAACGAGCGGGTAAACGGACGGATTTACGTTACTAGCGACCTGAATATATCCGCCTCATAGACAGTAACGTCTACCGGGGATATAATCCGGTGCCTAGCCCCTATAAGACGTGAAGCGTAGTATATAAACATAGTTACCGGCAGGAGCTATATCAGCCGAAATCTCCTCCCGGCGAGGAAATGCCGTAACGAGGGCTCAATCGAGATTAACGTCCGGCTTTTTACGATGCCCCTGGGCATGGACCGAGCGACCGAAGGGAGCGAATCGTTAAAAAGCCCGTTATGCGTTCCAACGGAATCGAGGAGCCGAACGAGGCGACGAGAAGTTCAAAGACTTGCCTTATATGAATTATCTTCACTATTCCTCTAAGTTCCTATGTTAAGATAGGTAAACTACTTGTCTTTGTAGGATCTATTTCTTCTCTTCTTTATTCTCCATGAAGCCGCAGACAAAGCAGATGAGCGCGGTCATGCTGAATACTTGGATCTTAATTGCATTGGCAGCCATCGGCACAATCCAAAGAATCAAATTATTCACCTCACTAGGACCCTCGGTGAACGGCAGTGAATATTCATACAAATCCCATATCAAAAACAAAACAGATATTGCCCCTGCAGCGAACCATTGTTTCCTTTTCATTTTAAACTACATATTTTAATAATCTTTAGGTCATTCTGATTTATATATGCTGGTAAGCCTTTGAATTGCATATAACGTCCGGCTTTTTACGATGCCTCTGGGCATGGGCTGAGTGACCGAAGGCGGCGAATCGTTAAAAAGCCTGATGGTAGTAGAACTTTTTCTTGGGTTGTGTGGTGCTTATTGCCATTATAAGCACCTTGTGTAATTTAATGAGGTGTTATTTTATGGATAAGTATTTTTGTGGTTTGGACCTGCACAGGGAGTCTGTTGTGGGGTGTGTGATGGATTTTGAGGGTGTGGTTGTTCGGGAGCATGAGTTTCCTTTTAGCAGGGATGCTTTTGCGTGTTTTCTTTCCGGGCTTCCCAGCCCTGATATAATGATTGCTATTGAGGCCTGCGGCATGTGGAGGGGTGCGTATAATATCCTCTCTGAATTAGGTTATAAGGTGAAGCTTGCCAGTCCTAAGAAGACTCATGACATAGCCTGCAATAAAAAGACCGACAATGTGGATGCACGTATTCTGGCAGATTTGTTGCGTAGTAATTATTTGCCTGAGGTTTATATTCCTGGATCGGATGTTTTGGAGTTGCGGGATCTTGCCCGTCTTAAGGGTAATTTGACTCGTCTTATGGTTTGTGTTCAGCTTAAGATTAAGGGTTACTTGCTTAGGGATGGTGTGAAGTATGGTAAGAAGTTGTGGGTGGGTGATTCTTTGTCGGTTGTTGCGTCTGAGCATGAGAATGTGCGTAACTTGGTTAACGTGTATGAGGGGATTAAGAAGGAGGAAAAGGAGGTGTTGAAGAGGATTAAGAATACTGCGGGGAATATGCGGCTTGCTAATCTTTTGATGTCTATGACTGGTATTGCAGAGTACTCTGCGCTGATTATTTTGGCTGAGATAGGGGACATTAAGAGGTTTAAGTCTCCTAAAGAGCTTGTGAGTTATGCGGGGCTTTGTCCTGGAATATATCAGTCAGGAGAAAGAGAGCATGGAGTTAGGAATCAGGCAGTGAATAAAAACCTTAAGTGGATACTCTATGAATGCTCCGGGAGGGCTAGTATGCTGGACCCATTGTTTCGCAGTTACTACCAAAAGATAAAGCAGAAGAAGGGTTTCAAGACTGCCCGGAGGGCGACTGCAAGAAAGATGCTTATTATCATGTGGCACATGTTAACAAAAGAAGAAACATATAATCCTTCAGGGTCCTTTAGGGAAAAGGGCACCCCCTGCGCATAACTAGGCCATTCAAGCCTCTAAGCTTTGATTGGGGGCCTTTTAACCACTTGCCAAATTGTGCCCTTGAGCACCAAGGAATGTTTGTGGAATTAAGCCCATTGCCCAAAGAAATATTATGTCAAAAAGAGATATATAAAATGAAACACAATAAAATAACCTAGAGAGACGGAAAATTGAGGGGGGAATAAAATCCCTTGATAAATCCAAGAAGTTCTAAGGAAAGTTATGGGTATGTTATGCAACTCTTTATTCTGTTCTTCTTCTAGAACGAGCATTATTTCTTCTGTTCCCTGATCCCTTTCATCAGCGCGAGCAGCCCTTTTATTATGTCTTTGGGCTCGGGCGGGTTCCCGGGTATTTTGATGTCTACCGACAGTATCTTATCCGCCCCCCCTAGCACCGCGTACGTCCCTTTATAGATCCCTCCGTCGCACGCATCATCCCCCACGGCGATCACGAACTTGGGGTTGGGGGCGGCATCGTATGTCTTTTTGACTGCGATCGCCATGTTGTGCGTCACTGCGCCGGTGATCGCTATCACGTCTGCGTGTCTTGGGGATGCGACGAATGTTATTCCGAATCTTTCGACGTCGTAGTGGGGCGTTCCGAGGTTGTTCATCTCGATTTCTGTTGTGTTGTCGCTTCCGCTGTCTAGTTCTCTGATCGCGAGGCTTCGGCCGAAGATTGTGTTGATCTCTTTTTTTAGTTTGATCCCGAGTTCTTCCAGTTCTCCGTCTTTGTATCTGTAGTCCTCGGTTATCTTTTTGCTGAATATGTTGGTTAATACGTCTTGCATTTTCCTCTTTTTATTCTCCTGTTATACTCGTCATGCGGGGTGAGCTCAACGGCTCATCCTGCGGTTCGTGAACTGCGCCCAACGGGCGCATGTCAGCTTTTTGCTGACCTGCTTAAGGTTCTTTTATAGGTCGGTTCCCGCGTATGAGAGGTTCAGGCTCTTGTTTATGAGCGGGAAGTCCGGGACGATGTTTCCTATCACTGCGTGTTCTATGGCCTGCCAGTTGCAGAAAGAGGCCGTCCGTATCTTGTATCTGTCGATGGTTCCGTTCTTTATGCATACCCAGTGGAGGCTTTGGCCTCTTGCCGATTCGATCAGTGATATTGCGTAGCCGTCTTTTATTTCGCCCTCGCTTTGTATGTGCCCGTTTCGCAGGTCCTTTAGTGTCTCTTCTATTATTCTTGCGGAGTCGAGGATCTCCGCTGTTTTTATTTCGAATCTTGCGAGGACGTCGCCTGCTTCCGACGTCTTAGGTATGGGCTTTATCCTGTCGTATATCCCGTAGGGATGGTCTGTCCGCGTATCCATATGCGCGCCCGATGCGCGTGCCATTGGGCCTGTTAGGTGCAGGGGCGTAATCAATTCCTTGCGTATTATCCCGGTTGTGTGGAACCTGTCTATTACTGAAGTGCTGGAATGTACGTCTGAGGTCGCGTCTTTGAGTATGTCTTTTAAGTCGTCCAGGTATATCAGGAGCGCGTCCATTGCTTCCTTGGGTGCGTCCTTTTTCAATCCTCCGATAGATATTGTCTCCTTCATGAACCGTGATCCTGTGAGCGCCTTATTGTGCCTTAGGATGTTTTCTCTCATGACGAAGAACGGGCTTGCTCCGACCGGGAATGCGACGTCTACGCACATTCCTGCAAGGTCTCCGAGGAGGGAGTATATGCGTTCCAGTTCGAGGTAGGCTGTGCGCAGGTGTGCCGCTCTTATCGGGATCTCTATTCCGGATATTTTCTCAATAGCCGTGCAGTAGGCTGCGGCGTTTGCGACGGTCTCGTCTCCGCTTATGGATTCGGCGATCTTTATGGCATCGCGGGGCTCTTTTCCTTCCGCCAGTTTCTCTATTCCCCGGTGTTTGTAGAACATCCTTATCTCGAGGTTGTATACTGTTTCTCCTATTACGCTAAATCTGAAATGTCCGGGTTCTATTATCCCTGCATGGACCGGCCCTACGGGTATCTCGTAGACCCCTTCGCCTTCTACTTTTTTGAATTGATATCCTTCGGCTGCCTGGGAGTTCTCGTTTGTTTTGATCTCCTGGTTCTTGAAGGATTTGACCAGCGGGTGGAAGTCTTCGGGGTATGATTCATGCAGGAATAAACGGCGCGCATCGAAGGATTCTGCGAACGTTATCCCAAAGCCGTCGGTTATCTCCCTTTCATACCAGGATGCGGATGGATACGTCTTAGCTATGGAAAAGCCCCTCCTCATCCTGAGGGGCATCGTGAAGATGAGCAGCCATTGGCTTCCTTTTTTCTCGAACGCATAGAACAGGGTGTTTCCTTTGTGGTTTTCGAAGTCTTCGGCGCAGAATAGTCCGGCTAGTTCGAAGCCCTGCTCCGAGAGGAAGTATATGACTGTTTCAAAGTCTTTTTCCTCCAGGTGGACGTATAATTCCCCGTTCCTGCCTTTGGTGATGTCGCTTTCCAAAACCCTTGCACGGGTCGCCTGCAATACCAGATTTATGAGGTTTTCCATGGCTTAGAATTTCAGGTCTGATACAACTTTTGTCAGGAAGACGTATAAATCATTTGGCATGTACACTCCCAGGACGAATGCGATGATCAAAAGCGCGACTATGGGTGCAGTCATTCTTTTAGGCGGGTTGTATCGCTCCATTTTTACGTCTTCCGTGCGGGAGAATATCTCGGACAATAGATTCGTGAATGCGGCCGATGCTATCAGCAGGAATAGGAGCATGACGAATAAAAGGGGCAAAGAGTAGGCTGCCACCTGCGTAAATATGGAAAACTTCGACAGGAACAATATGAACGGGGGCATCCCGAGTATTGCGGCGCTGCCCAGCGCGAGGCCGGTTCCCGCGATGGGCTGCATTTTGAATATGTTGACTATCTTTCCTGCATTGTTGGTGTTGTATTGCCTCTGTATTATGCCCGTGGACAGGAAGAGGATCGCCTTTATCAGCGCGTGAGCCAGCATGTGGTAGAGCACCCAGAAGATGGCTATCGGGGTTCCGACGGCGATTCCTATCAGCATGATCCCGGAGTGTTCGGTGCTGGAGAATGCGATTAGCTTTTTCACGTTCCTCTGGTGGAGCATGCTTAGCGTTGCAACGAACAGGGAGAATACGCCGAAGGCTATGAGTAGGTTTGATGCCGCTGGGCCTGCGCTTGTTTGTTTTATGATGGAGTATATCCTTAGTATTCCCGTCATGCCCAGGTTGAGCATCACTGCCGATACTATTGTGCTGACTGCCGAGGGTGCTTTGGAGTATGCGTGCGGCAGCGGCGTATGGAACGGGGCGACTCCCGATTTCGCGGCGAATCCTATGAATGTGAATGCGAATGCCGCCGTGAGGAAAACCGGGGGGAATGCCTGCGCGTTCGCGAGGAGTTCGTCCCAGTTAAGCGTTCCCTTTCCTGTCGCGTTCTCGCTCAGCGCGAACAATAGTATGAGGCCCGTGAATGAGAAAAGCATCGCCGTGGATGTCACGAATATGTACTTCAGTGATGCGTCGACGTTTTTCTTGCTGTTTAGTATCGCTATCAGGAATGCAGTGAAGAACGTCGTCAGTTCTACGAATATCCAGAAGAGTGCGAGGTTGTTTGACGCGAACGACAGGACGGTGAACATGAGCAGGCAATTAAGCGACAGGTAATACGGCTTCAGGTTCCTTTTGTCCATTACCCCCAGTTCTATGAGCCTTTCCGCGTGGCCGCCAGCGTAGACGATGGCAAATAAGAAGATTGTTCCCGTGATGGATATCTCGTACATGCTGAGCGCGTCTATCAGGAAGTTCCCGTCAAAGTAATGCGCAGGGCCTATATTCAGCGAGTATGCCGCAAGAGCGATGCACGCCAGAGCGTGTGAGAGCGCGACAAGATTCATGGGCTTGTTGGACCTTAGGAGCTGGGTCGCAACAAGCGCCGCCATCGCATATATGATGTATGATCCCAAGGCCATCAGGTCGCACCCCCGTGTTTTCTGTGCAGGTGCAGTTTTTCCTGTAGTTCTTCCATATGCAACTGATGGAATCTTTCCTGGAATGCCTCGATAGACGAGTCCATGCCTATTGCGAGGATCATTGCCAGGAGGACTATCATGAAGAGGTCTACCAGTATGAGGACTTCTATTATGAACGGCAGCTCGGTTATGAACAGGCTGAAGAGGAGCACTCCGTTCTCCATTGTAAGGTAGCCGATTATTTTTGTTATGATCTTTTTCCTGCTGAATGTTACCAGCATCCCCATGAGGGTGAGGGAGATTCCGAATACTGCGCCCAGATAGAAAAGGTTGCTCAGAGACAGGTCCCGCAGGATGTTCGCAAAGGCGCCGTATACTATCAGTATCAAAAGGATGGTTATGAATATGGATGCTATCGGCGAGATATAATGGAATTCCAGGTCCCGGGGTATGCATATCTGCTTTTGTATCTTCTTTACGATGTACGGTATCACGATGACCTTGCTCACGAGGGTGAGTGCGGCAAGAGAGAGCAGCATCGGGCTGTCCTCGACGGCATACAGGGTCAGGGCGATCCCTACTAGCAGAAGGGACTGCGCCTGGTATGTCGAGACTAATGAGAGCAGGTCTTTTCTTGTCACGATGAATGCTCCCGTTATCAGGACGAGTACCAGCAATGCCTGTGTAATGCTATAAGCAAGGGCTGCTGAGATCATCTGAAAACCTCCAGCCATATGGTCAGCATCGACAGGAAGAATGCTACTATGAACAGGTTCGGGAGGCCGAAGAGCCTTGTTTTTGCCATCGAGGATTCGAATACTCCGATGAATGATGCGAGTATCGCGCCTTTTATCAGGAATGCGACCATGCCTGCGGCGATGGCGGGCACCGTGTATTCGGTTGCGAACCCCCACGGTACGAGTATGTTTATTATGATCGCCATGAGCATTGTCTGTTTTATCGCGTGCGAGAGCTCCATTAGTGCGAGGTCTCTTCCGGCGTATTCCAGCAGCATCGTCTCGTGTATCATCGTCAGTTCAAGGTGCGTTTCCGGGTTGTCTACGGGTACGCGGGCGGTTTCAACTATCAGGACGATGAACAGGGGAATGGATATCAGTATGAGCGCGGGATTCAGTATCGTCATCTCCTGCGAGGTTTCCTGGAACATCCTGTGGATGTCGGTTGTTCCGAGCGTGTATGCGAGCGCTGCGAATACTATTATGGTAATGGGCTCGATAACCGAGGATATGCTCATCTCACGGGAACTCCCCATTCCTCCGAAGGTGCTTCCCGCGTCCAGTCCCGCGATTGCCATGAAGAATCTGGCCAAGGCAAGAATGTAGAGGAATAATATTATGTTTCCTATCCCGTCCGAGTAAGCCGGCGCGAATGCGAGAGGCACGCAGAGTGATGCCGTCAATATCAAGGAAATGTTGACATAGGGCGTCATCCTTGTTATGGCGGATGCCTTTTTGGAGTAGACCCGTTCTTTTTGCGATAGTTTCAGCAGGTTATAATACTGCTGGAACGGCGGGGGACCCATGCGTCCCTGGGCGCGCGCTTTTATTATCTTCACGATACCCATGTACAGCGGCGATACGAGTATTATCAGCGCAGTATTCAGGACGGCGTAGACAATATAGTTCGTGTCTATCATATCAGCCACCCCGCGTAGATCAGAACGGCAAGGACTGCTATGAATGCGTATGCTATGTATGTATCCAGGTTCCAGTTCTGCATCCTTGCTACTCTGTTGGAGAGTGACATGACCCGTTTTGCGACCGGCATGTATAAGTATTCTTCGAAGAATTTCAGGAGCGTGATCTTTGCCTCTCCCGATTTGAAGATGCTGTTATATTTGTCATAGAAGATGCGGACCGGCACCTCCTGCGTCCTGTAGGTTGCCTTGAATATCCTCATGATCGGCTGCGAGAAGCCCGTCGCGGTGTACTCTGTCCTGCTGTTAAGAGGCGTTCCGCAGTCCCATGTTTCCACTATCCGCTCCCTGTTGGGGTATGAATAATAGACTGCGGTCCAGAGCGCTCCGTATGTTATGAGGATGATGGATCCCACGAAAAGCAGGTTTGGTATGGGGATGGATGCGTATCCTGCGGCGGAAAGGAGCCAGGGCGAAAAGATCCCCAGGAGGATGCAACCGCCGGCGAGTATCGCGGGGCCGACTATCATCGGTCTCTTTGATTCTTTCGCATTGGCGGAGCCTTCGCTTCTCGGCAGGCCCAGGAAGGTTATGCCGAATGCTTTTACGAAGCATGTGGCGACGAATGCGCTCGTGAGCGAGAAAAGCGCAAGGCAGAATATCAATAAGACTTTTAGCATCGGGTCTTCCAGCGCGGACGATCCGAAGAATGCCATGAACAGCATGTATTCGCTGACGAATCCGTTCAGGGGGGGCAATGCGGATATGGACAATGCGCCCACGAGGAAGAGGGCGGAGGTATAGGGCATCCTTTTTATCAGCCCGCCCATGGACTCGAGGTCTCTTGTATGCGTTGCGTTGACTATGGAACCTGTTGCCATGAAGAGCAGGCTCTTGAATATCCCGTGGTTTAGTATGTGGAAAAGGGATCCTGCCAGGCCGAGGTTCGCCAGGTCCGAAAGACCGCGGGTCTGGAATATGATGTATAATCCGAATCCTATGAGGATGGTTCCTATGTTCTCTATACTGCTGTAGGCGAGCAGTCTTTTTATGTCGTTCTCTTTTAGCGCGTATATTATGCCGTAGAGCGCAGATATCGTTCCCAGGACGAGGATGAGTATTCCCCACCAGTCTACGGGCCCGAGGACGTAGAGGACGAAGCGCATCATACCGTATACGGCGACTTTGATCATCACTCCGGACATGAGCGCAGAGATATTCGACGGGCTTGCAGCGTGCGCGTACGGCAGCCATTTGTGGAATGGGATAACTCCCGCCTTGATGGAAAAGCCGGTCAGGAGCGAGAGGAATATGATATTTGTCGCGAGGCTTCCTGCGGGACCCATGGCTTCTATATTATATGAGCCGTTCACCTGGTAGAGTGCGAGGAATCCGATCATCAGGAAGACCGTGGAGAGCTGCGTCATGATAAAATAGAAGACTCCCGCCTTTCTTGTCTCCTTTTTCTCGTATTCGTACATTACCAGGAAAAAGGAAGACAGGGACATTACCTCCCAGAAGAACAGGAAGGAGAACGTATTGGTAGACGCAACGACCAGTACCATCGAAGCGATGAATATGTTCATCAGGCATACGAGGATGTTCCTCCGGGTGTTTCCGCCGCCGTGTTCCGCATATTCGGTTGAATATATGGCAACGCAGAATGAGACTACGGATATCACGATGATAAAGAACGAGGAGAGCCGGTCTAAGGCAAATGAGAACGGCAGGGTGTTAGCGACGTTATATGATGCTATCTCCTCCCGGGTGTTAGAGTTGAACACCATGAGCGAGGTTGCGAGGAGCAGGACCGCGGCAAAGGAGGTGAATATGAGTGCGATCTTCCTGGTCTCTTTTCCGCTTCCCGGAATGAACATAGGCAGCAGTGCGCCGAAAAAAAGAGAAAACAGTCCGATTAGAAAGAGAGCCGATAACATTTGTGCACCTTATAAAATCTCTCTGTGCCGGTCGAGAAGTGCTTGGAAAGCATCCGGTTCGTTTAACACGGCGGCTCCTTTGAGTCGGGCGGTCTGGAAACAAAGAATGTTTTTTTCCATACCAGTATATTTTTTTAGTGGTCCTCCGAGTAGTTATATACCTACTAGGTGAATAAAAATAGCATATATAGTATGACCTAGCACTCAATCAAGTAATTTTAGGTGAGTTTAGACCTTGGTAAGCTTAATTCTATTGTTGTTTTCTTGAATTATTCCAGTATCAGCTAAATACCCTATAGCTTGCTCTACTTTTGCATCAATTTTGTTTCCAGTTCGTTTGAGACCGTATACTTGGGTAATATCCCTGATTAGAGCCTCTTTGGTCGTGCTAAAATTATTCTTTAATAAATCAATTATAACAGAACTTATTTCCTCTTTGGGGATTAATATAAATGGCCTTTGATCCTCTGTAGACGCCCTTGCAGGGGTTACTTTATCTATTGGGTTTATTGAGAAGGTATCCTGGTATACGTATACGCCCACCTGCCGGTTTATATCTCGAAGAATTTCCCCCAGAAGTTTTTCTATTCTTGAACCAATTTTTTGTATTCCGATGGAGTTAATAACTCTTCTAAATAATAACTCCTTCTCAATGGGGCCTTCTTTAAGTAGCACTTTAATTAGTCTGGACTTTAAGAGTTTTTCGTGTTGGGGGTTATATAAGACGCCATAGCTGTCAAATGTTAGGTCTGTTTCTATTAAAGGAAGTTCGCAAATTTTGTAATTGGAATATTTAGTCTTTAATGGTATCTCTCTAAGCTTTGTTATATTCTCTACTTTTGAAAATTCTCGGTCTCGGTTAGGATTCTTATCCTCTTTTTTGTCTACTGTTGCTGATTGAATTCGGCCTCTAATCTTTTCAAGTTCCTGTTCTCTATTTCTAAGCCAATCCTCTGACCATATTCGATGAATGTTCCACTCAAGGGTTTTTAATATCTCGGGTCTTATTTTATCTCTATCCCGTGCATACCTTGATGACTTATATTGAGAACCGTCGCAATCAATTCCTAAAATATATTCTCCCTGCTTCTGTGGATGTTTTATTGCGATATCTATTCTGTAATTGGAACGACCTACATTCTTACTCATTTCCAGCCCTTCTTTTTTAATTGCGTCGTACACTGCCTCTTCAAACTTTGAATCAAAGGATATCTCATTGCTAGAGGCGCTAAAATTACTTGAATCTCCGTTTTTTGCATAATCCAAATAATCCTTGAGATATCTCACCCCCGCATTAAGTTTGTCATTATCAAGGTCTTCGGGGAGTATTGATGTTACTACAATTGTCTTGTATCTGGATCGTGTTATCGCAACATTGAGTCTTTTATAGCCACCTTCTTTATTTATTGGTCCAAAATTATAACTAAATTTCCCGTCTATGTCCTTACCATATCCGATGCTAATAATTATTATATCTCTCTCATCTCCTTGAACTGTTTCTAAGTTTTTAATAAACAAGTCCTCCTCTTGAGGATCAACAGCTTCTTCAATACTTATGCCCGCTTCTTTGAAGGCATCTTTAATCGCATTCTCTTGTTGTATATTAAATGCTATAATGCCAATAGACCTTTCAGGATACTCAGTTTTCAATTTTTGATATTCTATGACTACCTGTTTTGCTTCTTCAGTATTTTTTCGGGATTTTCCTCGGTCATATATCCCCCCTCGGGCATATACTAATTCTAATCCTGTATTGTCTTTTTTCGAATTTGGAAAGGTTATCAGTCTGTTGTTATAGAAGAAGCTGTTTGAGAATGCAATAAGGTTTTCATTTTTGCTACGGTAGTGCCAGTTAAGGGATTTGGTGCTAAATTTAGTGCTTGCTTCGCTTAAAAAACTTTCAAGATCTTCTATCTCTTCGTCAGATTCTTCATTCTCTTGATTTAGAAAGAATGTTGTTGGGGGTAGCTGCTGTGTATCTCCGACAATTATCGCCTGTTCAGCTCTAATAAGGCAGGGAACCGCATCTTCTGGCATGATTTGAGATGCCTCATCAAAAATCACAACGTCAAATTTAATATTCTCCGGATCGATATATTGACTCACTGACAGTGGACTCATCATAAAACATGGTTTCAGTGCAAAAGCTAGATTAGGTATCTCTTGTAGTAATTCTCTGATTGGTTTCAGCCTCCTTTTTTTCTCGTATTCTCTCTTTAGCGTAGATAACTCACTGTAGCCACTTCCCATGTGTATCTCTTTTGGTTTGGATGCTTCAACGCCCTCCATTATTTTATATCTCCACAAATCTCTTACTTTATTGTCATCATTTCTAAATTTTTCTATCAGTCGATTTGGGGTGTTAGGAGTTTTAGTCACTCTATCACACACTTGTAAATTGTCGTCGATATGTTGCGATTTCAATGGAGCTTGTGGTTTGTTTTTTGCGGTTTTTAGTATCTTATCAAGTTGTAAATAGTACGATTTCAATAGAACTTCTGAGAATTTATGGTTTAACTTCTTTTGAGTGTACTTCTTTCCAAAAGCTTGTATCTCATTACTTAATGAATTATAATCCCCCTTAAACACCAAGATATCACACAATGCATCTAGGCTATCCTTCATATCGGATGCCTTATCTAGGAGATTAATGATTTCTCCCTTACTAGATAAAACCTCGGAGTCAAAGAATTCATTGAGCTCTCGAATTATCTCAGTAATGTTATCAAAGGTTTTTTCAAAATCGACACCCGATTCCCTTAAGAATTCTACTACTTTATATCCTGAATTGTGATCTATCAGATAGGCGAACCGAAATACATCACTTAATTGTGATGCTGTTTGGTTTAGGTTCTGGACCTCTTGCGTATTTCCGCAATCCCTTAATAGGGCGTGGATTGTCTTTTTGTTTTGAGCAAAATCTTCTAACTCTTTAATTAATTTCTTATAACCCGATTTCTGCCCGAATAATAATAACCATTCAGCATGGCTCAAGGGTTTATTTGATAGATGAGATAATTGTTTCTTGTGATTTCTATACTCCTTGTTAATTAACCTCCCCAAAAAGGAGGTATTGACAAAAACATACTCTGCATCTTTAGTATCTTGCTCTAAGAACGTTAAATCTACTTTTTCAGCAATTTTTCCTCTAACCTCATTAACCTCGGTGTGTAATGCATTAAGTTTTTTGATGCCTTCTGCCTTTTCGTTAAAATCAGACGAGATTAAACTTGCGGGGATGGCATCTGGGTTAATTTTTTTAAGCTGTTTCTGGGCGTTTATTAAGTCCCTAATGTTGTCGAAATTGAATAATGTCAGTTCTGTCTTTTTTTGAAGGTTTGATAAATCATTCCTAAGGCAGTTTATCCCAGAGATTAGACTGTCCAGTTCTTTTTCAAATTTAAGGTTTTGCAGGTTTGTGTTTTTATCTTCCTGATATTTGAAGAGAACATGGGTAAATGGGTCATTAAATTTTTGAAAATAGTAATCTAGCTGTTCTAATTTTCCCTTTATAGCTAAGAACTTCTTTTGATCAATTGTTAGCGTGTCCTCTAGATTCATATCTAGTAGGTCTACATCATATAATTTAGCTAATTCGCCTCGAATATCATATATGGAGAGATTCCAAGGTTTATGTCTCTGACAGATGTATGGATAGTAATCGTTAATATCCTTTTGGCATTGAAGATACTCTTCAAAGCCATATCTTTCCACTTCAGAGGGTATTTTTGGGGATTCTTCAAGCGCAGACCATAATTGATTAACAATCTCCTTTTTATTTCCTCTATACTCGTGAAGGTTCAAACAGTATCTATCTAAACCCACTTCTTTTAATCTCTTTTCTACTACCTTCAATGCAGCCATCTTCTGGCTGACAAACAGAACTTTCTTCTTCCTCTCTATAAGTGCGCTTATAATATTGGTAATAGTTTGACTCTTTCCAGTTCCTGGCGGACCTTGTAACACAAATGTTACTCCTGCTTTAGCTAATTCCACTGCTTTTTTTTGGGATGAATCCGCAGGCAATATATCTATACTTGTTGCATCATTAAAATCATCTGATTGAAGTTCAACGTTCTCGTCTTTTAACGCGTTTTCCCCCCCTACGTATGCTCTTATAAGAATGTTATCCTTAGTGGTTTTGTGATGTGCCTCTAAATCTTCATACATTACATATTTTTGATAAGAGAAGATGTCAATATGAACTTCGTCATTTATTTCCCAGTCGGCCTTTTCTAAAATTTTTTTGCGTAGATCCTGTAAATATTCTGATAAAGTCCCTTCTTTGAATGTGTCAAGAATTATCCGAAAATCACGTTCTAACTTTTCTTTAATTGCTGGATTTAACTGTAAATCTTCTGAACCTGAGATTAATTCGTATTTATTCCCGTTTCTAATTATCTCCACAGGGAATAAGAAAATTGGTGCTTTAAAAAATAAGTCCGAGTCATCTGCGTCTTTATATTTAAGTGTGCCGATACTTACAAAACAGGTATTTATCCCTAATTCTTGGAAATTCTCTTTTGTTTTACTGTATAATGTATACAGTTTTTTTGTTATTGTTTCTTTATCTTCTGTTGCTATCCATTGCCTTTCTTTAGGGCTCGCCTCATTATCTAGGATTACCACGTTTTCTTCGTGATATAAATCTTCAAGAATTTTTTCCAAAGAATTAGAATTAATTTGTATAGACTTGGATTTAGTGAACCTATAGTTTACGAGATTATTTCTTTTTGATAAATCAATGAGTTTTTTCTTCCAATAGTCTATTTTCTGATCAATTTTTACATCTGTATCAGTGACTTTTGGGTTCATTCTTTAATTGTATTTATGTGAAGAGGTTATCTTGATAATCAATAAGATTTGAACAATATATCATTATATTTATTATCACCTTCCCTTAATACCCAACAATGTTCTCAATATATGTTCTGTTCATCGTTTTCCTGCTCATAGCGGTGCGCAGGGTCGGAGCAGTGATATTGCAGATATGGCAGATAATGCTATTAGGCGCGCTCATGGTTCTTGCAGCAGGCGAGATAACCATTCCTGCGGCGCTGCAGGCGATCAATCTGGACGTTATCTTCTTCCTGTTCGGGATGTTCGTTGTGGGGGCGGCAATGGACCTTTCCGGTTATCTGTCCCATCTGTCATACAAGGCTTTCAGGAAAACAGGTTCCGTGGACGTTCTAATACTCTCCGTCCTGTTCGGCGCGGGGCTTGCCTCCGCGTTCCTCATGAACGACACCCTTGCGATAATCGGTACGCCCGTGATGCTGGCACTCTCCAGGAGACATAATATTTCCCCGAAACTTATGCTTCTGGCGCTGGCTTTCGCAGTAACTATAGGAAGCGTTGCAAGTCCCATAGGAAACCCCCAGAACCTCCTGATAGCAGTCAACGGATCGATGGAAAACCCTTTCATATCATTTCTTGAATACCTCTTTATTCCGACCGTTATAAACCTGCTGCTCGCCTACCTGATGCTCCGGTTTTTTTATAAGAAAGAGTTCCACAAAATACCCCTGGAGCACTCAAAAGACCAGATATTCGATGCCCGTTTGGCCCGCCTGTCGCGCGCCTCCCTGATGCTGGTGGGGGTGATGATCCTTTTCAAAATATCTGCAGTCTACCTGGGCGGGACCGCAGACTTACGGTTAACCTATATAGCGATGGCCGGGGCGGCACCGATCCTTGCTTTCAGCCCGCGGAGGATAGAGATATTGAAGAAAACAGACTGGAGCACGCTCATCTTCTTTGCGTCCATGTTCGTTCTGATGCAGAGCGTATGGGATTCGGGGTTCTTCCAGGGCTTGATTGCGGACTCGCATGTATCGATCGGTTCTATTCCTGCAATACTCCTGATAAGCGTGCTCCTCAGTCAGCTTATCTCCAATGTGCCTCTTGTCGCGCTTTATATGCCGATGCTAATGCACGCGGGTGCGGGGGCAAAGGAACTCGTTGCCCTCGCTGCGGGCAGCACTATTGCCGGGAACCTTCTGATACTGGGCGCGGCAAGCAATGTCATAATAATCCAGAACGCTGAGAAGCACGGTGAGACCCTGTCTTTCACGGAGTTCGCAAAAGTAGGAATACCTCTGACGGTTGCGAATATTCTGGTTTACTGGCTCTTCTTATCTCTTTTATAAGAATTCTATATCCATTTCGAGCGCATCCTTGGTGGGGTACTCTTCCACTATGGCCGGCACAAGCCCTTCTGCCTTCAGTCTTGCAGCCAGTTTCTTTGCTTTTTTGTATGACGTGAGCAGGCGGAGTTTATAGTCGTCCACGATGATCGCGTCTTTTTTCAGGCTGTATTTTTTCACCAGTTCCGCCTGGAGAGCGTTCAATTTTTCGATGAGCTCTTTTCGCTTTGCCGGGTCCATCTCCTTGAGCATCTTCCTGTAGGAGAACGAAGGCGCGGTCTCTTTCAGATAGATGACTCCCCTTATTAGCAGGCCTTCGTCCGTGACGAGATCCAGGGTCGATGCCGCGTTCTTGGAGCGCTTCTTTATCCTTTCGGCTATCTGCACTGCGTCTTTTAGTTTTACCGTGCAGAAGTGGATCTTGAACTTGTAGCCTTTTTCCTCGCAGTATCTCATCAGTGCCAGGCCCATATCTTCGCTTCCCGAGACCGCGTATGATTCCTCGTCTTTTGCTTTGTATCCTTTGTCTTCCAGTATGTTGCCTGAGGAATCGGATAGTTCCAGTTCGTTGAGGTTGAGAAAGTTGATATACTCCGCCACGTAATCTACCAGTTTTTTTGTCTTGTCTTCGTATCCGGGTATGACGGGTATCTCGACGCCCACGTCCCATCTGAATAATTTTGCGAGTTTTATCCTGTCCCATACCGATTCGTCTTCCAGGTTCGGGTGGAACCTTATCTCGTCGAGTCCGGCGTTGAAAAGGTCCTGCAGCCTCTGCTCTGTTACGTTCTCAAGGGACGTGTAGAGGTGTATGTGGAATTTTCTTCCGAAAACGCTTTTCAGCCGGTTTATGGCGGCAACCGTTCTCTCTGTCACCAGCAAGGGGTCTCCTCCCGTGATGCCCGCGCCTTTCGCGTTGCAGAGCGTTGCCTCCTGTATTATTATGTCCAGTTCCTTGCCCGTGATGTCTCCGCCTGCGTGTTCCGTGTTCCATTCATTGGCGTAGATAACGTCCTTGTTCTTTTTTTCGTCGGATATCGGGCAGTAAAAGCATTTCCTGTTGCAGACACCCGTAATAAATAATACCAGTTTCTGTCCCTTTACGCAGTATTTGCATCCTTTGGGCAGGGTCTTCAGTTTATATGAATGATAAGGCGTTTTTTCTATTTCGCTTGCGTTCTTTTCCATTCTGGCTTAAGTTAAATGTTTTCAATAATATATAAGGGATGAAAATGAAAAGAATGGATGTTTTTAAGGGTTTATCAGCCGTTTGTGCCTTATTTTTGGCCTTTTCGGCGGCGTACGCGCAATCAAACGATTACCTTGTTCCTGACTGGCAGTACCAGTCCAACGATTACATAACCAAAGTAGATATAACAGACCTGAACGGGGATGGCGTGGCCGAGATCATCGCGTCTTCGCGCGACGGGATAGTATATAATCTGGGGTCGAAAACGAGCGGGCATGTGAACTGGCAGACAATCGTCGGCGGGAACATCAGAGATTTTATCGTCCTGGACTATGATAAGGACGGGAAGAAAGAGGTTCTACTGGGTTCGGACAAGACCGGAGTTCCGATGCGCCTTTTAGACTGGCAGGGCCTGAACAAGGGCAGCACCATAGACTTTGAGCAGAGGGTGTATGCGGTCGATGCCGCCGACGTGGACGGTGATAATGCTAACGACTTAATAATAGGCGGTTCCGATCACCGCGTGTATGTCCTGAAATCGCGGTCCATGCCCGACCTGTGGCAGTATGAATCAAAGGGCGTGGTCCAGTACGTGAAGGCGGCGGACATAGACGCGGATTCAAAGACCGAGGTCGTCGGAGTCTCGACCTGGAGCCTTAATGAAGACGACCTGGCCGAGGTTTACGTCCTTGATAATACGGGTAAGCTGCGCTGGTCCTATGCGATCCCCGGAGGGATATTCTCTGCGTCGAACGGCCCCGCGTCTGTTTCCGACATAAACGGCGACGGGAAAATGGAGATACTGGTGGGAGGGAAAAACGGGCTGACTGCGCTGGATTCAAGAGGTTCTGTGCTGTGGGATTATCCGACTGAAAAGCTGGTTAATGTCGTCTATGTTCCCGGGTCAGGCAATGGGATATTTGTCGGCGCGACTCCGTACGTCTATTCATTGGACGATGCGGGGAAGCTCGTATGGAAGTACCCTGTTAATACCACGGTATTCAGCCTGTATGCCTCAGACATGAACTCGGACGGAAAAGAAGAGATACTCGTAGGCGCTTTAAAGTACATACACGTGCTGTCCGAGGACTCCACGCCGATAGTCTCATGGTTCTACAGCGATGTCAAAGCCTCTAGCAACCTTGCTGGAAAGAACTTTGAAACCCGCAGCATCACGGCAGGAGACGTGGATGCCGACGGCATAAAAGAAGTCGTCGCAGGCTTCGGCTGGACCGAAGGAAAAAGCGGGCAGAACTATTACTCGGGCCTGGTGCAGGTCTTCAAAGTGAATGCGGGGGCGGTCGCTACAAATGCGCCTACGACGGCGCCCGTAGACGAGACGACCCGGCGGGCTACAACGCAGGCATCAACGACCAAGCCGGTCGTCACCGAGAAAACGACAACCACTCAACCCCTAGAAAGAGAAGAGACTACGTCGACCGAGGCGGGAATGGATAAGCCGGCGGCAACCCCTGGAAATATGCTCCTTTTGGTCGCCGTGGTGGGCGCGCTGGGACTGCTGGT
The DNA here is from genome assembly GCA_049299895.1 of Candidatus Altarchaeia archaeon. GTDB lineage: Archaea > Altiarchaeota > Altiarchaeia > IMC4 > QMZM01 > CAIYYO01. The sequence continues at coordinate 80,043 of JBAQYF010000009.1, forward strand.
CCTGATAGCGGTGGTAGTGGCATTCATCTTATTGCGCAAGAAGAATCCTCCCAAAAAGAAGGACGGTCAGACAAAGCTGTCCGATGTCTAATCCCTACTTCTTTTTTCTTCTTTTATCTGGTCTTTTGAGTCGACCTGGCAGGTCAAAGAATAGAATTCGATATCGCATCCAGCCATCTTCCGATAGAACTCCAGATCAGCTATCTTCTGCTTGGAAGAGAAGACGATTTGATTCATGCCTTCCCAGCTCAGAAACCAGCCCGCAGGTTCGGTAGCGATCCTAAGAAGGCTTACCCAGTAGCTCTCCTGGGATTTCCATATCACATAAGAGGATACTGCAAGCAGGATGAATCCGCATAATCCCATCCGTAATCCCTGGACCCTGATGTTTTTGATTTCTTTTGCCAGGATGTCTGCGTGCTTTCTGAAGTGCTCGTGGAGTCTTTTCCTTATCACCGCCTCAAGTTCGTGGCTCCTTTTTTCGTCCTGGATCAGGAAGGTCAGTTCTATCTTCCCCGAAGTCTTTTCCCTGCTTGCCTTCTTTGCCTCGAACAAAAAGTCGTCTGAGAGCGCGCGCTGCGAATAAGGCCTTGGATCGAAGTCCGAGAATATGTCATCATATGCGTCTATCCAGAGGCTTATTTCGGACATCTTCAAAAGCCGGGTCCTCTCGTCTTCTATGCTGGGGGCGCAGTCTTTCCGTTTCTTCTCTGTCTCTGAAACATGGACCTCGGCTTTTACTTCGTTCAAGTCCCGTGAGTTGACACTCATGTTAGTAACTGTGTTTTTCCAGATAATTAATGTTTTTCCGGAATTACACTTTTCCTGCGCACTCTACCGCAACGGGTTTATAAAGCATTTTCCAAAGTGCTATATGTGACAGCAATAGAAAAGATCGCTTATCTTGCCGACGGAGGCCGGTTCGACGCATCGGACCGCATGGATTACTCCAAGGTAGACGCGCTCGGGCAGGGCACGAAGTACGACATATGCGCGTCCACAGCGTCAAGCAGGCAGGTAACTGGAGGACAGGGAATAGGAGACGTCTTAAAGGGCGGCCTGTGTCATTCATTCACACCCGACGGACGATGCGTATCGCTCTTCAAAACACTATATACGAACAGTTGCAGCCACCAGTGCAATTACTGCCCGAACGGCGCAGGATGCCGGAAGAAGGGGACAAAATACTCCTATGAACCCGAAGAGCTTGCAAAGATAACGCTCACGTTATACAAAGGAAACTACATAGAAGGCCTCTTCCTCTCCTCAGGGATAGGGGGTAATGAGAACGAGACCATGGAGAAGATGATAGAGACAGTGGAACTCCTGAGGACCAAATACATGTTCAACGGATACGTTCACTTGAAGATATTGCCCGGGGCGTCAGGCGATCACATAAAACATGCGATGGATCTTGCAGACCGGGTGAGCATAAACCTTGAAGCCGTCTCTGAATCATACATGAAGGAACTATCGCCCACGAAAGACTACAAGAACGATATCCTCCAAAAACAGAGGACAATAAGAGACCTATCCAGAAAGAAGCGCCTCCCCGCAGGCCAGACCACCCAGATGGTCGTAGGCGCAGTAGGAGAATCAGACAAAGAGATATTCCAAAGATGCCTCTATGAATACAACGAAATAGAGCTAAAGCGGGTCTACTATTCGGTCTTCACCCCCATTGAGGGGACCAAGTTCGAAGGCCGGGAAAAGCAGCCACTCTGGAGAGAGCACCGCCTGTACCAGATGGACTGGCTGTTCCGGGTATACAACCTGCCCAGGAAAGAAATAGAGATAGCATTCGATGACGCAGGATTCCTGCCGGACATGGACCCCAAGATGGCTATCGCCAGGCAGACCCTCGATTCGCCGGTCGATCCCAACACCGCGGAATACGACGAACTGCTGCGCGTGCCGGGTATAGGACCCGTCAGCGCGGAACGCATAATGCTGGCCCGCGGTCAACGGAAGATCACAAAAAGCCGGGAGCTTGCCGCACTCGGCGTCAGAATAAATCGCGCAAAAGCATTCCTCGAATTAAACGGATGGCGCGACGCGACCCTGATGAGGTGGCTTACATGAAAACACCAGAAAACTTTATGGAATACCTGGCAGCCCACCGTGACTGCACTGAAGAGATTCTTGAGTACGCAAGAATGCAGACAACAGAAGACATAGAAACCGGAACAGAGCCGAAGATAGTGAACATACGCAGGATGATCTCCTCGGTGCGCACAGAGATACACAAGATGCGCGGGTTCGTCAGACTGGTCCCGGTAGCAGACGAGATATCCTACGGATTCATGGAGCCCGAGCATGACATCGGAAAGTGGGTTGCAGAATCGCTTGCGCACAGGTTCCCAAACACCCAGATAATCCTCGGGAACAGCGAACGCACATGGAGGGCCCAGTACTCCAGCGACGGGATAATGCAGATACAAGGTCCTGGGATCATGGAAACTCTGGACGAACTGAAAAAACAGACAAGCACGCACCTCACCGCGAAAGGAACAGAGACCGAAAGGCTCTGGATGACCTACTACCTGTCCCAGTACTGCCACGACAGACAGAACCTGAAACTCTTCCAGAAGAACATGCCGGAAAAACACCTGGAAGCAGCAGATATGACGATGGAGAAAAGCGCGACATACCTCCCGCTGGCAAGCTTCATGTAAACCCTTTTTTTTCCTATGCTATACTCAACTCTTTATCCCTGCAAGCCCAATCTACTAATACGAGGAAACAACAATGCTGCTGACATCCCAGACACGAGTAGACGGGCAAGGGGAAGTGAAGCGACTAGGCCCGGTAACCGGAGAATACACCATAGACGAAAAGATATACAAGGCTATCCTCACCGAGATGAAGGATTACGAGGAAATAAGGACCCCCGCATACGAACAAGAACTGGAAAAAGCCAAAGAAGAGGTCATGGACCAGATGACCAAAAAAGCGGAAGAGCTTGGGGCAAACGCGATCCTCGGCCTCACCATGTATCACGAACTTGTGAACTTCGGAAGGATGATGTTGATCGCGGGACGAGGGATAGCGGCGTATATCGAGGAACTGGATGATACGTAAAAATGTTACCCCAAGTAATAATCTACAACGCAGTAAGCCTTGACAGCAGGGTAAACGGGTTTCCGGCCGACATAGCAAAATACTACGAACTCGCAGCCCACTGGAAGGAAGACGCAACCCTTGTCGGAAGCGAGACCATGCTCAAGTCAGGAAACGAGATACCCCCTGAATCAGAGGATGATCTAAAACCCCCTGAAAAGAAAGCAGGCGATAAAAGGGCCCTGCTTGCAGTGGTGGACAGCAGGGGCAGGCTCCGGGGATGGCACTACTGGCGCAAACTCCCATACTGGCGGGACATGGTCGCCTTATGCTCCAGGAAAACACCGAAAGAATACCTCGCATACCTCGAGAAACGGCACATAGACTACGTCATCGCAGGAGATGAACACGTAGACCTGAAAGCGGCACTCGAAGAACTAAACAAGCGATACAACGTAAAAACCGTCCGCGTGGACAGCGGAGGAACACTCAACGGCGTGCTCTTAAGAGCAGGACTCGTAAACGAAGTAAGCCTGCTGGTACACCCGAGCCTCGTAGGAGGAACAAAGCAGCAGACTTTTTTTGGGGCCGATGGACAGTCGCCCGAAGCAGATGCGATAAAACTCAAGCTGACTCACATGGAAAAACTAAAAGGCGATATGATCTGGTTGAGATACGCCGTTGAGTCTAAATAGGCGCTATCGTCGTATCTTCTTTCCTCTCTTTTTTGAATCGAAAGCACATATATACTAAAAAACTATGCCAAGATGTGCCCCTATTTTTGCAATTACTACGTGACTCTCAGGTGCAACTCCAAATGCCAGTTCTGCGGTATCTGGAGGAAAGAAGAAAATTTCTCGTTGCAGGAGTCGGGCATGGAGACTGTAAAAAACAATCTAAGAGACCTCAAAAAATTAGGCGTAAAACTCATAGACTATACCGGGGGAGAGCCTTTGCTCTACCCGCATCTGATAGACGCCCTGAAGGAAGCAAAAAAGATGGGCTTCTATACGACGATCACAACCAACTGTTTGTTGTACCCCAAATACGCAAAAGACCTTGCAGGCCTGGTCGACGTTATGCAGTTCTCGTTTGAGTCCGTGGACGAAGAAACTCATAACCAAATCCGGGGAGTAAAATCCTACAAGAACGTTTTAGAGAGCATAGAGATCGCAAAAAAACTCAAACAAAAAGTCTACCTGATACACACAGTCACGGACGAGAACTACTCCGGCCTCGCAGGCAATGTTTCCTTCGCGCAGAAAAACAGATGCATCATTGTATTGAATCCATGCTTCGGTTATTTCGACAACAAGGGGGTGTCAAAGAAAGCAGTCGAAGAAATAAGAAAATACCGAAAAGAGCCGTACGTATTGATGGATGAGGCAAACCTCAAACTGATAGAGCACGGCGGAAACGACATAAACAAGCCGATATGCAAAGCAGTCAGTTCGACGATAGTGATCTCCCCGGATAATTACCTGCTATTGCCATGTTATCACCGACATAATAAGAAGATCAAGATAAACGACAACCTGAGTGAGATATACAATTCCCGAGAAGTAAAAGAAATAAAAAAGATGGACGGAAGATACGAATTCTGCAAAAACTGCACCATCTACTGCTATATGAGAGGATCGCTCTACACGAATGTTTTCTCCAGGTACTTTCCGCTGACTGCGAGATCCGCCATAAAGCATCTGGGGGAGAGAACGAGAAAACAATAGCTCTCTATATCATGCTAATATTGTCTCGCACCTGCTCTTATACTCCGAGAACTCCTTTGTATCGCAGATCGCCGGGTCATTGATCCCTTCTATTATTCCCCGGTAGCAGTCGTCTTTCAGGACCATTGCTTCGTATGATGCTGAGCCTATCCTGTCGCATGCCGTCGTATTCCTGCCTGCGACTCCAAGGCAGTGGTCCTGCTTGTCCTGATCGCTTATGTCTTTGCAGAGTATTGCGTCTTTTAATGCGATCGCGAGGCAGTAATTCCTCTGGTCTTTGTCGGATACTCTCTCGCAGGCCTTTGCGCTTTTTACGGACTCTGCCGCTGTCGTATAACATTTGTCCCTGGTCTCTGCCTGTTTTATTGCGTCGCAGACCGTTTGATCCATCTCCGGATCTTTTGCTTTCCGATAGCATTCTACCCTATAGTCTTCGGCAGAGATGCCTTCGCAGTCGGTTGCGTTTTTCCGCGTCTGTGCGACGGTATAATAGCAGCGGTTCTTGTAGTCTGTCAGCCGGCCGCACAGCGTAATGTCGCCCGTGTCTTTTGCGAGTTCCGTGATGCAGTATTCTCCTGTGACTACGTCCTTTATCCTGTAACAGGAGACCGGGTCGTGCGTCAGGTTAGCGATGTCGGAATAACAGTAGTCCCGTTGATCCAAATTCTCGACGTCTTCGCAGACGGATGGTTCCAGGATGGTAACTGCGTCGCAGTGCATCCTCAGATCCGAATATTCTATGCTGGTGCATATCCTCTGGTCCATCTTTTGGACGGCGACATCGTAATAGCACATGTTCTGGATCATGTCATCTGGGATCTCTTTGCAATACTCCTCGTTCTCTGCCGACCTTGCCAGGAGATAGTAACACATGCTTCTCGTCGTGTCATTCAGGACCCCATAGCATAGCGAAGGGTCCTTTTTATGCTCTATCTGGCTGACATAGCATGCTTCCCGGGTCTCGAGGGTCTCTATCATGTCGCATATTTTGGTGTCCTTTGATTCAAGACCGACCTGGTAAAAGCAAGACTCCCTTTCAGTTTTTTCGGAAATATTCCCGCATGCGGAATAGTCCAGGCGCATAAGCGCGTAATTGGAATAACACATCTCGCGGACATAACTATCCGCTATCTTCCCGCACATGGAGGGCTGTTTCATCCCCACTGCAATACCCAGAAGGCAGCCGTCCTTGTCCGTCTGATTGGTTATTCGGTCGCATAATAAGATATCGTTTGTTTTCTTCCCCTCGTTCCAGAAGCACAGGTCTTTTTCGATGCTCAGATTGCAGCGGGCTATCGGGTCGTCTCTCGGGTTCAAGGTTGTCGTTGTTTCCCGGATATAAGTCGTCGACGTAGAATTGGTTTTACTCTCTTCTGGCGGGCTGGTGCAGCAGCTCAGGGAAAACATGAGAGAGACTAATACGAGCAGTGTTTTTTTCATGAGTTATTATTTCAGGTCGTTCGGATCCGTTATATGTCCTGTCAGAGCTGATGCTGCGACCACGGCCGGGCTCCCAAGGTATACCTTGGAGTCCTTGTGTCCCATCCTTCCTATAAAGTTTCTGTTGGTCGAAGAGATAGCAACCTCGCCCTTCGCAAGTATCCCCATGTATCCCCCCAGGCACGCCCCGCATGTAGGTCCGGATACGTAGGCGTTCGCGTCCATGAATACTTTTATCAGGCCTTCGTGCATGGCCTGCTCGAAGACTTTTTTAGTTGCGGGTACGACTATCATCCTTACTCCGTCTTTTACCTTTTTGCCTTTCATAAGGCGGGCTGCTATGCGCAGGTCTTCGATGCGGCCGTTCGTGCATGAGCCGAGGTATGCCTGGTCTATTGCTACGCTGGATAGTTCGCTTGTGGGCGCGGTATTAGATGGCAGGTGCGGCTGTGCAACAGTCGACGGGATGTCTTCTGCGGCGTAGAAGTATTCGTTTGCGTATTCCGCGTCTTTGTCTGCGCAGACCGCTTTGTATGTTCCGCGGACTATTCCTTTCAGGTATTCGTCAGTCTTCTTGTCTGCGGGTATGATCCCTGCTTTTCCACCCGCTTCTATCGCCATGTTCGATATGCTCAGGCGGTCTGCTATTTCCAGGCCTTCGATCGTGTCGCCGTAGAACTCCATTGTTTTATACAGGGCTCCGTCTACTCCGATGTCTCCTATTATGTGTAGTATGATGTCTTTTCCTGTGACGTATTTTCCCAGTTTTCCTTTTATCGTGTACTTCTGTGTCTCGGGCACCTTGAACCAGAGTTTGCCTGTTGCGAACACTGCGGCAGCTTCAGTCGAGCCTACTCCTGTTGCGAATGCTCCAAGCGCCCCGTAAGTGCATGTATGCGAATCTGCCCCGACGATCAGTCTCCCGGGCGCAGCATATCCTTCTTCTACCATCAGCTGGTGGCATACTCCTCCGCAGCCTACTTCGTAGTAGTTCTTTATCCTGTATTTTTGGGCAAAATCCCTCATGGCCTTTGCCTGGGCTGCGGATGCTACGTCTTTGTTCGGCACGTAGTGGTCCGGTATGAGTACGATCTTTTCTCTCAGGGGCTGTGTCTTAAACTGTTCGAATACTTCGAATGCGGGTAGGCCTGTTACGTCGTTTACCATTACGTAGTCTACTTCCGCTTCCACTATCTCCCCTGGTGCGGCTGACTTTTTGCCTGACTTTGCCGCGAGTATTTTTTCTGAAATGGTTGGCATTTTCTGTTTAGTCGTATGACCTCATTACGGGTGATATGATAATATTTGCGTATTTCGTGCAAATAATTAAGGGCATCTCCATATTTTTGTTGATCAGGATGGCGTATTCTCTTTTATCCTTTTCCAGCGCTTTTACTACTTTTTGGAATAGTTCGTACTCCACAAGGGTTCCGCCGAGCACTCCAATATATTTCTCTGCCCTTATAAGCTCATCCTTCTCTATTTTTTTTAGTTTGGATCTGTAAGGCGGAAACACCCCTCCTGGAAGCACCCCGACTCTCTTGGTCTCGGAAAGGTAGCCCTGCTGTTTTTTTCCGATCAGGCCTGCCTTGAATTCCTCTCCCAAAGAGATGTGCAGCCTGTTGAGTATGTACAGCATGTCCGGGTCGGATGGGTCTGCGTTTTTTCCCTTTTTGAGGAATGCGAATAATTCCATGTCTGTTTATCTCTATGTAGAATCCAGGCATAAATCAGACAACCAGAGAGGATAAATCTGCCGGCACGACTATGGGCGAGTAAACCTTTTCAGCTTCCTTCAGCTCTTTTCCAACGTCTTCTTTTCTGCTGATATGGACCAATGCGAGTTTCTTTGCATCCGTTTCTTTCGCGAGCTTTGCAGAGTCCAGGATAGAATGGTGGTGGTCGAAACCCTGCATATATGATTCGGCTATGAGTAGGTCCGAGTTATGCATCATCTTTTTTGCTTCCGGAGCGGGCTTGCCGTCCCCTGTGTAAGTCACTTTCCTTCCGTCTTTTTTAATCGACACGGCATTGCATGGGAGAGCATGTCTCATTGGGGCGAACGCGAGTTCATATCCATCTGTCGATGAATCCCTGGCGTTAAGCACAGTTATTTTGAACCCAAAAACGTTGAGGCCTTTTTTGTGGGCGACTGCCAGCAGCTCTTTAATGTACTGTTCTGCGCCTGCAGGTCCATAGATGACGAGCGGCCGGTTCCTTCCCTCTTTCTTGCAGACCGACAGCAGGGCAGGTATCCCGAACGCGTGGTCCATGTGGAAGTGGCTTATCGAGATCGCCGATATTTTATGCAGGTCCGCGTTGGCCTTCATCAGTTGTTGGACTGTGGTTAGGCCGCAGTCTAATAAGATCGTTCCGTCTATGAGGATACTTGTGTTTGCGCGGTGGCTGAAGGCGTCACCCGTGCCAAGGAAGAGTATGTCCACGTTATCTAATGGGTCGCTCCGGATTTAAGTTCTCTTGCGAAGCTTTCAAGCCTGCGCAGCATCTCCTTTTTGTTCCCGAGGCATTCCTCTATTATCTTTTCGAACGCGCTTCCGACTATCGCCCCTTCCGCGCCGGATGAGATTACTTCTTTCACGTGCGCAGGGTTGGATATGCCGAAGCCCACTGCGAGTGGCAAGTCGCCCGATTGTTTTTTTATCCTCTGGACAAGCGGTCTTACCTGGGATGAGAGGTCCTTTCTTGCTCCTGTGACTCCTGCCACGGATACTACATAGAGGAAGCCGTCGGCCAGGTTGAGTATCTTTTTCAGCCGTTCGTCCGGGGTCGTGGGTGCTGCGAGAAGGATCAGCGAGATGTTGTGTTTTTTGCAGGCGTCTCTCAAGGGAACGCATTCTTCTATCGGGAGGTCCGGTATGACAAGTCCTTCTATGTGGGTCTTTGCGCAGTCTGAGCAGAATTTGTCCGGGCCCCGTTGCAACACTATATTGTAATATGTGAGTACTGCCTTCGGCGCGCCGTTGATTTTTCCTGCTATCTCGAAGAATCTGTCCGGGTTCATTCCTGCCGATAGGGCCCTTTCTCCCGCCTTCTGTATTACTGGTCCGTCGGCCACGGGGTCAGAGAATGGTAGGCCTAGTTCTAGTATGTCTATCCCTCCTTTTATCATGGCCTTCGCTATTTCTATTGTGTCCTCCGCCGTCGGGTCTCCGGCCGTTACGAATCCAATCAGCGCTCCTTCCTTTTTCTTTTTGAGTTCAGCGAATTTGTTTTTGAGTGCTGTCATAGTTTCACCCCGAGCGCTTCTGCTACCGTGAATACGTCTTTGTCTCCCCTGCCTGAGAGGTTCACTATTATGTTTTCGTTCTTTTTCATTTTCGGTGCCGCCTTTATTGCTTGGGCTACGGCGTGGGAAGACTCAAGTGCCGGCATAATCCCCTCTGTCCTGCTTAGCGTCCTGAATGCTTCCAGCGCCTCAGTATCAGTTATTGACACAGGTTTAACCCTTCCCTCGCCTGCAAGATATGAGAGCTCCGGTCCGACCCCGGGGTAGTCCAGGCCCGCAGATATCGAGTATGAGACCTTTATCTGACCGAAATTGTCCTGCAGGATCTTTGAGTACATGCCGTGCAATACACCGTTCGTTCCTGCGCAGAGTGCCGCTCCATGCTCTCCAGTCTCTATCCCCCTGCCTCCTGCCTCCACTCCGTATAAGTCTACGCCGGCCTCTTCCTTGAATGCGTTGAATATTCCCATGGCGTTGCTTCCTCCTCCCACGCAGGCCATGACGGCGTCCGGGAGCCTTCCTTCTTTTTCAAGGATCTGTCTCTTTGCCTCCTCGCCGATCACCTTCTGGAACTCGCGGACGATCATGGGATACGGGTGTGGTCCCATTACGCTTCCTATGAGGTAGTATGTGTCCTCTATGTTTGCTATCCAGTCTCTGAATGCTTCGTTGGTTGCGTCTTTCAGGGTCTTTGATCCGGAGTCTACGGGTATTACTTTTGCATCCATGAGGTTCATGCGGAATACGTTCAGCTTCTGGCGCACAGTATCTTCGGTTCCCATGTAGACTTCGCATTTGAGCCCCATAGTAGCTGCGGCGATGGCTGTTGCAACTCCGTGCTGCCCTGCCCCGGTTTCGGCTATTACGCGTTTCTTTCCCATCTTCTTTGCGAGGAGGGCCTGCCCCAGGGTGCTGTTTAGCTTATGCGCTCCGCCATGGACCAGGTCTTCGCGCTTGAGGTATATCTTTGCCCCTCCGAGTTTTTCCGAGAGGTTCTTTGCGTAATAGAGGGGGGTCGGTCTCCCAGCGAATTCGCGCAGGTAATACCCTAGGCCTTTTTGAAATTCTTTGTCTTGAACGTATTTTTTGAATGCCGTTTCCAGTTCTGTGAGTGCCGGCATCAATACCTCGGGGGAAAAACGTCCTCCGTATACTCCGAACTTTCCTCTATTATCCGGTAAATCTGTTTTCATTTTTTTTTGCTTATGCTTCTTCCGGTCTGATCCTGGTTATTCCGTATTTGCCGTCGTAGTCTTTCTGTTGAAAGTATGTTCTCGCATTTTTTCTGTCTCATAGTCTGCAGGGGGCCGGCGTTCTTTGGCTTCAGTATTATCTCCTCCCTTGAGGCATATACAAGAAATTCTCTCCCTTCCAGGTTCATCGATTCCATTATCCTGGACGGGGTCGTTATCCGGCCTTTTTCCTTTAACCCGGTCTCTGACGCATACTCCCTGATTATCATAATTAATCATAGTCATACTTTTTTTACATTTAGCAGGAATTGTTTTATTTTTTCCATATCCTTTATTCCGGGCGAGATTTCTACGCCGCTTGCCACGTCGACTGCATAGGGCCTGACCTTCGTGATTGCGTCCAACACATTCGCGGGGTTCAGGCCGCCTGCTAGTATCACCGGTTTCTTTACATGCTCTGCTATCTCCCTGCTGATGTTCCAGTCGTGGACCACTCCGGTACCTCCCATACTGCCCTTTGTCTTCGTGTCCAGGAGTATCGCATCTACGAGACCCGAATACAACTCAGCCTGTTCGATGCTTTCCCTGCCTGTGACCGGGAGCTGTTTTATCAGTCCCATCCGGGTGTTCTCCCTGATCTCTTTGATGAACATGACGTCTTCAATGGAGTGCAGTTGCAGATAATCTGCCCCTGTCCTCTCGATCTCTTTTACTTCGCTCATACCTGCTGGCGAGGCCACAATGACCCGGGAGACAAATGGAGGCATCGCCCTGAATATCTCCCGTGCATCCGAGAGCTTCACGTACCTCTTTGATTCCCTCACGTTAACGACGCCTATCGCGTCCGCACCATTGTGGGCCGCGAATAATGCATCCTCTTTTTTCGTTAATCCGCATATCTTTGCTTTAGTCATCTTCCCGTCAGCTCCCTGACTTTCTTTTCTATATCGGGCGTTGACATGATGCTTGTTCCCACAAGGAACGCGGTCGCGCCAACTTTCTGCAGTCGCCGGATATCCTCCACGTTGTTTATCCCGCTTTCTGCGACTATTATCCTGTCTTTTGGGATTTTGGGCGCAAGCCTTTCTGTAGTGCCTAACTCGACCTTCAAGGTTTTCAGGTCCCTGTTGTTTATCCCTATGAGCCTTGCACCCGATGAAAGGGCATATCCCAGGTCTTCCTCCCCGTGGACCTCCACTAATGCCCCCATTCCAAGTTCATGGGCCTTGTCAACATATTCTGTCGTCTTATCCTTGAGCAGGGCTGCTATTAGTAGTACTGCGTTCGCGCCGTTCCCGCGGCTTTCATATAATTGGAACATGTCAACAATAAAATCTTTTCGTAGAACGGGCAGTTTAACTGCTCCTTTGACTTGCCGAAGGTAGCAGACCTTTCCATCGAAGTTTTTGTCCGTTAAAACCGATAATATGCAGGCCCCTCCTTTTTCCATTGAGTTTGCAGCTTCTATATGCTCTATATCTCTTATTTTTCCTTTGCTTGGACTTGATTTTTTTACTTCGGCTATTATTGGTATTATTCCTGCCTTCTTTGCCTTTTCTATGGCTGCTATGAGGGACCTATCTTCTTTTAGATCTTTTATTTCTTCTATTTTTTCTTTTTCTATCTTTTTAAAGTCAAAATTCATTTTCCACAGTATTTTATGTATTCCTGAAGCTTTTTATCTGCTAGGCCATCATCTAAGACCTTTTCAGCCAATATAAAACCTTCTTTTATGTTTTCTGCCTTTCCTCCAACCACAATACCTGCGGAGGCATTCAATAAGGCTATATCTCTTCTTGGGCCGGTATCTGAGCCGTTTATTATGTTCTTCATCAATGACGCGTTTTCCTGCGGGGTCCCGCCAAGGAGGTCCTTCATGTTAGCCTTGGATAGACCATAATCCTCAGGTCTGATGTAGTATGTATTTACCTTCCCTTCCTTTAATTCCGATATCTTTGTCTTGCCTACCGTTGACAGCTCGTCCAGCCCCGGCTCCCCGTGGACAACCATGGCGTTTTCCAGTCCAAGGATCCTGAAGACTTCCGCTAGTTTCTCCGTGAGACCTGGATCATATACCCCCATGAGCTGAGCTTTGGCGCTGGCGGGGTTAGTGAGTGGTCCGAGTATGTTGAAGATTGTTCTGTATCCGAGGGCTTTTCTTACCGGCATCACGTGCTTTGTTGCAGAGTGGTGCATGGGCGCGAACATGAAACCTATTCCGATGGTCTCTATTGACTTGCATATCTTTTGCGGATCGGTTGACAGGTCTATCCCTAGCGCTTCCAATACATCTGCTGACCCGCATTTAGACGTCATGGCCCGGTTCCCGTGCTTTGCTACCGGTATCCCTGCCCCTGCAACGATGAACATAGCCGTTGTTGAAATATTGAATGTATTGGACTTGTCGCCTCCCGTTCCGCACATGTCAACCAGCTTTCCTGAAACTTTTGGTTCTATTCTAAGCGCGTATTCTCTCATGACTTTGGCGAATGCAGCTATCTCCTCGGGCGTCTCCCCTTTGGCCTTCAGGCCGGTTAAGAGGGCCGATATCTCTATGTCGTTCGACTGGCCGCTCATTATGGCCTTGATTGCAGTCTCTGCTTCCTGGCTTGACATGTGTTTTCCTGAAACAACGCTGGATAGTATGTCTTTCATTTTTCGCATTTCAGTTCGAGAAAATTCTTTATTATTGTCATCCCCTCTTTTGTGAGTATTGACTCCGGATGGAACTGCACTCCGTATATGGGGAATGTTTTATGGTTGACACCCATTATTTCCTTGTCATCCAAACTTCTGGCCGATACTTCCAGGCATTCTGGCAGGGTTTTCTCATCTATTATCAATGAGTGATATCTTGTTGCCTCGAACGGATTACTTATGTTCTTGAATATATTCATTCCATTATGTTCTATAAAAGAGGTTTTTCCATGTCTTAATTCTTTTGCTCTAAAGATTGTCCCTCCGAATACGTAGCCGATGCATTGATGGCCCAAGCAGACTCCCAGAGTCGGGATTTTAGGGCCATAGCCTTTGATGATTTTATTGGATACTCCGGCTTCTTTCGGGGTCTTTGGGCCTGGAGATATGATGATATGTGTGATCTTCTCCCCGGTAATAGCCTTCTTTACTTCTTTGTAAGGGGCGTCATTGCGCAGGACTACCGGATTCCCTCCGAGTACTCCTGCGTACTGCACGAGGTTGTATACAAAGGAATCGATGTTGTCGATAACCAAAACTCGTGTGTTTTTCATTCTCCTGCCTCCTCAAGGGCTTTAAGTAGTCCGCGGGCCTTATTGAGGCTTTCCTGGTATTCCATCTCAGGGACCGAGTCCGCAACTACTCCGCCGCCTGCCTGTATATATGCCTTATCTTTCTTAAAGATTATCGTGCGGATAGAAATCGCCATGTCCATGTTGTGATTAAAAGAAAAATAGCCGACCGCTCCTGCGTATATCCCTCTCCTGTCTTTCTCCAGCTCGTCTATTATCTCCATTGCCCGCACCTTTGGAGCTCCGGAAACGGTCCCTGCAGGGAATATGCTCTTAAAAGCGTCGAACTCGTCCATGCCTGTCCGCAGGCGGCCCGTCACCTCAGAAACCATGTGCTGGACGTGTGAATATTTCTCCACTCCCATGAATTTAGTGACTTTGACAGAGCCATACTCGGAAACCCTGCCCACGTCGTTTCTCCCGAGATCGACCAGCATAACGTGCTCCGCACGCTCCTTTAAGTCTGTCAACATATCCTTTTCCAGCCTTAAATCCTCCTCAGGGGTCTTCCCGCGCGGCCTGGTCCCTGCGATCGGGTAAGTTGCAACGTTCCTTTCCTCTACCTGTACGAGCATTTCAGGACTGGAGCCGACGATCCTACGTTCTCCGAGATCCAGGCAATACATGTAAGGAGACGGGTTGATCTTTTTGAGTGTCTTGTAGACTTTGATTATGTCTCCCTTAAACTGTGTTTCCAGTCTTTGTGATGGCACGACTTGGAATATGTCTCCTGCCTTGATGTATTCCTTTGCGATATGGACGTTTTCCTCGTATTCCGACTGTTTCAGGTTAGAGGAGAATGTTGACATATTATGTTGACAAACGGGCGTGTCCTTCTTCAGGCACTGCTTGGAAATAGGTTTTAAGAGCATTTCAGTGGTTTTATCAAGGTCTGCAAGGGCGTCTTTTTTGTTGACATGTTCTTTTGCGCCGGTAAATATGTGCTTTACCAGATAGGTCTTGCCTTCTTTATGGTCGAATATGAGGTTTTTACCTGCTATTATGAATTCGCATTCTGGTTCATCTTGGGTGTTGACAGGTTTATCTGAGAGTCTGACGTAATTTCTGATAATATCATATGCAACATAGCCGACTAATCCACCGAAGAAGCGCGCAAATGAGGCGTTTTCCAGCATAAAATGTCTCATAAGCGCTCTAAGCGCCTCTATGGGCGTTTCTTTTGGGATTCTGATGTTTTTTAACGCTTCATTATCCGTTTCAAGGGATATTGTACCACTTATCCCAGTGATTTTTGCAACAGGCTCAAATCCTATAAATGAGTATCTAGCGATCTTTTCTCCTCCTTCTGAAGACTCCAGCAGGTAAGTATTGGTGCCTCTAACTCTCTCATAGGCCTCTTCCGGGTCTTTTAACTCTATTTCTCTGTAAAAAGGAGTGATTACTATTTTTGCCATGATAATATATTGTACTTATGTATATAAATATACATTTATGTATAAAAATATGCATTATGTCGATAGATGCCCTCACAAACTCTCAAATCACTCTCGTATAATGCCTTTATACGCCTTAATGGCTGGTCTCTCTTTTCCAATGGCTCAAAGGATCAGATACTCACTCCCTGATCCGGCCAACAAAATACTCTCTCTTTCCCAGAAAGCGACAGCTTTTTATAGGTCCTTGCTGAATAATATTACTGTCAACACTTTCTGCCAACGTAACGCGGGCGGGTTTTTGTTGACAAATTAAGTTGACAACGTTGACACAGCGTTGACAGGCTTTGTTGACATTGTTGACACATTTGGTTGACATAAAATGCAGCAGCAGACACTCAAAGAAGCGCTCGGATGGGATAAGGGCAAAGATCCGTTCACACTAGAACTGGTCACAGACGTCGTTGTGGGCCATAAGAAGCTTTATAGCGACCTATATGACAACATAAAGAACGGCAAGAGAATGCTCCTCGTGACAGGCCCCTACGGCGCCGGAAAGTCTTTTTCGTTGACATATCTTAGGACCAAGCCCCCTAAAGACACGGTTTTCGTCTATCTGACGGGCGATTATAACCGCGAGGAAGTGATAAAGAACATTGTTGTCACCGTGCACAACCTGGATCCGTATGTCACAAAAAAGAAATTTTTCGGATTGTTGACAGAAAAAATGCTTGTCAACGCTCCCGAGGTCACGGAGAATATGTTGCCCGACTATGTCAACAATAAACTCGAAGGGAAAAAGCTTGTTTTTGTCTGGGATGACATACAAAGGGTCAAGAACGCAGACCTCGTGGGCATATGCGTCGTATTGTTCGAGCACACCGACTCCTGCATCATATTATGCGGCCTGAAAGAGGGCATATCCCTGCTTGAGAACGAAGTCTCGTTCCTAAATCGTGGTATGCAGGAGCTGGAGCCGGAGTTTCTCGCAAGCGAGGACTTAAAGGAATTGATTAAAAAAAGGGTGGAGTGGGTTGGTGGTGTAGGGTATAAACCCTTCACGGAGGAGGCCGTTACATATCTCGCGACCCGGTTTACGGGTGCGAGGGACCTCCTCAACATATGCAGCGACGTACTCATACAGCTTGAAAAGGAGTATAATACGGGCGGAGGCACGAAAATACCTGTCGCGGATATGGCCTATATAGAGAACCTATTCAAGGAAAGACTGGAGAAAGACGTGGTTAATACTGAAGCAATCAAGGGGGAAGATATAAGAAAGAAACTCTCGGGTCTAGAGATGCAGATATTCGACGCCCTGATAAAGAACGAGTCTAAAACGTCCCCCCAGCTCGTAGAAGACCTGAAAAAGGACCGCGGCACGATAGCAAAAACGATCGAGCGTATGATGACGAAATATCCCGGGATGATACTGATCGAGAAAGTAGAAGGAAAAAGACGCCCTGAGAATTCCTACCGCATAGTCGAAGACATTAAGCGGGTCTATGCGAGCAGGTGAGGCCTACTCGATATCTGCGACCCCGCCTGCTTCGAAGATCGCATCCAAAGACGCGAGAGTCAGGTCCTCCAATAGTCTCTTCTCGCTTGCTTTCTTTTTTATCTGGATGGTGTACATGGCATCGGTTACGCCTGCTTCCCTGAGGATGTCCTCGACTTTTGCCCCTGCCTTTTCTGCGAATTTTTCATCTATCCCTTCTGCCCCCATGAATGCAAGAGCCTTTAACCCTTCATCCAGCGCGGACGGGATGAATGAGACGACGACTGATTTATCTTTGCTTTCGCCCCTCCCGGAACCTGATAATGTGACTCCTGACTTCTTCCATTCCAGGACGTTTATGTTATTCACTCCGAGCGTTTTAAGGGAATCCTTTACTTCGTCCAGCCTTCCGCTCCTGACCTGCAGGGTTATCTCCCTTCCGACAAGAGACATCTGCAGGACTCCTGTCTTAGGCAGGCATTTCAGTATTTTTTCTATATCTCCGCCGGAGTATGAGCCGCTTAAGGCAATTGAATGTTTCATTTTCTCTCTTATTCATGCATAAACTTAAATAACTATATCAAAGTATAGAGATATAAATACTGGACAATGGTTTACTACTACAAAGACTGCGCATTCGACACGCCCCCCGGCGTCTACGAACCAAAGGAGGACTCTGCGCTCCTGGCAGACAACCTGCAAACAGAAAAAGGAGACTGCGTCCTGGACATGGGATGCGGAAGCGGCATACAGGCAATAATCGCATCCCGGAAAGCAAAAAAAGTCCTGGCCGCGGACATAAACCCCCTGGCGATAGAAACGGCAAGGAGGAACGCCGAAACAAACAACGCGGAAAACATCGAATACAGGATAAGCGACCTCTTTGAGAACATAAAAGAAAACGAAAGATTCGACCAGATCATATTCAATCCCCCATACGTTCCGTCAGACGAAAACGACATGGAAGCAAAAGCATGGTCAGGCGGAATCATGGGGAGAGAGATCATCGACCGGTTCATTGAAAATGCGCCAATGCACCTCACGGAAAAAGGGCGTATACAATTCCTGGTATCAAGCGTAAACGACCTACAGGACATAATTAAAAAGCTCAAGAAAAAGAACCTTGAAACAAAGATTGTTGCCAGCCAAAAACTGTGGTTCGAGGAATTATTCATCCTCCTGGCAAAACGTATTTAAGGAAAAAACAATAACAAATTAACATAGCATAAAAACACAAACCAACATGAAAAGACCAGTGAAGCTATTAACTCTGTTTTTCTTCCTTTCCCAGCAGGTCCATGCAGACATACTGGCTACCATAGGTGGAGTTAACGCCCTCTTATATGGCGTAGCTGCAGGAATAGCCGCCCTCATGATAGCCCGGCATGCAGTCAAGTGGAAAACTGCGGAAAACCCGGGCGACCGGGAAGCTGCGAAGAAGGGGATGATTAACGTCATACTGGCGCTCGTACTGATAATGATTGCAGCAGCTCTGGTGGGAGTTGCTTTCGTCAAACCCCCCGAGCCGGAGGCGCCGCCCACGACCACGATGAAAAACGTAACCTATCGCACGACAACTACTCTAACAAAGACCACTACGACAACTACGACGACAACTACTACGATTCCCCCTGAAAAGCTCCTCACCGCAGAAAACCTCGTAAACTGTATAAACTCAAAGAACGGTCGCCTGGACTCAATCGTCCCTGTTTCCGGATGCCCGCAATGTCGTCTCATAAAATGCAAGGTCTTCGGAAAAGAAACAGATCCTCCCGTAGGTCCGGGACTGCCTCAATATTATAGGATGAACAGAAGAGCAGTCACGGTTGGACCATTCTTTATCAGAGCAGACGGGAGTGCAAAGGCCGGCTGTCATACGATGCCCCAATTAAATGATTTTTTCGGATGCGATCTTGTGCCTGTTCCGGGGCACGAATACAAACTATGCCGAGAAGACCTTGGACCAATAGTTATGGACTGCTAGAATAAAATGACCGACGAGAACAAAAACTTAATAGAGGCCGCATTGTTTGTTTCAGGAAAGATACTCACACTGCAAGACCTTGCCCGATTATGTCTTTCAGGGAGCCTGGGCCAGATAAGGAAAACCCTGGAAGATCTCCAGAAAGAATATGAACTGAAAGACTCGAGCATAGAGATATACGAATCGAACGGAGGATACGGCATGCGAGTCAAAAGGGTCTACGAAGACAAAGTAATACACCTGGTACCAGACACGGACATGGCCCCGGCGGTGCTGAAAACACTGGCACTCATCGCCTACACCCAGCCGATAAAACAATCGGAAGTGATCAAACTGCGCGGCAACGGCGCATACAAGTACATAGAGAAACTAAAAGACATAGAGCTGATCGAGACTCACAAGAGCAGCAGGACCAAGATAATAACCGTCACGAACAAGTTCAAGGAATATTTCCACATACAGGAAGTAAAGGAAATGTTCAAAGACATAAAACCGCCAGAAGGCGCAGAGGACCTGACCGCCCAGAAGCATCTTGAAACAGAGGAATCAAAAGAAGAGAACACCAACTTCGAGATGAGCAAATAAACCTGCGTGAACTAAAACGTAAAACGATAACAATCCCCTGTAAAAATGAAACGATACCTAATACTCCAATTGATTTTATTACTTTCTCTGAATGCATACGCTGACATATTGGACACATTGGGCGGCATCAACACCCTCCTCTACGGAGTGGCGGCAGGTATTGCGGCTCTCATGATAATAATGCATAATTAAATTTAAGACTGCTGATAATGCGAACGACCGGGAAGAATCAAAGAAGGGGATGATAAACGTAATACTCGCGATCATACTAATAATGATAGCAGCAACGTTAGTCTCTCTTGTCTTCAGAAAGCCGATTGAGCCAGACGCCCCACCCGTGACTACTACTACGACTATGTATGTTCCAGTCACAACCACTACACCTAAGGTGACTACCACTTCCACGACAACCTCGACCACTACTACGACGTTAGACCCTGCAACGCTGCTGACCCCTACAAACCTTGCTAAATGCATTAATAGGGCAGGAGGGAAACTTATTTCGGACCCTCCGAGATGCGTACCCTGCCAGCACCAGAGAGCGGTGTTCGTAAAGGATGCTGCGGACGGGCAGGCAGCTTATGACCGCCTCGACAAACCCACCCCGAGCGGGGGCATACCTCGTTGGGAATTCACAAAAAATGGAGAATTTAAGAAGACAATTGGATGCCAAAGTTTAAAGTCGCTAAATAGCAAATCCATGTTCGACTGTAAGCTGGTGCCGATTCCGGGGCACACCTACCTAACATGTTTTGAATAAAATGAAAAACCCTAAGAATTTCCGGTTTTGGGGATGATTACCCTGTCGTATTATGCCTCTGTTCCAAGGCATGAATACAAAGAATGCAGAGAAGACCTAAAACCCATAATTATGGACTGCTAGAATAAAATGACCTGCGAGAACAAAAAGATACTAGAATCGGCTTATCGTTTCAGGAAAAATTCTTACACTGGAAGATATGGTCCGGCTCTGTCGCTCCGGGAACTTAGGTCAGAATAGAAAGACCCCGGACGCGCTCTAGAATGAATGCCCGGCAAAAGACGCCCGTATGGCAATATATGAAGCGACGGGCTACAGAATGCGCTTCAAACCTCAATAAGACAAAGTGATGCAACTGATCCTGGGAATGCCTCCTGCAATGCTTAAGACGTTCTCTCTGATAGCGTACACGCAGCCGACTAAATAACCCGCGCAATCAAGCTTCGCAGTGATGGCGCATACAAATACCTAGAGATTAAAAGACATAAAGCTTATCGAAACTCACAAGAGCAGCAGGACCAAGACAATAACAGTCACGAACTAATTTAAGGACAATTTTCACCTACCTGAAGTAATGGGAGTATTAAAAGATATAAAGCCGCCGGATGGTGCAGAAGAACTGACGGTTTGGAATCCTCTTGAAGCGGGCGAAGAAAAGAAAGGAGAAACAATAGATGAGAACACAAATTTTGAGATAAGCAAATAAAAAGAATAAAAAAGATATGAAAGACCTCAGTCTTTCATTCCACGTGCACTCTCTTCAGGTCGATATCGTCTCCCAGCAGGTTTATGAACTGCTCGGCCGACCGCTCTATGTCCTTCGACTGGGTGATGTATCTTCCGACGATCAGTATGTCGGCTCCTTCCTTCAATGCCTCAGGTGCGGTGTCGGGCTCTATTCCTCCGGCAACTGCTATGTACATGTTCGGGAAGTCTTTCTTTATCTTTCCTATCAGTTCGAAGCGGTGCTTCTGTTTGCTCTCCGAGTCCACGCTCCTGTGCAGTATCGCAATATCGGGCGCTTCCTTGAGGGACGAGAGCATCTTGACAGGGTCTACTACGTTCATAGTGTCTATTACTGCGTAGATCCCCAGCCTCTTTGCTTCGTAGATAAATTTGTCTATTACCTCGATTGTCGCAAGGCCTGACACTACTACTGCATCCGCGGTCTCGTCAAATGACATGTCCACTTCAAGCTGCCCGACGTCCAGTGTCTTTAAGTCCGCTATGATGAACGCGTCTTTTGCGTACTGCCGCAGTTCGGAAATGACTTTTACTCCGTACTTCTTTATCAGCGGCGTTCCTGCTTCAAGTATTATCTTGTCGCTCTTCGGAAGCTCTTCCAGAACTTTCTTTGTCTTCTCCAGGTCGGGTGCGTCTAGCGCTATCTGCAGGTACGGTGCGTTCCACTTTGGAAGCCTTGGAGCCCTGAAACCCATTATGGGGTGGGTTGCCCTGTCTTTGTCGAACATTATCTTCTCCAGCGTCGGCTGGTCGTTAAGCGCCCTCTTTATGGCAAGTTTTGTTGCCCCGTAGTTGTATTGGTAGATCTTGCGGAAGTCCTTTGCTTCGGGGTGTATGAATACCGAGCATATTATGACCCATTCGTCTACTTTGTCCCTGGGTATTATTCCTTCTTCGACCGCGTCGGCAACTGCCTTTGCGACGGCCGCCTGTGCAGGTCCGAATATCTTGGTCACGTCTTCCATGCCCGCTGCGGTAACCTTTGGAACTATCAATGTGTAGGGCTTGCAGGGGAGATTCGGCCTGATAACCGATAGGAGGGGCGTGTGCCCGTGGGAGAGGTTCGTCATCCCGTGCGCGAACGCTTCCCCTATGACTCCTTCTTTTTCGCCTATCATCAAGTCGATATGTGCTACTTCATTATCTTTTCCGACGAGCGCTTCACCTATTTTGTACATCTTCTCTACCTTCTTATTTGATTGTTATAAGTGAAATATATGTGGTCTTAGGGATTTAAATCACGCTTTATTCTCCCCCGACAGCTTTTATGCCTTCTGAAACACGGATCAAAAACACCCATAAGAATGAACCAAAGAGCTTGATGCCCCCTGTTACGCGGTCGATTTGGGCGGGTTGATCTGCTAAAAGAAAAATATGCTATAATAATAATAATAATGAAAAAGAAGAAGGAAGTTTTTGACCTATTCTCAATGATCATTCCTTTTTGGCACCCGGCACTTTTTTCGTCCTGCCCTTCAGTAAAACCCATACTGCCAGTATCAGAACCAACACAGCCGCAATGTATAACAGATTGTTCATGGATGCAGGCCCGGTTTCTTGGCTTCCCATGGTAGACGAAGTGGATTGAATATCCGGTTCAGTGCTCTCTTGTGTGACTATGGTAGTTTGAGGCGTCGTCTCCGCTCCCGTCTCTTTCTGGCTCAGCGGCAGCGCAGGCACCTGCAGGATTGTAATCTCCGGCCCCTTCATCGCTTTCTGGGTGTGAGTAGTTGCTTGTGCAATCTTGTCCTCAGGCATCAGCTTTTTTGGATTCGTTCCATTATCCCACGGTGCTGCGGCCGGCTGGGGCGGTGCGATAGCAAGCTTTTCGGCAGTCTGCGCCGGAGCATCTCCTGAGACGGTCTCTCCCGCGGCTAACGAGACAATAGCCGATAAAACAACAGCCAAAATGATCAATTTCATATTAATCGCGGCCATTCCTTTTAGACTAGTTATTTTTTTCATTTTCTTTCTCCTCATTTTAATTGCTGCAGCAGCATGTGCCGATATCCAAGCCCGAACACGACCCGGTCAAATGTACCAAAGGATACTGGCAGACCGAATAAAAGCAGGTGTAATAAGGCCAGCCCGCAGTGCCGCATACGCTGGGGCACGACTTTGCCGTTGTAGCACAGTCATCCGGGCAGTTCTGTGCATTCTCTCCGTCCGAGGAACTGCAGTATCCGTTGCCGCAGTTCGTGCAGCAGCAGGAGCCTTCCCCTAATCCGGAACAGGAACCCGTGCTTTTACGGAAAGGCGCCGAGCAAGTTGATGAGCCGCAGCTATAGAACTTGTAGCCGCTGCCTCCGCAGGCATAATCGCATCCGATAGAATTCGCAAGGGTCGTAGTCGTGGTCGATCCTCCGTTAGTGCAGCAGCACTGGCTACCCCCTCCTAGTCCGCCGCATTCCCCGGCGATGGGAACGAAAGGGGACTGGCAGGTATTGTAATCGCAATTGTAATATCTATAGCCTTTATCGGAGCAGGCCTTATTGCAGATTGTCGTCGTTCCTCCCGAGTCCTTGCAGAATCCTGTTGTTGTGTCGCATGTTTCGTAAGGATAGCAGTATCCCGGCCAGTTTGTGCTGTCGTGGCAGCATGGTTCTCCATCGGTGTCAATGGTATCATAGCAGCCCCCTCCTCCCCCGCCTGTGCAATATTGTCCAACTTGGAAATTTGGCGTCGTTCCGCAGTAGCTTTGTGATACCTGGCATTCGCATTGTCCGTTGACGCATTGCCCTATGTTGCATCCGTCGCAGCATCCGAATACTCCTGGAGGGCATTGAGTAGAACATGCCTGCGAGCATTCGTCGTGGTCTGTGCAGGCTGTTCCTCCGAGTGTTGTAGTAGTTGTTGTTGCTCCGGTGCATTGTGCCCATACTTGAATCGCGGGGTTGGCGCAGTATGTTTCTGATCTTACGCATTGGCATGTTCCCTGGACGCATTGTCCTATGTCGCATCCGCTGCAGCATCCGAATATGCCTTCCGGGCAGTTGCTGTTGCAGGCCCTGGAGCATTCGTCGTGGTCCGAGCAGCTCCCCGAATCAACGCATACTCCGTTGTCGCATTTTTGTCCTTGCGGGCAGTCAGAGTTTATCGTGCATCCTCCCTGAGGGTCATCCACGCATGTTTGGGTTGCCGTGTCGCATATTTGGCCCCCCCAGCATTCTTGGTATGCCGAGTCCTGGTTCACGCAGCATAATGTGTTGTCATCGGCTAATGCCGTGTAACACCAGTTGTTTGCTGCTCCGGTGCATTGTGCCCATACTTGAATCGCGGGGTTGGCGCAGTATGTTTCTGATCTTACGCATTGGCATGTTCCCTGGACGCATTGTCCTATGTCGCATCCGCTGCAGCATCCGAATACTCCTGGAGGGCATTGAGTAGAACATGCCTGCGAGCATTCGTCGTGGTCTGTACATCCTCCCGCTCCAAGCGTAGTCCCGAAGTTTGCTCCCGCATTCAGTAGTATCGTCCCGATAATTTCATTTGATTTGGATCCTTTTGTGTACAACTTGCCCGACAGGTCTTTTTCGTTTGTCTTGGCATAGTCTACTATGTCTGACAATTCATTGTCCGAAAATTTCGTCCCCTTTTCAATCCTGTCCCGGTATATGACAAAATATACCCTGTTGTATTCTTCGGTAGAGATGGTCTTATCCTTGAAATAGT
This sequence comes from Candidatus Altarchaeia archaeon, assembly GCA_049299895.1. GTDB lineage: Archaea > Altiarchaeota > Altiarchaeia > IMC4 > QMZM01 > CAIYYO01. The sequence continues at coordinate 104,616 of JBAQYF010000009.1, forward strand.
TCTCATCAGTGTTATCGGGTGTCAGGCCTTCGCAGTCTCTGCATGTTTCCGGCGTTTCTTTTGGCGGGTCGCATGTTCCGTCGTTGTTGCATGTGCAGTCGGCGGGGCAGTTTTGCATTGTTTCTCCAGACGAGGGGTTGCACCATCCGTCTATGTTGCATCCGTTTGGTTGTGTTGTTGGTGTTGTTCCTCCTTTGCAGCATGGGTCATTTATGATTTTTCCGAGGCTTGGGCCGGTGGGTCCTTCTATGCATCTTTGCCCGGGGTTTTTCGTGGAGCACTGCCCTATTGCTGTTCCGTCACTGCATGGACCCTGTGATCCTTTGTATACGCATTTGTTCCTCACGCAGTCGAAATTCGCCCCCTGGACGTTCACGCATTCGATCATTCCTGTGCAGCGTGCAAGATTCCCGTTCTCATCGCACTGGTATTGGCTGTTATCGTTGTTATCCTGGCTGTCGTCGATTATCACTGCACCAAAAGAGATCAAAGAAAAAATAATTATGGTCGTCATTCCTCCTAAAAGAACCCAGTTTCTTTTCATTTTGCTATAATTTTTGCTATAATATGTGATTTTTAGATTAGTCTATTTGTTTGAATAGTATAAAACCTTTATTAAAACGTGGTTCTAGAACTGTGTCAGGACTAGAGAAAGGCATCAATCTAATACTTTAAAAAAGTTTTTTCCCTATTTGAAAACATCCCTGATGTCGGGCCTGACAAGATACAACATAGTATAAGCGTATACCAGAGAATTCAATATCAGAATTATCGGGTCTATTATCTGATATAGAAAAAAGGAAGAAAATAAAAAAAAACATATTCCGATTTTTGCAGCCTTAAGCGCGCCCTTTCTTGTGGTCCACAATAGATACGCAAGGATCGGATGAGCCAAGCCGTATGCCGTAGCCAGGATAACCAGGAGAGAGATGTTCTGCCCGGTCCCGAGACTGAGGTATACGCCTATCAAACCAAGGGCTCCGGTTCCCACCAGAGCCAGGGCCGATAGCAATAGCTCAAAAGGCTTCTTCATATTATTTTTTCTTGCGCAATATCTCCACCGCCGGCAGTTTGTATCCTGCTAGCAGGCTGATGGATGCGCCTCCTCCGCTGCTTATGTGCGTTATCTTGTCTTCCAGATTCAATTCCTTCGCAGCGGCCACCAGGTGTCCTCCGCCGACTATCGCGTATGCCTTCGAGTTCCCGACTTCTTTCATCACTTCGATGGTTCCGATCGCGAATTTCTTGTCTTCGAAGAGGCCGAGCGCGCCTTTTGCGTATATCGTTCCTGCCTTCCTAACTATCTCTTTGTATTTCTCGATAGTCTGGCTTCCTATGTCTTTTATCGCGAATCTTGTGGGCAGGCTGCTTACGGGTATCTCGGTTCTTTTCCCGTCGGCATCGACGGCAAGATCAACCGGCAGTATTATCCTGCCTTCGTATTTGGCCAGGAGCGCCTTTGCGACGTCTATCTGCTCTATCATCTTCTTTCCGCGGATGAACTCTATGTTCGGGTCTCCAATCCTGTAGTTCTTCGCGGCAAGGAATATGTTTGCGACCAGTCCCCCGGTCAGTATGTAGTCTATCCCGTTCTCAAGTGCCTTCTCTATTGCCTTGAACGAGTCGTCGGCCTTCGTTCCTCCAAGGATGAATGCGACCGGTTTCTTCGGCTTCTTCAGTATGTCATCAATCGTGCGTATCTCTTTTTCCATCAGCCTTCCTGCGACGGACGGCATGACCACCGGGAATCCGACTAGCGTCGGCTGGCTCCTGTGAGCCGTAGAGAACGCATCGCTTACGTAGACGTCTGCAACGGATTTGAGCTTCTGCACGAGTATCGTCGTTGCCTGCGCGTCTGCGGGCCTGTCCATGTTCTCCTCTGAATAGAACCGGACGTTCTCAAGGAGTATTATCTCCCCTTCCTTCATCTTCTTTATCTCTGCGAGGGCGTAGGAAGAAAATATGCTGTCAACGTATTTGACCTTGTATCCTGTTATCTCGGAAAGCTTTGTCGCATGCTTCTCAAGAGGCGTAAAATCCGGGTCCCCCGGCCTGCCCTGGTGGGCCATTATAACTATCTTTGCCTTCTTCCTGACCAGTTCGTCTATGGTGTCCCTGTGTGACCGGAACCTCCTGTCGTCTAACGGTTCCCCGGTCTTCGGATCCATCGGGGTGTTTACGTCTATCCTCAACAGCACGGTCTTTCCCTTAAACTCGTAATCGTTCAACGTCGGAATGTCTTTTAGCATTTTCTTTCCTCTCCTATTTTACTTTTTAAATTGTGTTTGAATAATAATTTAGAACATCCCGTAATTAATATGTTAAATCTCGAAGAGGTATTCCCAAGAAAAAAATCCCAGCGCCTGGTCGCAGAATTCCTCCTGCAGAAAGGGATAAGAGTCTCCCCAGACGGAGGATTCTACGTGGGCGACATAGACGTCTCAAGCGCCTCGATAGCGCGCTCGCTGGACCTTGACAGAAGAGTCGTCACGGAGGCTGCGGACGCGATAGCCAAAAATCCGCGCCTAATGAGGATATTCGGAAAACTCAACTCCACGCTCGTTCTAAAAGACGTCGCATCAGAACTGGGCTTCGGCGCAATAGAACTGACCGTAAAAGACCCCTCATCAAAAGGCATAATCGCGGGCGTTGCAAAGATCATCGCCGACGCGGACGTAAGCGTAAGGCAGATTACTACGAGCGATCCGATGTTCTCGAACGTGATGACCGTCGTTACGGAAAAACCGATACCCCGAGAGCTTATAGACAGAATACTTGCTCTCCCGGGCGTTGAAAAAGTAATAATAATAAACTGATTCCCCTTCCCGGGATTAGCAGCACTTCTTGAGATATTTGCAGCAATCCTGTTGTGTCACGAGGCCTACAAGCTTCGGTAACCTTGTCTGGCACGTCTGCGCCTTGTCCGCGGCGTTGCACGCCGTTACCTGCAGCTCCGAGAGCGGCACATTCTCCTGGGTCACTCCCGTCGGCGTGGTGGCAACGGTGGTCTGTGTTTCCTCTGCGCGGGTAGTGGGAGTGATTGACGGCGTACCCTTGGGCCCCAGACTATCCAGGGCGAAGAACCCCATCAACACGACTGCGACTACCAAAACTATTGCTATGTTTTTGTTTTCCATTTTTTTCACTTAAGCCTCATATATGATATTTTTTCCGTTGTATAAAAGCGTTTATCAACAATAAGTCGTATCCGTTGCGAGTATGGCATCTCCATATGGTCCGTCCATGCATCTCTGCTGGGCGCTGTTGCAGTGCCCTATCTTCGTTCCGTCCGAGCAGTTCGTGTTCGTCCCGTAGTACGTGCAGTACTGCGCGGAGTAGCATGCCCAGTGGGGGCCGTATATGGTCTCGCAGTCGTCGTTCGTTGAGCATTCCACGGGGGTGTTGCAGCAGCCTGTTGCCGTGTTGCATGTAACCCCTCCTGCTTTTCCGAACATGCTCACGCAGTCGCTGTCCGCAGTGCACTGGTTTCCTTGGAGCGTGCATGTCGCCCCGAAAGACGGGCATACGTAGCATGCCCCGTTCTCGGCGATGCATTGCCGGTCCGAGCGGCATCCTGCGAGCGTAGTCGTCGTGGTGCTTGTCGTTGTGGTGACCTGCGGCGGTACGCAGCACTTGAAGGATGGATTACATATCCAGTTGGATGCGTATTTGCCGCAATCCGCGTCCACAGCGCATTGGTTGGTCTCGTAGACGCAGTCCTGCCCTGCTTTCTGGCAGGCCTGGCACGGCCCCTTTGTCAGGTAGCATTGCTTGTTCGAGTAGCAGTTCGCCGTAGGCTCCTCGCCGCAGCAGTAGTCCCCGCAGCATCCTGCGGCGCAGTTCTTGGTTGCTTTCCACTGCTTGGTCATCCCTGCCTGTACGGTGTCGCATACTCCCTGCACCTGGTGGCAGCAGCAGACGTCGCCCGTCGCCTGGCAGGCGGTATTTACATCGCATACGCAGGGGGCTTCATTCATGTCCAATATGGTCCGAATCTGCCTGCCTGAATTTGCGCCCTTCTGCCAGAGAAAGTCGGATAGTTCCGCCCTGGTGGTTAGATAATACTCTATCAGGTCCAGGACGTTGTTCTTGGAATCCGTCAACTGCGATGTTCCCATGTCTGCCGACAGATATACCTTGTATGTATTAAAATAAGCGTTGAGGTATTCATCTTCTGTGATGAAACCGATACCTGCGAAACAACTCATCGATAATGTTAAAAAAATCGCCACCAATGCAAAAACTATGTTTTTTCCTTTTTTCATTTTTAACCTCTATTTTGACAGCATTTCCCCAAATAGCTGCAACAGTCTTCGGGGGATATTAGATTGAGCTTGGGAAGCTTAGTCAAACACGTCCCGCTCCTGTCCGCGGCATTACAGGCCGTAAGCTCGAAATCCGAAAGAGGAGTTACCGGCTCATTCTTATCATTGGAGCCCGCCTCTTCCATGTCGTTTTTCAGCATAAAATAATATAAAAGGATAATCACTAAAGCGCCTAAAATGACGATTGCGACGGCGACTTTTTTGTTATTCATTTTCCCTGATAAATATTTTGTACATGCTTATTAATAATGTTATTTGCAGCAATTCGCATATCCCTGATCGCAGCAGCACTTGGTAAAACCGGTCCCCAGTATATCGTCCAGGTCGGGTATGCCGTTTGCGGGGCCTATGGGATTCAGGCTGGCAATGTCGACGAGGCACGTTCTGTGCAGGTCTCCTTTCTGGCACGGGTTCTTTGTCCCGTATATAGAATACGGGTTATTGGGATCATCGCACGATCCCAGAGTCGTTGTAGTCGTACTGCTCGTCGTGGATGCTACTGTGGTGGTCGTTCCGTTTGTCGTCGTAGTCGGGCCGGTGGTAGGAACCGACGTGGGTGTCACCACCCGGGTAGTGGCCGGGAAGAGCTCGCTGCATGAATCGATGTCCAAAGCACCTATATTGCTCCCGGAAACCAGGTAGTTGACTACCTGCACGGAGACTGCTATCACCGCAAGGAGGCATAGGACCCTTATTATCATGTTCTTGGCCTCGTTTCTGTCGTACACGTCCTCGGAAGACATATACTTTAGGCCCGCGACCATTATCAGAAGTGCTGCGACCCCAACCGCGAGGATCTGTAGCACGCGCAGAGCTATGCATAACGTGCGGTTCCATTCCGCTTTCAGGACGTCTGTCCTGGAAGGCTGCGTGGTCGTAGACGCGATGGATGAAACGATCAGCAGCATCAAGCCAAGCACGATGAACGTGTTTTTTCTCATTTTTTATGAACATATTGTGTAATAACTGTGGCCCGGAACCTCTATAAGGTCGCATTCATATATGCTCCTCAGTTGAGGGAATGTCTTGCAGCCGCTTTCCTTCTTTCCGCCGGCAGGATAAGACCAGCAGGGAATAAGGCCTCCTCCTGAGCCGCAAGGAGAATTGGCCGGGTTCGGATCAATGGTTAAAATACTATCATAAACGTTCTTCCCGTTTCCCACGTCTGCGCCCACTTCCGCATAGAACAAGCTCTTCTGCAGGATACAGTAATGGCAGTTATGATCCGTATAAAAAATCCCCTTAGCGTTTATGCAGGATGCAAGATTCTCTGCGGTTAGCAGTTTTCCAGGGGGTATCGTGCTCGTTGTCGTAGTGCTGGTAGAAGTGCCTCCGCCGCCGGTCGTCGTAGTGGTAGTGCCGGATCCAAAGGTCGTAGTGGTGGTTCCTCCGCCTCCTCCACCCCCGTTTGAAACGAAGCATTTACAGGATTGCTCGAAGGGGACTATCTTTGTATTAGTTACAAGGAGGTCTACCAGAGGACAGGCGATAAAGACCAGGACCATTCCTGTGAGCGCGTAGCCTATCATCTTCTTGGCGTTGTCCGCCTTGGATGGATCGTCCTGCGCCCCCATATACTTCAATCCCGCGAACATTATCACCAGAGCGGCGATTGCGCCTGCGACCATCAAAACGAGGTTGAAGAGGGTGCAGACGACTTCGTTCACCCGTTTCTCGATTGCCTTCCCGGGGTCCGTGACGTTGAGCGTGGTCGTGGTCCCGTAGGCGTATGTTGAAAATGCGGAGAACATAATGGATGCGATGAAAAAAAGGGATAATCCTGTAATGGTTTTTTTTGAGGATGCCATGTCCGTTCCCGCGGGGGAGTTTTTTTTTATTGCCCGCCCCTTTCCTGTTTCCACTTGAGGAATTCCTCTTTTTCCTCCTCTATCTTCCGGGACTGGGCTTTCTTGTAACCGAGAAAGACCATCGCTGCCACCAGCACAAGGCCTATCCCGAGATACGGAAGATAAGACGACATATCCCCTGCGCTGCAGTCCTTATCCTGCTCTTTGGCGCAATCCGGGTCGCATACGCCGTCGGATAATCCGTCGCAGTAGGCGTCGGACGATCCCGAGGGACAATCCAGGGGGCAGTTCATGTAACTCTCTATTCCCTTCTCGCAGTTCCTGTCGTTATTGCAGACGCAGTCCGCATCATCAGTTCTTCCGCAATCCGGGTCGCACACGGCGTCTTTGACGGCATCGCAGGATCCGTCCGCCCCGCCGGATATGCAATCCAGCGGGCAGCTTTGATAGTTCTCGCCGCCGTCGCACAGGCCGTTTCCGCACTCTGCTTTAATCTCTTCGTTCACTCTTATGATGGGTATATTCTGGATTGACAGTACGTTGTCGTTTACGTCTATCAGTTTGACCTGGGCTCCTGTCTCAACAGCGAACTCGGCGGTGGAGACAATGGATCCTGTGAATCTCTGGCCCGGTTCGAGGGTTACCTCTTTGAGTATGCAGCCCGGGGTCTTGCTCGTCGGCGGATCGTATGTGACCATGCATTTGTATGTCACATTCTTGTCTGTCGGGTTATTCACCTCATAGTTCAGGACTAATTCTTCTCCTGGAGCATAGCTCTTTTTAGACATCGATACGTTGAATGATATATCTTCGGCGAGAGCGGGAACAGAACAGGCTATCAAGGTTAATGCGATCAATCCCAAAACCGGCCATTTTTTGCTGTTTTTCATTGTTTTATTTAATCAACATGTCTGATAAGTATGCCCTTTAACCGCCACCAGGCCGCAATTGAACATCGCCGGGCCGTTTAGTTCCTTGAAACTATGGCATCCTACTACCCGTTTGCTCCCCCATTCCCAGCGCGGTATGCCTCCGCTCGGACTCGGTTTGTCGATGCTGTTGTAGGCTGCCTGCCCATCGCTGGCATCATTTTTAAATACTCTTTCCTGGTCTCTGCAGTAGGGGCATGTCGGGGGATTGGTAATCAGTTTTCCGCCGGCTTTTCTAATGCATTTCGCAAGATTGGTTGCAGTCAGCAGCGTTGCAGGGTCTAACGTCGTAGTAGTGGTCGAGGTTGTGATTGTAGTCGTTGAGGTGGTTGGTAGCGTAGTTGTGGTGGTTACAGTCGTCGGCGGCGCCCGCGTAGTCGATATCCTCGTGGTCGTCGCAGGTTCTACTTCCGGCGGTTTAACGTATATTGCCGAGATCACGGCGCCTGCAACCATTATCAATATGAGTGCGAGTATGACGTTTATCATCCCTCTCTTTGCCTCTTCGCGATCGTTCGGGTTGTCTGCGGTCTTCCACCTGACGGCATGAAGCGTTATCATGAGAGCGGCTAAGCCCGCCGCTATTCCGTATACGAGGTTGTTCAATCCGCCCACTGTTTCCAGGATGTTTGCGGCGTAGGCCTGGTATGCGATTGAAAGGATGGTTATCACCAGCCCCATTGCTTTATCCCCTTTTTTCATTCTTACCCCTATTTATGCAAAGCTGGCGTACTACCCAGTCAATACTTCAGTAGATACTTTATTTGCAATTCCTTAAATACCTTTCGGTTTTCACATTATTTGCTGTTTATACTCTCTAAATAAGCAAACTCACACTAGAAACCATCAGGATATCGGGTTTTTTTGGTTTCTTTTGCTGCTATCTGCTTATTGTAACATATAAAAGTAATCATAAATTAAATGAAACCGAAAGGTATTTATACCCGGCCAATAAAATAATCAAAATAGGATATTTCTTTAATTACTAAAACTCCGGCGGAAAAATGAAAATTATCAAGATGAACACAGGTAAGTATCTGATTGCTTCAACAAGCATACTGATAGGCATAGCGGTATTGATGTTTGTTTCTTTTACGGCGACAAGCGTTTTTTCAGCTAACAATGACCGGTTCAACATGACTGTGGATATCAGCAACGTGGCTCCCACCATCAGCAACACGACAATGCTCTTCAACGACTCTGTTGGGGGCGCCGGCATATCACTCACGGCTTCGCTGGATACCAACCTGGTATCCTGCAATGCCACGGCGTCTGACGTAAACGGCTGGCAGGACATAGTTTCCGCATCGGCCAAGTTCTATCACTCCACCAGCAGCGTAGGAGCAACAAACGATAAGAACCTACACTACAGCGCAGTGAACGGAACACTCGGCGTGACAAAATGTGACATAGGGGCCGGCAGCGCAAACGATGTGCCGATAATATGCCAGATATACTTCGAGCACGAAGCGACGAACGGAACCTGGTACTGCAACATAACCGTAACAGACTCCGCATCGGCTACAGGATCGAACTTGACAAGTACTACGGTCTCGGCGCTCGTAGCAATGACGGTCGCAAACAACACGCTCGCCTACGGAAGCATGTCTCCCGATACGGATAGCAGCACGCTTATAGCCAACATCACAAATGAAGGGAACGTGCAGATAGGCATCCAGGTAAACGGAACTGCGATGGTATGCAGCACTACCGGTAATATCCCCCTCACGAACATAAAATATTCCACTACGAACCAGGCATATACTGCGATGAGCACGGCGCTCACAGGAACTGCGGCAACAGTTAGCGGATTCACCCTGCAGCCTGAAGGGATATCCCCTTTCGTAGAGGATCAAAACGGTACTCTTAACACTTACTGGGCTATCGGAGTACCCGTCGGGGTTAAAGGTACCTGCGTAGGCAATGTGACTGTTACAGGCATAGCGGTCTAAGGAGCGAAGGCAAATGCCTTCTATATTTTCTTATTTTCTTTATTTTTAAGCTTTTTTCTCTAAGTATAATAGACTGATAATGAGAAAGACAGTAAATGCTTGGGTTAAGATAATCTTTTTGTCTATCCTACTCCTTTCCTCATCATATGACGCATTCTCGGCGGCGAGCATTGGCCTAAGCCCCGGGGCTGCCAAGTTCGAAGGCGTCCTGCGAAGCGGCTACTCCGAGAAGATAATCACTTTGAGCACTTCAAGCGAGGCCCCCCTAAACTGCGAGATAACGGCAACCGGCCCCGCAGAAAAATGGTTTTCTTACAGCGTTGACAAAAACTTCATTCTCAATCCAAGATCACATCAGGCCCTCAAGATAATGGTAGAACCTGCAGAAGACGCCCCGAACGGCGTATATGAAGGATACATTACCGTGATCATAAAACCCAACGCAAGCGTCTCAGGAGGAATGGGCTCCCAGATATCCACCGGAGTATCCCTGAAATATTCCGTGGAAGTAAGCGACCTGGAGAAAAAGCACTATACCGCTCCAAGCGTTTACATAACAAACGACGGGACAACTGAAGAAAGGATGCCTGTTGAATTCTCCGTAAGCCTGGAGAACGACGGGAACGTCAGGCTGACACCCCGGCTGAACATCGAGATACTAAGCGAGGACAAAACGGAAGTCCTGACAACATACGAATACTCAGACAAACTGATCCTCCCAACAACCCGGCAGGATTTCCTGATAAGCGTTCCACACACGTTAACCATCGGCAAATACTGGGCCAGATTCACCGCGTACCTTGACGACCAGGTCGTCTCGGAAAGCGTTTTACCCCTTGAAATACTTGAGAGAGGATCCCTCAGGGTTAGAGGGACTCTTATACGCGTATCCCTCAACAAGATATGGGTGTATACCGGGGAGATAGTAGAGGTAAACGCATCATTCAAAAACGACGGGGTAGTATCCACTCCGGTAGTATTCAAGGGCAAGGCTTTGCTCGACGGCTCGGTCGAAGGCCTGCTGGAGAGTGACGTAGTGGAAGCGGCTCCCGGTGAAACAGTAGACCTGACCGCGTATTTTACTCCCAAGAAACCGGGGAGATATTCCATAACCGGCAAGACGTCTTTTTCCAAGAAACAGTCGGCTGAAAAATCATCAGTATTGAATGTCAGGGACATCAAGGAAAAACCTGCAGAACAGGTTGTTTCCACGGTGCCTGAAGCAAGCGGGGGGAGCATAGATACCAATAGCATGCTGGTTGCGGCGGCAGTCCTTTTGGCTGCGGTAGTAATCGGCATGATACTTTGGAAAGCCAGGAAAAACCCCCCCAAGAATGATTCTGCAGATTCCAGATAAGAGCGGTATACTCCTATTTATACGTTTTTATAGGTGTTCAAACTAATTTCTAATGATGGTAACTAGATCCAGAAAGGCGCTCGCATGGGCTTTGCTGGTCCTCTCTCTTACCTTAAGCGTTAACTCTGTTCTGGAGCCTTTAGTCGAGGTGGTCAATACCGGGCCGCAGATAGTCTCGGTAAAAACTTATTCTATGTATCTTGACAACACAAATAACGTTCCTGCTACGTCTTTTGCAGCCCCGGACAAGAAGGCGGTATATGTCCAGATAAAGGTGCAGGACGATAACGGGTTTTCAGACGTCTCTCTTAGGGGGAATGTGAAGATAAAAATAGTTCTCTGGAACGGGACCGGGGAAACGGATTACCCCCGGTTCGGCTCATCCTATGTTGACGCATCCTTTGAGTCCGGCTCAGGAATCGAGGCGACCTATAGGTATGCCTACATGATGGACAATAGCGACGAGACCCGCATGGGCAACGAAGTTTTGCCGTTGTTCTACCGTGTAAAAGTGCTGGTCTCCGACGGAGAGGCGAATGCGTCAAGCAACGTATCCTCAAACAACGCCGACTACGCCTATCAATGCTACATACCTCCAAGACCCCCTCTCCAGGTGCTATTTGACGTTTCTATAGACATTCCCTCAAACAAAAAAACAATACCTCCAGGAGACTCGTTCTACGCAGTCGTGGCCATTACGAAGATGAGCCCCGAGGGCCTGGACGATATACAGATAGATTACGGAATAATCGACCCACTGAACAGGACCGTAGACCACTTCTCAGAGATGGTGGCAATAAACACAACCATATACCGGGTGCCTGTTCTGTATCTTACGAACAGTTCCATGCCCGGGCGATATATCTTCCGTGTGACCGTATCCTATATGGGGACCCAGGCATGGAGCGAGGCTTTCTTTGACGTCATCCTCCCCGCGACAACTACGACCTATTCCACCCCGACCACCACCCGGGGCGTATCAAACGTAACGACAACCACGCAGTCTTCGTCTACCTCCGGCGGCGGAGGGGGCCATACCGACCCCGAAGAACCGGCAGTTACACAAACCACCACTGTAGCAACAACCCTGCCAGTTGAACCCAGCCCGGAAGTTTCATTCTATGATTATCCCCCCGTAGTCCAGGCGTTTTCCGGGGACTCAAAGCCCATACTCATAATAGTGGAAAACACGGGCAACGTGCTCCTAAACGACGTCACGGTATTCCTTGGCGGAGCACTCAACGTAGAAAAAGTCATACCAGCGAGCGTAGATCTCCTTGAGCCCGGTGCAAGGGCGGTTTTCATAATCGATGCCAGGATACCTGACAACCTTAACCCGGCAGACTATAATACGGTAGTAAAAATAATATCCCAAGACGCGGTGGACGAGCGCTCGATGAAATTCGTGGTGCTCCCAAGACCGGCGGAAACGGCGAAAACCTTAAACATGGAGGCCGACGACATAAACAAGCTTGCAGACGACGTCTGGAGCGAAGCCATAAAGACCGGCATGAGAGAGGACGACGTGCGACTGTCTGAGATATTCGAACTGCTGAGTTCCTCCAAAGACAAGATAAACCGGGCCCGGGAAGACATATCCGGCAGGAGGTACATTGACGGCAAAGAAACAATGGATTCGGCAAAGACCGACATTGAAAACAGCGTGCTTAAACTTGCAGGCATAAAATCGGAAAAATCATCCGAACCAAACGTTGTCTTCGTCCCGGTGGAAGCGTCCACACCCCTGTCGCCTACATGGATCGCCGGAGTGATTATAGCATGCCTGGCCATCATACTGGTGGGCTACGACCTCTTCATGAAGAAACGGAAAGGCAGAAGGCTTGAGGAATTATACGACCTGAGAATGACAAAAGACCTTATATTCGGTCACATGAACGCCAGAAAGGGACACAAGACAAGCATTGCAGGATCATCCGATTCAGGCGATAAAAGGGGGGATAACAAGGAAACTCTTAAAACAATAAAGGAAAAAACCAAATAAAAGATGTCTGAGGGAGACGGTAAGGTAATCGGCTTTATATCCGTTAAAGGAGGCGTGGGAAAGACCACCACTGTGTCCAACCTCGGCGTAATACTGACTAAGGAACACAAGCTATCCTGCGTAGCGGTAGACTGCAACGCCGGCGTGCCAAACCTCGGCCTGCACCTGCACACGGCTGACGCGGAAAATACATTACAGGACGCCATAGCAAAAGTAGGCGCAACGCTCCCGGATGCAGTCCGCATACACTCTTCAGGTCTGCACGTAATTCCCGGTTCCATGTCCAAGACCCGGATAAAACCCGGAGAACTTCTTGCATGGACAAACAATCATATCAAAAAATACGACCTGGTACTATTGGATTCACCCCCCGGGGCAGGAAACGAGCCCCTTGAAATAATCGAGTGCAGCGATGCCCTGATAATAATAAGCAGCCTTGATTTCCCGTCTGTTTCCGCAGCCATCAAATCCGTCAAACTAGCAGAAGAAAAAGAGAAAACCGTTCTAGGCATCGTTCTAAACCGGGTGAGAGGCGCCGGAGACGAACTAAACGTCAAAGACGTGAAAGAAATAATATCCGCCCCCATAATAGGAACGATACCCGAGGATTACAAAGTCCCTGAAGCAATTTCAAGGAACATGCCGGTCGTATTGTATGCTCCAAATTCTCCGGCAGGCAAGGCTTACAGGCAGCTTGCGGCAAATCTAATGGAAACGGATATCCTAAAGGACATGGGACGAGGCAGCGCATGACGCCTCCAGAAACCCCCGCGGGAGAAAACAAGGCCCGGATAATCTCCGTCATCTCGGTCAAAGGAGGAGTGGGAAAAACTACCGTGGCATCGAACCTTGGAGTACTCATGAGCCGCGCATACAATCTCAAAACGCTTATAATCGACTGCGACTATGACATGCCATGCCTTGGATTCCACCTGAACCTGATAGATCCCGACATCACCCTGCATGATGCTCTCGGCGGAAGATTCCCTCTCGATTCCGCAATACACGTGCACACAGACTCAGGTCTGAATGCAATTATAGGCTCATTATCCTCAGAGCCGATCAACGCGGGCGAGATGGAAAACGCAATAAAACAACTATCCGGAAAATATGACCTGATACTCCTCGATACGACCCCTTCTCTGGACAGCAACCTAAAAAACATAATCTCCCTATCCGACGAGATACTCCTGATAAGCAGCCCCGACTTCCCAAGCATAAGCGGAAGCCTTAAAGCAATCAAAGAAGCCGCCGAATGCGGAGTCAAAGTAAGGGGCATAGTATTAAACAGGGTCAGGAAAAAGAGATACGAACTGGACCTCCAGGAAATAGAGGAAACACTGGGCACCAAGGTAATCTCCTCCATACCAGAAGACCCCAAGGTATACGAAGCCCTGTCGCAGAAAAAACCGGTATTTTTGTACGCGCCTAATTCACCCTCCGGAAAAGAACTAAAAAAACTTGCAGGAATACTGATAGAAAACCAGGCACCCAAAAAGATCAAACCCTCCAGGATAAGAGCCCTAGCCCTCAGGATCAATAAAACGGCGAATTATCCCCTGTTTAAATAAGATTTCTGTTGAATTAAGGCCGGATAATTCCTGCATGATTGGTTGCAGTCGGCACTCTCCCCCGGAGGGATACTTTTTATTCTGCTTTATGCGGGACGGGCCAAATCGAGAGCCGGATAGCGCCCGGGCTTAAATTGCGTTTTCTTGCTTTTTTTTTTAGAATTAAAATTCTCCAGATACCTAATTCTTTTACGAAAGATGGCTGAATACTACAGAAAGATAACGGACAAGGTTTCAGAAATAAGAATAACCGAAGCAGGAGACCGCGATCTGGAAAGAATCTGCAGGGAAAGAGCCCTTGGCTTAAGCCTTGAAGAGATAAAAAAAGTCGCAGCCTATTTCAGAAAAGAGAGCAGGAACCCAACAGACGTAGAATTGGAAGCACTCGCCCAGTCATGGAGCGAACACTGCTGCTACAAGACCAGCAGGCCCATACTGGAAAGAACCGTTCTAAAAACAGACACCCCCAAAGACATCTGCATAGTCTCGGAAGACGCCGCAGTCATAGACTTCGATAAAGAACACGGCTACGTCGTAGCGCTCGAATCGCACAACCACCCCTCCGCACTGGACCCGTACGGGGGCGCAGCGACCGGCATCGGAGGAATACTAAGAGACGTCGTCTGCATGGGCGGACAACCCATAGCGCTCATAGACCCGATATTCTTCGGCCCCCTCGACTATCCGGAAGAAAAATTACCTGCAGGCACGAAACACCCAAGATACCTATTTTCCGGCGTTGTCTCCGGGATTGCAGCATACGGCAACAGGGTGGGGATACCTACTGTTTCAGGCCTTGTCGAATTCGACGAATCATATGTAGGAAACTGCCTAGTCAACGTAGGATGCATAGGCTTCATGAGAAAAGACAAGATAGCCAGGAGCATAGCCGGAAACGTAGGAGACGTTTACATAGTCGCTGGCGGGAAGACCGGACGAGACGGGATACACGGAGTAACTTTCGCATCCGCAGAATTAGGTGAAGAAAGCGAATCAGACATCCCTGCCGTACAACTGGGCTACGCCATCATGAAAGAACCATTGATGCACGCCTGCCTGGACGTAAACGAAAAAGGCCTGCTAACCGGGATGAAAGACTTCGGAGGAGGCGGCCTATCATGCGTATCTGCCGAGATGGCATACTCAGGAGGAAAAGGGGCAACAGTATTCCTCGACAAAGTCCCACTGAAACAGGACAACCTTGCCCCCTGGGAGATATGGGTATCGGAATCGCAGGAACGCATGATGCTCTCGGTAAAACCAGATAACGCAGAAAAAGTCCTTGCCATATTCGACTACTGGGACGTACCTGCGGCGATAGTGGGAACAGTCGACGGCTCAAAAAGGATAAAAGCAGTCTACAAAGGAATGACAGTCCTCGACCTGGACCTGGAATTCCTGATAAAAGGCGTACGCTACGAGCGGCCCTATACTGTTAAAGAGCTTATAGAAAAAGACGTCGAGCACAAGATGCCGGACCTGAAAGAAGCGGCGCTAAAGGTCATGCATTCGCCCCGCGTGGGAAGCAAGGAATCGGTCATAAGAAGATACGACCACGAAGTGCGCGGGAACACAATACTAAAACCCATGCAGGGAGTCATCGGAAAACAAAGCCACGGGGACGCGGCCGTTATCAAACCTCTGCAGGACAGCTTCCGGGGCCTTGCCATCACATGCGCCGTCAACCCGAAATACTGCAAGATAGATGCATACTGGGGGGCCATGAACGCGATGGACGAAACCGTCAGGAACCTTGTCGCAGTGAATGCAAGACCCCACACCGTCGCCGACTGCCTGAATTACGCCAACCCCGAGAAGCCAGAAAGACTGGGGGAACTGATCAGGGCATGCGACGCGCTGCGGGAAGCTGCGAACGCCTTCTGCACGCCGTTCGTCTCAGGGAACGTAAGCCTCTACAACGAAGGAGCGATGGGTCCCGCGGCTCCGACCCCGACGATCCTCGGGGTAGGGATAGTAAAGGACGTACGCAAAGCGATAACAACAGACCTGAAATATGAAGGAAACCTTCTCTACATAATCGGCGAAACCAAAAAGGAACTCGCAGGATCAGAGTATTACAACGTCATGGGATACCTTGGTGGATATGTTCCAAAAGCGGACGTGAATAAAACAAAAGAACACATGGAGCAGCTTCTATACGCGATGGACCACTCTCTCGTGAGAAGCTGCCACGACCTATCGGAAGGCGGGCTGCTCGCATCCGCCGCAGAGATGGCCTTCGGAGGAGACCTAGGGATAGCGATCGATTTAGCCCCTTTAGGGGATATGCGCACGGATCACAAGCTCTTCTCCGAATCGAACGGCCGCTGGCTCGTCGAAGTGGAATCAAAAGACCGCGAGAAATTCGAGAAGGCATTACCGGAAGCAAAGAAGATAGGCCGCGTACTGAAAGACAAAGTGATCAAGATACGCGACGGACCAATAGAGGTGTCATTGCCCCTGCCGGAACTACGAGAGAAGTGGGAAACAGCGGTGGAGGCCGAAAAGTGAACAAAGCATGCGTACTGATCATAGAAGGGACCAACTGCGAAGAAGAGATGAAGACTGCGCTCAACAAAGTAGGCATTGAAGCCGAGATCGTCCATCTGAAACAATTGACAGGAGACGTCCCCAAAGAAAGATGCAGAAAGCTCTCAGACTACGAGATACTCATGCTCCCTGGCGGATGGTCCGCAGGAGACTACGTACGCGCAGGCGCGATATTCGCGGCAAGGATCAAGAGCAAACTCATGCCCGAATTAAAAGAATTCGTAGACAACGGGTACCTGGTAGGCGGGATATGCAACGGATTCCAGATACTGACGGAACTCGCGCTCCTCCCGGCATTCAAGGGAATACCCGATCAACCCGATGCTGTATTGACGAACAACGCCAACACAAAATTCCAGTGCCGTCCAACATACCTGAGGCACGAGAACAAATGCGCATTCACAGGAAAGATCGGCAGAGGACAGGTCCTGCAGATCCCCGTCGCCCACGGAGAAGGTAGGCTCACATTCGGAGAAAAAGACAAAGAGATGCTCCAGCAGCTCACGGACAACAAACAGATAGTATTTCGCTACTGCAGGTCCGATGGCAAAAGCGCAGCAGGAGAATTTCCGTGGAACCCGAACGGAAGCCTGTCGGACATCGCAGGCATATGCAACCCGGAAGGAAACGTCCTCGGCATGATGCCCCACCCCGAAAGGGTCATGGAGAAAATACAGAACGCGGACTGGACAAGGACCGGAGCAAGCGGACCGGGAGACGGGAAGATACTATTCGAGAGCATAGCGGAGTATGCGAGAAAGAAAGGTTGAAGGGATCAGGCGATCTTACCTATTGTCCCTTGGACTGCTTATTCAAGTGGGATGGTGTAAATCGCAAGCAGGTCATATCATGCGCTTTTTAGATAGCATACCCCAATCAAGCTGTTCCTGCGATTATAGCCGTGGCCATAAATATCTAGACCATATCGGCCACGAATATATTCGAGGGTAGTTAGTTTACGGGGAAAAAATCAAGAGATATATACCCTCGACTATATCTACCAATTATCTACCAAAAACTACTGGATTGGTATTTATTCTTATATTACCAATTATCTACCAAAATGTAACGATTCGTTAGAAACATTTTAGTAATCTGATTATCTGCTTATGAAAATTCCCGGGAAACCGCCTAAAATCGACAAAATACCCGGTCAGGAAAACAGCAAAATCTTTGCGCTTTTAGAGAATAAAGAGGTCCTGGCATCGATCATAGAATATAACAAAAGATACCTTCACTGGGATGAACTAAAATACAAAAAACTCCCGGAAAACCTTAAGCCGGAGCCGATATGGGTCCTGATGAAAATGTTCCGGCAACAACAGTCCCGTTTTGTGAAGTTCAACAGATGGACCTTTTCGTACGTGCTGCTGGACGAGACCCTGCGTAAATTGCACCTGCTGGATACAGGGGCGGCAGGCCATCTTGAGACCGGGCTTGAAGCCGTTAACACAGAAGGCAGGGATCGATATATTATAAGTTCTTTGATGGAAGAAGCGATAGCCAGCAGTCAGCTTGAAGGCGCGGCAACGACGAGGAAAATCGCCAAAGAGATGCTTCGATTACGGAAAAAGCCGGGGAACTACTCGGAACATATGATATTGAACGGCTATAATACTCTGGAAAAAATCGTAAAGATGAAGAACAAGGAGATTACTCCTGAAATCATCCTCCAAATACAGAACGAAATAACAAAAGACACGCTAAAAGACAAAAACGATTCAGGCAGATTCCGGGACAATAATGACATAGTTGTCGGGGACCCGCTTGAGGTGGAAAAAATATATCACCGCCCGCCAGACTACAAGCAGGTCCCGGAGCTGATGGATGAATTCTGCAGATTTGCAAGCAACGACGATCATACCTTCATACACCCGGTAGTCAAGGGCATAATGCTGCATTTTCTCATCGGGTACATACACCCGTTCAACGACGGCAACGGAAGAACTGCCCGAAGCGTTTTTTACTGGTATCTATTATCCCGGGGATACTGGCTGTTTGAATTCATGTCAGTCTCAAGGATCCTGCTTAAATCGAAAAGAAAATACGCCCTCGCATACCTGTATACCGAAACAGACGAGAACGACCTGACCTATTTTATCAATTACAACCTATCAGCGATAGAGGAAGCATTGAACGACATGGAAGAATACATCGCACGCAAACAAAAGGAGCAGATAGAGGCGATGAAACTCCTGCAGGGGATAAAAGACATCAACTTAAGGCAGGCAGAGATACTAAAGGACTTCATGAAACACCCGGGAAAACCATTCAGCATAGGCGAGATCATGACAACATACGGGACCGCATACGATACAGCCAGAAACGACCTGCTGCATTTAACCCGGATCGGCCGATTGAAGAAGACAAAAGCAAAAAAGAAATACCTATTCCAACTGATCTCCGGATGAATTACAATTCCTGCGGGCATGACGCCGCCCCTGGGCGTGTGATGGAGAGGATACAGAACGCTGACTGAACGAGAACGGGAGCGAACGGATCTGGCGACGGAAGATACTATTCAATAGCGTCGCGGAGTATGCGAGGAAGAAGGGGTAAACTCATACTGAACCCTCTTCTTTTATAGTCGAGGATGAAATTGCTAGATATTTTCCTCCTCAAAACTAGTGTAGGAGATAAATATTCTTTCACGAAAAAGTCAAGATGCCCGCCGGGCATGTCCTGGAGGGACAAGTTATCTCCTACACTATAATTATTAAACTACCTACCAATTATCTACCAAAAACTACTGGTTTGGTAGATATGTTCTCCCAGAAGATAATTTCATAATCCAGATTGTCCCAATTCTGAACCATATGTATCATATTTGAAACGATGGCTCATTGATGAAAGGGACAAGCAGCTCGCCATTTTTTTTTAACAATGTTAATATTCCTGTTTTTAGGACTGATTAACCCTAATGTTAGGACCAACAGGATGAATACAAAACGATCACCGTACTATTGTGTGAAATGGTTTCATTTTTTATCTGTTCTAATTTCTTGAACAAACGTTCTAATTTCTTGAACAAAAATATTGGCCTCAGCCAGCACTTAAAAACTGTTTTGATCAGTTCTTAATCTGCCTAGTGCCAATTCAAGATTTTTCTCAGAGCAGAACTTCGTGAATAAGCTACTTTTCATTATTAATTACCTAAGTTTTCCCTTGTTTTTCCTCATTACATCCTACTTTTTTTAGTATGCTGTCCTGTATTTTTTCCAGATTTACAGTTGTGGACCAAGTATTGTCGTTTTCGTTGTCTTTCAAATGGAT
>JBAQYF010000010.1:0-107052 GCA_049299895.1 Candidatus Altarchaeia archaeon
CGAATGCATTTACGAAAAAATAGTGACGCCCGTCGGAAACTCAGCCAAAATAGACTCCCAAAAAAAATACATAGGCAAAAGAGCCTATGTAATAATCCTCAAAGACTAAAGATTATGCAACACAGCATTTTATTTCTCAAAGAGTAGCTGAAGACAAATACAAAGCAGAGATTTTGAAAAAACTCAGGGTTCAGACTAAAAAACTGAGCGAATTATTAAGAGGGGATAACGAGAGTTCTATTTTTTACGCAAATGCATTGTCCGACTCGGAAATTAAACCAGAACTATGGGAGAGATACAGAG
The DNA here is from genome assembly GCA_049299895.1 of Candidatus Altarchaeia archaeon. Classification (GTDB taxonomy): domain Archaea; phylum Altiarchaeota; class Altiarchaeia; order IMC4; family QMZM01; genus CAIYYO01. Next base: position 304 of record JBAQYF010000010.1, read on the forward strand.
ATTGTAGACAAGAAAGTTTAACTTGCGAATTGAATAATCTCGAAAAATGGATAGAGAGATGTGTGGAAGTTAAAGAAATTGATATTCTTTCTCTACAAAATAATATTTATTCCATTGCAAGAAAATATCGTTATTTTATAGTAGAGTTTCAAGAAATGTTCAAGGACAAAATTTCTGGAAAAGCGAAAAAGTGGTATGACAACAAAATCGTAGACGAATTTAACATTTTTGTAGAAAAACTTGAGGAGGACACAAGAAAAAATGATATACTACCAAAAGTGCCTTTTCAAAAATTGGATTATTTTAACAATCCTTAAGAATAGGTTATGAATCTTACAAAAGAAGAGCAGGACATGCTCACAGGCAAGCACGGGGAAGGGATCCAGAAGGCAATGGAGATCCTTGTCGCCCTCGGGGAGATATACGGCGCAAGGGACATGGTCCCTATCACGAGTTCCCAGGTTTCCGGGGTAAGCTACAAGAATCTGGGAGATGCCGGCCTGGAGTTCCTGCAGGACTGGGCGGCTAAAGGCGCGCGGGTCATAGTCCCTACTACGCTGAATCCCGCGGGCGTTGACATAGAGTGCTGGAAGGCGCTTGGAATATCTGAGGGATTCGCCAAAAAGCAGAAAGAACTGATCGACGCATACGTCGCGATGGGCATCGCCCCTACGTGCACGTGCGCTCCTTATATGACCGGGAATGCGCCAAAGTTCGGCGACCACATCGCCTGGTCCGAGTCCTCGGCCGTTTGCTTTGAGAACTCGGTCATGGGCGCAAGGACCAACCGGGAAGGAGGGCCTTCTGCTCTTGCAGCCGCCATCGCCGGCTGCACGCCGAGGTACGGCCTGCACCTGGACGCGAACAGGAAGGCATCGCTTGTTGTCGAAGTGGAATGCGAATTAAAAGACCACGCGGATTATGGCGCGCTTGGATACGTCATCGGGAAAAAGGCGGGAACGAAGGTCCCGTATTTCTACTTCAAAAAGAACAAAAATATCAGATCCGACCATCTTAGAACGCTTGGTGCGACAATGGCCGCCGCAGGCTCGGTCGCCCTGTATCACGTAGACGGCGTCACGCCCGAGGCAAAGAAGCAGAACATGATACTGTCCTACGCGGAGAGGATGACCGTAAACGACCTTTCAGAAGGATACGACGCCCTGAATTCCAATTCGCAGGATATCGATTTTGTGGCCATCGGCTGCCCCCATGCGTCCCTTGACGAATTGAAAGAGATAGCTGCGCTCCTGAAGGGAAAGAAGGTTAAAGCGAGCGTCTGGGTTACGACGGCAAGGAAGATAAGGGAAAAGGCAGCGCCTCTTGTGGAAGAGATCGAGAAGAGCGGCGCGCATGTTGTGAGCGATACCTGCATGATAGTCGCGCCGATAGAAGAGCTCGGATTCAAAACTATGGCGACGAACGCGGGGAAAGCTGCGTGTTATGCTCCGTCGCACTGCAGATTATCGACAAGATACGGCCCACTTAAGAAATGCATCGATGCGGCTGTTTCCGGGAGGTGGGAGTGATGGAACAGAAAGGCAGGATCATAATGAAAGGCGCAGCCAGGGGGATTGCCCTTGTATCGAAGACGCCGGTCTCGTTCTTCGGTTATATCGATCCCAAGACCGGCATTGTGACTGAAAAAGGCCATGAGTTGTTCGGCCAGAGCGTCTCGGGAAAAATACTCGTCTTCCCGTACGGCAAGGGGTCTACAGTCGGCTCATACGCTCTGTATAGGATGAAGAAGGAGGGAAGCGCCCCGTTAGGAATCATCAACGCAGAATGCGAACCCATTGTAGCAGTGGGTGCCATCATATCCGACATCCCGTGCGTCGATAAGATAGATATTACGAAGATTGCCACGGGTAATACCGTCGGGATCATTGACGGAATAGTAACGATCGGATAGCCTCATTTTTTTATTCTCGCGTGGACCATTATTAACCTGTAGAATGAAGAAAAAACAACTGATCATAGTAAAACTGGGCGGCTCTGCGATAACGGCGAAAGACGACAGCAGGCCTGAAGTGAATGCTTCGAACCTGGAGAGACTGGCAGGAGAGATGGCACAGGCCCGTAAAGAGGTTGATTTCTCCTTGTTCGTCGTCCACGGAGCAGGTCCTTTCGGCCATGTTCCTGCAAAGAGGCATGAATTGAATTCCGGGCTAAAGAGCGCGGAGCAGGTGATGGGCGTATCCGAGACCCATCACTCCATGGAGGAACTGGATTATGCCGTTGTCGGCGCCCTGCGGAAAAAAGGGATTCCCGCGATCGCCTTGCAGCCTTCTGCGGGGGGTATCCTGAAGAACGGAAAATTAGTCAGGTTCCCAATCGAAGTCATTGAAAAGATGCTTGGGATAGGCCTTGTGCCGGTCTCCTACGGAGACGTTCTCATGGACGAGGTCAAAGGGGTGAACATCCTTTCCGGGGACCACCTGGTGCCGTATCTTGCAGAGAAATTGAAGGCTGACAGGGTGCTGCTGGTCGCCGACGTTCCAGGCATATTCGACGCAGACCCGAAGAAGGATAAAGACGCAAAGATAATAAAAGAGCTTGGGCGTAAGAGCATCCACCGGATTAAGGAGATAGGCTCTGCAAAAGGGACGGACGTTACGGGGGGCATGAAGGGGAAGCTTGACGAATTATTGCATCTTGCAGACAACGGGATCGAGTCCGAGGTATTAAGCGGATTTGTTCCCGGCGACCTGAAGCGGGCGCTTCTAGGCGTGCGCGGCATCGGGACTATAATAAAGAAGGATTCATAAGGATAACCGAACATGAAAATCAAGGACCGGAAGCTTGACCATCTGAGGATCTGCATAGAGGAGAACGTGGAGTCTGGAAAAACAGGTCTGGACGATATAAGCCTCATCCATAAAGCTCTCCCGGAGATAGATTTCAATGTAATCGACACGAGCGTAAAATTCCTCGGAAAGACCCTCAAGTATCCTATAATATTCGAGGCCATGACCGGCGGAGTAGACGAGGCTTCGCGGATAAACAAGGACGTTGCATCCGTCGCGCAGGAATACGGCCTGGGTTTCGGGGTGGGCAGCCAGCGGGCGGGAATAGAGGACTCGGCTCTTGAAGAGACATTCAGGGTGAGGGATGTTGCGCCCGACGTGTTATTGATAGCCAATATCGGCGCAGTTCAGCTCAATTACGGATACGGCGTAAAGGAGTGTGAAAAGGCGGTCCGCATGATAGGCGCAGACGCCCTTGCGCTGCACTTGAACCCGCTGCAGGAAGCGGTGCAACCGGAGGGGAACAGGGATTTTTCCGGCCTTACAAAGAAGATAAACGATGTATCAAAGAAGCTCTCCTGCCCGGTTATCGCAAAGGAGACCGGCTGCGGGATATCCGGGGACACTGCCAGGGCATTGAACGTTTCCGCATTCGACGTCGCAGGATTCGGGGGGACTTCCTGGAGCCTCGTTGAAAGCCACAGGTCCGCGGGCGTCGAAAAAGAGATCGGGAAGACCTTTTCTTCCTGGGGGATACCGACGGCCCAATCGATAATGGAGGTTGTGCCGACAGGTAAACCGGTTATCGCTTCGGGGGGGATACGCACAGGCATAGACGCCGCAAAATCACTTGCCCTCGGCGCGCAGTGCGTCGGCATGGCTCAGCCGATACTGACGGCCTGGTCGGTTGACGGAAAGAAGGGAGTGCGGGATTTCCTTGACGTTTTCATATACGAACTGAAGATATGCATGTTCCTGACAGGCTCGCGCAACGCAAAGGAGCTTAGAGGGAAGACATTCGAGCGACATTGAAACTCCCGGGATGGCTGGTTGGCAGGTTCAAAGGAAAAGGGGATCACGCCGAATACAGCCTTGAAGAGCTCGACGCGATCCTAAGGGCTGATTGCGCGAAGATAAAGGAAGAGGATTATGCCGGGGCTGCGCCCGTTCTGAAAGACATATACGAAAGCTTTGAAAACATGCGGCGCATGGCACTGGAGATAAAAGAGCTTGAATGCCCGGATGATCTCAACCCCAGGATAAAAACCGTTATCCGCACGGCTAAACCCGAATACGTCCGCGAAGTGCTTGAAGCGCTCAAAGAGAATGGACGGGGAGCAAAAAAGGACCTGCAGGCAGAGAAAAAGGCCATCGGGGAAACGATGGACATGCTGGCAAAAGCCGTGATGGGACCTGGCAAGTATCTGCACATGGCTTACGCAGAAGACATAGACAGGGTAAGAAAGGAACTGAAAAACCTCGCGGTGAAGAAAAAAGAGCTGGAAGAAACGTCAGGGGGAGAAAACGACGCCTGGGACTTGTCAAATGAGATAGCAATCCTAAGAGAGCGCCTGATGCACAGAGATTCCCTGGAAAAAGAAAGGGATGACACCGAAAAGAAACTGGAAGCATTGAAAGAAGAGGAAAGAACCCTTGCCCGGGAAGAAAGCCTGATAGAAGAGGGAAGCGATTATCAGGAATTCCTCGGGAAGAAAGAGGCGCTCCAAAAGATAGAATGCGTAAAGGAGGAAAAAGAGAACCAGGTTTATAACCTGCTCACGCCCCTCAAGAGGCCGCTGAAGATCCTGCGCAAATCCCTGGAGGATAAAGGGAAGATTGATTCGTCCCTGAAAGAGATGGAAAGGATCGCAGACGACCCTGTTTACTCGTTTTGTTCTGAAGGATCAATGAATCTCCCGATGCTTTTAACCGCCCTGAAGAGGGACATAGACGGGAACCCTGACATTAAAGCGGAAGAAAAGAGCAGGGTCAGACATAAGATATCCGCTATCGAGGGAGCAAACCTGGAAAAGATGCGCGAAGAAATAATATCTTTTAGGAAGCATGCTGCGGAGTTATCGGATGCTATCGGCGGCGCTCCCATCCAAAAGATAAGAGCTGAGAATATAAAAGAGCTTGAAAGGATACATAGGGATCTGTCCCATGCGGGGGATGAGGTCTCCCGGATAGGGAAGAAAATAGAAAAGGACTCGGAAGAAATAGAGAGCTTAAAGCAGGAACTGGAGAAACGAGCAGGTGCGCTGAAAAACATGAGGATATCGGTCCGGCTCGCATAATCCGCAGATTAATATACGGCATATTATAATTATTAACGATAATGGTTAACGATAATGGATGACAAGAAATCCCTCAAAGACCTCCTTGCAGTAAAAAAGGAAGTAGGAGAAGATGACAAGGGAGTAAAAGCCCTTATAGGCGAAGAGGAAAAAGCGCTTGACGGCTTCATCGAAAAGACAAAGGACAAGCTGGACGTGAACAACTGGCTGAAGAAGGCCCGTGCTCACGAGGCTGTGAACGATTTTCAGAAAGCGCTTGAATCGTATCTGAAGTTCATAGAGGGGAAACTGGAGTTCATCAGCACGGACCCCAACGCCACTCTGAACACATACCTGGGGATGGTCGTCTATTACCTGAAAGTAGCTGAATGCTACGAGAGAGTAACCCACACCAGCGCCGGCGGCAAAGCAAAGGACGCGGAGAATGCGGGCAGGTATTACGTCAAGTCGGCCGAGATGTTCGTAGAAATGGAGAAATACGACGACGCGCAGAAACATTACGAGAATGCCGCCCGGTGCTTCTCCGAGGCTGAGAACTACAGCCTGGCCGCGGGAGCCTTCATGGACGACGCATTCATGAATTACAAGACAGGGAACAGGATGATATCCACCGCAGCATTCATAAAAGCCGCGGAGTTCTATGAAAAAGCGGAGGATTACGCCAACTCGTCCAAGGCATACCTGAAGGCCGCAGATCTGAACCTAGACATAAAGGATATCTACGGGGCCATGAGCAGCTACAAGAAGGCAGCCGAATGCTACGACAAACTAAACAAGCCTGCTGAGGCCATACAATATTATATCAAGTCCGCAGAGCTTTCTTCCACGGTCGAGAGATACACTGAGGTAGCCGAAAGATACGTAGCGGTTGCGAACGCCTATGAGAAGATGGAAAACTACCAGGACGCCGTTTTCTATCACCTCAGGGCGGCCGAGCTCAATAAAGGAAACGACGACCTTGCGGCGTCATACAACTACGACAACATGGCAAGATGCTACGTTAAGACAGAAGAATACGACAAGGCCGTAGAATATCTTATGAGGTCCACGCAGATGAGGGCCAACATAAAAAAATATGCCGAAGCTTCCGCATCTTCATACGACATAGCGCAGATCTACGAAAGGACCGGGAAAATGGAGGAAGCCGCCGGCTATTATTTCCAATACGCCGAATACGGGGCTTCCGCCAAACTGAAAGAGGCCAAAGACGGGTACGGAAAGGCCGCAAAATTATTCGAGCAGATGGCAAAGAAGAAGCTGGACGAAGGAAACCCGGACAAAGCGGTGGAAAACTACCTGGAAGCGACCAAGGGATTCGACAAGGTGGGGGAAACGAAGACCTCCGCGGACATCTATTACAAGATGGCCCAGATGGAGTACACGAGGAACTACGACAACGCAATAAAATATTATCTGGAAGCTGCGAACAGGTACACGAAGGTTGGAGACGACACAAGCGCCGCGACCGCATACGTCTTTGCGAAAGACTACCTGAACGCAGCCAGGCACTACTCTTACTATGCAACGGAGCAATTGAGCAAGAACCAGTTCTTCTACGCCGGAGACGGCTGGAGAAAAGCGGGGGACGCCTACAGGAGGCTAAAGAAGAACTGGGACATGAAAGAAGCGTACGGCAAAGCCATACACGATTATTCCCAGTATCTGCAGAACGCCGAGTACATCAAGTCGACAGACCCCGAGATGAACGTTGGGAACGCGGAAAAAAAGATCGCCGAGTGCTTTATCGAAACTGAGGAGAGCCCGAAAGCAAAAGAGCACATGGACAAGGCGCTTGCATATTTCAGGGAGAACAAAGACTCAAGACAGATACAGGCAGTAGAAGCCCTTTCAAGGATAATAGACGCAGACCTAAGCCTCAAGATAGGGGATTACGACAACACATACAAGATATTGAACGAGGCGGTAGTCCTGCTGGAAAAAGCCCACAACGAAGGAAAATGGCCCCCCGAGTACGCCGAGTTCCTGGAACACAACAAAGCAAAGGCGCAGGAGATACTCCAGAAGATAGACGTGAAACCCGAGATAGAGATGTCGGTGGACATGCCCAGGGAGGCGATGAAGATCGGAACGATCATTCTGCGCGGAAGGATAACGAACAAAAGCAAATACAAGATAAACAATGTGTTCTTCCTCCCGAATCTGCCATATGAACTGTCTTTGACAAAAGAATTCGAGGAAATACCCGAGATGAACCCCGGGGACACAATCGAATTTGTCATAGAAGCAAAAACGGATCTTGCAAAGACATACAACTTCGCGCCCATGGAAGTCCTCTACAAGGACAAGGACGGGAACAGGTACATGAAGGCGAGCAATGAGATACTCCTGGAGATAAAGTGAAAGATTAAATATCCCTTTTTCTATAGTAGTATACAGAGAGTTAGGGAGTATTGACAGAATGACAGAGACAGACGAAGCACAACCTGGAGCAGGGATCCCTGCCGCTAAACCGTTCACGGGAGAACCTCCGGCGGCAACTGCATTGAGGAAGGACAAAGACGTATACCAGCAGATATCCAGGTTATACGACGAGATACGAAAAAAGATAGTAGGATACGACGAGATCATAGAATGCGTGCTGATAGGCTTCCTCTGCGACGGGCACGTGCTCCTGGAAAGCGTTCCCGGGATGGGCAAGACCATGCTCACAAAGAGCATATCGGACGCAATGGACATGGACTTCAAAAGGATCCAGGGAACGGCGGACCTCTTGTCCACTGACATAACGGGAAAAATAACCTACGACGAAGAGACCAAAAGAAACGTATTTATAAGAGGACCCGTCTTCACAAACATCCTTCTGATGGACGAGATAAACAGGGCGCCGCCCATGTCGCAGTCCGCGCTCCTGGAGGTCATGGAAGAAAAAAGAGTAACCGTCGGCGGCGTAACATACGAACTGCCCAAACCGTTCATCGTGCTTGCAACGGAAAACCCCCTGGAACAAAAAGGGGTATTCCCGCTACCGGAAGCGCAGAAGGACAGATTCCTGTTCAAGGTCATGATGATGTACCTCACAAAGGAGGAGGAAACGGCTATAGTCAAGACCAAATTCAAAGAAGGAAAAGTAGAAAGGATACTAACGCCCCCGGAGATCCTGATCATGAGAAAAGAAGCATTCGAAAGCGCATACATGAGTGACTCCATGATAGAATACGCAGTCCGAATCGTAGATGAGACAAGAAAGAGAAAAGAGCTTCAGACAGGAGCATCCCCCAGGGCATCTATCGGATTCATGAAAGCCGCCAAAGCCAAAGTATTCCTCGAAGGAAGAGAGAACGTGACGGCAGCGGACATAAAGAAACTCGCTTATCCGATTCTCAGGCACAGGATAATACTCAACCCGGAGTACGTGGAGATGCGCGTAACGCCGGACGACATAATAAGAAAGATACTGGAGAAGATAGACGCGCCTATAATGTAAGTACCCGCCCTCAAGGGATGCTTCACCCCCAAAAGTGTAAGGGCATGCTGGCGTCACCGGCAAAAAAACATGCGCCACCTACGATGGCGCATACTACTTATTTTTGAATATACCAAGCGCCCTGCCCGCATCAAGCCAGCCTTCGGCATATTCCAAAGCGGCGAGCGCATTCAGATAGTCCCCATTGTCGTAGAAGTGCTTTGCGTCGCTGTAATATGCGAGCGCCATCGTGCGGAATTCTTCCCGGACTATCTCAAGGTCTATTGAAGCGGGTTTTTCCTCTACAAGCTCTTCGAAACGCGGCCTCGCCTTCGACAGGTATTTTTCCAGCTTTGCCTTAAGTGCATCGCTCATCGTTTATTCAGGACGAACGTATTGCCCCGGACGTCGGCAAGGACTGCATTGCATTTTTTTGCGACCTCTTCCGCTATCTCTTTTCGGTCTTTTACGCCTTTCGCCGAGCGCAGTATCTTTACTTTAACGGTCTTCTTCTTTTTTACCTGATCACGTACTTCTTCGATGAATGAAGCAGTTATTCCGGCCTTGCCCAGCTGGACGACCATTACTTCCTCGACGGGTTCTGTTTTTTCCATTTACGCACCTTTACAGAGTATTATAGGAACTCGCCGAATATAACAAACGTTTTCAGGTCCTGGCTGCGGAATAGCGACTACGCCTGCGTTCCTTGACCTCCGTTACGTACGGATGGTATTTCTTTTCCCCGCAGGATATGCATTTTGTCTCAACCCTCTTTTCGGAGGAGTTTATGCGGATAACAGACGTCTTCCCGGGGAGCAGATATGCGCCGCATCCCCTGCAATACCTGCCGCCGTATTCTCTTCCAAGGCGTATGTTGTATTTCATGGCTATGTCGCGGGCTTTGCCAACGTATCTGGAAGCGCCTTCAAGGTCTCCTGCCAGGGCGGATCGGTCTGCAAGGGAGAATAGTATCTTTATCCTCTCATCCGCTATGTTCTCCCCTTCAGCCCTTGCCCTCCTGCGGGTATTTTTCATTTCCTGTATTCGGTTAGTATCTTTGCGCCGTTCTTCTTTAGGAGGACCGTATCCTCGAAGCGTATCCCGTACTTCCCCGCGATGTATATCCCGGGTTCTATCGTAAAGACCATATCCTCCAATAGAACGTCCTGTGAATCCCTGCTGATGCCGGGGTTCTCGTGGATGTTCAATCCCACGCCGTGACCGCTGGAGTGATAGAACTTGTAACCCTTCCGCCCCATGTCCTTCTCGATGAACTCATGAACGTCGCCCGCGACAACTCCCGGCTTCAGCATGTCGATTGCTTCCGCGCGTAGATTGTCCACGTATTCCAAAAGCCCCTTTGCCGAAGAGTCAACCGAGCCGACAGGTATCGTGCGCGTCATGTCCGAGTAGTACCCGCAGAATCTTCCCCCCAGGTCCACTACTACCGTGCTCCCCTTCCTTATCTTCCCGGAACCCGCACGCGCATGTATGTCGGCGCTGTTTGCGCCGGAGGAAAGGAGCATCCCGTCGTCGAACGGGGGCGCATCCGACCCGGCCTTGCGTATGGCATATTCCACATCTGCGAGCGCATCCATCTCTTTTACGCCCGCACGAACGACGGAATATGCTTTGCGCATGCCGATGACGGCGATGCCCGCGGCCCTGCGCAGCAGCCCGATCTCAAGGGGGGTCTTCACCATCCTCTGCTGTTCTATTACATCGGTTGCCGCAAGGTCTATCCCCAGGTCCTTTCTCATGATTTCAAAGCCCATTACAGGAGGATTGTCGACGTATAGGCATTTTATTCCAGATTCTATTATGCGGTTCTTTACCGCGTCTTTCTCGTAGACCATGACGTCCATCGGATATTTTTTGTCTACGTAGAGATCCGAATAAAGGTCTTTGTATATCTCCCGTGTCCACAGGAAATTTCCTTCCCTGGTCAGTAGAAGGCGTCCGGTATCTCTTCCAGTAAGGTAGGTCGTATTCTTCGGAGCCGTCACCAGGAGCCCATCCATGCTCTTTTCTTCCATGAGTTCCCGGAGCCTTTTCACCCTTTTTTCTATCTCTGAAGCAGTTATCATATTATCATCCCGGTTTGTTTGTTTTTTATTTGCTTTCTCCTTAGTATTATTATCTTTTAATATTTTAGGTGATTATATATGAAACCATTGGATGTATTAAGCGATTTACTGGACAATCAGGTGATGGTAAGACTGAAGAACGGACTAGTTATAACAGGGAAACTGAAGGCCTTTGACATTCACATAAACCTCGTACTAGAAGACGCGTCCTTCCAGGACGGCGATCTGGAGAAGAAATTCAAGCACATGTTCCTGAGAGGAGACATGGTGATATTCATATCCTAAAAAGAGTTCTTTTTCTCTTTTTAATTATTTATTTATAACCCGGAAAAACCCTTATAAATACCCTATATAAAGCAAAATGAAAGGAACTAGAAGCTTCGGAAAGATGGGCAAAAGGCACACCCATATAAGGTGCGGCCGTTGCGGAAAACCTGCCTTCCACGTAAGACAGAAGATATGCGCATCATGCGGATTCGGAAAGAGTGCCAAGCTACAGTGCAAGACACACCCGTCGGAATAAAAAAGGCTTCTCGTCACGGATAAAACAGCGCCGACTAATCAACATGGGCCCATAGTCTAGCTCGGTTATGACGTCGCCTTGACGTGGCGAAGACCCCCGGTTCGAATCCGGGTGAGCCCATGATTTTTCTTATTTCTCATGCAGTGAAATGAGCTACGCATCCCCGAAACCAACCGTGGACGCAGTTATCCTGGGTGAAAACTCTATAATTCTAGTAAAACGCAGGAATCCCCCGTTTAAAGGCATGTGGGCCCTCCCAGGCGGCTTCGTCGAATGCGGCGAGACCGTAGAAGAAGCGGCCGTGCGCGAGGCGAAGGAGGAGACCGGCTTAACGATAGAGATCGTACGGCTCTTAGGGGTATATTCCAACCCGAAAAGAGACCCCAGGGGTCCGACGGTCGGGACCGTATTCATCTGCAAAAGGGTCGGAGGAAAATTGAAGGCAGACACCGACGCTAAAGAAGTAAAAGAATTCTCAGTCAATGATCTGCCGCCTCTTGCTTTTGACCATGAAAAGATCGTTGCAGACGCTATAAAATTAGTCAAATCCTTTTCTTAATCCAACCCACTGGTCTGACTTAGTCTACTTAACAAGCCGGTTTATTATCCACAGAACAATAAATCCTCCAAGGACCGTAGAAATACTTAATGCCTGGAGTGAAAAATCCATCCGCGCGAAGAATAATAGATAAATCACTATTATCAGTGCCAGAACCATTAAGCACTTAAAGCAGTCCTTGCCAAATTTTTGTTACTCATTTTGAATCCTCAATAAAGAAAAAGATATAAAAATAGGGCTCTTTCGCCCCGTATACTGCTTACTTCGATATGTAGGCCGCGAGGTCTACCAGTCTCTGCGAATATCCTGTCTCATTGTCGTACCAGGATAATACTTTCACCATGTTCTTCTCTATGACCTTGGTAGACAGCGCGTCTATTATCGAGGAGCTCTTGTTGTTGTTGAAGTCTATCGATACAAGGGGCTCGTCCGTGTATTGCAGTATGCCTTTTAGTTCGTTTTCGGATGCCGCTTTCAGTGCTGCGTTGACTTCTTCTGCGGTCACGTCCTTGTTCAGCGTTGCGACCAGGTCGACTACTGATACGTTGGGCGTCGGAACCCTTATGGACATTCCGTCAAGCTTTCCTTTCAGTTCGGGTATGACAAGTGACAGCGCCGAAGCAGCACCTGTTGACGTTGGTATCATGGAAAGGCATGCTGCTCTTGCCCTTCTTAAGTCCTTGTGCGGCAGGTCTAATAGCATCTGGTCGTTTGTGTAAGAATGGATTGTTGTCATCAGCCCTTTCTGTATCCCGAATTTGTCGTTCAGGACCTTTGCCATCGGAGCAAGGCAGTTTGTCGTGCAGGAAGCATTTGATATGATGTTATGCTTCTTTGCGTCATACGTCTTTTCGTTCACGCCCATAACTATCGTCACGTCCGGGTCTTTTGCGGGCGCCGATATGATTACCTTCTTTGCGCCTGCAGTTATGTGTTTTCCTGCGCCTGCTTTATCGGTGAATCTTCCGGTCGATTCTATGACGACGTCTACAGCCAACTTGCCCCAGGGGAGCTTTTCGGGGTCTTTTTCTGCGACTATCTGTATTTCTTTGCCTTCGACGACTATGGAATTGCCTTTTGCTTTGACGTCTTTATCGTATATGCCGTGGACCGAGTCATATTTCAACAGATACGCCAGTGTCTTTGCGTCTGTGAGGTCGTTTATGGCAACGAACTCCATATTCTTCGTGCCGAACGCCTGCCTAAAAACGCATCTTCCAATCCGTCCAAATCCGTTTATTGCAATTTTTACCATTTTATCACCTAATCCGAATAAGTATATTATAGTATTTCGCAAACACTAATATAAACGAAAAAACCCCAAAAAATGATTAAATTTTACATACCCGACGGACACTTAGAAAGAAAGACCGTGGAATTATTCGAAAAAGCGGGCTACGAAGTATCCATAAGCGACCGGGACTACAACCCGAAGATAGACGATGCCGACATCCTTCTGAAGAGAATAAGGCCGCAGGATTTTCCTTTTGTTCTGGGCACCGGGAAAGGAGACATTGCGATAACTGGATCGGACATAATAAAGGAATTCCGGCTGCAATACCCCGAGATGGCCGGCAACGTAAAAGAACTCCTGGACCTCAGATTCGGGAAAACAAGGCTCTGCGCAGCGATATCCGAGGATGTGTTCCCCGGGATAAAGACCGTAGAGGACTACGCCAAAAAATTCAAAGGAAAAGAAGCGGTCGTCGCGACGGAATACCCCAACATCACAGGAGAATACCTGAAAGAGAAGGGCATAAATGCGATAATACGCAAGCCCGCGGGAAAGACCGAAGCATGGCTGATTCCCCCGATACCCGAAGCGGACATGATAGTTGAGACAACTGAAACAGGCCGGACACTCAAAGAGAATCATTGCATCATACTGGACACGGTCCTGGAAGCAACGGCTCATCTCGTCTGCAACACAGAAAGCCTGAAAGACAAGGAGAAAAAGAAGAGGATAGACGAGATAGTCATGTTATTTGGGGGAGTTCTCAAGAGCAAAGGCAAAGTCAACGTCTACATGAACGTACTGAAGGACGCGGACCTCAAGGGAGTCCTCGATGTGATCAACAGCTACGTGGAAAGGCCCACAGTGACGGATCTGAAAGGAGGAGGACATGACATCTTCATCGTGATAGACGAGAAGAACCTGCGCCACATACTCCCGGAAGTAAAGAAGATGGGAGCAAGCTCGATCGCCGTCACGAATACGAGAATGGTGGTATAATGGGATTGATCTCTATCGGGCTGGGATATTTGGATTAATAATTGGAGCCATCTGGATTGAAGACATAAGGTATTGCCGCAGCACTCCCGATCGGCATTTTTGTTTTTTTTCTGGCAGGGATCTATGGAATAACCGCATACTTTTTCGCCTTCTTTATAGGGGCATTCGTTACCTGGAGGCAAACCTTGCGACTTTCGCTCTTTAGCATCGAAAAATCCTCACTCGCGTATCGGCGTTCCATAGTTCTGTATCTTATCCTGCATTTCAACGCTTAATTGCTTGACAAGCTCTGCATTATACGAACCGGCAGGCATCGGATCTATCGTAATGTTGAATATCTGCTGAGCCGCGATGGCATAAGAACGCGATAACGCAGCAAGCGACCCGTCTTTGACCGCAGGATCAACGTCGGTCGCATAGATCGAAACAGTATTGTCGCTGTTGCGTACGATCTGGAAAGTGCGCAGCTGCTGGGGGAATTCCCTTAAGGAGGGGGTTTCTATCTCCCAGAATCCGAGTTCAGGACGGCCGGGATCAGGGGATCTAAGTGCCGTAACAGTATTTCTGTGACGGTGTCCCGCGATCCACAGGATGAGATTCGGATAGGTATGCAGTTTGGCTATCAGTTCATTGTCGGTTACGGCAGCATAAGTGCTCCAGGACATTAAAGAGCCTAGGCCGGAACTATCAAGTTCGACGCCTATCGGTATGTGCGCGGCGATGATCATAAGCTTGCCTTCAGCCTGACCCTTATCTAGTTCTCTTACAAGCCAGTTGTATCGTTCCAGGTCAATAGAACCGTGTCCATATGCGCCGCCAACAGGATCGTCGTCTCTCTGGGTGTCGTCGAGCACGATGACCTTGATGGGCATGTTCGCCTTCGGTTCGAACGTATAGCATGCGAATCCGTTTGCTGCGTCCGTTTGGTTGAATCCGTGCCCTACAGGACTTGTAGAGGTATTAAAAAATTCAGTCATCCACTGTTCTCTAGAAAGAAAACGTCTGCTGGGATCGGCAGGTACCGTTGGAGCACCGTCCGGGTAGTCGCTGACAACTCCCGCACCCATAACGTCGCCGTAAGGCGTCCGGCCGTCGATTGCGCCCATATGGTAACCGCGGCTTTTTATGCCGGTGGAGTTGGGGGTGAATATGTTGCCCTGGTTGATTATTGTATTGCCGGTTAGGGTGGCTTTGATGTATTCGTCGGGAACGAACATACCCATCCAGAAATGATCGTGGTTGCCGAGAGCCTGATACCAGGGGATCGTCTTATCAAGCCCTGCCGCCTGGTATTCATCCTGATAATCGTTATGCGGTCCGGGGACAGGATCATCTTTGATACCGGAATCGGGAGTTATGTTCCTGCCGTCTAGGACGTCGATAAACCATCTTAGTTCGTTGTACTGTGCGCTGTTGCAATCGTCGCCCAGGGAAATGCCGAAATCAAACGGATTATCTTTGTGTAGTTCGTTAACCGTCTGCACGGCTGCGTCGAGAATTTGTGTCGTATACAACATAGCCGGCGAATATCCTGAGATAATGCCCCATTTGTAGCCATAATAAACCGCCTGCCCGGGTGATTCCTTGTCGGTGATATGTATGTCGGTCAAGGCAAAGAAATGCAAAAGGCTTGCAGTATTCGTAACCGATGAATCGTTATACGCAGGCGGCATAAGATCCAGTCTTTTCTGATAATCAATCCCCCCGCCGAACTGCCAGATGCCGTAACCATACTGCGAAAAATTAGAGACTTCATAAGAAAGAAGCCTGGGCGAATTTGTTGGAACGGGAACAGGAATAACCGTTCTCTCAAGTGTTGTAAAAATGCTCGGATCTATCGGATAGCTGACTGGCTTTGTTGTAATCGGATTATTGATATCATCTTTCTTTGAATAATCGGTATTTGGTTCTTGCCAGGGATTTCTGATGGACAGAATAACTGTGCAAAGGATTATTGCCCAGGCAATAATCAGTACGATCCCTAACCTAGAATAACGCCCCTTTTTTACCATCTTGATTGTAGTTTTGAAATAACAGTCTTATATTCATTCACGTATCAGTGTACCATAGTTCTGCATCTTAGCCTGCATTTCCGGAGTTAATTGTTTGACAAGCTCTGCATTATACGAACCGGCAGGCATTAAAGTTATTGTTTCGTTGAATATCTCCTGGGCCGCGACGGCATAAGAACGCGATAACGCAGCAATCGACCCGTTTTTGACTGAAGGATCAACGTCGGTCGCATAGATCGAAACAGTATTGTCGCTGTTGCGGACGATCTCGAACATGCGCAGCTGCTGGGGGAAATCCCTTAATGATGCAGTCTCAACCTCCCAGAACCCCAGCTCCGGATGGTCCGGATCAGGCGATTTTAGTGCGGTAACGGTATTACGGTGAACATGTCCTGACATCCATAGGATGAGATTCGGATACGTGTGCAGTTTCTCTATCAGCCTCTGCTCGGATACCTCAGAGAGGGGGCTCCAGAGCCTTGAGGAATTTGGCAGTTCGTTGCGTATCGGTATGTGCGCAGCGATTATCATAAGCTTGCCTTCAGCCTGACCCTTATCTAGTTCGCTTACAAGCCAGTCATACCGAGCATCATCAAGAGAGGCGTACGCATAGTGGCCAACATTTGGATCGGTATCCTTTAGAGTATCGTCGAGCACGATGACCTTGATTGGTATATCCCCCTTCGGTTCGAAAGAATAGCAGGCAAATCCCGTTGGTACGTCAGACTGATTGAATCCATGTCCTTTGGGGCTTGTCGATGAATTAAAAAATTCATTCATCCATTCAGACCGGGAAAGTGCACGGCGGTTCGGATCAACTGCAAGGACCTTTGGAGGTTCTGCAAAGTCTTTGACCGGTCCTGCGCCGATGACGTCACCGTATGGCGTCCGGCCATCGATTGCGCCCATATAGAAACCTCGTCCGTCTAATGCCAGAGGGCCGGTATGGTTTTCTCCCTGGTTGAGAATGTACTCGCCAGTCAAAGTCTGCCGGATGTAATCATTAGAAGGGTTTGAACCCATCCAAAAATGATCGTGGTTGCCGAGAGCCTGATACCAGGAGATCGTCTTATCAAGCCCTGCCGCCTGATATTCATCCTGATAATCGTTATGCGGTCCTGGAACAGGATCATCCTTGGCACCTGAATCAGGATTTATTATCTTGCCGTCTAGGACATCGATATACCATCTTAGTTCATTATACTGATTGCTGTTGATGGCATCACCAAGGAAGATACCGAAATCAAACGGTTTTTGCCGGTGGAGGATATTTACGGTCTGGACAGCCGCATCGAGAACCTGGGTTGTTGAGAGCATAGCCGGTGAATATGCCGATGGATTGCCGCCTTTGTAGCCGGCATTGATCCCCTGGGCGGGAGTTTCCTTATCGGAGAGATGAATGTCGGTCATGGCAAAGAAATGGAGTAGTCGCGCCGTTTTAGTAACCTGGGTATTGTTATACGCAGGCGGCATAAGATCCAGTCTTTTCTGATAATCAATCCCCCCGCCGAACTGCCAGACGCCGTAACCATACTGCGAAAAATTAGAGACGTCATAAGGAAGAAGCTTGGGCGAATTTGTTGGAACGGGAACGGGAATAACACTCCTATCAATTGTTGTAAAAACATTGGAATCTATCGGATAGCTAGGTTCTTTTGTTGTAATCGGATTACTGCCAGTCTCATTCTTTAAATAATCAGTATTTGGTTCTTGCTCGGTATTTCTGAGGGATAGAATAATTGTGCAAAGAATTATTGTCCCAGCAATAATCAATGCTACCCCTAACTTAGAATAACGCCCCTCTTTTGCCATCTTGATTTCATATAGAAATAGAAGTTTATAAGCTTGTTTCTTACTGTTTTGTATCGCTTATTTTCGCACTTTGTACCCCCGCACAAATACATCCCCCAGAGTCTCAATACTGATCGGCTCCAGCCCTATCGTTTTCTCGTAAGGAATCCGGTCCCCATCCGCAATCGTCGGCACATCTCTCCAGCGGCTTGCTCTCCCTATTTTTAAATATATAATCGTTATATATCTGCTATAGGTGATATATAATGAGTGAGGTTACCACCATCCAGCTGGATAAAAAGGTAGTAAAATCCCTTAAAGGAGTAAGGGAGCACCCCAGGCAGACATACAACGAGATAATAAAGAATCTGGTCGAATACTACCAGGCCGCAAAGAAGAGGAACCAGTACGACGAGTTCCTGCACAGGATCCAGCAGCCGAAGATGAAGGAGCTCTGGAGCAATAAAGAAGACGAGGCGTGGGAAAATGCTTAAGCCCGGCGACGTGGTTCTTGCGATGGTGCAATACACCGACACATTCGAGGTAAAGCAGAGGCCTGCAGTCGTATTATACGAAGAGTTTGACAACATAGTGATAGCAGGCATAACCAGCAACACAGCCATGAAGGGCATCCCGCTCACAAAAGAGGAAGGAGCAGTCAGGGACTCGGTTATAAAACTTAATTACATATTCACTATATCGAGAGCCATGATCATAAAAAGTCTTTTCGCGCTAAGCGCGGAAAAGAAAAAGAGAGTATATGAAGAACTCACGGAAAGACTTGTAGGATTGAAGAACTGATCACTTTCTTCCCAGGACACGATACTGCAACACAAAAACATCGCCTAAGACCGCAACTCCAATAGGTTCAAGGTTTATCGCAGTCTCATACGGCAGGCCAATTCCATCTGCCAGCGTCGGCGCGTCTTTCCCTCCGAATATCTTTGGTCCGACCGCAACGTATATCTCATCTACAAGGCCCGCTTCCAGCATCTCGTAGTTTAGTGTGCCTCCGCCTTCTACCATTATACGTTTCATGCCCAGGCCCGCGAGTATGTCCACCATCTCGCAGATATTGGTCTTCTCTTTGCCCAACACGTAGACCTTGGCCTTCCTCCGCAGCGCTTCTATCTTCGCCTTTTCCTCTTTTTCGGTTGTGAATATTATCTTTTCCGCGTTCCCGTAATTGAGGAAGTCGCCGTCGGCGCGTATATTCTTAATACTGCCAACCATTATCTTAGAGGGGTTCTCCGAAAGTCCCTTAGAAAGACGCCCCCTGCGCAGCTCTTCGGATTTCACAGTGAGCTTGGGATCGTCGATTGCCACAGTATTTGAACCCACCATAACCGCATCAACCCCCGCCCGCAATAAATCCACGCGAGCGAAGTCTTCCTTGTTGGATATCTTCACCTGCTTTCGTTCTATCGTAGAAAGTTTTCCGTCGAGGGACATTGCGGAATTGATGTAAATGAATGGCTTTTTCATCATATCCTTCTCTTCTTCTTTATCAGGTATCCTATGCACAGGCCCGCAACGAGTGCGCACGCCGCAAAGAGCGCGATCTCCGCGTATGGAAGCTGCGTTGCGCTCTCTATTATCTTCGTCTGGGTGTTTGTGTACGCCGGGGGAGCAGCATAGTCTCTTGCAGTTTCGGCGAGCGTCGATGTTACTGTATCCCAGGAGGTCGATAAGATTGTGGAAGCGTCTGACAGGGTTTTTGTCGCGTTCCTTTCCAGTTCATGTGTAATCTCGTCGGCCATTTTCCGGCACCCTTCGGAGATGCATTCTACGGAGTCGTTAAACGATGCCATCAGCACCGCCCCGGTTCCTCCGTCCGGGGATCCTGCCGTTGCGTTGCCTAACATGTCGGCTGCGCCCGACGCGGGGGCGGATTTCAATAGTTCTTCTGATGCGCCCTGCATCGCATTCTCAGGCACGCGGGAAGTAGGCGAAGACAGGTAATTTTCTATGACAGTTATTTTTCCAAGTCCCCTGAGCCTGGATAAAAGAGTATATGCGGTCACGCCCAGCGCCAGGAGAGACGTTGCCAGGACGATCCATACCTTTTTCTCGTAGGGGTTCAGTAGTTCCTTTCCCTTGCCTGTGAGCTTGTAGTATTTCCACTTCATGCCCTTGTCTACCTGCTTTATCAGACCCGCGGCAACGAGCGTGTCCAAGTGTTCTTTTATGGTGGAAGGCGCCATCCCCAGTTCTTCTGCAAGGTCCGTGAGCGTGTGCTGCCGGTCGTCGAGTATTCTCAGGATCTTTACCCTGCTGTCCACTGCGAGCGCCTTGAACGTCTCCCGGTCCAGGGTGATCTTGTCTTCGTCCATGTTCTATAGGTTAGTTTATCACGTTGATTGATGTGTCTCCTGTGATGGGATTTGTTTCTTTGGCGATGACTTTTCCGTTAAAAGATGCGGGTCCGGAATAATTTTTGGGCGCAGTTATCGTATAGCTGATGGTCCTGTTTATTATGGGTTCGCCTATCGGCAAGAAGAGCCATTCTATCCGGTCGGGATTATTCTTGAGCACTCCTCTCGGGGCGTTGTTCGAAACAATCCAGCCGGATGGGTAGTCTTCTTCCAGCCCGACTGCGTTCAATTTTCCGTTGACCGCCATCGTCAGGTAGACGGTAAAATTTTCCCCTCCCCGCACTGTTGCGGGGAGGACCCGTGTTACAGTCACGCTGCTTTCCTGTGCATTGCATCCCACGAACAGTATGATAGCGGACACACCCAGAACAAACAGGGCCCGGTTCTTCATAAGAGGCGTATCACCATTTCTTGTATCTTATCGTGTAGGTTAATTTCGCTTCTCCGTTCGCTTTCACAGGCACGTTCCACTTTATCTTGTTGTTGGATTCTTTTATGTGGTTCACGTTCTCTTTGGTTATTTCCCAGTCTCCTCCTGTGTTTTCAAGGACCGACACGGTTATGTCTGAGCTCTTGTGGTTCCTCAGGGTTACTTCCCAGGAATATTCGTACCAGTTGGACAATATGTTCATGTCTGTCTGCTTTCTTTCCCCGACGATGTCAAAGGCCTGTCCCGTGTAGAGGCTGATTGTTTCGTCCTTGGGCGTGTGGTCTATTGCGTCTTCTCCAATGAATTGCAGTTTGCCGGAGGAGTCTTTCTTGAATACTTTTACTGTGCCCTTCGGGAGGGGTATGCCCAGGTTGTTCTCTTCGGAGTTTTTGAAGTTCAGCATGACCTTCACTTTCTTCTCGCTGGAATCGGACCATGAGCCGCCGTAGTACCATCCGGAGAGGTCGTCGTAGACGTATTCTTTTTCAACGCCTATGTCGTTTGAAGCAAACAGCGATAATTGTTTTTCTTCGTTGTTCTTCAGCGTCGTCTTTCTCTGCAGGTCGTACATGTGGTATTCATAGAGCGATTGTTCGACGAACTGCGATCCGCCCGCGTTCAACGTCTTTTCCATGTACATGTCCCCGTCTCTCATGACGGACGGCGCAGCTACGCGGTTGACGTCTCCTGCGACAAGCTTCAGTTTGGCGTTCTCGAACGTAGTTCCGGCATTGTTCCGGACTGTGACCCATCCGTTCAGGTCCATCTTATCGTCGTTGTCGTTAGACACTGCAACGTAATCTGCGTTCCAGCTCATCCCGCCGGTCATATATGATAATTCGAGGGTGTGATTCTTTGGTTCCTTGCTTTCTACCATCCACTCCAGGGTGGGCTTCGTTATCAATCCCTCCGGGAGTTCCGGGAGGACCAGGTCGCTTACCGATAGGATGTTTATTTTTCCGTCCTTGTCTTTCAGTATAATCTGTTCGCCGTTATGCGATAGGAGCGTTCCTTCGACTAGTTCTTTTTTGTCTCCGTATATCTGGTAGGCGTTTATGTCTTTTCCTACGTATTTGTCCAGGATCTTTTCCCGGCTTACAAGGTCGTACTGGTAGTTTTGTTCCAGCACTTCGATGCTGCCGTTGAGTGATTTGAGTTTCACGCTGGCAGTGTCTATCCCTGATGCGACTCCTTCATAGAGCACCGTGTTCAGTCCGCTGTCAAGGTAATTTGTCCTGTATTCCTTTACTACGCCGAGGTTCGAGTTGTAGACCGTTACTTCCAGATCGTCTGCCTGCGTATTTATCAGGATGGGTTTTTTCATCATTTCCATTATTCCCATCGCTCCTGCCGCAAAAACCATGAGTACTAAGAATACTCCTATTTTTTGGTTGTATTTCATTTTTTTAGTTATATTATAACTACTTTTGCCAGGGGTATATAAAGGGGTATCGGTTTGTTTCGGGCTGGACCGAAGCATTTTATATAACGTCTTTTCCTTTCGAGCTCACGACGGCACATTTGCCGCTCACGCAGCCGCATGATCCCGCGCCGCAGTCTATCGGCCCCTCGCATACCTCGGTGCACAGGGCTTTCCCGTTGAGCATGGTGCACTGTTTCGTTCCTTCTTTGTTGATGCAGGCCGTGGGATGACAGCACTGCTCAGGAACGCAGTCTGAATCGCTCTTGCAGGAAAGCATCTTCTCCGTCTGGGAGCATTTGTTGTCCACGCACCTTATCTCCAGGTTCCCCGCTATGCCGCTGCAAAAATCGGGGCACTGCTTTTTTTCGTCTATGTAGTCCCTGTTCCCGTATGCGCATTCGCCGCTCTTCCGGTCGGTCCCGCAGGCGCAGTCCGAGTCCTTTTCGCAGTACAGCGGGCTTTCCACGGCGCACTGTCCTTCGACGCACGCGCATGACCCTGCCCCGCAGTCTATCGGCCCCTCGCACGACTCTGTGCACATGAGGTTGCAGGGCTTCTTTTCTCCCGCATACATGCAGGCAGTCGGGTGACAGCACTGCTCAGGAACGCAGTCCACGTCTTTGGAGCATGCCCGGCTGACGTTCCCCGTCTTAACGGTGTAGAGACACCCCTCGCTCCTGGTGCCCTGATTAACGCACTGGTCGTCCGTCGACTCCGAGTTGTCGCTGCAGCCTTTTTCAGCGCAGTTCTGGAACAGGAAACATGTGCCGCGCGTCATCTGGTTCCATCTCCCCTTCGGGCATACGTGGCTGGTTACGCACGGGTCCGCGACGTATGCAAGGGTCGAGCACGTACCGTTGCTGCATACGTGATATGGGTCGCTCCCGTCCGCGCATTTGCTGTCCTCCTGTTCGCAGTCCGAATCGTCCGCGCATTTGACAGGGCCTCCTTCCGCGGGCTTCTGGTGTAGTTCGTCCCATTTCCCGTCGATGACTGCGCCGGTCACTATCCCTTTTTCCACGGATACTTCTATGATGTGATCGGTCAATGCCTGCGGCAGGTTCTGTTCGCTGCGGTCTCCGTATCCTGCGTGCCTTGTTTTGAATTCATACGTGAAAAGCCAGCAGTAGGGACATTTCAGGGAGACTGTTTTCATGCGTTTTAGTTCGAATCCGTCGAAGCGGTATGTATGGGCATTGATAACGTAGTTTGACGCTGTTTTCTCGCTCCCGTTTTCAGTAACGTATGTCTCGACGCAGCTGTTATTGTCGGATCGGCAGCCGGTTATCCCTTTTTCCGCGAGGCAGTTTATCCCGCAGACTTTTCCGTTGAGCGCTTCCGGGGTCTTTCCCTGCGGGTAGCATTTGCAGTCACATAGGCTTAGAGCGCATTTTTCTTCCGGGGTTTTTTCAACGCAGCATGAAACTGTTATTATCGCACATACTAAAAGCAAAACCGTCAATTCTTTTTTCCGGGTCATTGTACTACACCTGTTTACTAAAAGGGAGACAATGAATAAAACATAGCCATCCGGCCGGCATCTTTGTTATTCCGTTGTCTTATTCAGTAATTTCTCCATTTTCCTTTCACCAGATCATAGACGTTGTATTGCGGATGATAGCAGACGCATCCAGGGCATGCTTCAGTATATGCGCGCAGTATCGGGTCTGTTCCAGGAGTTGCCATAAAATATTTGTTCCCGCGCAGCCCCGGTTAAACGGTCGACTGGATATAAGCTGATTCCGAGTCATACCCTTCTTTTTCCGCGTCCACACGGAGGTACTCTATAGGCAGGCCCTTAAGGGAAGATGCATATCGTAATCTTTGCAGACGGCATGATGCGCCCCTTCGACGGGTTTCAGCGTGCCTTCTTCCATTACGAGGGCAGTCAGCGTCTTATGGCCGGTGCATGTCTTTTAGGTTCCCTTGAGACCGGGTGAGAATATGAATCTTTCGGCTTTCTCTTTGACGCTCTCCTTGTCCTGGCTCTTTGGGTAGGCGAACGCATATATCGTGTATTCGCCCGCCCCCCGTTCGTATGATATCGCAGAGGACAGGGATAATACGGATATTCCGGATCCCGTCAAATCCTTTAAGCAAGCCTCTTTGCCCGACGTTCTTATGACTCTGCCGCCCTCGCATAACCCGGTTACCTGGGCGCTCTTTTCCCCGGGGCCGACGGCCGCGGCAAACAGGTATATCCCGTTTTTGTCAGAGAACAATTGTCCGTAAGCTGATTTGTCCTCCTCCGGAAGGGAGCCCGGGATGGAAGGATCAGAAGGCCCGGACCATAACCATCCCTGCGCATAAGGTTTTTCTTCTGTTTTCATACCGCTTCTTATGGATTCCGGCCGTTTTAACAGTTCCTCGAATGCCTTTTTGGAGTATTTTCTGCCGACAAGAGAGTTGCAATCCCCTTTATTTGTTCCTCCGTATCCGCTGCTGTAATACAGAAGAATTATCCCTCTGCCCTGCTGCCATGCGCAGATCGGATCGGAGTATTGCCCGGGGGATTTTATCAGGTAGTAGTCTATTCCCTGGGAATTCTTTTTCTCTATCCCCAGTTTGTTCCCGGAGTAGGTTATTGACGGGTACAGGTAGTCCTGCAGGTTTTCCGCGTAGCCCGGGACGCTCTGCCCCGATTCCAGGTATACTGCGTACCCGGATGCTCCGCCCCCGTATTGTGCGTATGCGATATTCGCCTTCCTGATCTTCTCGAGCAGTCCGCCCCCGAGCAGTTCACCCGCCATGTATGACGCCTCTTTGAATGCATCCTCTCCAGCGGTTACGTATGCGAAGGACACGATGTTCTCGTCCGGCAGATTCGTTATCAGGTCGTAGTCTATGCTCTCGTCCGCCCAGGAGCCGAAAAAACCGGATAGGTAGAGCGTGGCGCAGACCGACCCGAAGAAGAGCATGAATACGGCGGAGATGAGGACGACGTTTGATGCGGATGGGTCTTTTGATGCGGACGTCTTTGTGGAATGCATGCGGAGCAATGGGTCCTCAGGTTCCTTCGGAAGAGCGGACTCTCTGCCGGTTAAACCGGTCACCTCGGATCTCACTGCCTCGGCGTCTGTTCCGTCCATTACGTTACAGGATTACTATAAATAACTATATATACGATGCTCACTCCTTCTTCCGGAATAGGAGCCAGTTCTTCTCGCCGGGGTATCTTGGCGTGGGCTTGAGCTTCACTAGAACGTATTTTCCCTTCATCCTGTTTCCTGCGAGTTCGAAGAGTATCTCTTTCCCGCTTATCTTTTCCGGGATGAATGAGCCGCGATCCCATATCTCAACGGTTCCGGCTCCGTATTCGCCTTCCGGTATAGTGCCCTCGAATCCCGCGTAGTCCAGGGGATGGTCTTCGGTTTCGACCGCGAGCCTTCGGACCCCTTCTTCGGTCGGGGGTTCTTTTGGGACTGCCCAGCTTTTCAGGACTCCCCCTATCTCCAGGCGCAAATCGTAATGCAGGCGGCTTGCATCGTGTTTCTGCACGACAAAGATGCGGTTTGCCCCTGCGGGCTTTACGGCTGCCTTCGGTTCGAGGGTCTTTGTAAAATCCCGCTTCTTTTTGTATTCTTCAAGGGCCATAGGCTCTTAAGAAATAGAGTTCATACCTTAAAAGCCGAAGGACACACCTTGTTTAGAACGCATTTTTCGCACAGGGGTTTTTTCGCAGTGCAGACGTATCGGCCCAGTAACACCATCCTCTGGTTTGTAGTTATCCAATATTCTTTCGGTATCTCCGCCATCAGGTCTTTTTCTATCTTCACGGGGTCCGTTTCCCGGGTGAGGCCGAGCCGGAAACACAGTCTTTTTACGTGGGTGTCTACTGCGATGCCTGAGGCTATTCCGTAGGCGTTTGATAGTACTATGTTCGCTGTCTTCCTCGCGACCCCGGGAAGAGTCAACAGGTCTTCCATAGTGTTTGGGATCTTTGAACCATATCGTTCTACGAGGATCCTTGCGGACGCGATGATGTTCTTTGCCTTGTTATGGTAGAATCCGCTTGAGCGGATCTCCTGTTCGAACGTCTTTTGATCTGCCGTGGCATAGTCTTCCGGCGTTTTGTATTTTTTGAACAGGTCTTTTGTGACTGTGTTTATCGTCTTGTCCGTGGATTGTGCGGATAGTATTGTTGCTACCAGTAGCTCCAATGGATTAGTATAATCAAGTTCGGTCCGGGGGTGGGGGTATTCCCTGGCAAGGAGGCTCATTATTTCTTTTGCCCTGCCGGAATAGTCTTTTGCCCCTGTCATATAGAGAAAAAGATAAAAAAATGGTTATTCGCCGTGCACTATCTTGCACAGCTTTTTTGTCATGGCCACGCGGTCTTTTGCCTGGAAAACGTTCCTCCCGATCGATATTCCCGTTGCGCCGCAGTCCATCGCGTCTTTGACCATCTTGTAGAGGTCTTCGTCGCTGTCTATCTTTGGTCCGCCTGCTATCACTATCGGGACCGGGCATCCGCGTATTACCTGTTTGAAGCTGTCTTTGTCGCCGGTGTAAACGGTCTTTACCATGTCCGCACCGAGTTCCGCGCCGACCCTTGCTGCGTGTTTAACGTATTTGACGTCGTGCTCGCTCTCTACTTTCTTTCCGCGCGCGTACATCATTGCGAGGAGCGGCATCCCGTATTCGTTGCACTGCTCTGCCACCATTCCCAGGTTCTGGAGCATCTCGTCCTCGTTCTCGCCGCCCACGTTGACGTGCACTGAGACTGCGTCTGCGCCAAGCCGGACCGCTTCTTTTACGCTTGTGACCTGGATGCGGTTGTTCGGGCGCTCGGATAGGGACGTTCCGCCCGATAGGTGCACTATCAGACCGATGTCTCTTCCGTATCCCCGGTGGCCGCTTCCGACGATGCCTTTGTGCATGAGCACAGCGTTCGCCCCGCCCTCGGCTATGTCGTTTATGGTCTTTACCATGTCTTCCAGGCCGGGGATAGGTCCCACTGATACGCCGTGGTCAAGCGGCACTATCACGGTCTTGCGGGATTTCCGGTTGATGATCCTTTCCATCCGTATCTCTTTTCCGATTGTTTTCATGGCGGGTTCCTCGATTAGGTTTTTATGCTTCTGCGCTGCTTTCGGCTATGACGTCGTGCCTGTGTATCGATTCCTGGCTTACGGTCTTTACGTGTATCCTGCATCCTGGGAATCTTTTGCGGGCGGCGTCTATCACTCCCCGGGTCACGTCCTCGACGAATTTGGGGTTTGCGTGCATCTTTTCGACGACGTATACTTCGTCTTCGGTCTTGAGGAGCGAGTATATCTCAGAGGGGAAGATTTTTTCCACGCAGTTTACCATGTCTTCCAGGTCTATCAGGTTGTCATACGGGGTATCCAGTTCCAACTGGGTCTCGGCCCTCTGTATATGCGTCTTTCCCCCTGTCTGTTCCATTGCGTGGGGGCATACCGTGTTTCCCATAACGCTTACCCTGAGGGTCTTGCGATACGTCCCTCCGATGTAGGATACTGCGACGAAAACCCCGTAGGATTCCATTGTCGTCTTGCCTGTCTTGGGCGTCTTTCTTGGGATGACCAGGTCTGTTTCAAGAGATATCCGGGCCTTCTGGAAGGGGTGTTTCTTCTCTAGCCTTTCCAGTATGCGCTTCCCCACTTCCTCGATGGAGCCATGCCGGAGGACTATCTCTTCTTCTATGGTTTCGGTTATGGATTCTACCAGCCGGCTCATATGGGCGCCCCGTCTCTTTCTGTCCAGGTCTATCGTAAGTTCTATCTTCGGCGTGAAGGTATACTTTCGGCCCTTCCATTCCGTGAGAACGATAGTCTTTAGATTGGTGACTCCAACCCGTTCCAGGTCCTCCTGAACCAATGGTTTATTGTCCTGCATCTATATCAACACCGATTAAAAGAATAAAAAATCATTCACTCCCGGCCGCCCAGGCATTTATGAGGGCTATGAGGTCATTGATAGTTGCTTCGCCGCTGACCCACAGGTTTATGCAGCTTATGACTTCGGAAATAGAGATGCTGCCGCAGGGAGCATAGTCCCCGGGGATATCGCAGCCGCCCGCCAGGGTAGTAGTTGTCGTGCTTGTCGTGGTCGTTGTCGTCGCGTTCGCAGACAGGTAAACCGGGACGGGGTCTGCCCCGTATATCGTGAGGTATCCTGCGGTTGGAACGTCTTTCAGGTACGTTCCTTCAGGGCAGCTCCCGGGGGAAACGCATTCCTGCATGTTTATCCAATCCGCGGGCTCTCCTGCGTTCTGGCACACGTTGGCCGAGTCGTTGAACGTACCGTTGCAGTTTGCGACGCCTGCAAATTCCCGGGAAAAGTTGTAGGGTATGGACACGTTCCAGGTAAAGGTCTGGATAGCTTTTAGGGCGGTAAAATCCGGACCTATGCCCGGGCCCAGTTCCACCGTACCCGGGGATTGGAACTTTGAATATATCTTCGCCTGCTCGGAAGCGGCCAGGGCTGACGGATCGATTGATTCGAAATCGAACTCCGTCGGAGTGATGTCTTTTACTCCGGTTACGTGCATCCAGGCCTGCGCTTCCATCCCGTTTGGGAAAATGCTTCCGTTGAGTATGACATGGGAATAGTAGGGTATGAAAGGGTCGGAACGCACGACAAGCTGCGTTACTGTTATTCCGTTCTGTATGAATGACATGCTTTTTATCACGCCCCCGACCATGTTGTCGGTTATCGTTGCAACAGTTAATACCACGCGCTCGGAGCATGCGTTCTGCGCCCCGGGATTATTCCATGCGCAGGAGATTGCGACGCCTGCGGGATTCTGGCCTGATGTAGAGATCATGGAGCTGATATTCGAGCATATGAGCTGGTTGCTGTTGCCCTTGGCGCATGCCGCAGACAAACTGTCGGAGGACGTATTGTGTTCCCCGAATTCCTGCGGTACCGTCAGGACGGCCCTGCAGGAACCGCTCTCCCAGACGCACGATGCATTGACTCCAGGGGGAGCAGTCTGCGTTACCTGGGAGCTCACCTGCTGGCTGATATAATCGCATACCGTTGGACTGTTCGCCTGCCCGCATGCCGCATCCAGATCGCCCTGTCCCTGAGCCGATGCTTGCCCGGTTAAAAACAGGATGCCTGCAAAAAACGCCAAACATATATGGTCTCTTTTCATTTTGTGGTTTTTCTAATGTGTACGTTGTTACAATTATAGTTATATAGTTATATACGGTTCATCTGACCTTCAGGAGCTTGTGCATCTGGGGGATGACTCTTACGCAGGGGTACCTGGAGATTATCTTTGAGTAGTCGATAGTATCGATCCTGCTCCATTCGGGCTGTATTATCCAATTGGGGTATTCTTTTCCGGAGGAGTGCATCCTTGCAAA
The DNA here is from genome assembly GCA_049299895.1 of Candidatus Altarchaeia archaeon. Taxonomy (GTDB): domain Archaea; phylum Altiarchaeota; class Altiarchaeia; order IMC4; family QMZM01; genus CAIYYO01. The sequence goes on from JBAQYF010000010.1 coordinate 29,542, forward strand.
GAAGCGCAGGTCGCATTCGTCCTGCACTACTACTTTAATCTGGCTCTTTTTCGGGTGCGTCAGGCAATAGCATAGGGCGTCTGCGCTGTGCACGCAATTTCCGCTGGAGGGCGCTTTCAGGTCCAGGGAGATGTGATCGCAGGAGGGGAATATCTTTTTGTCGTACATGCTGCCGTTCGTTTCCAGGAGCACCTTGAATCCTTTGTTCTTTAGTTTGGAGACAAGGCAGGATAGGTCTTTTTCCATAAGGGGTTCTCCTCCAGTGAGTGAGACCCATTCGATCTTTTTGTCCAGCTTCTTTATGATCCCCGCGCAGGACAACTCCGACCCTTTGCCGTACGCAGTGTCGCACCATCTGCATGATAGATTGCATCTTGTGAAGCGGACAAAGTTCATGGGCAGGCCGATGAATATGCCCTCTCCCTGTATGGAAGAGAATATCTCGTTTACTTTGTAGGAAACTTCTTTCATGCCGGTTCACTCGTATGGGATTGGATCGACTACGCCCGCTTCAATGAATCCGTTCAGCCTCAGAACGCATGAGTCGCATCTGCCGCAGGCTTTCCCGCCGCCCAGATAGCAGCTCCATGTGTCCTTGAATGGGACATTCAGTTCCATCCCTTTTCTCACTATTCCCGCTTTGTCAAGCTTTATTATCGGGGTCTCTATCCGGATCATCTTTCCGCCTACGGTTCTTTTCGTAGCAAGGTCTGCCATCTCCTGGAATTTTTCGAAGTATTCCTGCCGGCAGTCGGGGTATCCGCTGTAATCCACGCAGTTTGCGCCGATGTAGATTGCTTCGGCTCCGGCTACTTCGGCGTATGCCAGCGCGAAGGAGAGCATTATCGTGTTCCTGGCGGGAACGTATGTTATGGGTATCTCTTTGTTCTCCTTGATCTTCGAGACGTCTTTTCCGACGGGTACGTCGACACAAGACGTAAGCGCCGAGCCCCCTATCCCCCGCAGGTCTATCTTGAGTATCCGGTGCTCTTTTACGTCAAGGAAGCATGCTATCATGCGCGCGCATTCAAGCTCTTTTTTATGGCGCTGGCCGTAATCGAATGAAAGAGCGTAGATCTCATAGCCCTGTTTTTTTGCGATGGCGGCCGCGACCGCGGAATCCATGCCGCCGGAGAGAAGGCATACTGCTTTTTTCATTCTGCATCGTCCGCGCATACCTCGACCCATTTGCCGTGGCCCTCCCAGAGCTTCACGGAGTATAGGGGCATATCGTTTTTCAGTTCCGAGAATATCCATAAAGCGATGTTCTCCGCAGTCGGGTTCTTGAAGAGGTCGTTGAGATTCCTGTGGTCCAGGGGCTCTATGATCTTTGCCGAAACTATCCGTTTCATCTCGTTGAAGTCCATCAACATCCCGTCTTTTCCCACATTCCCGCGGACGCATACCTCAAGCCGGTATGTGTGCCCGTGGAACTGCTCGCATTTGCCCTTGTAACCGGGCAGGTAATGCGAAGCGTCGAAATAGAATTCCCTGTATACTTTCATTTGCGCGCCTCCTTCTTCCCGGAACGGTCCCTCCCGTGCCGTTTGTCTATTTCGTCCATTTCATCAAGCATCTTCCGGCATGCGGTCCTCACCGCATCGGATACGTTCACGAATTTCCGGTCGTCCCCCACGTGCACTGAAAGGTCGTCGAGTATGTGCCGGGGTATCTCCACGCAAATCTTTGGCATGATAATCTACCGGTATTCCACAGGTATTCCAGGTAGAATATTCGAACGAGGACTTAAATAACGGAGAAACAGAAAAGATAAAAAAAAGGATGTATAAAGGATCAGGGATACAGTACGATCCTTGTCTGCGTCATAACGTCAGGCGTTACGGCGTCTACAGGTACGATGATCCCGTGCTTTGGAATGAGCCTGAGCCTGATTAGTTCCGACTCGCCTATTGCACGGCTGCTTAAAAAAGTTAGTTGTACAACGTCTCCACGGTTTAGATAACCCTCTTTGTATTCTTTTCCTTGCTTTGAGTAGGTAGCATTAAACGAGGTGTTAGTTGGACCTAGAATAGGATCATAGGCAAGGCTCTGGGTTGAATTTTTCGTATCGAAGGTGATGAGGGTGTCTTCAAGGGATAACGGATCAGACCCTGCAGTCAGCTTAACGAACATATCAAAGGTGTCTATCGTGCCGTTCGCTCCATCACTGCCGGCTAAAGTAATGACAAAGATACCCCCGGACACTTCCCGCTCAGTCTGCTTGCCAGTCGTAAGCGCTCTTTGCTGCAAACTGCCCGTAGTACCCAGGAGTACGCTTGCAGCAATCGCCGCAACAAGCACGACTGCGATGAAAATGATAAGGGTCCCGATGCCGCTTTCTCCTTTAACCCCGTGGATAAATCTGTCTTTCATGTTGTTTCAGTGTTTATTCTTAATCCAGTTTTATAAAAATAAAATAAAAAAATAAAAAATATAGTCCTATACTCTTACGGGTACAGGTTGACTCTCTGAGTGCTCAGAACGTCGGGCGTGACAAACTCAACGGGCACGATCACTCCGTGCTTGGGTATTATCTTTGTCTTTACCTTCTGGCTCGCTCCGATTGCGCTTGTAGAGTTAAAGGATATCTTTATAACGTCCCCTACGGTCAGATAGTGATCCAGGTTATCGGGTCCCCTCTTCACGTATTCCACAGCATAAGTAGTTGTGTTCAACACATTGGTATATATCAAGTCCTGGGATGTGCTCTTTGTATCAAACGTTATGACTGTGTCGTTTAATGAAAGGGCGTCAGATCCTGCTGAGAGCTTTGCCAGCACTTCAAAGGTTTGAACCGAACCGGTAGTTCCGTCAGTTGCAGTAACAGACACTACCTGTATTCCACTGGACACTTCCTGCTGAGTCTGCTTACCGGTAGTCAACGCCTTCTGCTGCAAACTACCAGCAGTACCAAGCAAAACGCTCGCAGCAATCGCCGCAACAAGCACAATTGCTATAAAAATAATAAGCGTTCCAATACCTGATTCACCTTTATTGAGCAATTTGTAATTTTTCATTTTATTCCTAGCGTATTAAAAAATAAATAAAAGTATTATTAAAAAAATTATGGATACAAATTAACCCTGTACGTGCTTATAACATCAGGCGTGACGAAGTTTACAGGCACGATCACTCCGTGCTTGGGTATAATCCTTGTCCTGACAGTCTGGCTCTGGCCGATTGAAGAGGATGAATTAAACTCTATTTTCACAACGTCTCCCACGGTCAGATAATTGTTCAGGTGATCAGGGCCTTCCTTAACGTAGGAAACTATAAAATCAGTTCCTGATGTGGCACTCCCGGTCTGGAATTTTAAGTTTTGGGTGGTGCTTTTTGTATCAAAGGATATCACTGTGTCATTCAACGCAAGAGAATCCGAACCGGCAGAAAGCTTTGCAAGGATTTCAAAGTTGTCAAGGCTTCCATCCGTCCCGTTCTGTGCAGTCACGCTTATGACCTGTATTCCGCTGGACACTTCCTGCTGAGTCTGCTTACCGGTAGTCAAAGCCTTCTGCTGCAAACTACCAGCAGTACCAAGCAAAACGCTCGCAGCAATCGCCGCAACAAGCACAACGGATATAAAAATTATCAGCGTTCCGATACCTGTTTCACCTTTATTACTTGATTTAAAATTTTTCATTTTTTGTTTAGCATATAAAAAAAATATTTTATATCCTAGGGATATAAGGATACTCTTTGCGTGCTTATGACGTCAGGCGTGACGAAGTTTACAGGCACGATCACTCCGTGCTTGGGTATAATCCTTGTCCTGACAGTCTGGCTCTGGCCTATGGAACCGCTTGAAACGAAGGATACTTTTATAACGTCTCCCACGGTCAGATAATCGTTCAGGTGATCAGGGCCTTCCTTAACGTAGGAAACATTGAAATTTGAACTGCTCGCAGCTCCGCTTGCCACGAATTGCAGATTCTGTGAGGTGTTCTTTGTATCAAAGGATAGTACTGTGTCGTTCAACGCAAGAGCATCTGATCCTGCTGAGAGCTTTGCAAGGATTTCAAAATTGGTTAGACTACCGGATGTTCCGTCAGTTGCTGTCATGGATATGACCTGTATTCCGCTGGACACTTCCTGCTGAGTCTGCTTACCAGTAGTCAACGCCTTCTGCTGCAAACTACCAGCAGTACCAAGCAAAACGCTCGCAGCAATCGCCGCAACAAGCACAATTGCTATAAAAATAATCAACGTTCCGATACCTGTTTCTCCTTTGTTTCTAAATTTAGAGACTTTCATTTTGTCGTGTTTTTTTAATCAAAAAATTAATTGTTGTATCGTATTATAGTAAACCTATATAAATACTTATCGATAGTAAAGCGTTTTCAGTACTACAATTCCCGCGCTTATGAGCCCTGAAAAATAAACAGGGGATAACGTGCAAAGAACATAAAAAAAAATCATTGGGGCATAATTCCAAGTCAAGGATATAAAACCGGGTAAAAGGATTAGAAAACGTCTCAAAAAAAAAAGTCTCCTCATTTACGTTAAGACCATTGAAAATGCCTGCGTATTCCACATCTACACTCTTTTGCTCACTTTTTCTGAGCTGCCGAAGGAGTGCTCTTTCCTTTCAATGCTCCCTCTATCGCGGATATATAGAACAACATCCTATGCCTTCTTTCATGCCTCACGTACCTTATGAAGAATACGGCAGACAGTAAAAGCGCAAACAATGCGGCTAACGCCGCCGGGAGAACCGGCCCCACGTCCGCCCCCAGGTCCCCTGCGCCCAAGCTTCCGATCGCGCCTATGCCGGAAAGCAAGTCCGTTGTAGTTCCGTTGATCACTATGCTTTTGTTCTCTCCGGGATAGAGCGTCTCCTTCCATTTGATAATGTCATTTACCCCGTCCCCGTTCTTGTCTGCCAGCGTGTATTCCGGGAGGGCCTTTTTTAGTGCGTCTACATCAAAGTTTGGAACGATGTCTGTGTAAGCCAGCAGCGTGACGGTCTCATCGTTGTTGTTTATTAGGTTTATCCTTTTTTCTATCTTCTTTTCTATGATTCCCGTTGAAATAATCTCTTCCGTTTTCCTCACTGCGGAGGTCGAATAGATCAGAACATGCTCTTTTTTCTGGCCCGGCTCCACGGCGGAGTCAGTATACTCGAATGTTCCATCGCCCGTTTTCCCTTCCGCGCCGTCGTCTAGCATGCAGTCCGTAGCCTCAAATGATATATTCACATTCCAGGTCACGTTCTCATAGCGCAGGGTTCCCGGATTTGTTATCCTGACGACTTTCCGCCATTGAACCGGCTGGCCGATCACGGCAGTATCCTGGACTACCGGGCCCTCTGAGAGCAGGACCGCCGATGCATTGAAATAGACCCGGACAGTCGCTCCTTCCCGGCTCTTGAGATCCGCGGTAAGGGTGTCTCCCGGTCCATCCGCAAAGTCCGGATAGTTCTTGCGGATATCGGGAAGCAGGGAGAGCAGTTCCTTGCGGGAGATGTTATAGCTTACGGCCCTTTCGGATGGATTGATAAAGCCCACGTCTATCCGGAAAACAGGGGGGGTTCCGGCAGGGACCGGATTTGTAACCTGCAAGGGCTGTGTGTAGTTGACCGAGAGGCCCGCGGTAGCCTCGCGTACGGTGACGATGATATCGTTTTTTAGAGAGGGGAAATTGAGGTATATTATCCTTCCCTCCCGGGTCATGTACCAGTCGGTTGAAGGCTTGATCTCCACGTCAGTTTTGTTCTGGTCGCCTATTAGTTCGTGGCGGATGGACACATTGACCAGCTCCGCGTCGTATCCCCTGCGCAGGGAGTACCGGGAGGACCATGCAGGGCTGGCGAGGCTGCGCGAGGTCTGGTTGTATAGATATTCCGCCTTGTAGGAGTACGCGTTTTTCAGGTTGTATGCCAGACGGATTGCCCCGGTTTCGTCCATGTCGATTTTTTGCGTGCCTTTTTCGTCTTTGATGGCCCGGCCTTTGTCGTAAATGCGGAGGTCCTTAAGGGTTATTGCACTCATCGTAGGCTCGGCTTCCATAGTTACCTTATGCGGATAGGGCATGGAAAGCCGCATGCTCTGGAGGTATTCAATCTCTGTCTGCGGGGTCTCGGCGGAAGAAAGAGACAATATTGTTTTTTGCACAACAGAATAGTCGGACAATGTGAGAGTGTAAGTATAAGAGTATTCAATGGAGTAGTACCTGTCCTCAAAATCCATGTAATCCGAGAGTTCTACGCTTACGGTGCGGTCTGAGACTTTGTTGGTTACGTCGATTGAGCCGGAACAGCACCTGCGGACGCTCGCAAGTTTCGAACCAATCGGCAGGGTGTATTTGACGAGCATCGTTTCAGGCTTGAATTTCATCGCTATATAATCTATTTTCACATCGTACTTACTGTCGTCGGTCGTATATACCCTGACCTTAACGTCGCCCGACTGTATGTATTCTTCTCCGACCGGGAATTCAACAAGTTCGCCTTCATCCAGTTTGGAAGTGCGGATGGTCTTCCATGTGCTCCCGTCGTACATCTTTATCTTTGCGGACACAGGAGAACTCCCGGAGAGCATCACGTATACGGCCTCGGCGTCTCCTATCTCGCTTGACGGAACGCTTATCGTAAATGTGAAATCGGTTACCCACTCGTCTTCGGATGTGTTGACTGCCGTTATCCTGTAATATGTTTCGTCCATCCTCTGGGTGTCGTGCGCGCTTCCCAGGGAATTTCCCACGCTGTCTGAAACCAGGCGGGGGTAGTACTCCTTCGGAGTCCATGTGTAGTCCACTGCTTCGCTTATGCCTACGGTGATAGTTGAGTCCGCGCTGTACGCGGTACCCAGACCGGAAACCTTTTTCACCCGGGAAGAGGAGGTAATGCCTGCAGGAGTTTCAAGAATTCCGGAAGCAGGAGACACCCCCGTGATTTTGACGGTATAGAAAGGCTTTGCTGCTTCGGCAGATGCCGCCGGCACCTGCGAAGCCACAATGCATAATATAAAAAATGAGACCAAGACAAGCCTTCGCATTTTTGGGGAGTTTTAATAAATTACTTATCTCTAAGTAGTATTAATATAACTATGTCAGAAATAATTATAGAAGAAGATGCAAATGCCAAAGTTCTCCCTGTCAAGAATCACTGACAAGCTGCTTGGAGAAAAACCCCCTTCAGCCTCGGAAATATCCGTCATGATCCAAAGCATCCAGAAGAGCGCAGCGCCGAGCTCCGGGTCCATGGCGGTTTCTTCGGACTGGAAGGCAAACCTTGATGAAATAAAGAAGGAGACTGTAAAAGAGGTCGACAAGAAGATAACCGAGTTCCAGACCAAGATGGGGGATATCGAGAAGAACGCCAAAGAAGCAAAAGAAGCCAGTATCGAGACCAAGGCTAAAGTTGACGCCATCGAAAAGAACATGAAGAAATTTCTCTCCCTCTACGAACTAGTCACAAACCAGGTCAACCCGTTCATAGAAACACCCTTCAGGAGGAACGCGGAAGAAAAAAATGAACGGGGGGAATTGCCAGAAGAAAAACCGGCATCCACCAACGGCAAGAAAATATCCGACCTGATAGCGGCGGCACAGGCGGAAGGCGGATACTCCGAGAACGGAACGGAAGACCTGGGCAAACACCTCATCGATATCAAGGAGATCAACCCGGACAAGAAGATAATCATACAGACTGAAAAAGAATCCGGCATGATAGACAAGAAAAGGGCATTGATGCTGAATGAGAAAGAGTCCCCGATTGTTGAAAAAAGAGGGATAAACCTTGCAGACCTCAATCCGGAGGACAAGAAGATCCTCTTCCAGCTGGAGAGCATAAACGAGATGAGTCCGGCAACGGGGCAGCAGACAATAGATCTCTCGGAGGACTTAAAGAGCATCCTTCCGCTGAAATCGATAAAGAACGATCTGTACTCATTGGTAACCGCGCTGAATTGGATAAAATATCTGGTGGAGAAGGCGGGAGCCAAGGGCGCATTGGACATACTTAAGTCGTACACTGCATTAAACTGGATAACACCAGACATAAACCAGATCCTTGTAAAATACATAAACGGCATGGCCGGGGAAATAGAGGTCAACGGAATAGATAAAAAATATGCGCCCACCATGGACGACCACATGAATTCGCTTTTTTTCATAGCCAAGCTCAAGGGCATAAAAATTGAGAAAGAAGGATTCGACAAGATAGTCAAGAAATGGAATATATCCGGGGGGGATCTGGATGGGGGCTAGCACCGTTGTCGCAGAGCTCATGTTCTTTATTGCGGTCCTCGGCATGTCCACGGTTTCTATCATCGTACTCACAAACTACGTAGGACAGACCACGTCCGCGGTTTCCACAAAGCAGAGAGACATGATAAACCAGATACAGACGAATATAGACATAACCAGCGTGAATGCTTCGTCTACGAACACCAGGGCATACGTGAAGAACATAGGGGATACCGACCTTCGCATCGACTGCATGGACCTCTTTTTAGACAATGCCTGGAATAATAATTTCTCGGTGAAGAACCCGGACACGGAAGCAGTATTCAGTAACTCTACCTTATGGACGCCGATGGAGACGATACTAGTGGATGCAAACCACACCGCATTGAACACTGCCGCATCCCACAGCATGCGAGTGGTCGCCTGCAACGGAGTATCCGACAGCTACATCTTCTCCATATAAATAACATTTTTGCTTGGGATAACAATGGGTTTCGACAAGATAGTAGCCTGGATGGGAGTCGCAGTAATCCTGACAATCTCCCTCTCGGCATTCTTCCTTATCTACAACAACACAGTTGCGAGCATGCACGAGTTCTACAAAACAGACAAACAGATGCTGGACCACTACAAAACGAACTATGCCATCGAGAATGCAAGCTACAACGAATCCGGAAGCATCCATGCATACGCGAAGAACACGGGAAAAGGAGACATCCTGCTCCGCAACACGAAGAACAACGAATGCATAGACGTCCTGGTAGACAACGCATGGATCAGCCACGCGGATTTCTCGGCGAACGTAACGAGCAACGCATACGACCCCCTCGCCTGGAACCCGAAGGAATACCTGGACATAATCGTCAACCAGAAACTCCCGGGAGGAATGCACACGCTTACCCTGGTCGAATGCCACGGCCGGAAAAAGAGCATACAGTTCCGGGTAACAGGGGACGATACGATCTATTTCGTTCCGCCGACGGAAGACAACAAGGCGGCGTTTTCCAGGAACTGGACGCAGGCGAACATAACCATAGAAGCGGAGAACATAGACACTTTCCGCTTCAACTGGAACGGGACCAATTATCCTATTTATGACAGTTCGCTCGTCCTGTGTTTGAATTTTAATAATAATCCCGCGATAGGCGAGAATTCGACTAATGTGATTGATATATCCCGGAATAATTTAACGGGGGATATGTATACGGGCGTTTTCTGGAACACGTCTGGCGTGTTTGGCGGGAGCATGCTGTTCTCTTCGTCTAATTCACATATTGAGGTCTATGATCCCGGGAATCTTAATCTTTGGAGTTTGCCTGCGGATGCTAATATAAGTATCGAGTTGTGGATTAATCCCTTGACCGGCAGTCTAAAGAATTATGCCAATATCTGGGGTAACGCCAATGGGCCGCGCTTCCAGATATACAAGAACACTACGTCTTACAATCTACTATGGTATGCCGGGTCCGGTATAAGGTACAGCGATTCGATCGATCTTTCAAGCGGCGCATGGTATCACGCAGCAATTGTCAGGACCGGCTCGTCCCAGATAAGGTTTTATTTAAATGGCCGGTTAATCGGTTCCTCCGTTCCTGACGACGCATCAATGAATCCGCCTATTGTCTGGATCGGGAGCGATACTGCTACGGAGTATTACAGGGGCTTGATGGACGAATTCAGATTATATAACCGTTCCCTTACGCAAGACGAGATATGGCTCCATTATAAAACTGAGTTCCAGAAATACGATAACGCAACATACCGCTTTTATGCGAACGTAACGGATCTGTCTTACGGCACATATGCATATTACGGCTGGTTCAACGACACCGCAGGAAGAAGCGGCCAGACGGACAACGGAAACAGATATTATACATATTCATAGAGACATAATCATATAATAAAATGGGTTACGCAGTTGCCATCGCCTGGATAAGCGTCCTGCTGATAACGGTGTCGGCCTGTTACAGCCTGCTGGAGATGCAGACCGCCTACGTCAAAAGCGTGTCCGACTATTACGCTTATGAAAAACAGGTAGCGGACCGGCAGAGGACGGGGATAAACATAACCCGGGCTAATTATTCGGAGAACCTCCTGGAGGTCTCCGCGAGGAACACTGGCCCGTCAGTCCTTGCGTTCACGAATGCGCACGGCGCGGGATGCACCGACGTTATCGTTGACGGCGTATGGATGAGCCACGACAACATAACTGCCGGCTTATATGATAAAAACATAAACCCGCTATTATGGGACCCTACGGAAAACGCAAAACTCCTCGTCAACACAACTCTTGGAGCAGGAAGCCATAATCTCTCGGTCGTAGAATGCAGCGGCGCAGAGGACGAAACTACTTTCTTTGCCTAGGCAACAAGTATATAACGGGATTCGCATATAATTATACCGGCTATTTACCGACGCATAAAATGGGTCAGGATCTTCTCAATATCGAATTAAAGAGGGACGAATTCCACAGGAGGCTTGGAGGAGGGATACCCATGGGTTCGCTCATGCTCATAGAAGGCAAATACGGCTACGGCAAGAGCATAATATGCCAGAGGCTTGCCTACGGAGTGCTCAACCACGACGCAAAAGTCACGTATATAAGTAATGAACTTTCAACGAAGGACTTTTTCCAGCAGATGGAATCTGTCAGATACGACGTCACAGAGCACATACTAGACAAGCACCTCTTGTTCATACCAATGTTCCCGCTTTTAGGAAGCGTTATCTTCAGGAAGGATTTCATAAACAGGCTCATGAGCGCAGAAGAATTATTCAAGAACGATCTTATAATAATCGATACGCTCTCATTCATCCTCGTCCAGGACAACGCCACGGAGAAGAAGTGCTTCGAGGTGATAAAGTTCTTCAAGAAAATGGCCAACCTGGAAAAAACGATATTATTCACCGTCGACTCTGAACACTTAAACCCCAACCTTTTAACGCTGGTACGTTCGATGTGCGACATACACTTCGAACTGGGACAGAAAACGCTCGGCGGAGACATCAAAAGATTCATCGCCGTGAACCGCTTCAAGAGAAGCAGGGAATTCGTAAACCCGATAATCCCCTTCAGAGTGGAACCGAACGAAGGCCTGGGAATCGAGATATCCTCGATGATATGAGAAAACGCCCGACCACAGAAGCGAAAATAGCGCAGACGCAATAAACCGGGAAAACTACGCACCAGCTACGGGAGGACAAGACTTCGTTATCGCCCCCTCCAGGGGGATGACGGTAATATCAAGAATGCTCTCCAATTCATTATTCGCAAGACGCATCCTGGAAGAACTCATGATAGTGGACAGGCAATCATAGACTATTGATCCCGCAAGCCTTCTTCTCATTTCAGGATCGGCGGTGTTCAAATCGATTATCCCCAACTGCTTCAACTCTTTTGCCAGGAGAAAATCTCCCATCGATCCGAAGTATCTTTCCATGAACTCCCGCAACCGGTTTATGTCGACCGCCATCTTACACGCTAAATAGTCGCCTTGAAATCATCATATGATACCCTGATACCCGTGGGCGTTATCTCGTAACGTACCGCATCCTTCAGATGGTCCGAGCCCCTTATTTTATGGATCCGAAGAAAATTTCCTTCCGCCTCGGTGGGCTTAAGCAGCGTGACCGAATCCGCGAGGAAGTCTTCTATCCCGAACCGCGAGATGTCTTTTGAGGACATGAGTATCTCCGTTGTAAGAAGCGACGTCGTCTTAAGCCCTTTAAGAGCTGCTCTCAGGCGGAACATTTCAGCACGGAACTCGTTTATGTTCGCATATTTCAGGCTGAGAGGGACCAGGGAGTCGATTGCTATCCTCTGGGCGCTTGCAGCATTCCTCTTTAGGAGGTCTATGAAAGTATTCAAATCCAGGGGGCTGTCCTTTCTTTCGAACTCTTCCTGGGAGGTATACATCTTTCTCAGGGAGGATATGTCGAAAAGCTCTATCTTGCCGGGCTCGACCGCGTCAAGATCCATGCCCACCGCCTTGCAGTTTTCAACAATCTGTGAAACGTCTTCTTCGAGCGTGATGTATATTCCTTTTTCCCCGTATTTCACGGCGCCCTGGTATATGAATGATACGGCGAATATAGTCTTGCCCGTGCCGCTGCACCCGCTTAGAAGATTGACTGAGTTGGGCATGTATCCGCCGTTCAACATCTTGTCATATCCCGTGATACCCGTCCTGACCCGTTCGCCTTCCATCTTATTGTGAATATGAGATAACTGCTTATGTATTTATCGAAAGAGTATAATAATCCAAGAGTCCCGGCTTATCGTACATAACCGGATAGTTTCATCTTATGTTCTAATGCTTTTACCGACCCTGGCGCGAAAATAGGTGGGACACGCCTTTGAATTCCGTCGCAGATACCCTGCGCATAGTCCTGTTTACAAGCGCATCGTCCGCTCTTTTACATATTCTCCGCGAGCCATCGGATATGGTCCCGCCATGTCGTTCCCGCATTTCCCGGAAGTACTAACCGGGATGGAATCGAACGGAACGGAGGGATGCAAAGAAATATAACCGGCAGGAGGCATTACTATTGCAGAGGATGAAAAATCTTGCGTCATATATGGAATGCCTTAGCCGGCAGTATACGCAGGGGTAATAGACCATGTGGAATTCCTTGAGAGCATACCGAGAAGGAGTCGAATGCCTTTAGAAAAAAAGAAAACTGTTTTAATACACGGGAACAAAATAGTATATTAATAGGAATAAAATGTCCAAGGATGAAATAAAAGTCAGTCTGAGCGGTACGCTGGAAGAGGCTACGGCCAGAAACCCCCACCTGAAAAGATACCTTGAGAACCTTGCGGCAAAAGGGAGTATCCCGGAATTTCACACCCGCCTGGAAAGAGGGATGAAAGATTTGCCCAGGCCGAACATCATATATCCCGTCGGAGACCCGGTTTTCATACATATCTACAAGGAACATGAAGGAGATACGCGTTACGAAGCTATCCAGCCGGAATTATCGGACTCCGAGAACAAACTGTACGAACAATTGACGAACAAGCTCATTGAAATAGCGCACACGCAGCCGGTACCAAGAGAAAAAGAGGGGATAGAGAAGATCCTTTCCAAACTGTTCGATCAGATAGTAGAGATATCCGAGACCAGCCACATCTCGCAGGAAGTGAAAAAGAAGGGCGTTCTTTCCCAGTTCACAAACAACGCCGAATCAAAGATAAAAGTCACAAAAGAGGAATACGAAAAACTCAAATACTTTCTCCTAAGAGACAGGGTGGGATACGGCGTGCTGGAGCCTCTCCTCAGAGACCCCTACATCGAGGACATACACTGCACGGGTGTTGGGAACGTACACCTTATCCATAAGATATTCGAAATGCAGACGACCAACATCAAATTCACCGACGACCTGCAACTGGACAGATACGTATTCCACGAGGCGGAACGGGTTGAAAGGCCCCTCTCGGAAGCGCAGCCCGTCGTCGACGCCATCATGCCGGACGGGAGCCGTGTCAACTTCATCTACGGACGGGAGATGAGCCTGGAGGGAAGCAGCTTCACTATCAGAAAATTCACGAAGATACCGATATCGATAACGCAACTGGTCTTCTGGAAGACGTTCAATTCCAAAGTCGCAGCGTACCTCTGGCTGTGCCTGCAATACGGCGTCTCCATATTCATCTGCGGGGAGACCGCTTCGGGTAAGACGACGACGTTGAATGCTGCCGCCGCATTCATCAAACCGGAAGGAAAGGTATATTCGGTCGAGAACACCCCGGAAGTAACCATACCCCACGAAGTCTGGCAGCACCTGGTCACAAGAGAAAGCGGGAAAAAGACCGACGTCACCATGTTCGACCTCCTGATAGCAGCGTTGCGATCGAGGCCCGATTACATTGTGGTCGGGGAGATCAGAAGCACGGAAGGAAACGTTGCTTTCCAGGCCATGCAGACCGGCCACCCGGTCATCTCCACGTTCCACGCGGGAAGCGTTACGAGCATGATACAAAGGCTTACGGGCCACCCGATCAACGTTCCCATAGCATCCATCGACAACCTGAACATCGTTCTCATACAGCAGCCGGTCTATTACCATGGCCGGTTCGTCAGGCGCGTCCTGGACATAACCGAGATAGAACACTACTACGATGACTTGAAGAAAGTATCTACAAGAAGCGTCTTCGGATGGGTGCCCGCAACAGACGAGCACGTATTCCGGGGCTGGCACAACTCATACGTCCTGGAGAAAAAGATCGCGGTCCTGCTGGGGTATGAAGATCCAAGAGAGATATATGAAGAGCTTGAAAAAAGGGCCAGGATAATAGACGCGATGGTGGAGAACAAAATATTCAACTATTTTGACGTCTGGAACGTGATAAAAGGATACGTGCACACAGGGAAGGTGCCGTTCAACTACTAGAGGAGGATAATACTTTGGATATCCAAAAGCTTGTCCGGCAAGCAGGCTACGTCTCCGTACAGGAATACATGAAGGAGAGAGTATTCCCCGCATTGATCGTAACAGTCTCCTGTTTTTTGATAACCCTTTTCTTTTTCAAGGATTCGGGGATTCCTACAGTCATTATCCCTTTTGTTATCCTTATTGGTGGCCTGGCGTATCCGCCATTATATCTGAAGAGCGTCGTGGAAAACAAGAAGACCAACATCCACGAGAATATCCATCTGTTCATCACGTACGTAGGCGCCATAGCCAGCCTGGACATAAACCGGGTGAAGGTTTTTACGGAAGCCTCCAAAAAGGAGGAGTACGGAGAGATCACGGAAACCGTCAAGAAGATCCGTTACCTGGCAAAGGATTGGGACCTGGGATTTGCCAAGACCTGCCGGAAAGTTGCCAGCCTTGAACCATCCATTATTTTCTCGGAATTCCTGGACCGTCTCGCGGCGGCCCTTGATTTCGGAGAGCCGCTGGATCTTTTTTTGCTGAAAGAACAAAAGGCGGTTATGGAGGAATATGAAATGGAATATAGAAAATCCCTTGAATGGATGAATACCCTAAGGGACATGTATTCGTCTCTTTTAATAGCCGGCGCCTTTATATTCGTAGCCTCCATCCTCATGCCTTTTTTCCTCCCGTACAGCGTCGAGACACTGATAATTCTCACCGCCCTGTTCCTGGCAACCGCCGACGTATGCATATACGTCATGGTGGAAAGCTTTATCCCCAAGGCCCAGATGTGTCACAAACTCAAGATAAAGGACGCAGAGCACAAGAGGATGATGAAGCATATGAGGACCATGGTGTTGATATGCCCGGCCATATTCCTGACAATGTCCCTGATAGGCATATTCTCCTACTCGGTAAATCTCGCTCTCGCAATTACTCCTTTGGGGTACATAGGATTCCTGGGAGCGGCAAAAGAGAGAGCCGTGAGCAGAAGAGACAATGAATTCCCAGGATTCATAAGATCGCTCGGAGGCTCGCTTTCAGCCAAGGGAGGCTCCATGGTCACGACTCTTGAGGCGCTGCGCGTACACGAGTTCGGAGTCCTGAACTATAATATAGAGATGCTTTACAGGAGATTAAAACTGGGAACAGACAAGATAGTGACCTGGGCATACTTCTCCGGGGAAAGCGGAAGCCAATTGATATACGAGTTCTGCAACATATTCGTAGACGTAACGAAGCTCGGAGGGGATCCCGAGAAAGCCTGCGAGATAATCAGCGAGAACTTTTCACGCCTGCTGCACCTAAGAAAACTCCGGGCGCAGCTTTCAGGCAGCCTCAGGGGGATGTTCTACGGGTCTATCCTGGCGCTCTCGCTCACAGTCTATGCGGGCCTTCAGTCCATAAAGATAATATCCGGAACAATTTCCTCGATGACTAACAGCGTATCCGACGCACCCATGGCAAAAGAGATGCTTGGAAATATTTTTCTTTCCCCCGATACGTTCAATATCCCGCTGATAACCGGCCTCGTATTTACCGTACTCGTATTCCAGTCCGCATTCACGGCATACCTTATCAAAGTGATAGACGGAGGCGAAAAATACGCCTGCCTGATGGACCTTGTAGTCCTCACCTGGACGATAGTTGCAATAGAATACCTGGCATCCTACGTGGCAAGCACGTTATTGTAAGAACCGATAAAGTATTAAGAGGACATAGTGGATTCGGTCGTACCGCTAAAAGCACAGACAATGTATCCCAGTATGCCGGCAAGGCATAATAAGAACAGCAAGAGCAACTGCTACAAAGGCTACTGCCCAAAAGAATTAAATCATCCACAGGGTTGCGGATAATATAAAGCCACCGTCGGCCGGTATTCCCGCTACTGCTGCACTGGTGGGACACCCAAGTACATTATCGAACTAACCTGTAGATACCCGGACCAAAGAGCAGAGATAGGATGCTGACAGATAGAAAAAAATATGAAAGAAAATATTAGTTCTTCTTTGCCTTGCTAATTATGTTGTCCATCACATAAGCACGGAATATGTCGCTGTTCGAGATCAGACCTACTAGAACGTTATTCTCCACGACGGGGAACCTCCGGACTCTGGTTTTCTCCATGAGTTTTGCCGCGGCCACAACGTCCATGCTGGGAGTGATCGTCATAACGGGCTTTGTCATGACGTCGGCAACCTTCATATCCCGGGGATCGTTGCTTCTTCCAACGACAGAATGTATTACGTCTTTCCGGGTCACGATACCGTAAACGTCCGCATCGTCTTTTTTCTTTACGATGATGGAGCTAACGTGCCTTTCCACCATAGTCTTCATGGCCGAAGCCACACTCTCTTCTTCACCTATGGTTATAACACCACGGGTCATTACTTCACCAACAGTCGGCATTTATAATCACCTTATAATCATTTCATCTTACGTCGATCGGAAAACCACAGTTCTGTTCCGCCGGAATTCTCCAGGCGCCGTATGTCTATGAGCTCTTCAAGCATGCACCTCATGTCGTCAATGGTTTTTTTTCCCACTTTCGCACCCGAGGCCATGCTGCATACCCTGATAAGAGCATCGTCGTTATCGTATCTGCTCACGTATTTTTCGCATACCCTTTGTATGTCCTCCAATTCCCCGGTATCCAGCGTGAGCAATATGTCGTTCAAGACGTAATGACTGGCAATAATCGTCTTATCGTGCATTGGATGAATATGGGAAAACACAAATAAAAAACGATAAAAACCTTATTTAGACGGTTTATGCGCTGTTTCCGGCTTTTTTACGTCCACTATTTCGTCGGATACTTCCCCAAAAAGTACTAATTGCTCCAGAGGCGAGAAAAGCCCGCCCGAATTATTCTTCCCGACAAAAAATTCCTTTATCTTCTGCATTACATCACTATCCACACTCAACCAACTCCTTACACTCTAATAAAAGAGTACCTAAATATTTAGTAAACCAGGATATAAAAACCAACCCTCACACAAAAAGAAAATGTTTACCAGAGAGATTTTTTCTTCGAACTTCCGGTCTTCCTTTTCTCGGCCAGGAATACAAGGCCTTCGCGCAGCTCAGATACAACGGCGGGACCCACGTCTTTTTCGAAGAGCAAGCGATTACAGATGACGAATAATTCGTCGTCGCTCTTATAACGCGAGATATATTTCTCACAGACCTTACGGATGTCCTCGACATCCCCTTTTTCAACAGTCAGAAGAATGTCATTCAGCATATAATGACTGGCCAAGATCGGACTCTCTACCATATAAAACACCTGCCACCCTTTGTATAATATTAGGGAAAAGATGGATAAAAGATGTTAAAAAGACATATAACACGTAATTAAGGGGATACCATCAGAGTCTATAATAGGGCTTGTACGAACTAATCCAAACATAAAAACTATAAAATGACTAAAGAAATAGTGAGTGTCTGGTGATTATCTTTCTTGGTAGTTATTAATACTGGCTGAATAGCTCAAATTTACACTAACATGAAAAAATAGCTAATCAGGTATCAGTTTGGATTCGTCAGTGCCATCGAGCGACAGCAAAGATGACACCCCATTTGCTGGTGACGCCAGCATGCCTTAAGCACTTTTGGGGACACGACACCTTTTATTTATCCTAAAGAAAAGAAGTGTGCTCCCGCCGGGATTTGAACCCGAGTCCCCAGCTCGAAAGGCTGGAATGATTGGCCGGTCTACACTACGGGAGCGTAAGATTAGGATATATTGGTCTTACGTTTTTATATATGTAGAAAAGAGATTTTTATTTCGTCAGTTCTATCTCTATGTGTACGCCGTCTGGTACCTGTACCCTCATTATCTGCCTGAGGGATCGTTCATCTGCGTCCACGTCTATTACTCTTTTGTGTATCCTCATCTCCCAGCGTTCGAACGTGTCTGTGCCTTCTCCGTCGGGGGATTTTCTGCAGCAGATCTTCAGTCTTTTGGTGGGCATGGGTATGGGTCCCGCGTATGCTGCGCCGGTCTTCCCTGTTATGTCGACTATTTGTTGCGATACGTTCTCCAGTTCCTTTACGTCCTTCCCGATGAGAATGATGCGTGCTTTTTCCATCCTTTAGTCTCCTGTTTTGTGTTTTGTATTAAAATAAAAAAATAAGAAATGTAGGCTGTTTTCAGCCGTTCACTTTCCTGGGTGTTACAGCTATCACCATTCCTGCGGCTATCGTGCTGCCCATGTCCCTTATGGCGAATCTGCCCAGGGGCGGGAAGTCCTTTGCCGTTTCTATGCATAGCAGCTTTGTGGGTTTTACCTTCACAATGGCTACGTCTCCTGTCTTCAGGAATTGAGGGTTCTCTTCGGATGTCTGTCCTGTCTTCGGGTCTATCTTCTTTATTAGCTCGATGAAGGTGCAGGCTACCTGCGCTGTGTGCACGTGGAATACGGGCGTGTATCCGACGGTTATCGCCGAGGGATGTCCTAGGACTACTATCTGCGCCGTGAAGTCTTCTGCGACTGTGGGCGGGTTGTCTACTGGTCCTGCTACGTCTCCTCTTTTAACGTCGTTTTTACCTATTCCTCTTACGTTGAATCCTATGTTGTCTCCGGGTCCTGCCTGCGCCATCTGCTCGTGGTGCATCTCGACTGTTTTTACTTCTCCTACCACGTTCGCGGGCATGAATATCACTTTCATTCCGGGCTTCAGGACTCCTGTTTCAACCCTTCCGACGGGGACTGTTCCGACTCCGGTGATGGTGTATGCGTCCTGTACGGGTACCCTTAGAGCTTTGTCTACGGGTTTGTCAGGCATCTTCAGGTCGTCTATCGCCTGCAAAAGCGCCTTTCCTTTGTACCAGGGTGTCTTGTCGCTCTTTACTTTTACGTTGTCTCCGCAGTATGCTGACACAGGTATGAATTCTATTTCAGCTACTTTGTATCCGATCCCTGCGAGGAGCTTTGATACTTCGTCTTTTACTTTGTTGTACTGCGCTTCCTCGTAGTTGATGGCGTCTACCTTGTTCAGGGCGACGATCAACTGTTTTACTCCGAGTGTCCTGCACAGGAATGCATGCTCCTTTGTCTGGGGCTGTACTCCGTCTTTTGATGATACTACCAGAATCGCCGCGTCTGCCTGCGATGCTCCGGTTATCATGTTCTTTACGAAGTCTCTGTGACCGGGGGCATCGATGATAGTGAAGTAGTTCTTCTGCGTCGAAAACTTCTTGTGCGCAATGTCTATGGTAACTCCTCTTTCTCTTTCTTCCTTAAGGGAGTCCATTACCCATGCGAACTCGAATGTTCCCTTACCCATCTTCTCTGCTTCTTCCTTGTATTTCTTCATCGTCTGCTCGGATACTTCTCCGACTTCATAGAGCAAGCGACCTACCAGAGTAGATTTTCCGTGGTCAACGTGTCCGACAAACACCAGATTTAGGTGTGGTTTTTCAGCCATTTTTCGTTTCTCCTTTAATTGTAAGTTTATTATGTTATATAAGAGTATTCTATTTGCTTTTCTGTCTTAAAAAATCAAGACGAAATGGATTAAAAAAATGTGTTTAAAAATTAATAAATCAAGCTACGTTTTAATCCATGTAATCCGTAGCTTTGGGTATCTCCTTGGTCATTCCTTTCCGATCTCTTATTTGTCCCATCACTTTGTACTGGAGTTCTGACGGAAGCTTGTCGAATCCGGCATTCTCCGTCGACCAGAGGGCATGTCCTTCGCTTGCGCCTCTTATGTCCCCGGAGAATCCAAACGATTCGCCGATCGGGATGACCGCGGATACTGTCATCAGTTCGTCTTTCTGCTCCATCTCCCCGATAACGCCTCTTCTCTTCTGCAGTTCCCTCGTAACGGATCCCATGTAGTCCTGGGGTACGTCGATGAACACTTTCTGCATCGGTTCCAGGAGTAGCGGCTTTGCAGAGAGCAGGTTCGCATATATCGGCCTTCTTACGGCGGGGTATATCTGTGCGGGTCCTCTGTGTATCGCGTCCTCGTGCAGTGTCGCGTCATGTAGTTTGAATTTCACTCCTATGACGGGTTCTTTTGCCAGGGGTCCTCCGTTCATGACGTCCTCGAATGCGTCGAATATCAGTTCGAGTACCTCGTCCAGGTGCTGTATACCTTTTGTCATGTCTACGAGCATGTTTCCGTGGTATATGTCTATGACCCTTTTTGCTTCCTCGTTCTCCATGCCGAGTTCTACGAGCTGCGCTCTTAGGTCCTTGCTCCGGTCTTTTCTTCTTCCTTCCGGCAATTCTGATGCGCGGATGGCGTCGAATATCGGCTTTTCAAGCGGCTCAATCGAGAACTGGAATTTGTTGTGCTTGTTCGGGGACTTTCCTTCGATAGGTCCCGCTCCCTGGGTGACAGTTTCCCTGTAAACGACTATCGGGGGTGTTGTCTTTATCTGCAGGCCGTCTGCTTTTATCCTGTTTGTTATGACCTCAAGGTGTAGTTCGCCCATTCCCGAGAGCAGGTATTCACCTGTCTCTTCGTCTATCTTTACTTTTAGAGTGGGGTCTACTTTCGCAACCTGACGCAGAACCTCGACTACCCTGGCAATGTCTTTCATGTTGACCGGCTCAACTGCCACGGTCATGACGGGTTCGGAACTGTAGGCAAGGCCTTCGAATGGGTGTATTTCCATCGCTGCGACGGTCTCTCCTGCGAACGCCTTGCGCAGGCCCGTTACTCCTACGATGTTCCCGCATACGACATAGTCTGTATTCTCCCTTGTCGCGCCCATGTAAACCGATACCTGCTGTATCCTTTCGGTTGCGTGGGAGTTCACGAGGTATACTTCCTGTCCCATGCTTACTTTTCCTGAGAATATCCTGCAGGTAGCGACCTCTCCTTCCCTTTTGTCGAATACCTGGATGTTGGTGACCATCATGACCAGCGGTCCATTGGGGTCGCATGACATCATGGATTTTGCAACATCGCTTTCCAGGTCGCCCTTCCATATCTGGGGGATCCTGAATTTCTGCGCTTCAAGAGGGTTGGGCAGGTGCTTTACTGCCATGTTCAGTATGATCGCGTATGCGGGCGCCTTCTTTGCGAGTTCCTTCTGGTTGCCGGTCATGCAGTAGTCGATGATGTCCTTGAAGGTTATCCCTGACTTCTTCATGTACGGAACGTTTATCGCCCAGTTGTGGAATCCGCTTCCGAATGCGACGCTTCCCTTCTCGACTGAAACGGTCCAGTCTACTCCTTCGGGCTGCCTCTGCTTTATGATCTTGTTCACGGTCGCGATTATCTTCATGAACCTGTTCTGGAGTTCCTCGGGGGACAATTTTAGTTCGTTTATGAGCCTGTCTACCTTGTTAATGAAGAGCGTCGGCTTGACCCTCTCTTTCAGTGCCTGCGCAAGAACGGTCTTCGTCTGGGGCATGACCCCTTCAACTGCGCATGCTAGTACGACGACTCCGTCGACTGTCCTCATCGCTCGTGTAACGTCTCCTCCGAAGTCGACGTGCCCGGGCGTGTCGATAAGGTTAATCAAATATTCTTCGCCGTCATATTCGTGAACCATCGATACGTTGGATGCGTTGATGGTGATACCCCTTGCCTGCTCGTCTTCGCGGAAGTCGAGAGCGCACTGCTTTCCTGCCGTCTCCTCGGATATCAATCCGGCGTGGGATAGTAGGTTGTCGGATAATGTGGTCTTCCCGTGGTCGATGTGCGCAACGATCCCCATGTTCCTGATCTTGTCCTGCTTGTCTATCAAAGTTTTAACTTTTTTAAGCATCTGTTCTTCTCGGCCCATTTTCTCTCTTTATTATATAGTAATAAGAAACATAATATTGGCTTCTGGCTATAAATATTCCGCCCTTTTGCGCATTGCCGGAAACATTGCTCAGTATCTTTAAGCTCTCTTTTTTATATCCGCTGAATCCTAATTCTTAGAAGGATGGACAAGGACATGATACGCAAGGCGAAGCAGATGGGTTTTCTGGACCGCCAGATAGGGGATGGGGACACTATCCGCGAGCAGCGCAAGAAAGAAGGCATCCTGCCCACGTATAAGATGGTCGATACCTGCGCAGGCGAATTCGACGCCGCGACTCCTTATTATTATTCCACCTACGAGCAGGAAGACGAATGCGTTGTCTCAGATAAAAAGAAGGTCATAATCCTGGGTTCTGGTCCGATAAGGATCGGGCAGGGCATAGAGTTCGACTGCTGCACGGTCCATGCCGTATTCGCGCTTAAAGAGATAGGAATCGAGACCATTATCATAAACAGCAATCCTGAGACAGTCTCGACCGATTTCGACATATCGGACAAGCTGTATTTTGAGCCGATCACGCTTGAAGACGTCCTAAACATAGTCGATAAGGAAAAGAAGAACCTCCTTGGAGTGATGGTCCAGTTCGGCGGACAGACATCGATAAACCTATGCATCCCCCTGCATGAGCACGGCGTAAACATCCTCGGGACTTCGCCATTTGACATAGACAAAGCGGAAGACCGGGACCTCTTCGGGAAGATACTCGACAAATTAAGGATTCCATCCGCCGCATGGGGAACAGGCTACAGCTACGAAGACGTGAGAGGCGTTGCCGCAAAGATAGGTTACCCTGTCCTGGTCCGTCCAAGCTATGTTCTAGGCGGGCGCGCGATGCAAATAGTGCAGGAGGAATCGGAACTCGAAGAATACATAAAGGAGGCCGCATCGGTCTCCCCGAATCACCCCATACTCGTAGACAAATTCCTCGAAGACGCAATAGAGGTCGACGTAGATCTGGTATGCGACGGGGAAACAGTATTGATAGGAGCTATCATGGAGCACATCGAGGAAGCCGGGATACACTCCGGAGACTCAGCATGTGTTCTTCCGCCCCAGACTCTTAGCAAGAAAGTGGTCGCAGTTATAAGGGATTATTCCGAGAGGCTGGCACTCGAACTAAACGTAAAGGGCTTGCTCAACATACAATACGCTATAAAAGATGAAGTAGTCTACATACTCGAAGCAAACCCCAGGGCGTCGCGGACCGTTCCATTCGTCAGCAAAGCAACTGGCGTCGCCCTGGCAAAGATTGCCGCAAAGGTGATGGTAGGCCACAAATTAAAGGATCTTGTCACAGACTATTATCCCATGAACAGGATAAAGCATGTCGCAGTAAAAGAAGTCGTCTTCCCGTTCGCAAAAATGCCGCAGGTAGATCCCGTTCTTTCCCCGGAGATGAAATCTACAGGAGAAGTCATGGGAATAGACAAGGATTTTGCGATGGCATTCTACAAGGCCGAACTTGCCGCAGGAAACGAACTACCCCTGCAGGGCAAGGTATTCATCTCGGTGAAAAAGAAGGACAAGCCGAAGATAGCGAACATAGCAAAGATCTTCTTAGAGAACGGCTTTGAGGTAATATCAACGTCCGGAACCTCGGACTATTTAACGCAGCAAGGGATAGAGAACAGAAAGATACTAAAGATCTCCGAAGGATTCCCAAACATCCTGAACCTGATGAAGAACAAGGAGATAGACCTCATAATAAACACGCCGGGCATGGGCAAGATCCCGAAAAAAGACGGCTACAGGATACGCGTCTCCGCGGTGGAACTGGGCATACCATACATAACGACGCTGTCCGGAGCGCAGGCTGCGGGCACGGCCATCCGGGACGTGAAGAAAAGAGAGCTGGAAGTAAAGTCGCTGAACGAGTATTTTGCAGATATCAAAAGATAATTCTAATTTTTCAGAAACCGGCCCGAGGAAATGTATCAGCAGCACCAAAAGAACGCCAGGGACCGCGTTCAGACCAGCGTCATTTACTTAGCCTCCGACATGCTATCGCCGAGATGTTATAAAGAGATGCACAATCACAGTTATCACAGTCCGTAAGTAATTGAGAGTTACGTGATTTTTCCAGAGCGCAAGTACACGAAAAAACTCCGAGAGAATTGATTAGGTCAATATGAGCGGGTTTTTCATACCCTTTGTATATTATCTAAGTCATTGCCCGGCATAAACACAAATGAAAAAGCTCAGCGGTCATACATACCGTACAGGTGCCCGGTCAGGGGTTCTTTCTTTTTGTACCAGCGGCCGTACAATGCCCCCACGATCAGGCCTCCGACGTGTCCCTGCCATGCTATCCCCGGCAAAAAGGAGAGTAACAGCATGAAGCCGAAAACAGACATCCACAAAGGCATGGGTACCGGGATCGGCAGTATGAAGACCATCATCTTCGGCCGCAGGACTGCGAGCGCTCCCCCGAGGGCGAATATCGCGCCGGAGGCACCTATTGCGGATGCGTACGGGCTGCCCGGCATCCCGAGGAACAACGCACTAAAAGTGAATAATATCCCTCCGAATATGCCCCCTGCAAAATACACTTTCAGAAGCTCTTTTTCGCCTATGATCTGACCCAGGTATATCCCGAAGAAGAACAGGGAGAACATGTTGAAGATTATGTGGTCGAATCCGCCGTGCAGGAACATGCTGGTAACAAGCGTCCAGGGCTCCCGCGCGACAGTCGCGGGGAACAGGGCGTAATTCTCTATGAACCAGTTGAAGTTCGCGAGGCTCACCATGAAGATTATAACGTTTGCAGCCATCAATGCCTCGACGGCACCCACATAGTAACCGAATATCTTCATCTTAATTATATTCAGCGTTTATCTTTATGTATCCCTCGGTCAGATCGCAGCCGTAGCCTACCGCCTTTTCCTTCCCTGAATTGAGGTTGACTACTATGCGTATGTCCTTTCCTTTGAGTACGTCTCTTGCGGGCGCAAGGTCGCGCATCTCTCCCTGTTCCACCACGACTGCTTTTTTTCCGCCCGACTCAAAAGACAAATCCGTTTTTGAAAAGTCAAACTCTATGACCTTGCCCATTGCTGCGGCTATGCGTCCCCAGTTCGGGTTCTCGCCGTAGACCGCGGTCTTCACGAGAGGGGAGGATATGATCGCCTGAACCGCGCTTCTGGCAGTCTTCCTGTCCTTTGCGCTCATTACCTCGACTTCGATGTACTTGGTCGCTCCTTCGCCGTCTCGTACGAGTAGCTTTGCCAGTTCCTTTGTTATGTACGAAAGCAACTCCTGGAAATCCTCTTTTGCACATTTTACTTTGGCGTTGCTCAACAGGAGAACAGTATCGTTCGTGCTCATGTCCCCGTCCACGCTGGTCATGTTGAAACTGTCATCGACCGCCTCTTCCAGGCAGGACTGGAGGTCTTTTTCTGAAAGGTCCGCATTCGTCGTTATGAAGCAGAGCATCGTCGCCATGTTCGGGCAAAGCATCCCCACGCCCTTGCATATCGCACCTATCTCTATTCCTTTGTATGAGAACGAAAGCTCTTTTTTGACGGTGTCGGTCGTCATTATCGCACGGGCAGCATTCCCGCTCGCTTCAGGACTGTTCGCAAGCGATTCTTTTGCCTTGGCAGCGCGCGCCTCTATTATGCCCAGATCGATCTTTCTGCCGATTATGCCGGTAGAGGATACCGCGACCTTTTCCGGGGCAAGACTTAGCATTTTCCCGGCTATTTCGCACATCTTCTTTGCGTCGTCCATCCCGCCTTTCACGCAGGCGTTGGCGTTCCCGGAATTGACGATGACTGCCTGGAGTCCTCCTTTCTTCACTCTCTCTTTTGAGAGCAGGACGGGCGCAGCCTTCATCGTGTTGGTAGTGAATACCGCTGCGCACCTGCAGGGATTCTTGTTCATTATGAGCGCCACTCCGTATTTTCCTTCTTTTACGCCCGATGCATAGAAGTCATCGACGCATACGCCCGAGGAGGTCTTCTTGTAGTCCATTTTTGCCGAATTTGCCGATTAATAAGTCTAAGATAGAATAATTATTTACTCGTAATTATAGATAAATGACTAAGATATGCGATGATATCGGAGAGAAATGCGCTGTCTTCGGAATCCGTTCGACAGCCGAAGAAGTCTTCGACAGCATATATTACGGCCTCTACGCCCTTCAGCACCGCGGGCAGGAATCCGCGGGCATGGCAACTTTTTCCGACAACAAAATAATTCTATATAAAAATATGGGGCTGGTTTCCGACGTCTTCTCAGATCACCTCAAAAACGACCGCCGCCTGACCGGCAAATCCGGAATAGGCCACGTAAGGTATTCGACCTGCGGCTCCCCCGGGATAGAGAACGCGCAGCCGATGGTTATAAACTACTCGGGCGGAAGTTTCGCGATAGCCCACAACGGGGACCTTGTGAACGACGCCGAACTGCGGGGGATACTGGAACGCAAGGGAAGCGTCTTTACGACCACGTCGGACACCGAAATAATCGCGCAGCTCATAGTAAAAGAGCACCTGAGAACGGGCGATTTCATCGAAGGGATCAAAAGCGCTATGAACTATCTGCGCGGCTCATACTCGCTTGTCATACTAAAAGAAGACAAGATAATCGCGGTACGCGACCCATGGGGCTTCCGGCCTCTCGTCTATGGCAAATCCGACAAAGCAGTCGCGGTCGCTTCCGAAACATGCGCCCTAGATTCATTGGGCATGCAGACAATAAGAGACGTAAAGCCCTCGGAGATCCTCGTAATCGGCGACACGATAGAATCGCACTACGGCAGAAAGGACGAAGTACACCACTGCATGTTCGAATACGTCTATTTCGCAAGGCCAGACTCGATAGTGAACGAGATACCGGTCTACGAAGTGCGCCGTAACCTGGGAAGGATACTCGCGCTCGAATCGCCGGTCGAAGCAGACCTCGTAGTACCGGTGCCGGACTCGGGCATAACCGCAGCGATAGGCTTCTCCCAGGAATCAAAGATCCCCTACGGCGAAGGACTGATGAAGAACCGCTACCAGGGACGAACATTCATCATGCCCAGCCAGAAAGAGAGGGAACTAGGGGTCAAAGTCAAACTAAACCCCATAAGAAGCGAGATCGCAGGCAAGAAGATAGTCATCATCGACGACTCCATAGTCCGAGGGACAACGATAAAGAGGCTCGTAAAGCTCCTGCGAGACCGCGGGGCATTAGAAGTCCACGTCAGGATATCGTGTCCCCCGATAAGACACCCATGCCACTACGGGATAGACATGCAAAGCTACGACCAGTTCATAGCCCAGAAACAGTCCGTAAAAGAGATCGAAAAACAGATAGGAGCAGACAGCCTGGCATACATAAGCATAGAAGGGCTGGTGCATGCGATAGGCCTCCCGGAAGAAAAACTGTGCCTCGCCTGTCTGAACGGGAACTATCCCATAAAGGACGAACAGACGAAATTGGTGGACTTATAATAAGAGTCAGTCATACACGTTCTTCCTGTGCCCCACTTTTAAAACCAGTATGACCAACTTGCCCTGCTCGATATCCATGATTATCCTGTAATCCCCAACGCGCAGCCGATAGCACGTTTCTCCGACGATCTTTCTCACGTATCTATCCGGCGTGATCCTTATGCGCTCCAGGGCCGAGATTATCCTTTTCTGTGTTTCCTTGTCGAGTTTTTTCAGGTCTTTTTCCGCGGACCGGGTGAATAGTATCTCGTAAGTCATAGGCCCAGCTCCTTCTTGACGTCTCTGAGCGGACGGACCATCCCTTTCCTGTATTCCAGGCGGGCCCGCTCTATGTCTTTTCTGGTCTCTTCGGTCAGTTCTTTTGTGTCATCTATGAGATCCATTATGACCTCTTCGTAGCTCTCGCGGTCGTGGAGCTTGCGCCGCTTCAATTCCTCTAGCAGGGATTCGCTGACCTGGATGGATGACACCATAGTGAACTATAGGAAGCCATTGAATAAAAATTGATAGGCCTGGAAGAATAGCAGATAAAGAATGCACCCATTGAATCGCCTTTTTATTTGGAACTCTTTTTTCCAAGGGATAATACTGATCTGCCCAGTATGAGCAGCCCAAGGATTATGAGCACGGCCGGAGCCGCCTTGTTCCACGGAAGACCCCTTATCTCCGTGAGCACGGGTATTCCTAGAAATATTATCAGCATGACGAGCGCAGAAACGAACCTGCCCCTGGAAGCAAGCCCCGCAGCTATGGATATTCCAAGCACGATCATTATCCCCGGCCACCACCAGTTCGTGTAGACAAGTATCCCGAGGCCGATCAATAAAAGGCCGCCTGTGATTCCGTTACGCCGCGTTTCTCGTTCCATTTTTTCTATATGTTAGTTATCTATTCGCTTGTTTAAATCACGTAAACTGTGCTTCTCGCCATTGTCATTATATATGTGTTTGTAATACAATTGTTATACAGGTGTTTTACATGAGTGTTCAACTCAACGTGCGCACGTCTGAAAGTATTGTTGCAAAGATCGATGAGATGGTGAAAGAGGGGGCTTACAGGAACAGGTCCGAGGCCGTGAACGAGGCATTGCGCGTTTTCGTCAGCCGGTACGGTGAAAAGAAGACTGAAAAAGCGCTCCGTGAAACCCCCTATGGCGCCGCATACGGCCTGGGCCGAAGAGACGCAGCAAGAGAAGCACTTGCAGCGATCATGGAGAACGAAGACATGGACGAATTGGAGAAGCGGATAAACGAAATAGCCCGGAGAAATATTGGAAAAGGCAACGCGACTAAGGCAGTGATCAAATCGCATGAGACCGAGGAGTGAGCGATGGACTGCCTGGACTCAAGCGTAGTCGTCAAATGGTTCAAGGAGGACGAAGAATTGCGTCCGGAAGCAATTGGCCTGCTCCGTTTGGCGCTGAAAAACACTAATGAATACGTTACGAGCGAATGGCTCCTGCTTGAGGTCGTACGCGCCCTTGTGAAATCCGGCACGGAGCCCGGGGGGATACATTCAGCATGCTCGGTATTGAACGCTCTTGTCCGAAGGGAGGCCTTAACAGAGATACCCGTTGGAAGCGTAAGAGAGCTGGCAAAGGAGCTGGAAATCGAACTAAACCTGCATGCAGCGGATGCCGTGCACCTGGCGACCGCCATCGAATCAGGCTGCTCTGCGTTTTGGACGGAGGACGACCACCTGCATAAAAGAAAGGTTACGGAATACGCGGGCGGGTTTGGACTATCGGTTAAGAGACTGGGGAGATATAGCCGCACATTATAACATTATATATAGTGGTCTGAATGCAAACCGACATGAACGTCCAGCCGGATCGCAGCGCATCCGCATATGCCAAGGAACAGATCTATATAGCTGCCCCGGCAGAGAAAATCTTTCGTATAATACATGACATCGCGGATTGGCCCAGGTGGCAGAAAGACGTTAAAAAAGCATCCGTCGACGGCGTACCAGAGGAGGGAACATCATTTGAGTGGACTGCCGGCGGCCTGAGGATCAGATCGAAGATACACACCCTGAGGCCGTACAATGCCATCGGCTGGACCGGGAAGATCTGGTGGATAACCGCAGTTCATAACTGGCGCCTGGATGAACAAGGCAGCGGAACCCTTGTCACGGTCGAAGAGAGCTTGGAGGGGTTGGGTTCTTCTCTTTTCGGTAGGTCTCTTGCTTCAGGTATGAAAAAGAACCTCCTGGAATTGAAGGAAGAGGCGGAGAGATAAGGTAAGGCTTACAGGCCTGTTTTATTTTCTCTCTCCCAATGACTTAAGGAAAAGAAATTGCACCTCATCGTCGGCGTAGATCCGGGCACAACCACGGGACTTGCATCTGTCGATTTTATGGGCAGGGTCGTTGACCTGTTTAGTTCCAAGGATCTGGGATTGGATAAGGCCTTGGAGCGTCTGGTTTCTATTGGGAGCGTTTCCGTGATCGCAACAGATGTTTCGCCTGCTCCGGGTTTTGTCCTAAAGATGGCAAGCAAGCTGGGCGCAGTCGTATACGCCCCGCCGGAATCCACCCTAGTCCTGGATAAAATTACGATCACCCGGAGCCACAGGACGCTGGACGCCCACCAGAGGGATTCTCTTGCTGCGGCATTGATAGCCTACGGCGCCTACCGTAACAAGTTCGCAAAAATCGATTCATTAGGCATGGACCCATCCAAGGCGGACGAGGTGAAGCACCTATTTGTCCGGGGGTATTCTATCGACAAGGCAAGGTCTTTGATCGAAGAACGGGGCAGGAAACCTACGGCTACAAAAGAAACGGCCCAGGAGAGGCCGAAACCTGCGCCTCAGCCCATTCCCGAATCGGAGTACAGCAGAAGGATGGTTATGCTTGAGCGCCAGAACGAGTTCCTTCGTACGTCGGTTGCCCAGAAGGACTCCGAGATATCGGCGCTTAAGGCGAAGGCTGCGAAGATCCGCCGTGAATTGGACTTGGATCTGCGCAGGGATCCTGAGATGGTAAAAAAGGAATTATCGATAAAGAATCTGAAGCACAATTTATCCGACCAGCGCAGGAAGGCTGCTAGCGTGGACGGATTGAAGAAGCGCTGGGAGATGGTGCTTGAGAGTATAATCGTTCCGGTCGGCCTGTTTCCGGCGCAGAAGAAGGGATACGTGCTCTTAAAGAGGAGCCTGCGCAAGGAAGAAGTCGAGAGCCTTCTTCCCGCAGCGATGGTTTACACCGACGACAAGGGGAGCAGACTTCTTTTGGATGCAAAAAACATCCCCTGGGCCGATACCTCGCTTGTGCGCGAGTTCCAGGGCTGCTATTATGCCCGCATAGCGGACATGGAAAAGGCCGCCCTTGACCACAGGTCCCGCGTGCGCCTGGATGAAATCGTCGAAGGCTACCGGAAAGAACGCTCCTGAAATATTCGACATTTGCCGTATTTTTTATCTATGCTTTTTAAAGAAAAACGCCCCAATAATTTATAATAATTAATCATGATAGATTGCTGAGGGGGTTCAACAATGAATAATCAAAAGACCAACCGCTGGCTCATCGTGGCCGGGGGAGTGATCATCAATCTGATGCTCGGAATAACATATACCTGGGGCATTTTCGGCTCCACGCTCGACAGCAAGACCGGACCGTACAAATGGACTACGCCCGAGCAGACGCTGGCATTCTCGATAATGCTCCTGTTCTTTGCCCTGACGATGCCCATATCCGGGAGGATACAGGACAAAAAGGGGCCAAGGCTTGTTGCTCTTATAGGAGGGATATTGCTCGGATTAGGGTTCATTGCCTCCAGCCTGGCGACGTACGATAAGACACTAATGTATATTACGTATGGCGTCCTCGCTGGATGCGGAGTGGGCTTTGCCTACGGAGCGCCGATAGCAGCCGGCAACAAGTGGTTCCCGGACAAAAGGGGCTTGATAGCGGGAATAATGGTCTTCGGCTTCGGCTTTGGTTCCGTGCTCCTTGCGCCCATCGCCCAGGTAATGGTGTCAGGCCTGCCGGCCCAGCCCAAAGGCCTTATACAGCCGCTCATAGTATCCTTTTTCCAGACGCCGGCGTTAGCAGGGATGCTCAACCTCGGGCTGGAGAAGACGTTCATGTACCTTGGGATAGCTTTCCTGGTACTGATATGCGCGGGAGCGATGCTTCTGCGCAATCCTCCGGCAGGATGGAAGCCAAGTGGATGGGATCCTGCGAAGAGCAAGAAAGCAGTAACGCACGCCTACAAGGATTACACAGTAACCGAAATGGTTAAGACCAGGCAGTTCTGGATGCTCTGGGGGATGTTCATGTTCACGGCCGCTGCAGGCCTCATGGTCATAGGATTCCTCAACAAGTTTTCGGCGTTATGCTTTTCGGAAGCTTTCGGTTACCCCAAAGACGCTGCCCTGCTTGAAGGCGCGGTCGCCGTGAGCGTGCTTGCCATATTCAACGGGGCGGGCAGGATTTTTGCGGGCTGGCTGTCGGACCACATGGGAAGAGCAAAGACCATGTTTGTTTTGTTCGGCTTGCAGGCAGTATTGATGGCTTCATTTGTATATATCGCACCCGCGGCCCCAATAATGGTGTACGCGGTCATGGCTATAATAGGGTTATGTTACGGAGCGTGCTTCGCTTTATTCCCTTCGGCGACGGCGGATTACTTCGGGACGAAGAACTGCGGAGTGAACTACGGGATAGTATTCACGGCCTACGGGATAGGGGGGATACTCGGACCGATGCTTTCCGCAAACCTAGTACCCGCCACGCCTACAATAGCAAGCTATGCCATGCCGGGATTGATCCTGGGAGTGCTCGTGGGGATAGCCGCGTTGACTGCGCTTATCATTAAGCCTCCAAGAAAATAATAATATATTAAATAAAATAACAAAACTCAAAAAAAAAGAAATACAAAACGGTGGAAAAATGACAAAGACACATAAGGACGTTGAAGTATTGATGGACGAGCAGAGAGTGTTTAACCCGCCGAAGGAAATGGCGGAGAAGAGCAACATCAAAGCATGGATGGACAAGCATCACATAAAGAGTTACGACGAACTCCTGAAAAAAGCAGAGGACGTCGAATGGTACTGGGGGGAAGTTGCAAAAGAGCTCGAGTGGTTCAAGCCCTGGGATAAGACCCTGGACGCAAGCGACGCCCCGTTCTACAAGTGGTACACCGGCGGCAAAATGAACATAGCCCACAACGCGGTCGACCGGCATATGAAGACATGGCACAAGAACAAAGTCGCCTACATCTGGGAAGGCGAGACAGGCGAAGTAAAGAAACTCACATACAGGGAACTGTACATCCAGGTCAACAAATTCGCAAACGCCCTGAAAAGCCTGGGCATAAAGAAAGGGGACAGGGTATCAATATACCTGCCCATGCTCCTCGAACTGCCCATAGCGATGCTGGCATGCGCGAAGATCGGCGCGGTCCATTCAGTCGTATTCTCCGGTTTCTCTGCCAAGGCGCTTAGAGACAGGATGAATGACTGCGGGGCAAAAGTGCTCGTAACGGCCGACGGATTCTACAGGAGAGGCTCAATCGTGTCGCTGAAGAACAACGCAGACGAAGCCCTGAAGGATGCTCCGGCAGTCGAATCCGTGGTCGTCGTAAAGAGCGTAGGAAACCAGGTGCATATGGCAACCGAGAGAGACCTCTATTGGAACGACCTGGTCGAGGGAGAGTCCATGCACTGCAAAACAGAGGAGATGGACCCGGAAGACCCGCTTTTCATACTGTACACATCCGGAACGACAGGTTCCCCGAAGGGGATAGTGCACGTTCACGGAGGATACGCAGTAGGAACATACAGCACCACAAAGAACGTCTTTGACATGAAGGAAGAAGACGTGTACTGGTGCAGCGCGGACGCAGGATGGATAACCGGACACTCATACGTAGTCTATGGACCTCTAATATGCGGGGCAACGTCCTTTATGTACGAAGGAGCGCCCAGTTACCCGCACCCGGACAGAATTTGGGAACTAATTGAAAAACACGGAGTAACCATATTCTACACCGCACCAACATTGATAAGAGCGCACATGCGCCTCGGGGACGAGTGGCCGAAGAAGAGAGACATGAGCTGTTTACGCCTGCTGGGAAGCGTCGGCGAACCAATAAATCCCGAAGCATGGGTATGGTATCATGAACTCATCGGAAAGAAGAACTGCCCGATAATGGACACATGGTGGCAGACCGAGACAGGGATGCACATGATATCGCCTGTTCCATTGACGGTGCTGAAACCCGGAACAGCGACAAAACCCCTGCCCGGAATAGTCGCGGACATATTCAGCGAAGAAGGGGAAAGCCTGACGGACAAAGGAGGTCTTTTGGTAATAAAGAAGCCCTGGCCTTCCATGCTGCGTACGCTCTACAAGAACCCTGACAGGTACAAGGAAACCTACTGGAGCAAATACAAAGGAGTATACCTCGCAGGAGACATAGCAAGAAAAGACAAAGAAGGATACTTCTGGGTACAAGGCAGGGCAGACGACGTACTAAACGTCTCAGGCCACAGGATTGGAACAGCCGAGGTAGAATCCGCGCTCGTCTCGCACGCGGCCGTAGCAGAAGCAGCAGCTATCGGCATACCGCACGAGGTAAAAGGAGAAGCCATCAGAACCTATGTCGTACTGAGAAAGACCCACACGCCGACGGCGGAACTAAAAGACGAACTCAGAAAATGGGTCGGAGTCGAGATAGGCCCGATCGCAAGACCGGACGAAGTATGGTTCGTAGAAGACTTGCCCAAGACCCGCTCAGGGAAAATAATGAGAAGGGTCATTAAGGCGAAAGCCAAGGGAGAACCAGTCGGAGACCTTTCTACTCTGGCAAACCCGGAAGCAGTGGACGCGCTGGACCATCTGAAGTGAACGGCCGCAGCCGTTCATAATTTATTTTTTCTTTTATTTTTTATATAATCCCGTATTTCTTCTTCAATTCGTCTCCCTCTTTCAGGCGCACATAATCCAGGGCAGTTCCTTTCGCCTCGCGTAGTCTCAGGTTATCGACCAAAGGCGTGTATTTCCCGCCAGCCAGACCATTAGCTACCAATGCCGCCCCCTGCGCCGCTTCTTTTACGTCCTTTGTTATTCCTTCAACCCTTCTAACAGGAGCGATCCATTTAAGCCTTTCTGTCAGTTCAGTTACGACGCCGGGTATCCGCGTAAGCCTGCCGGATAAGAGGATCTCTTTTGGTTTTTGCACCGATGAGAGGAGCATCAGCACGTCTTTTACCGCGCCCTCTATGAGACAGTCCCAGGCCGCCCGGTACTCTGCGTTCTTGTCTTTTAACCTGGCCAGGTCCTCAGGGGACATTTTTTCAGAAAACAAGCTCGACACGCCCCCGTCGAAGAGCAGCGTCTTCCCGAAATTTCCCAGGAGATAAGCAAGCTCTCCGTCCATCGATCCAAGAGACGAATAACCGGGGCTGCCGGTCGTCCCGCCTATGCCGTCGACTATGCGCCCCGCGTCTACCGCTATCGCAGACGTGTAGCCAAAACCCACCTCCGAAAGTATGAAAGAGGTCTTATCGTAACCTGTATCAAGCCGTTTAGCCTGGTCCCATATCCCCAGGACTGCACAGCATAATTTATCCGCGGTCCCCATGTCTATCTTATTGAGCTTCCGGCAGACCGGGACCGTCGGCAGGTGTATGACCCCGGGAATGAAATACATCGGCATATCCTCCTTTGAAAGGATCGCAAAGGATTTCTGCATGCCGGATAGAACGCTTATGCCGTCAAGCTCTTCGGGCTTTACGAGCGTCAGAAGGAACAGGTCTCTTTTATCTAGCTCGCTTAATCTCTTCACAGGCAGGCCGTAACCGGAAGGCCCAACGATATAGTCGGCGTCTATCGATCTTATCACTTCGACGAACCGCAGGGGGTTTTCCGCTATATCTTCGGAAGGAACGGATACGCTCAAAACCACTTTATCGCCGGCCATCCCGCAGAAATCGAAGCTCTTCGTCCCGGGATCAACGCCTATTACTGTTACCATTTAAGGATATTATATTCCGGCCCTTAAAACGGGATTATATGCCCCTGATCCCTCTCAGGATTTTATCAGGCCCTTGCTTATCTCCATCAGGACAAAACCCATCGACGACAGGCCTATTATCTTTACCCAGTCGATCGCCTCCAACGGAACGGTGCCGAAGATAACCTGCAGGGGAGGCAAGTAGATAACAAGCGCCTGTATCCCCAGAGACAGGCAGACTCCGCCGAGCAGCCACGGGTTCGTGAAGGGGTTCAGGTGTTTGAGCGAGTGGTCCAGCGTCCTGCTGCTCATGACCGCGAACATCTCGATCATGACGAGGGTGGTGAAGGCCACAGTCTGCGCCTTTTCAATGTTCCCGTCCTTGTACTGCATGAACATGAACAACGTGGCCAGACCCATGATAAGGCCGAAGGCGACGATCAAAAAGAACATCCTGCGGGATATTGGTTTCTCCTTCGGGTTCCTGGGCGGGCGTTTCATTATGTTGTCGTCGCTTGTTTCAAAGCCCAGGCCGAGGGAGGGGAAATCGTCGGTGAGCAGGTTCATCAATAGTATCTGCAGGGGTAGGAGGGGAACGGGAAAGTTCAAAAACAACGCTATCAGGACGGACGATATCTCCCCTGCGTTGCAGGACAAGAGATACCTTGCGGACTTGATCATCTTGTTGTAGATGTTCCTTCCTTCTTCTATGGCGTTGACTATTGTCGCGAAATTGTCGTCTACGAGCGTTGCTTTGGATACCTCCTTTGCAACGTCCGTTCCGGTGATGCCCATGGCAATGCCTATGTCCGCCTTCTTCAGTGCGGGCGCATCGTTCACCCCGTCCCCGGTCATGGCGACGATATGCCCCTTTTTCTGCAATGCGTCGACTATCCTTGATTTTTGTATGGGCAATGCGCGGGCGACGATCCTCACATGGTCTATCTTTTCTTCGAGTTCCGCATCGCTCATCTTTTCTACCAGGTCTCCTGAGAGGATGAGGTCTCCTTCTTTGAAGAGCCCTATCTCGCGCGCCACCGCTTTCGTAGTCACCGCATGGTCGCCGGTGATTATCATTACGTTTATCCCTGCGTCATGGCATTGCTGCACCGCTTTTTCCACCTCGTCCCGCGGGGGGTCTATCATCCCTGCGAGCCCTACGAAGACCAGGTCTTTCTCGACCGAATCTATGTCGTATTTTTCGTGCGGGGGCACTTCCCGGTAGGCGAGCGCAAGGACGCGCAATGCCTTGCCGGCATAATATTCGTTCATCCAGACTATTTTCTCCCGGTCTTTTTCGGTAAGCTTCCTTGGTTTTCCGTCCTCGAATATCCGGTCGCATGCTTTCAGCAAAAGGTCGGGAGCGCCCTTTACATACGCCTCGGTCTTTTTGTTTATCTCGTTTCTGTATACGACTGACATTATCTTCCGGTCGGAATCGAACGGGAGCTCTACGAGAATGTGAAAATTTCCCCTGAAATAATCGTCCTCTATTCCGGCCTTCTTTGCAAGAACCACCAGGGAGCCCTCGGTTGGGTCGCCGATTATCTCGTATTTCCCGTCTTTTTTATCGAGCTTTGAATTGTTGCACAAAAAGCCGATCCTTAAAAGGAGTTCCAGATCGTTCGGATCAAAGCGCTCCGAGCCCGCGTGAAAATCCCCCAGGGGCTCGTAGCCTGTGCCGCTCACCCTTATCTCCCTGTTGTCGTAGAATACGTCCGTTATCGTCATCTGGTTCTTTGTTATGGTTCCCGTCTTGTCCGAACATATCACGGTGACTGCCCCCAGGCTCTCTGCCGCGGGAAGCTTTCTTATGAGCATGTTCTTTTTCGCAAGCCTCCTTGCACCCAGGGAAAGGCTGATTGTAACGATAACCGGAAGCGAGTTGGGTATCGTGGAAACAGTCAAGGTGAGAGCCAGGAGGAGCATGCTTGCAATGGGTATCCCGTGCAGTATCCCGGTTACGAGAACCAGTATATTCAGGACGATAGCAACTACTCCCAATTGCTTTGTAAGCTGCAGGAATTTAGCCTGCAACGGGGTTTGCACTTCCTGCGTCGACTGAAGGGAGGCTGCTATCTTTCCGAACTCGGTGTTCATGCCGGTTGACGTGACAACGCTCTTGCCTTTTCCGTAGGTGACCACCGTGCCCCTGAAAGCCATGTTCTCCTGGTCCGCTACAACGGTTCCCAGGGGGTAAAGTTCCGTGACTTTCTTTGAGGGAACAGACTCCCCGGTAAGCGATGCTTCGTCTATCTGCAGAAAGGATAGTTCGACTATCCTTGAATCCGCGGAAACTATGTCCCCTGCTTCAAGCAAAAGGATGTCACCGGGTACTACCTCTCTTGCAGGGATCCTTTTTTCCCTCCCGCCGCGGATCACCCGCGCCATTGGAGCCGATATCTTTTCCAGCGCTTCGATTGCCTTTTCCGCGCGGTACTCCTGGACAAAGCCCAGTATGACGTTCAGGAGGATTATGCCGAAGATGGCCGCTGCTTCCACTGCTTCATTCATCAGGAGGGATAATGCGCCTGCGAATATCAGGAGGACTATGAGGGGGTTCTTGAACTGGTCCAGCAGCAGCATGAGAGAGGTCCCTTTTTCCCCTTTCGCAAGCACGTTGTAACCGTATTCCTCGAGCCTCTTTTCCGCATCTGCTTCGTCCAGTCCCCCTGGGCTTGAACCAAGGCATCTAAGGGTCTCATCGGCGCTTATGCTGTAATAGTTCTTGTCGTTCATTTTGGTCTGTGCAGGAAAAGGATGTGTTTGGCCCGGCGATCTCATAATATATTAGTATATAAAAAATATATGCGCGAACGCGCAAAAACCAGATATTTAACGCCTCAAGCCAAATTTATATTCGAGCAAATTGAAACACACAGAAGAATTCTCCAAGGCAATCGACGAATCCCTGGCTCTGATGCATGCGAACATCGACATGCTGAAGAAGCACCGCGGACAAAAGTTCCTGATAAAGGACCTGAAGCCTTACGTGAAGGTCGTCGACACGTTGAAAGCGTCAGGGACCCAGGAGGAAGTAGTATTCGACCTGCACAAGGAATCGGTCAGGCATCACTTCGGGATATTATGCGACCTCACGGATACTATCAATTACGCCGACGAACCGTACACGGAGAACATACAGACGCCCGCGTTGCTGGAGATACTCTATGAAAAGGACCCTGCGTTCAGGGCGTTCACGGAGAGGTTCATCGAGAAAATCGGTTCGTCTGAAGCGGTCATCTCAAAGGAGTGCTCAAGGAAGCATTCCGGTTTTTACGGACCGGTCTGCGTCGCGGATTTCGCACTCACGCCGGGGTCCACAGTTAACGTCTTAAACCAGGTAATGCACGGGATGAAGCTCTCGGAAAAAGAAAAGTACTACGCGCGCATAATCCTCGCCTCCAAGTCCTGGGGGATGAACACAAGCTACGTCTTCGGATGGAGATACATCGACGCGGTCGAGGCCGGGAAATCCTCTGCGCAGGCGGTAAAAGAAGAGATAGAGACGCTCCAGTACATGTTCGACAAGCCCATGGAGTCGCAGACCGCGCTGATGAACGAGATAGGCGGCTTTCCCTTCGGAGTAGACAAATACCAGAAGAGGTACATGAAGGAGATGCGGCCCGTAGTCGAGAAAGCGCTCGCAAAGGAAGTGAATTACGCAAACATCCTATCGGTTCCGTCGCTTTCGATAGGGGACATCGGCCACCACCTGTGCCAGTCCACATACGACATGTACAAAGACGACTACGCCCTGGAAATACTTGAAGGAGTGGTCGAAGTCGTAGAAGACACGCTGAGGAAAGGCATGCCGAGTTACGAGAACATGGGCCAGATACTGAGCACCGCGACCGGCGCATCGGCCGCCGCGGTCACGTACCTTTTGGAAAGCGAAGGATTCACGGCCGAGATAACAATCGACCTGTTGATGAAGAGATTCGGCAATTTCATACAGAAATACCCGCACAGGGGCGTCGGCATCGAGTTCCACAACGTCGATTACATGGACGTCGTGCACAGGGGGAACAAGATACTGCACCAGGACAAGAACATGGTCAACAAGACGATCCCGGTCGACTATGCGCCTCTGGTAAGACGCAAAATAGTGAGGGACTACAGGGGATGCATCTACCCCAACTGTGCAATAAACAGGACGTTTGCGACCCTGATGAGGTTCGCAGACCACTTCTGCCTACTGAACATCGAGCCCATCACAATGGGCATGATGACCAATATCATAGCATCCGACCCAAAGAGCTCCATGTCCCCTGTGAGGGGATGCAAGAAGTGCTCCGTTTCCGCGGTGACTCCGCACAGATGCATATACTGCGAGAGGACGAGGGTCGTATAAAGATGAAAGACATCGAACTCCCAAGAAAAGTAGTCACAGGAGACGGAGCAATAGACAGCATAGCGGACATCGCCGATGAACTGCGGCTCTGGGGGGATTCCATCGTCATATCGGACCAGGTGACAAAAGACATCGCGGGAGACAAGGTAAGCTGCGCGCTGAAATCCCAGGTATACATGGTAACCGGCCCCGCAGACGAGGAAGTAGAGAAGATACTCGCAGAGATAAAAAAGGGGACGAGCATCAAATACATAGTAGGCGTCGGCGGAGGAAAGATAATAGACATAACAAAAGTCGTCGCACTGAAAGCAAAGCTCCCTTTCCTGTCAATACCCACGGCGGCCTCGCACGACGGCATCGTCTCCCCGCAGGCATCCATCAAGGGGAAGACCCCGATGTCCATCAAGGCGCACAGCCCCCTTGCAGTCATAGCGGATACAGCGATACTACGGAAGGCTCCCCCCAGGCTCACAGCCGCAGGATGCGCAGACGCCATCTCCAATTACACCGCGGTCCTGGACTGGAAACTTGCCAACAAAGAAAAAGGCGAATACTACGGGGACTACGCTGCGGTGCTTGCAATGCTTTCCGCGGAGATAGTGATACACAACGCAGACAAGATAAAAGACGACATAAGCATACTCGTGGAATCACTGATAAGCAGCGGGGTAGCTATCGGCATAGCCGGTAGCAGCAGGCCCTGTTCCGGGTCGGAGCACTCATTCTCGCACGCGCTTGACATAATGTGCCCGCATCCCGCGCTCCACGGGGAACAATGCGGCGTCGGCACGATAATGATGGCCTACCTGCACAGCGCGGAATGGGAATTGATAAGAGACGCGCTCAAAAAGGTGGGAGCACCCACGACGGCAAAGGAACTGGGCATAGAGGATAATTACATAATAGAGGCCCTGACCAAGGCGCACAGCATCAGGGAACGCTACACCATACTGAGGGACGGACTGTCGATAGAAAAAGCGACAGAACTCGCCAGATCTACCGGAGTGATAGAATAAAGAAAAGGGGTATCAGCACTCCCATTCGTCAAAGCTCTTGCAGTATGCCTTGCACTTGCCCTCAACGCATCTCCCGGTCCTTGAAGGAACCTTTTTCATCTCAAGGTATTGG
The DNA here is from genome assembly GCA_049299895.1 of Candidatus Altarchaeia archaeon. Classification (GTDB taxonomy): domain Archaea; phylum Altiarchaeota; class Altiarchaeia; order IMC4; family QMZM01; genus CAIYYO01. The sequence goes on from JBAQYF010000010.1 coordinate 70,770, forward strand.
CAGTCGGCATCGGTTTCGCACGACCTGAGAGCAGAGCATATGAACCCTTCTTCCTCGTCGGATACCGAATAAGTACCCTCCGGGCAAGTCTCGCTCCACACGTCTCTCTTATAAGTCGTCTTTTGTTTTTCCTGGACGCAGCCGCTGAAAGCCAGCAAAAAAGCGGCGAATAATACAAACCAAATGTAGTCATTACTTGGCTTCATTTTTGGAAGTTAATTTTTATTCCAATACTGCCCCCTTGTCCGCGGAGCTGACAAGCCGCGCGTATCTTTTCAGGTACCCGGTCAGTATCTTTTCAGGCCGCTTCCAGGTCTTGAGGCGCTTTTTTATCTCGTCATCGGACAACCGGACGTTTAGTATGCGCGCAGGCAGGTCTATGTCGATCACGTCGCCGTCTTTAACAACAGCTATGGGACCTCCTTCCGCGGCTTCGGGGCTGACGTGCCCGATGCAAGGCCCCTGTGTTCCGCCGGAGAACCGTCCGTCGGTGATCAATGCTACGGAATCCGAAAGACCCATTCCCTCGATTGCGGCAGTGCCCTGGAGCATCTCCCGCATTCCGGGGCCGCCTTTAGGCCCTTCGTACCGGATCACAATAACGTCGCCTTTCTTTACTTTCCCGGCCATGATGACCTTGTTTGCCTCATCCTCGGAATCAAAGACCCTTGCAGGCCCGGTGTGCTTCAGCATCTTCGGGTCGACCGCAGACTGTTTTATCACTGCGCCCCTCGGTGCAAGATTCCCTTTGAGGACCGCTATCCCACCCTCTTTGTGATAGGGATTATCCAGGTCGCGTATCACCTCTTTATTCCGGAGGGGGTTTATTATGCGCAATTCCAACAGGTTCTCCCCGAGGGTCTTTCCGGTAACAGTCAAGGTCTTCCGGTCAAGCTTTCCTTTGATCTTGTCAAGGACTGCCTGCACGCCGCCGGCCGCATCCAGATCGGACATGTGATGCATTCCGCTGGGGCGCAGGGAAGTCAGATGAGGCGTCTCCTTGCTTATTTTGTCGAACAGGTCAAGCGAGAGTGTTAGATCGCATTCGTGGGCGATTGCGGGCAGATGCAGTGCCGTATTCGTGGAGCCTCCGATGGTCATGTCCAGCCGGACGGCGTTCTCGAATGCATGGATCGTCATTATATCCTTCGGCTTAATGTCTTTTTCCAGTAACCTGATTAACTGCATCCCGGATTTCTTGGCTATCCTCTGCTTCTTTGCATCCGTAGCAAGGGCTGTCGCGCATCCGGGAAGAGACATGCCGAGTGCTTCCGTCATGCATGCCATAGTATTCGCAGTATATAGGCCGGAACATGAACCCGCGCCGGGGCATGCGCATTCCTCCAGGTCGCGTATCTCTTTTTCGGTTATTTTGCCTGCCGCATATTTTCCTACTGCCTCGAAAACGGATGTCAGATCGATCCCCTGGTCGTTGCAGCATCCCGTTTGCATGGGACCCCCGGTGACGAAAATGGAGGGTATGTTCACGCGTGCTGCGGCCATCAGTTGCCCGGGGAGTATCTTGTCGCATGACGAAACGAAGAGGAGTGCGTCCATCTGCTGCGCCATTACCTGCAACTCAATGGAGTCGGCTATGACCTCCCGCGAAGGCAGGGAATAATGCATCCCGGCATGACCCATTGCTATGCCGTCGCATATTCCTATCGTATTGAATTCGAAAGGCATCCCCCCTGCGAGGAGTATGCCTTCCTTTGCGCTGTCAGCAAGCCTGTTCAGGTGAATGTGGCCCGGAACGAATGTATTATACGAGTTTACGACGCCGATAAAAGGCCTTGCTATCTCTTCGTCCACAAGGCCGAGCGCCTTCATCAGAGAGCGGTGACCCGCCCTCTCCACGCCTTTTTTGGTTTTGTCGGAATTCATTTTAACCATTCTTCAACGAATTTTTTCGAAATTAATAATGCCTTTTCAGCTTTTTCTATGTACTTGCGGGAAGACTCAGAATCATACTCTTTAGAAGGGACCCACATTTTGTCGTTCGACAAACCAGGATATCTGCTCAAAGAAACGGCGGGCTCCAAAAACTTGGACAACTCAACGAGTTCGACAATTTCCTCGCTCAAGAGCTTTTTATCCCGAGCCTCGTTTTCAAGGACTTGCGAAACCTTGTGGGTTCTCTCGAAAGACCCAAGGCATAGGATCACCGCTTTCACGGCTTTTTCTCCGCATTGCTGACAGTGATAAACCGACTTCTCGAACAGATCTTTTTCATGCAACGTCTTCGCCGACAAAAGGTCCCGGTCCGAATCCTCGAGCCACACCATTATCCAGTCCTTATTGGTCACCTTGGAAAGAGCGTAAACGCCCCGCCTAAAAGGAAAAACCCATCTGGTTCCCTTGCGGAAAATATTATGAGAAGTCAGATACTCCGACGTCTCACTAATCAAATCCGAAGCAAACCCTCTCTCGTCGTAAATCACCATGCCGTCAAGGGTTATGTCAAGGAACAAAGGATTATGGTTTCGGAAGTTGCTCTCAACCTCCCTCCGGGAATACAAAAGAACGTCAAGCGGCCTCTCAAGATCCACCGTATCGCTGAATTTGATAATATCCTCGATGCGATCTATGCGGCTCTTCTTTATATCCTCGACGACTATCAGAACGTCGATGTCATTGTATTTACCTCCCTTGACAAAGGATCCGAAAAGGACTACGCTAACAAGATCCTTTTTCCAGCAGGCCTGAGCCTTCTCTTTTATTTCGGAGAGGATTGATTGATCCATTTACTTTAAGATTTCTAGTTTGTAACGTTTTTTAGGTTCTATTACTTCAATTGATACTTTATCTCCTGTTTTAATATGATTTTTCCTAAACCATTCACGTATGCCCTTAACAAACCAAGAACCAGCATTATCCAGACCTTTCTGTTCTATTTCTCTTTGACTAGCTCCTGTTATGCAAGTGATTATCTCCCCATTATTTGTTTCAACGATAAAATCAACACTGTGAGGAGGAAAAAGTGACCGGTATTTCCGAGAGAATCTGACACAAATAAAGTTTATATCCGAAGGTGTAAACGTCGTTTCGAATTTTGTTACACTAGGTGAAAGCGTATTTTCCTCGCTTTGATAAGGAGGTATAAACTGATTGTGATTCTTTGCATTAAGAGATTCAAACATATGAACATGAATCATCTTAGGATCAACGCCTTCTCTAGCAAATGTCTTGAAGACAGATATCTTCACGTTTCCATCCACGCCCTCTACTTTTTCCTTGAACTGCGCCCCCATTTCTCCGGTTAGATCGACTAGAAGCACCACAATCTCGGGGTTCTTGTTTATTATGAGATCATACATGGCCTCGTGTAGTTCAGGTTTGTTTAGCTCATCGTAGATCGATTTGAATATCTGCTGCCTTGTAAGTGGGTTTTTCATCGCATTTTTGTAGTCGACAATCTGACCGGATATGCGTCTTACTGCATCGTCGCAAAGGAGCTTGAGCTCTACAACATACCATTTCTTGTTTCTGAAGTCTATGACAAAGCCATCTGGTATCGAACTATTGTTTGCCAGAGTTTTTAGTTTCTGTTTCGGAAAATATCTCGCTTCCTCGCCGAAGATATCTTTTATATGGTACTTTACCATCGGCTCAAAATCAGCAGGCTCGTTCTCTGGAGTCCAAATACTGTATTTCACCCCATCCTGAATAAGCAGTTCCTCGGACATTTTACAGTTTCAGAAATTCCTCAGGTCTCTAAGGGCTCTTATGGTTTCTACGGAGCTTTTATTTGGGAACCAGTTCTTCAATGCGCCAAGCATCTCATCTGAACTGAATTTCTTCTTTTTCTTTGACTTGGATTCCTCAAGTTTCTCATCAGGTAGATAGAACTTTGCGTCCTCCAGTCTTTTAAGTACTTCAGGTATTCTAATCACCCAATAATCTTACGAATCTCTCCTTTATTACTGCCTATTTCAGTATCCTGTTCAGCCCGTTTATGAACGCGATCACAGACGCCATCACGACGTCCTCGTCCACGCCTCTTGCAAGAGCAGTATCGTCTCCTTTGCGCACGGTTATCATTACTTCCGCGAGCGCGTCGGATCCCCCTGTTATCGCGTCGAGGCGGTATTCTTCGAGGGATATGTCTTTTTCCCCTATCGCGTTTTGTATGGCCCTCAGGACCGCATCGACAGGTCCCACTCCTTCCGCAGATGCGCTTTTCTGCGTGCCTCGCACCTTTAGGGCCACCTTTGCCACGGGTTTCTGGTTCAGGTTGGATGATAGCGAGTAATCCAGGAGGTCCACTATGCGCTCGGTCTTCGGGACCATGCCCACTATGTCTTGCGCTATCGCCACAAGGTCTTCTTCGACTACCTTCTTTCCTTTCCCGCCGAGGTTCTTTATTTTAATTGTTATCTCTTTGAGCTGTTCCGGGTCTACGGTTATCCCGATCTCTTTTAATTTGGCGTCTATGCCGTGCACTCCTATGTGCTTTCCGAGGACGAGCTTTCTCTTCGCGCCGACCATCTCCGGTTTTATCGGTTCGAAGGTCTCTGCTCTCTTGAGGACCGCGTGCACGTGTATCCCCGATTCGTGCGCGAAGGCGTTGTCTCCGACGATGGGATAATTGGGCATCACGCGTACGCCGGTCAGGCGCTCCACCAATTTGCTCGTTGGAACGATCTTTTCCGTGATTATGTTGGTATCCTTGCCGTATAACAGTTTGAGCGCCATTACCACCTGCTCCAGGTCCGCGTTCCCCGCGCGCTCCCCGAGGCCGTTTATCGTCACCTGCACCTGGTTGCATCCGCCTTCCACTGCTGCGAGGGTGTTTGCGCTGGCCAGTCCGAAGTCATTATGGCAGTGTGTGTCGAGATCTATCTTTATCTCTTTTCGTATAGCTGAGACGAAGTTTCGCATCTTCTCAGGGTACATGACGCCGACGGTATCGGGAATGTTTATTATCTTTGCCCCCGCTTCCTCGACCCCTTTGCATACGCGCAGGAGGTAAGGGAGTTGCGTTCTTGTCGCATCCATCGGCGAGAACATGCAGTATATTCCCTGGTCGACTATCTTTTCGACCGCTTTTACCGCCATCTCGTATACTTCGTCTTCGGTCTTGTTCATCTGGTATTTCAGGTGCTGGGGCGAGGTCGAGATGAACGTATGTATGTGGTCGAGGTCTGCTGATATGCATGCATCTATGTCCGCGGGAAGAGCCCTTGCGAGGCCGAATACGTCTATTTCCAGCTCCTGTCCTATCTGTTTGACGGTCTCTGCTTCTATCTCGGAATTCATCGGAAAGCCCGCCTCGATGGCGTCCAGTCCCAGTTCCTGCAGAGCGAGCGCGATCTCTATCTTCTTTTCCTTCGTCAACGCAACTCCGGGAGTCTGTTCTCCGTCCCTCAGGGTGGTGTCAAAAACCCTGATCCTTTTGGCTGGTGCCATATTTAATATAGGCAATGTGTTAAGAAAAATTAGCAGGGGGGACTATTTCTCCCATAGTAGGTACCATTTTCCATTTCTTTGAGCTGCGAAAACAAGCTTTCCATTAACCTGATTCAATGAATCAATCCGCTCAAAGCCTGATATCTCGGTTCCATCATATATTACGCTGGCCAGATTATTTTTGCGGGCTATGTAAGCAAGACGCCCTGAAACGTCTACAAAGGAATTAACAGATGAATAATTGCTGCCGATTACATCCCCGCCATAGACGACAGCGTATTTTCCATTCAATAAGCCCTTGTATAATAGCGTATCGCGTACGCTCTCAAATGACGGGTCGACTGAATCATATTCTGTCCCTACCTCCGAGCCGTCATAGACTATGATGTCCTTCCCGTTCTTTGCCGCAGCATATGCAATTCTTCCTGCAACGATCCTTGGGAGAGACACTCTGTCGTATCCTTTGAGTGCTTTTCCGTCGTAGACCACATAGTATTTGCCGTTTTTTGAGGCAATATATGCGGTCGTCCCGTTGATTGACGTAAGGCCTGCGGCATAGTCGTATTCCCTGCCGATCTCCTTTCCTGAGTAGACTATGAATGTTTTGCCTCCCAGGGATGCTGCGTATACCAGTCCTCCGTTTATCTCGCTGTAAGCTTCTTCTACTTTGTCGTATTTCCTGCCGAGTTCCTGCCCCCTGAGGTAGATGGAAGACCTGCTTCCTATCAGCGCATAGAAAGCAAGAGAATTGTTTATCTCCATTGGGAAGGAAACATAATCGTACGGCCCCGCTTCCCGTCCGTCATAGATGACGTACTGCTTGTTTCCCTTGTAGGCTTTGTAAGCCAGCTTCTGCGCAACGGAACTGGGAGAATCTGCGCGGTCATATTCCAGGCCGTATTCTTTCCCTGAATAGACGATGAATGTTGTTGAGTTCTGCCTTGCTACATAAGCAAGTGTCCCGTTGATTATCTGGTAGGAGTCGACTGAATCGTATTCTGCGCCGATTCTTTTGCCGTCGTGGACGATAAATTGCCTGCCTTCCTGCGAGGCGAGAAATAACGGTTTAGAGGATAATTCCATCAGTCCCTGTATGCTGTCATATCCCTCGCCTAATGAGCCGTTTACTAGCAGGTGCTTTTTCCCCTGGAATGAGACGATATAAACCGCTTTTCCGCCGATTACCGATACATCGATAGAATCATAACCGGTCTCACGCTCATAAAACGGGGAGGGCTTGAACCATTCAGGGTTTATTAGAAGAGTCGTAGTTACCGCAGGTTCTGTCGTTGAGATCGGGTAGACAAGAGTATCCTGGAGTGTATCATATGCTTCCGGGATCGCAGCAGATGGGTTCTGCCTTGCGTAAGGCTTCTCCCAATTAACGCAGCAGGGGGAAAGGTAGAGGAATATTAAAAGCAGGGATAATGAAATTTTGATGTAGTCCACTATAAAGAATTACTTAAAACAAGTATAAAAAGACAGGAAAAAAAGAAAGCACACCCGGTTATTCTTTCAGGGCGTTCACTATCTCGGGTTTTAGTCCGGGGAATTTCTTCATGTATTCCTCCCTTTCTTTTTTCAGGTCCGCTACCATCCGGTCTATGTCCTGCTGTGGGTAGAATTTCTGGGGGTCGTATTTGCCCATGTCGACTCCTTCGACTGCTTCAGGTACGAGCATCCCGAAGTAGGGGTCTTTCTTCCATTTGATGGTTCCGCGCACTATCCCTCTTATGATGGATGCCATCTCGTTTATCTCTATCCGCTTAACCTTCTGTTTTACGATGCGATTTCCTTCGGCGTCTTTCTCTATTATTTCCCCTACGCCTCCGGTGTTCAGGAGGTAGCAGTGTATCTTCTCGGGGTACTTTTTTATGAATTCGTAGAATCGGTTCCCTTCCTCCGCCTTGCTTCCCACGATGAATGGGTTTGTTCCCACTTCCCGGACTGATTCACCGGCTCTTTTGGGGTCGCTTCCGGAGGTCTCGATGGATTCGCCGAGCATGAATATCGCTGCTGCCTGTTCCAGCGTGAGTTTCGCTGCGATAGGTGCGACAGTGTGCCTTCTTGTGATGAAAGCCATTATGACGCCGTCCAGTTGATCGAATGAGGGGAGGTCTACGCTCTTTGCCTTGTATTCTCCGAAGTCGTCCCTCTGCATGATGCCTCTTCCGTTCCCGGTGAGTGTTTCGTCTCCGAAGTATACTTCTCCCTGGTAGTCTACTACGACGTTTTCGAAGACTGCCTTGGGGGTTGTAACCGCGTTGTATATGAGGGGTTGTATCTCGGGGTTTATTCCTTCGGTCTTCAGGTAGAATCCCCTTTCCGTTCCGAGGGCCGAGAGGTCGTTTCTGAGGAATACTACGTCGTCTTGTGCTATCTCTATTCCTTCTCCGGGGAGGTTCAGGCCGTGATTGTGGCAACTGTGGGTCGTTTTGCCGGTCGCCGTGAGGCCGAATATCATCATGCTGTAACGCTTTATCTTTTTGGTCTTCGCGTCCTGGGCTTTTATTATCTTTGCGCCTGCGTGCAGGCCGAGCATTCCCTGTTCTTTTGCGTGCCACATGGCCATACGCAGGAATCCTTTCTTCGCTTCTCCGTAGTAGTCCGATCCGAGGACGAATGTTACGCCGGCTTCGGGGAAGACTAGTATCTGGCGGTCTTTTTCCTGCCATTCGGGTATGTAGACTACATATTCTTTGGGGCCTTTTGCGTTTTTGTCCGGCTCAAAGAGCGTCTGGTTTATCATGTGGGCGAGCCTTACCATCTCCTTCCTGTGGGTCGATACGAATAGGGTGCAGTAGGGGTTGAAATAGGGGTTTTCTCCCATGGTCCGTTCGGTGCATACGAATGGTGCCTTGTTCAGGTATTCCTTGACCTCGGCCATGGTCTTGGGCAGGTTCTTGAGTATTTCTTTCTGGCGGGGGTTTAGTTTCTCCAGGGCAACCTTGGGAGAGCCGACGTATACTGTCAGGCCTGCGCTGCGGTTCTTTACCGTCGATACGAAGTTGTAGTTCCCGAACTTGGTCCTAGTACCGTATTGCTCCGCCGCATTCTTTATCTCTTCGGAGGACAGGTGTTTGACGTTGGGCATGTCGTACATGCTTTCAACGAAGCAGCGCAGATCCTTTATGTCGATCAGGGATTCCAGGTCCATCGGTTTCTCTGCAGGCGCTTCCTTTTCGGCGTAGGGCTTGGAGTATTCCTTGTTTATGAGTATTTCCCTGAGCCTTTTCTGCACTTCGAACAACGGTTTGGCAGTGTTTACGCTGTAGCATGATACGAACTTGAAGAGTTCCTTGAAGAAATCCGTCTGCAGTTCGTCCCTGTCGGAATTGACTATCATCCGGTGGGGATTGAAGAATGAGGGCTTGCTCTTCTGCATGAGGGTGAGTGCTTCATCCGGCGAAAGCCTTTTTACCAGTTCTGCATGGCTTTTATCCGGGTTGAGTATGAACATGGTCTTGATCCTTGTCGTGTCGACGTATTTCTCTTCCCCGCCTATCCACCAGGGGTCCAAGATTACGTATTCTCCGTCCGTCCTGCATTTCTTGAATATGTCTTTGAGCCTTGTGCTTATCTTCTCGACGTCTTTCTTTATGTAGAAGGTCTTTTCGGATACGTGAGTCGACATCCTGCCTTTCTGTCCGCCGAGGTGCTCCACGTATATCAGTTCGTCGGAGTGTATCCTCGCGCGTTCCAGCTCCATGAGGAGGAACGTGTGGGTGTATTTGCCTGCGCCCGGGGGGCCTGTTATGACGACTGCTTCGCCGTTCACGTCGATAAGCGAGCCTCGTATGAAATGGGTGTCTTTCTTTCCCTCGGAGATGTCCGCAAGTATCCCCATTGCCATTGACCTCACTTCGGAGTATGAATCGACGTTGAACAGGATGCCTGTCTTGCTTTCAGGGTTGTAGTAAGCGGAGGGCTTCGTATCCGCTATGCCTTTGACCGCATACACTACCGCATGCGGGCTCAGGTTATGGTCTGCAGCCGCAGGAAACCAGTTCTCCTTCCAGAAGTCGTAGAAATGCTGCTCGTTCGTGCGAAGCTGTATTATTATCCCGTTGATGCTCGCGTTCCAGACATAGAGGGAATCATAGCCAAGGTAGAGATCGGCGAATTTTACGAGTTCGTTCTTTTTTACCAGGCTTATGCCGTAATCCCTGCTAATTCCAGTGGAACTAGCTGCTTTGTTGTTTTTTTCCATGCGGGAACACCCTGGAACGACTAAAAATAGATCAGATAGAAACAGCGTTTATGACACCGTCTTGACCCGGCCTGGAGGAAACCTTTACTTCGATCTCTTTCCCTTCGGGGGTCTTGACCTTCAGGACCGCACCCTTAGTAATGACCCTACGCCTTGTGAAGTCCTTGTTTGCGGGGTTCTTTATCAGGTCGACTATCTTGCATACGACGTATTTGCCGGCTACGTTGACGTTGACTTGATCGGACGTTATCAGTTTAAGCTTGCTTGAACCGCCCTTTGTGCGCACGGTTTTCTTCTTTTCCGCGCCTATGGTCGTCTCGGCGGGTTTTCCGCCCGTGTTATAGTTCCGCTTCTTCCTTGCTACAGTGATTTTTCCGTGATACATTTTAGCTACCTATCTAATAAGGATTTTGGATTAAATAAATAGGAATAGCAGGCCAGATGACCGGTCAATGGTCGCCGGCCACCTGTAGCGCCGTTACCGCCCGGATCCTCAGGGTTTTACATAGAATATCCAATACTTTCCGGGAGCGCCCGTAGTCCGGGTCGCATTCCTGGGGAAAACAGACGGGTGCAGGCCGTCGGTGCAATTCACAGTCCATCCGTACATCCCCTCCGGAACGCCGTAAAGGGTATCGTGATTGACCTCATTTGCATTTACTCCGATCAAAGTCTTATCGGCCTTCCAGGTACTTGAGACATTGGTAAAAAGAGTGCAATTAAGCTTGCTTGAATGATCGTCGCTTACGATGAAACGCAGAGTGACGGCACGGGTAAAAGGAAGTGTTGTAGTTGTCGTAGTTGTTGTAGCATGCGGCAAGGACGTAGTAGAGGATGCCTGCGAGGTTGTTGAAGCACGGGTTGTTGAAGCGAGGGTGGTGGAAGGGGTGGTAGTAGTGGTACAGTCTATCACGTTAACGGCAACATTCGGGGTATAATCGCCGAACCATTCCACAGATTCACGCAGCATCCTCCACTGGAAATTATAGGTACCGACTGCGGCCGGCGCAGCAACGGTGAAACTGAAAGACTTGGACGCACCAGGGCCGATAGAATCATAAGAAGACAAATAAACCCGCCCAGTACCCCAAATACCGTTATCCTGAGGATTCTGAGAACCAAGCCGGTAATCCCCGGAAGCAGTCCACGTAGTAGTCCCCGTATTCTTCATAGTCACGCTAACCGCATAAGACTGCCCCTTACACATAGACGGAACAGACTGGGAAACAAACTGGGCATTATTCAACAAGGGAACAGTAGTAGGAGGAGCAGTTGTAGGAGGAATTGTAGTAGGAGCAGCACAACTAGAAACCCTGATATTAAAGGTAGTTACAGCAACCCACCCGCGTCTTTCACCCCCGCAGGGACGCGAAGTGGAAGATGGGTGATTAGGGCATAGGTAACAGGCGGGACATCCTTCATCGCGAAAAGCCCTTACGTAGTCCAGATAAACGATATAGTCTCCAGGGTTATTGAAGGTGTAGACATTCATGGAAGAGCCGCTAGGCCCGTAAGTAAAAGGAATAGCACATGATGTGGAGAAAACATAAGCCCTGGTCGGATTCCTGAGAAGAGTGTGAAAATTCGATGCAACAGACAGCATACTTCCGCCGGAGTATACCCAAGCATACATGTCCATGGGTATTGTCGTACTCATTTCATTGTCACATTCATATTTAAAACTTTTTATGTTGGAAATAGTCATGGAAGTACCGGGGCAGACGACATAAAAACCGTCCTGTGTAGTATAAGGCTTGCTGAAGCCAGGCGTATACGTAGGATTTCCGCGCTGCATGGTAAAGGTATGACCACCTTCGCTTTTTATCTTACAGTAATCGATAGCATTTACCATTACGCCGCATGACAGAATCAACAAGACCAGTAAACCCCCCCGTGTGTTCATTTTTTCTTTTTCCTCTTTTTAGACACTACCAGAATGATAACAACAGCAGCCAGGACAACCAGGATATATGGAACGTAATCAACGCCCTTACCGGGAACCTCCGGCTCAGCGACCTGGCATACGTTACCAACGCAATCCCCACCCGGAACACAACCACAGTCAACACAGCAATTCACGGAATCCTCGCTCGCACCGCACACCCCGTCACCGCAATATCCCTGACTTGCAAACTTGGACGAATCCACCAGATAACAATACCTGTCAAAAAGGACGCCGGACGCAGACTCGACCTGCGAACACACCTCGAAGAGCTTAAGCTCGCCTGCCGAGGAAAAATTAAACGACTCGAACACTTCAACAGGATAAGACAGCCCGGACAGCTCCGGAATGACCGACGAATCAGTATACATAGTCTTACCTCCAGAATTAATGTAAACAGACACCTTGGCATCCGTAGTCACTGGATTGGTATAAGAATCGGGGGATGGACCGACCAACACCATTATCCGGCCCAAATCGCCCGCGCCATAATAATAATTATCCACCGCCATCTTGCGAATACGCGCAGTCTCCCCTTTGACGACGATTCTGCTGCGATAAATAGAAACAATCCGCCCAAAAGAATCTTTTAGTTCAAGCCTGATAGCATACGCGCCGGACCGGGCAGGAGCCGCAAAAACAACACTTGTCAAAGCCTGCGAATCGTTTATCTGACTTGGCGTAACCGGGTAATCCCCGCTCCAGTATAGATCGTCTGAAACAACGCAAGCCGTATCGTCCCACTCGCAAACATAAACAGAAAGAACCAAACCGTTCAATGAATAGATCCCGGAATCGCCAGCTATCAAAACCGCGCCCTCGACCGCAGAGTCTGCATCCACGCCGGGACCGGCCTGACCGGACTCATTCACAAACAAAGAACCGGACCTAGAGATCGCAGCATAAGGAAAACTCCCCGTACCGGCGACGCTAAAACCTTGTGATACCGGAGACAAAAAGATATGAGGCAAACCCACGATACCGGTCCGATCGGTTTTCAAATAAACATTCAATGAATAATTACCGGACGCAAGATCAGAAGGTATCTCATAACTGAACGGCACCGTAACCCCGCCCAGGGGGGGCAAATTGATATCCCGTATAATCTTCTCATAGAATATGTTCTCAGTATCGGAACCGGGCTCGCCACCCGTCGCAACCTCGACAACAAGGTAGGCGCCGACTATTGGAAATTCTTCCATGTTGCTCATGACATACGCGGTGCTGAGATTTTCTCCGGCGGAATAAACACTTTTATCCAAAGAATAATACAAATCTCCCTTGTATAATGGATTATCGGAAAAATAATCATCCTGAGTTTGAGCTAAAACAGGCGATGAAAAAAACGTTACTGCCAGGATAAATAAAACCGCATAGGAAAACTTTTTCATTTTATTCATAATTTTGTAATCATAAGGCTAATTAGAATTTATTGTATATGTTCCCAAGTTCCGAGGTGCTTGTCCCGACGAAGAATACGCCTCCGCCCCTGGCGGCTATGCCAGTAAGGGACGTTGTCGCCTGGGTGCAGCCCGTAGCAAAAGGCGCATCGAACATCCCTATGGTGTATATCTTGACCCCTCCCGTGAATGCCTTGTTGGTCGCATCGGCGTCGGCTAACGCCTGGTCCAGACCCCAGAATGAGACATAGTCACCGCACCCAGTCCAGAAACCTCCTTCCAGTGCCGCGCAAGTACACGTGTTCCCCATCACGCTGTATTGGCCCGAACTGCATGCTAAGTGGCCAGCCTCGTCCATATACCTGCCATTGGCTTTGCCGCATGAACTCGCTTTACTGCAGCAGTCTAAATACGAACTCCAGAGATCCACCGTATCCATGGTAGGATAATTTCCTACGCATCGCCTGTTGTTGACGCCGTCGGTCATGAATATGATGTACTTGTTCTTGGACGGACTGGAACTCTCAAGCATCTTCCTGGCCCTCCTGATACCGCAGGAGAAACAAGTCGACTCTCCCAATGGACCGTCTGCAACATATGCATCCACCTGCGTCTTTAGATAATTGGCGTTGCTGCTGAGCCCCACGGTATAAGGAGCGCCGGAACTGGTGATACGCGAGAATGCGACCAGCGAGATACTGTTGCCTGCTCTGCTCAGCACCCGGTCTATGAAACCCTTGTTAAGTGACTTGACATAGTCTATTCTTCTCGGATTGTTGCCAGAGACGTTCGTACAACCCCCCGTAGCCCCGTTCAGGCAAGACAACATGCTCTCCGAAAGATCAGTTACGAGAACGACGTCCGAGTTGCCCGGTATGATGTATGGAAAAGTTGTCGTGGTAGTCGTGGCGATGGTCGAAGTCGTAGTGGTTGTCGTAGTAGTGGTAGTAACCGGACAAGTCCAGGTCTCTTCCAGGCAATTGTTGGCCTCGTTTGATTCGGGAACGACATGCCCGCTGTCGGCGCATACCCGCACAACGTCACTGGCGCCGGAACATACCCAGCCATAGCTGAATGATTCCTGGCGGGAGGCGCCCGCGGCAATGGCCGCATCATTGTCTTCGAGGACAAAAGAACCGTCAAGGGTCAGAGACGACCTGGTGACTGCAGCGCCGGTACCTCCCTGATTTTGGAGATTGTAATAGATAGTGCTACCGACAGACCAGATATCGGAGATCACCAGATCGGCCTGGGCCGGGAGAGTAGTGGTAGTCGCAATCGTAGTACTCGTGGTCGTAGTAGTTGTTATAGTAGTGCTCGTGGTAGTAGTAGTTGTGGTCGTAGTAGTGCCCGGAGCTTTTATATAGAATATTCTATATTTTTTCCCCGGGATATCGGGGGAGTTGTGTACTCCATTGAACGCGTAAGCAGACGGGCTCATCCCATCCGTGCAGTTAACGGTCCAGCCGTACATACCCTCTGGAACGCCGGGAAACACAACACGGTTAACCACTAGTTTATTCACTCCGGGATAAAACGCGTTTATCCAGGAACCGGAAATATTCGTCCACAACGTGCAGTTATAGTTGGATGATCCTTCGCCAGTCACATTATACTTCAGGAACACCGTGCGGGAATACATTGTCGTAGTCGTCGAAGAAGACGTGGTCGTAGACGTAGCGGACATAATGCCGGGACACCACCATCTCTCTTGGTAGCAGTTATTGTCCTCGGTTACTTCGCCTGCAACGTTTGCAGCATCCGCGCAGACCTTCCAATAGAAGAAATGCCCCGGCGTAGGGCAATCGTACAACCCCAGCCATTCCTGGCTGCTGGTTGCCGCCGGCAGGGCTACGACGTCATCAACTGAGTTACCCAGGGGATTTAGGCCCGGGTCAAGCCAGGATACATACGACTGACTCGCACCGGCAGCGGATCCGCCGATGTTCCTGATGCTGTAAAAAAGATTCCCCCCGGAAGCAGAACTGCTTGAAGTAGGATCAGGAAGCATGTTCCCGTATTCGTCTACGAGGTATATATCGTCTATGGTCAGGTCGGGCAGCCCGGGAAACGTCGTTGCAGTGCAAAGGTTCACGCCGACGACAACATTGGGCGTGGTCGCACCGAACCATTCAACGCCTTCGCGCAGCATCCTCCACTGGAAATTCTGGTTCCCCGCAGCCGACGGAGTAACGGTGAATACGTAATCCTTGGTCTGCCCGGGCGCAATCGAATCTGACGGGGAAAGTAGAACGCGGCCAGTTCCCCAGAAAGGATTATCCTGCGGATTCTGGGAACCCAGCATGTAGGAGTTTGCCGCAGTCCAGGTCGTGCTCCCGGAATTTCTCACCGTAACAGTTACATTATAACTGCTGCCAAGGCACATAGGATTCGGAACGCTCTGGGACACGTACTGAGCATCGTTGCCTGAGCACTGGACGGTCCTGGGGCCGGGAGACAAAAGAGGATTTATACCGGAGGGGATGTTTATCGCGTAGGCATAAATAGTATGGGATACGCCGTCCTTAAGAGATGCCGGCAACAGAAAACCGAAACCGTGACCGGCAATGCCTCCGCACTGCGCGGCAACGCCAGCATCCCCCGGCTGATCTGCGGTCGCAGAACCGATGAACGATCCCGTACCTGCCGGACCGTCTGCGTAGAAATGGACGGATAAAGCCTGCGAATAATCGTTCGGATCGCACGCCCATCCTGCTACGCTGCCGCAGTCGGCGCCGTCGAAATATCCTTTGGGGGTGTCCAGCACGTTGATGACGACGTTGGGAGTGAGTACGCCGAACCATGAGACTCCCTCTTCAACCATCTTCCACTGGAAGTTGTAAGAGCCCGCAACAGAAGGAGCGGTTATAGTGAAAGAGAAGGTCTTGCTTGAACCGACCCCTATCGTTTCTCCGGCATCCAGAGGCACGCGGTTCATACCCCATTGCGCGGTGTCCAGGGGATTCTGGGAACCGAGCTTGTAGTCCGGATACGCCCAAGCCTCATCGGAACCCGAATCTCCGCTGCACTCAACGCAACTCATGCAGAGTTCGCAGCAGGGTTCGGTTTCGCATACCTGCCGGTTTTCCGGATTCAGCATGGTCACGGATGCGGCCGCAATATCGTTGACGTACAATGTTGCCGGAACGCTCTGGGAAACGAAGTGAGCATCGTTGCGGGCGTATGATGCGCTCACTGCGAGTAACAGGCATAACAAAACAAATGTACGGAAGTATCTCATTTTAAGATAAAGTTATTATTAATTAATAATAATAGGAGTATATTTATATATGCTTTTTATCGGGTCCCCTGATTTATATACAAATATCTAATTCAGTAACATAATGGACCCTAAAAAACCGGCGGCTACTTTACTTGTTTTATCGGTTATAGTTTTACTTGCCTCCTGGATTTATTTCAACGGCGGAAATCCCGGGAAAGGAGAACAGGAAGATATCCTGCCACAAACGTCGACTACCGAACACAGTACGCAGGAACTTCCGGACGGATCCCTAAAAGAAAATGGCTTCACAGGAACGCAGCTTGCATACGACCAGATATTTGCGTATATCATCCTGGACGGCAGATTCATTTACAGCGCGGCAAAAGACAAAAAAACATTCATCGTGGATGGAGACCAATTGCTCGGAAGCGAATATGACAGCGTAGGCTCTATCAGAGACGTGAACGGAAAGATAGCCTACGCCGCAAGAAAAGACGGAAAATCATTCATAGTCTATGACGGAGAGAAAAGCAGCAAAGACTACGAGACCATAACCTATGTAGGAAAGGTCGGGGAAGAAATAGCATTCATCGCAACAGAGAATAACAGAGGATTCATAGTATACAGAGGAGAAGAAATAGGGAAAAAATATGACAACGTTAAGTCCTTATACGACATAGGGGGAAAACTCACCTACTCCGCGCAGAAAGACGGGAAGATGGTCGTAGTCTACGATGGGATAGAGATGCCCCAAACATACGATCTGATCGGGGACATAACGACAATAGACGGAAAAATAGCTTATAGCGCAACTCGCGGCAAGACGGCTTATATCGTTGTAGACGGGAAAGAAACAGAAAAAGGCTACGCGATGTTATACAACCTCAAAGAGGTAGAGGGAAAAACATTCTACACCGGGATAACAGAAGACAACAGGATCTTCAACGTCTATGACGGAAAAGAAACGCCCATCGAAGGATACGACCGGGTATCATACGTTATCTACGTCAACGGAAAACAGGCATACAAGGCGTCAAAAGACGCAGTGCCATACCTTGTATACGACGGAAAAGCGATAGGCGGATACGACATAATAAAGCACTATTTCGACCTGAACGGAAAACTGGCATTCACCGCCATGAAAGACGGAAAATGGCAGCTCATGGTTGAAAAATAGGGACAAAACTTCCCGGACCCCCCTCCCTATTTTTCATTCTATTTTTCATATACATAATACCGGAGAAAAAAATGGAACTAAGAATAAACAACGTCCAGGTAGAAGACACATACTGTGAAGCATTCGACGGATTGTTCGCAAGGATTCTCATCACTGCAAAAGACGACAAAAGGCTAAAAAAAGCAGCATATAATTCTACCGCCCTCCCATGCACGGTCTTCGGAGAATCCGAAGGAGGCATCGAGAGATTCCTGTCCGAAAAAGAGACCCCGGACGGACGCATAGGCGCAGTCATACAAATATGGGTAGGCTACGGCAAAACCGCAAAAGAAAAGCTGGAATACGAACTGGGAAAAAGAATAAGACAGGGAATACTCGTCGTACCGACGACGCGCATATTCGACTACCTCGGCGCAACGGACAAATACGACATGACGGCAAAAGTCGGCCACTGCGGCGACGGATACGAACACGCCGAAAAGAGATACGGCCGGGAAGTAATCAACGTACCGCTCATGATGGGGGAATTCTTGATCGAAAAACAAATAAGCTACCAAAAAGGAGTCATGGGCGGGAACATCTGGATGATGTGCGAAAGCGAGGACTCGGCACTCGAAGCAGGAGACGCCGCAGTCGAAGCGATCAACAAGGTGGAAGGAGCCATAACGTCATTCGACATCTGCTCCGCAGGATCAAAAGTCGAGACAAATTTCCCGGAGATAGGCCCGACAACGAACCACCCCTACTGCCCCACGCTGAAAGGAGAGATAAAAGACTACAAAGTGCCCGTAGGCGTAACTTCCATTCCGGAGATAGTTATAAACGGGATAAACCGGGAGGCAGTGGAAAAGGCAATGACTGCGGGACTGAAAGCCGCAGCGAACGTCAAAGGCGTAAGGATGCTGTCCGCAGGGAACTACGGCGGGAAACTGGGGAAATACCATATTTATCTGAAAGAATTAATTTAGACGCGAATTATAATTAAAAAAAAAAAAAAACGGATATTTTATTTGCCGTGTTGATTACATATTCATCACAAAATGAATAACAATATAATGAGTATTTCTTTTTATTGCCGTATTACCGATATATCCATCATGAATTAAAATAATAAATAATATTGTGTTATATATCTAATTTGCATAATGTATTAATTAAGGAGTGATATCATGGTAAATTTGAATGAAAGATGCCCAACGGGGATTCCAGGTCTTGATGAACTGATTGATGGAGGATTCCCAAGATGTAAAAGCATACTTGTGTCAGGAACAGCAGGAAGCGGCAAAACGACATTTGCAGTGCAATTCCTCTATAACGGGATAGTGCACTACAATGAACCGGGCATTTTAATATCATTAGAGCAGGACCCAAAGGAGCTCAAACACGACATGAGAGCTTACGGGTTTGACTTGGACCGGCTCGAAAACGAAGGAAAACTTATCATAATTGATTCAAGCCTTTCCAGGGTGAGCGGATCAAAAACGGAAGGCATAATCACCCCCAACGTTTTCGGAGATCCGTTAGAAGGAAGCACCTCCCTGCTGCCAGACGAATTCAACATCGACAGGATACTAAACCTGGTCATCGAGAAGGCACAAAAGATAGGAGCCAAAAGAGCGGTCTTCGACAGCCTGCCCGCACTGGATTTCCTGATACCCAATGTCAGTGAAATACAAATGAAACACCAGATAAGGCAGCTTCTGATCGAGATAAACTACCGGCTGAAGAGCAACGGGCTTACAACACTTCTGATAACCGAATCATCAGAAGAGAATAATTCCTCAGCCCACGGAGTAGAAAGTTATGTAGCAGATGGAACAATTGTGCTTACAGTTAATGAAGCACTTGATAACAGGATGATCAAGATCAGAAAGATGAGGGGAACAAGACATTCTCTTAAACCAAGCGCATTCGAATTTTCCAACACAGGAATGATAGTAAAAGGCGATAAAAAACTTTTCTGATAGAACATGACGAAGGAAGAAGCTATTTTAAAAGTCCTGAGCGATCTACTCGAAATAGAGGACGTACACGCATGCATGGTAGTCAGAAAAAACCTGGAAGGATTAGCGCCGATGACGGACGAGTTTAAAGAAGAGATTCTGGGGATTTGGGACATACTTCAAAAAACAATGAATGATATTTTTGATATAATAAGTCATTATTCCACATACGGCTTGGACAAGATTATCTTTGAACTAGGCAAACAGGAGGTAATTTTTTTCATTCTTCCGGGCTCCGACACGGCGCTTGTAGCAGTCGTGCCCTCCCTTGCAAACAGGGGTTTTTTAATGCTGGAACTAGAGAATGCAAGGCGCAGGATAATCGGGATACTAGGGAAATAATAATTTTTATTCAGGTTTACCGAATGCGGATATGACTATCGTCTCATTGAGGCATCGGGGTGCAACCATCTCCCCGGGCTTATATACTTCACCCGCACAACAGTAGATACCAATGAAAGGCGTATCCCCAACCACCTCTTTGATGTAACTTCGCTCTTTGTCTATGTGCTCCATCATGGCCATAACTCTTGGAACGGGGGAAAATACCAGCAAAAATGCAGGGTGCATATTTTTAGTAGCGTCTTCAGCGACACTCTTTGCCGCATACAACATATCCTCGCCGCTCGATGAGCAGATATACAAAGTCGTTTCCTCAACATTCTTTGCAAAAAGTATCGCATCTCCTATCACACATAAAGGAGCGACAACCCAATATTTGCCTTCCGCATCCTTTTCCGCCGGAACCTTGTAGATAGTCATGGATACAGGATCATTTTTCCAATTATTCTCAATTTCCCTGGGAATCTTATATAACTCTTTAAAACCGTCCCATGCGGGTTTTCCATTTATTTCAAAGGCTAAGCTGCCTTTTGCCTTGGTCACGGTCATCTGTTCCCCGGTCGGTTTCAAACCGTGCCGGTACTCTGAATGGCAAATTGAATCGGTAGACAATAACATTAATACGACCGAATCGTGATAGACGTTATCATTCATAAACTGGAAGTTACAGCGCCCCTTGAAATCGTCAAATGCGCCCCCTCCGGATATCGGTATTTTACCATCGCACTGACAGACAGCGCCTTTCAGGACTTCATCGTATTTTGCAGGTCCGGTTCCCATTAAAGCCATCATATCTTCCATGAAGGGATATAGATACTTGGTGATACCCAAACGCATTATGCTTTTCATACCGGGAATCGAAGGAAACTTCATTCCAGAGGGCAGCATAATCGCAGTTTTATTAGGATATTTTTCATGACGCGAGGCCTTCATAGCCATGCGAAAAGCCGATTTTCCCGCTCTCTCAGGATTTATTCTCGAATTTTTACCCACCCCGATTGAGACTTCCAGATCCCCTGAAACTACCAGTACACCCACGCCATGGGGATAGACAGAATTAGGCGCCATAATCGCACTTGCAGTGCAACCTATCAGGGGGACATTTACAACAGATCTGAACGTCTTAAGCATTTCTTTAAATTGGTTTTTATACTGTATAGTGGAGAAAAAAAGACATAATTTCGGTTCTTTGAAATTTTGTTCTATGTCATTTGCGATCTCTTTACATGCCTCGACACCATCGGGATTACTGGAAACCGAAACGAATGCTTGCAAGTTTGCCATTTTAAGAGAGCCCCAACAGTATAATGTATGTCAGTATACATATTTATACTTATATAAAGAATACAGTAAAGATCTAAAGAGAGGCAATAACGAATCCATGAAAACACAAACAATTGAGCAATTCATTGATTCCAACTGAGAATTAAAAACACGCTATTCTAGAATGAAAATGTTATGCATACATTCAGGGCACATAACTTGGAAGGCAAAACGGAAATCCAAAAAAGCCGCTACAAGAGATGAACTTGAGGATAAGGAAGAATGCCGGGTTGAAGACGCTCTAGTGACATTCATTACAGTCGAAGGGGATGACGATTCGGGAGTCGTTGAAAAAGCAGTTCATGAGATAGATAAAATAGCAAAACAAATCAAAACCCAGCGAATAGTACTATTTCCATTCGCTCATCTCTTCCCTGAAAAAGTATGCAACGCAGAGCAGGCAATCGAAATCTTTAATCAGTTGGAATCAAAACTTGCAGGGTACGAAACTTCAAGAGTTCCATTCGGCTGGTATAAAGAATTTGAAATACAAAGTAAAGGCCATCCCTTAGCAGTTTTATCCAGGAAAATAAGCCCGGATTATAAAGACTTTGAGATAAGGACCTTAAGCATACTAAACAAATCAGATAAAAAAGTCTAGCCGGACAGGTCTCGTATAGCCTTAACCACGGATTCCATCTCTTTCATATTGTTGTAAATATAAGGACTGATCCGGCAACTGGCGGGCGGATTAAGACCATAGAAATAATGAGCCAATGTGGCACAGTGACATCCCGCCCTGGATTCTATCCCCCTTTTATCCAAATACCTGGCAATAAAGAAGGGGTTCTTACCTTCAATATTGAAAGCTACGGGGGATGTCCTGCGCTTGGGGTCCTTTGGGCCATAGATAGTCAGCCCCTTAACCGAAGACAATTCGTCTATAAGGTACCCGCTTAATTTATGCTCGTAATTCTCCACAATAGTCATGGCTTTTCTAATATCCGCCCTCTTTAGATTAGGCTCCGTGATGTCCCCATAACATCCTCTTTCATGCTTTCCCAGGACAATATCCACCAAAAACCTGGTAGCTTCGCCTGCGACTATTCCCCCGAGAATATTCGGAGTGCCTGCAGTGAACTTCCAAGGAGGAGAGTTATAACCGACTTTTTCTGGACTCACCTGTCCTTCAGCAATCATATCCCCGCCATAATGGAAAGGCCTCATAGACTCAAGTATCTCTTTCTTTGCATATAACGCACCCACTCCGACAGGCGCAAGCATTTTATGGAAGGACCATGCGAGGAAATCAATATCCTCTTTGACCACATCCATATAAGCGTTTGGAACCAACTGGGCGCCATCAATCAGAAGATAAGACTTATTCATGCCATTCGGCTGCTGATAACTGCTTTCATTGGATATCTTGCGTATCTTGTCAATCGGAGGCTTTGTCCCGAGGAAATTCGAAGCACCAGTGCAACAAACTATTTTAGTCCTGTCGTCAACCAGGCTTTTCATGTGATCCAAATCAAGCTCCCCGGTTTCTTTGTCAAATTTAACAAGCCTGCATTCTACGTTGAGACCGAACTTCGGAAGAATTTCTTTAGTCAGGCCATACCAGGGAATGTAATTCGAATTATGCTCCATGTAGGTTGTTACAACATTGTCACCGTCTTTAAATTCAGTCATCAAAGAATACATGACGGCATTTATCGCTTCAGTAGTCCCCCGGTACAGTATTATCTCTCTCCAGGACTCAGCACCCACGAAATTAGCAATGACTTTATACGCATTCTCAAACAGATTCGTAGTCTCAACCGAAGCAGAAGACTGCCCCCGGTGAACGTTTTCATAGATAGCTGAAATCTCCCTGTGAAGATCAAGCATGCGATCGGGCAGTTGAGTACTCGCAGCGTTATTGGTCACTATCCGACCATATCTTACAGCAGAAAAATGCCTCCTTATCTTTTCCACATCCATATTACCGGACAATATATCAATCATTGTAATCTTTCCCATACAATATATGGAATAGAATGAATAAATATTAAATTAATTACAATTAAATTTTAGGTTAAACAGGTATTAAAGCAAAAGAGGTTAAACCGGCAAATAAGACCTATTAAAACAGTTTTTTGCCTAAAGCGGCCAGGAGGATATTTCTAAACGAATGAAAAATTATCAGACCAGCAAAAACAGGCAAATGCAAAAACACATAAGGCCCGGATCATTCAATCCACGAACGGATCACCCGATGACAAACAAGTACAGGCAAATAACCTTATAAACCCTAAATCCCTATTTAATTTCTATTCGTTTATCGGGCCCGTGGCTCAGCTTGGTTAGAGCACCTGACTGATAATCAGGGGGTCCTGAGTTCAAATCTCAGCGGGCCCAATGAGCTGCCCCCTTGGGCATGCTTCACCCCCAAAAGAAAGAACGTGGGGTCTGAAAGACCCCACTAACCGAGAGGGGGTAGAGGAACAAGGAAAATAGGTGATTGAAAACACACGGTTTGGCCTGATTGAAAATCTCGGCGGACCCATGCTCCCTTTTTTGGGCCAAATAGATGAAAATTAAATTAACGAGGGCATCACGCTTGATCATCTCCCCTTATTGGGCTTGTTTGCCTTCATCCCCGTCTTCTCCCTTAGTTTCTTCAGCGTCCCTGAGACGGTCAGCGTCCTGTATGCTGCAGAGTATTTGTTGTCTCCTTTTTTGATCTCCGATAACAGGGTCAAAGCGGCTTTTATGTCGTCTACTGACGTGTGGTTTACCTTGATTATGCCTCTCTGGGAGCTTTCGTCCCAGTCCATTATCCACAGGCTGGTTGCACTCGCCCCTTTTTCTCCAAGGAAGCGCAGGGCCGCATTCCATATCGCTTTGACTATCTCGTCCCTGGAGTATTTCTGTTCCGATGCTATTTCGAATGCGATGTATCGGTTCTTTTCTCTTTGCGTCGGGGGGAGGAGTTTTGGCATTTTCTCATGGGGATTGCCCGGTATTCGGTAAAAGATTTTATAGGCAGTCTCCCTTTAGTATAATACATTGTTCTAGAGGCTTAAAGCGGATATGTTCTCAACAGAGAGAGATGCAGGCTCCGACGTATTGAGCGTAAGGAATGCTCAGGACATACTGGACAGGCTGTTTTCCTCATTCGAGCTTTTTCCTTCCGCAGTCGTGCTCCTTGATGCGGGCGGGGTAATAGAGTATGTTAATCCTGTTTTCCTTTCCCTCGGGGGCTATGCCAACGCCGACGTAGTTACCGGAAAGAATTATTCCGCATTCACAGACGATGCCGGAGCGATACGCTTTGCAGGGGAGATAGTCCCTGCGCTGCTGTCCGGAAACGTCTGGACCGGCGATTTCTACCAGAGAAAGGAAAGCGGCTTACTGTACGTTTCGTATATGGCGTGCTCTCCCGTTGAAGTAAAGAAGGGAGAACGCAGGCATTTTCTGCTGAATTTTTACGACGTTACTGAAAAGTGGAAGAATGAGAGCGCATTGAAGATAAGCGACGAACTATTGAACCTCGCATTGAAGAGCCCGGACATCGGGACCTGGGAGCTGGACATATCCAGGAACAAGTGGACTTTTTCCAAGCCATTCCTCGACTTTTTGGGCTATTCCGAGAAAGAAGCATGCGACGACGTTACATTCTGGGAGAGGCTGATACACGCAGACGATCTTCCAAAGGTCAGCGGCGCATTGATGGACCATCTGCAGGCAAAGACCCAGTTCCTCGAATGCGAGTACCGCGTACTGGCAAAGTCCGGGGAATGGAAATGGGTAATAGCCCGGGGCAAGGTCATGGGCCGGAGTTCCGCAGGAAAGCCTTCCCGCGTTCTCGGTATCTACAACAGCGTGCATGAGGCAAGAAAGAACGTCGAATCCTTGAGGGATATCGAGAACAAATACCGCCTGGTAACAGACGTGGCATTGGAGGGTATCCTTATAACAGATGAAAAACTGAACATTTCATTTGCCAATTCTTCCATGGCGGGCATGCTGGGATATCAAGCAAAAGAGATAATTGGATGTTCTATTCTCTCGTATGTCTCCGAAAAGAGCGTTGATCCGTTCAAGGCCCACCTGGAAAGGGTCGGGCAGGGGATACGGGAAGAGCTGGAACTGGAGCTCAGAGCAAAAGACGGGAAAATGCTTTCCGCAGTTTTTGAGACCGCCCCCCTGATGGACGGCAAAGGAACGTATAGCGGAGCAATCGCCGCCGTATCGGACAATACGCCGATAAAGAGCTATGAGTCAAAGATAAAGAGGATCGATGAGGCATTAAGAAACTCAGAAAAAAGATTTGAGGCGCTCGCGGAAAGCGTAAATGACATAGCGTATACCGCCGACGCGAACGGGATTGTCACCTACGTTAGTCCGGTCGTAAGGAGCATTGGTTTTGACGTGAAGGAGGTAATCGGGAGCCGTTTACACGGATTAGTCCACCCGGAGGATCTTACAGCTTACACTTCATCCTACGACAAAGCCCTAAATGGCGCCCTGGAGCCTTACGAATTCAGGCTTATGGATAAAACGGGGGGTATCCGTTATATGAGAGCCACGGGTAAAATACTCACAGACCGGGACGGTTCGAAAAGCATATCGGGCCTGCTTACGGACATAACCCAATACAAGAACGCACATGAAGGACTTGTGCAAAACGCCGAAAAGCTGAGGCAGAGCGAAGAAAAATATTTAAAGCTTTCCGGGTGCTTAAAAGAGCTGAAAAAAACCGAGAGGAGATACCGCCAGCTAATGGAAGACGCCCTGGAGGGGATATGGATGATTGATGAGACGGCCAATACCTCATTTGTCAACTACAGCATGGCAAAGATGCTCGGATACGGCGTGGATGAGATGCTCGGGCGCCACATATTCCTGTTCATGGACGAGAAGGCCATAGAGACATGCAGGCAGGGAATAGAGAAAAGCAGGCATGGAGTAACGGAATCGTATGACTTTGTATTACGCAGGAAGGACGGGCGCAGGCTGTACGCCCGGATCCAAACAGCCCCGTTAACCGATGACGATGGGATTTACACAGGCTCTCTTATAGTCGTTTTAGACAGGAGTGGAGCATTGATCGCAGAAGAGAAGCTTGCTGCCAGCGAGGACAAATTCCTCAAGCTTTTAGAGAACATAGAGGATCTCTTCCTTTCCTTTGACGCCGGGGGGAAGGTAACGTATGCGGGGTGCGCGGTCGGGAGGATACTTGGTTATGAGGCAGGAGAGCTTATAGGGAACAATCTAAGGGAACACGTTCACCCCGACGACGCAGGCATTTTTTCGGGCATCTTCAAAGATTCGCTTAACGGATCCATCGCCCCGTACGATTTCAGGCTCATCGACAAGAAAGGAAGCGTCCATTACATGCGCGGCGTAAGCCAGGTATACGTCACCGGGGACGGATCAAAGACTTTGTCCATGCTGCTCACGGATATCACGGACAAAAAGAACGCCGAGGATCTGTTGCATAGGAGCGAGAAACGCTTCGAGGATGTCCTCGAAACCGGGGAGGAATACATCTGGGAAACCGACGGGCAGATATATTATACCTTCGTCTCGGACAAGTCGAAAGACATCAAGGGCTATGCGCCCCAGGAACTGATAGGCCACACCCTTTTGGAGCACATGCCTGAAGAGGACATGGAGACATTCAGAAAAGCGATCGATGAGGCGGTTTCCGGGAAAAAGCCGTTCAAGCTCGAATTGCGGTTCACAAACAAGATGGGCGAGACCATCTGGGAGGAGATGAACGGAAAGCCGCTCTACGGGCTCGGGGGGAAATTCATGGGCCTGCGGGGAGCAGGCTTAAACATCACGGAACGAAAAAAGGCCGGGGAGGAACTGAAGGAGACTGAACGCAGGGCGGAAGAGGCAGTAAAAGAAGCGGAGAGCAAAGCATCCGAGAGGATAAAAGAAACGGAAGAAAGAGCCGCTCACGTGGTGAAAGACACGGAACGCAAAGACGCGGACATCATCGACTTCCTGCCGGACGCAACTTACGTAACAGACATGAACGGAACAGTCATCGCCTGGAACAAGGCCATGGAAGATCTCACCGGGATACCGTCCAGGGACATGCTAGGAAAAGGCACCTCCGAATATGACTCCATATTATACGGCAAGGATAAAAAACAGATCAGGATATATCTCTCCGGCCGTGGAAAAGAGGAGATAGAGAGCTTTGGCTATCATTCCGTCGAGATCCATGATAACATAGTATACGCAAAAGCCTGCGTAGAATCGACGAACGGACATTCGGCGTACATATGGGTGAAAGCTTCATACCTCAAAGATAGCCAAGACAGAAAAACCGGCTGGATAACATCCCTGAGGGATATCAGCAGCAAAAAGAAGGCATCAGATGACCTGAAGGAATTGAAAATCCGCCAGAAGGCCTTGCTGGATAACATTCCTGATATGGCGTGGGTGAAGGACGAAAATTTGAAATACGTCGCGGTTAATGAAGCATTCGAAAAAGCCTGCGGCAGGAAAGAAGAGGAGATAGAGGGCAAGAAGGACAAAGACATATGGCCGGGGGAACTTGCGGAAAAATACGCGCAGGACGATCTTCTTGTTATACAGTCAGGCAGGGGGAGATGCTTTGAAGACGCATTGCAGGACGTATCTTCCGACAGGAGGCTTATAGAGACTATCAAGTCGCCCATCTACGACGGGTCCGGGAACGTCGTGGGAATAGCAGGGATAGCAAGAGACATAACCGACCGAAAATTGGTAGAGGGCGCTTTAAAGGGTTCGGAAAAGAGATGGCAGGAACCGGATACCGCTAAAAGCCGCGGCTCGTTATTCAGACCATTTTTCAGGCGAAAATAGGATTAGGGTTATGCTTAAAAACATGCATTACTGTCTTTTTTAGCGCATTTTCTTAATATAGTAGTATATTTGAATTGTTTTTCCAAAATGGACAAAGAGCGAACAAAGATCATACTGGATGAAAACGACATGCCGAAGAAATGGTACAACATAAATCCCGACCTGCCTAAGCCGCTTCCTGCGCCCCTGCATCCTGCGACGCACGAGCCGCTTACGCCAAAGGACTTAGCCCCTTTGTTCCCGATGGAATTGATCAGGCAGGAGATGAGCATGGAGCGCTATATCCCTATTCCCGAGGAAGTAAGGGAGATATTTAGAATTTGGCGGCCCACGCCCCTTTATCGCGCGAGGAGACTGGAAAAGGCGCTGAAGACCAAGGCCAGGATATACTACAAATGGGAGGGCGTCTCACCCGCGGGCAGCCACAAGCCTAATACCGCCATCCCCCAGGCATATTATAACATGAAGGAAGGCGTCGAGCGCCTGACAACGGAAACGGGCGCGGGACAATGGGGTTCGTCTCTTGCATTCGCTACGTCCCTGTTCGGCATGAAGTGTACCGTTTACATGGTCAAGGTCAGCTATGAGATGAAGCCTTACAGGAAGATAATGATGGAGACCTGGGGAGCAGAAGTATTCCCCAGCCCCAGTACAAGAACTGATTCCGGGAAAGCGATACTAAAAGCGGACCCCGGCAACCCTGGAAGCCTCGGAATAGCGATATCTGAAGCAGTCGAAGACGCTGTGAAGAGCGGCGCCAAGTACTCGCTTGGAAGCGTCCTAAACCACGTTCTCACGCACCAGAGCATTATCGGCCTCGAAGCAAAGAAACAGCTTGAATCCATAGACGAATACCCGGACGTCATCCTCGGGAGTTTCGGCGGGGGAAGCAATTTCTCAGGTCTTGCATTCCCATTCCTGCACGACAAGTTGAAGGGAGACAAAAAGAGCCTGCGGGCGATAGCATGCGAGCCTGCCGCTTGCCCGAAGCTCACGAAGGGCGTGTATGAGTACGATTTCGGAGACACCGTCGGGCTTACGCCGCTTGTCAAGATGTACACCCTGGGACACACGTTCATACCCCCGGGGATCCACGCCGGAGGCCTGCGATATCACGGAGGAGCGCCGCAGTATTCGCTTCTTGAACACGAGGGCGTCGTAGAAGCAAAGGACATGCAACAGTTGGACTGCTTTAAGGCGGCGGAACTCTTCGCAAGGACCGAGGGACACATCATAGCACCGGAGACGGCACATGCAGTACAGGGCGTGATAGAGGAAGCAATGGGATGCACGGAAGAAAAAGTGATTCTCTTCAACTGCTCGGGCCACGGTCACTTTGATCTGGCATCATATGACCTATTCCACCAGGGCAAACTGAGAGACTATGCGTACCCGGCGGAAAAAGTTAAAGAAGCCTTAACGCATCTTCCAAAGATCTGATGGATTACGCGAACGCTGCGGTACTCCTGGGCATAGGGTTTGTAGTGGGCATATCCGGCGCGATCATGCCGGGCCCTCTTCTTATTTATACGATACAGGAATCCCTGAAGAAAGGTAAATGGGTCGGCGCGCTTGTTATACTCGGTCACGCGATAGTCGAAGTATTCATATTCCTGCTTCTCGCACTCGGCCTGCTCTCGTTTGTTTCCACTCCGGATTATACAAAGGCCGCCAGCATAATAGGGGGAGCGGCACTTATCTACATGGCCTTTGATTCCGTGAAGGACCTCAACAGCAGGGTAGAGATCAAACTAAAAAAGAGATCGTACGGCCTTGTAATGGGCGGCGTCATATTCACGGCCTTCAATCCCGGGTTTCCGGTATGGTGGCTGACTGCCGGAACGCGCCTGTTGATGGAGGGGTACGCCCAGATGGGAGTATCGGGAATGCTGATAGTTCTCATAGGCCATTGGGGCGCCGACCTTGGCTGGTTCCTCTTTGTGTCGTTCACGGCTTCCAGGGGCAGCAGGTTCTTGTTTGAGAAAGGGTGGTACAAAGGAGTCAGGATAGCGCTTGCCGCTTTGCTTATGGTAATAGGCGCTTATTTTCTCTGGACTGGTGTCAGATAGAAAAGGAAAAATAAATAGAAAAAGAGGGAAAAAGATTATAGCTTTTTCTCAATCTCTACAAGCTCGCTGTCAAAGGCCGCGATCTGTTCGTGTATGGATAGCAGCCTCTTGCGCATGAGCACAACTGCGGTTTTCAGATCGGGTGCTGCCGCTATCGAATGCTGCGCGGGTACCGCTGCCTGGGCATGCTGTGCCGCTTGTACGGGGGTTGCTTGGGGCGCTTGCTGCTGAACCTGCTGAGGCGCCTGTGCAGGAGCCGATGTCTTGAATGCGTTCTCCACCCAGCGCAGCCGTGAATTAAGGTTCGCGGCGGGAGAGGAATGGTCTATCTGCATCCATCTCGGGTTAGCTGCGCTTGACGGTGCGCCGGCGGGCGCGCTTCCTTCGCGTATCGCGGTGTTGGCTATCCTCGTCAGAAAGCTTGAGGTGTTTACCGGCTTCGCGGGAGCTGCGGGGGCTTTTGGCCCAGCTACGGGAGCAGCGGGCTTGGGACTGCCAGTACTTCCGTTCAGGGAGTATCTTCTTCTTTGGTTGTCGTCTACCATTTTTTTCTCTTTTTATTCTTCGGATTCGGCGGACTTAGGGTAGGCTATCTCCATTCCCTCAGGCAGTATCATTATCTTGACCTGGGAGACCCTTGCTACGTCGCCACCGCTCGCCTGGCAGAACTTCTTTACAGCATTTATCTTCTTGTAGAGTTCGGCCTGATCTTTTACCAGATGAGTCAGGTCTGCTATGACAATGTTGCCCTGCGAAAACTCCTTTTTGATTTCATCGATCGCGGTTTCAGAGTCCAGGTCTATGGGTTTTACGTATATTACCCCTTCCTGCTCTATGAAGCCGTCTTCTCCTACTTTGAGGCTGTCCACGTAGTTCTCTACGTCGACGTTCTCCTCTTCGCTTTTCTTGGTTTTACCCCACGGAAACGGATTCCAGCTCGTCACTTTCCATCACCCTCTTTTTAGATTTGTGTATGTCTTTGTGCGGTTTGCTCTTAGTCAGTATTATGTCGCCTACGCTTGTTACTCCGTCGTAGTTTATGCCTTCTTCCTTCAGTACTCTTTTGAGTTCGGTGGAATCGGCCGATACGCCATTCAGGGGTTTTAAGTACAGAGACATCACAATACCTTCTTCAAGATTCAGCAAAATATCTTCTACTTTCCCGAGATAGCCTCCGCCCGTAGAATATATATCGAGCCCGTAGAGGCTTGAAAGCTTTTTGCTCATTTTGGTCCTCCTAAAAAATTAAAATAAAGAAAACCGGTTAAATGGACCGGATCCTTAGGTCATAGATCTCCTGCGTGTACACAGAAGCGTCTTCGTCCCTGTCTTTTTCCTTGCCCATTATGTGCTGGGATTTCACGCCGGTTGCAATCGTTATGATCTCTATTCTGTCTTTCAGGCGCGGATCGATCCTTGCACCCCACATGACGTTCGCCGACGGGTCGAATTCCTGAGTTATGAGTTCGCCGATCCTGTTGGCGTCTCCTAACGTTAGGTCCTCTCCTCCGGTTATGTGGATAAGTGCTCCTTTTGCTCCCTTGTAGTCTATGTCCAGGAGCGGGTGGTCCAACGTGTTTTTAACTCCCATCTCGACTTTCTCGGGTCCTTCCCCGTCCCCGACTGATATGACTGAGACTTTTCCTCCTCCGAGTACGCTCTTTATGTCTGCGAAGTCAAGGTTTATCAATGAGGGCGCCTTTATGGTCTCTGTTATTCCTTTTACTGCTCTTGCGACTATTTCGTCCGCTACGAGGAACGCTTTGTCTATGGGCAGGTTCGGTACGTATCCGACCAGTTTGTTGTTGTCGATGACGATGACTGTGTCTGCTGCTCTTCTGAGGCGGTCGATTCCTTCGCGGGCTTTCTCTATTCTTGACCTTTCCAGGTTGAAGGGGAACGTCACGATTGCAACGACTATTGCTCCGCAGTCTCTTGCGACTTCTGCGATGACGGGTGCTGCGCCTGTTCCGGTTCCTCCTCCCATTCCTGCGCACAGGAATATTAAGTGGGTTCCTTCCAGGTAGTTTCTTATCTCGTTGCTGGATGCTTCCGCTGATTTCATTCCTATCTCGGGGAATCCGCCTGCTCCAAGTCCCTTCGTCAGTTTGGAACCTATCAGCAGCTTGGTTATGCCCTGGTCTATCTTTCTTAGGTCTTGAGCGTCGGTATTGCAGGCTGCGAGCTCAGCACCGATTATCCCAATCCTGGATAACCTGTTTACGGTGTTTCCTCCTCCACCGCCTGCGCCCATTACTACAATCCTTAGCTGGTTGCTTTCATCAAATCCGTCTGTCACGTCTTGGGCTTCACCCTCCAGTGCTTCATCGACAAATGCCTTCATTTTATTTCACCTTTTTATTTCGCATATTTAATACAAAAAACAAGCTTATTAAATAATTTTTTATTGTTAATTATTTTATGTTCTCGTATTTATTTCATGTATTATATTACTTTAGTATTTAGTTCTAACTAATATATAAATGCCAACATATAGGTTCGATTTGTGTATGCATAATCTTTCATGTCAACATATATTTATACGCCAATGTATATTTGTTTCTTAGAAGAAAAGACATGGAAAAAAACGCCCTTGCAAACGGCAGGAAAAAGAGCCTGGAGTACTCTGTAAAGGACGGGGCGGCGTTCTCAATTATGACCGGTTTTGGCGAACAATATTTCACTCCGCTCGCAATAGAGCTCGGAGCATCCAACATGGGGATAGGACTTCTGGCATCCCTGCCTCCTTTCATCGCATCCCTGCCGCAGCTCTTTACGTCCAGGGTTACTGCGCATCTTTCAAGCAGGAGAAAGGTCATACTGATAGCGGTTATGCTTCAGGTCCTCACCTGGGTGCCTCTGGCGGCACTGCCCCTCCTGGGCGATGCGAATGCAGTTCCCCTGCTGATAGTCCTCGTATCCCTCTATTTCATGTTCGGCCAGTTCGCGAACCCCACGTGGAACAGCCTGATGGGGGATCTGGTCAATGAAGAATCGAGGGGGAGATTCTTCGGCATGAGAAACAAGATAACAGGGGCGGTTGCATTCGCTTCCATCTTCCTCGCAGGATTCATTTTAAGCCTTTTTCCCAAGGACATCGTATTGTACGGCTTTTCATTGATATTTGTCGTGGCGCTCCTGGCAAGGCTGGTATCATTGCGCTACCTCTCTCTTATGGAGGATCCGCCCATGAGAGCGGATGGCGCCGAAGCATTCTCTTTCCTGCAGTATCTAAAAAGGCTGCGGAAAACCAATTACGGGAGATTCGCGCTGTATTACGGGCTGATGAACTTCTCGATATACGTTGCAGCCCCGTTCTTTGCAGTATACATGCTAAAAGACCTGCATTTCACGTATTTCGAATACACAGTCGCGACCGCTGCGATGTCTCTTACGACTTTTCTGGCAATGACCTACTGGGGGAACCTTGCAGACCGCTTCGGGAACAAGAGGATACTCAGCCTGTGCGGAACGTCTCTTGCAATAATACCCCTTATGTGGCTCTTTTCCGCGGACGTCCTGTCCGTGATAATGATACAGATATTCGCAGGGATCGTCTGGTCCGGCTACACCCTGTCGGCGCTGAACATGGTATACGACAACGTGCGGCCCCATAACAGGGAGAGGGTGTTTGCGTATCACAACATACTCGCGGCGTCTTCGATATTCCTGGGGGCCATTACCGGCGCATTCATATCCGCGGAGATAACGGGTCATTGGATATTCTATTCCAGCCTGCAGGTAATATTTCTCATATCCGCCATCCTGAGGTTTACGTCCTCGGTCCTGTTCCTGCCGACGATAAAGGAAAAACGCAGCGTAGAACCCATAAGCGAAAGGGATTTCTTCATAAAATACAGCGGCACCGGCCCTGCAATCGGCCTCTCCTACCGGGCCGTTACCGGTCTGCACAGGTCCATTAAAAAAATCCGGAAAAAAGATGCTTGAGGATTTAAACCGTTTTTCCTAATACATATCATGGAAAGAAACCTGCTTCCTTTTGTTATATTGCTCCTGTTGTGCGGATGCGCGCAAAATCCCGCAGAGAATGCGAACGATACCATAGCAACGACACAGACGAGCGAGGAGACATCGACCACAGAGGAAACATCGACCATTATAGTAACGACGACGCAGGAGACAAGCTTGCCGACGTCGACAGAAGCGCCTGCGACCACCTCATCGACCACAACGTCAACAAGCCTGCCTGACGTGGAAAAAAACAAATGGGTGCCCGAGGAAGGCGTAAGATTAGAGGATGCGTTCTCTCCTGCGGTGATAAAACTCGACAGCGGCGTATACAGGATGTTTGCTTCGGCAAAAGAGGGCATCAACGCCTATGTCTCCCCGGACGGCCTCAAATACGTATTGGAGAAGAAAAAAATCCTTCCCGAGGGATACTCGCCCAGGGTCTACAAAATACGGGACACTAGATATCTTATGATATACAACAACGCAGAGGTCCTGTCCGGAACCGGCGACCGGAAAAAGCTCTATTATAAATCCGCAAGTTCTTCCGACGCATTGAATTTCTATACCGATATGAGCATACACCTCACAAGCCAGATATTGAGAAGCCCGAACCTCATATCCAGCCCGGAGATATTGCGACTGGAGAATAATACGCTGAGGATGTATTACACGGGCGACCTGTTCGCAACAGAGCTGGGGAGCTCCAATAAAAAGATAAAGAGCGCGATATCCCTGGACAAAGGAACAAGCTGGATGAGAGAAGACGGGACAAGAATAAACGCGGAAGCAATGGACCCGTGCGTTATGGCCCTTCCAGGCGGCGGGTTCCGGATGTTCTACTCGGCATACGACAGCAGGGAATCGGATGACACCATGAGCATCTACTCGGCATATTCCCCGGACGGCCTAAACTACACTATCGAAGGAAAGGCATTCCCCGCGGAAAAAGAAGGGATACGTTACATGGATCCCAGGGTCATAGAGACGCCCTGGGGCTACAGGATGTATTACACCGAAGCCACGGGACCAAAAGAGAACGAAAAGACAGCAATCAAGAGTGCAGTATACGTCGCGGAGTAAAGATGCAAAAAAGCAACCCGCTGGCGGCATTAATCATAGCGATAGCAGTAATCGCCCCCCTGGGAGCATTATTCCTGATGAACCAGCCGGTAGAAAGCAAGATAAAAAGTTTCGAAGAATGCACGAATGCCGGCTACACCATCCTTGAAAGCGATCCGCGCAAGTGCATCACCCCGGAAGGAAAGGGTTATAACGAGATCGAAAAGACGTGCGCAACGGACGCCGCCTGCGGCAACGGCTCCTACTGCAGGAAAGGAGTATGCAAAATATTCTCTCCCGGGACGGACTGCTCAATAGACGCAGACTGCACGCTGATAAACAGGCGTAACCTCCTCTCCTGCTGCCGGGAGGGTCGATGCGATGCACTGGACTACTCTCTCCCGGAATGGGCCGCCGTTTCCGCAGGCTGGTTCACAGCAGAAAAAGCAGCCGGCTGCACCGCAGACTGCGGACCAGCACCCATGTGCCCCGCGCAGAACGTCAACGCTAACTATTCCGCAAAATGCGTGAACGCTACGTGCAGGAAATATTCCCTCGACGAAGGATGCACGGACCTCTGCGGTGACGGAAAATGCGACAGCGCATTGTGCGGCAAGGCTGCAAACTGCACGTGCACGGAAACGCATGACACGTGCCCCGCGGACTGCACAGAAGGCCCGAATAACGCATCCGTCAACTGCATAAAGAAAGGAGGGAAAACCATAACCCGCAGGGATACAAACGGAAACGAATACACGGCATGCGTTTTCTCTTCGGGGACCGAATGCGAGGAATGGAAGTTCTACAGGGGGGAGTGCAGTGCAGAAGCAGACAGGATCGACCAGTCCTGTGAGACTGCCGCAGACTGCGCAATCAAGAGCATGCGGGGAGAATGCGGACCGTATCCCCTGTGCGTGAACAAAGATTATGTTCCGAAGCCCACTGGGAATGATAAGAACGCGAGCGGAGCATGCGGTTATGCGGACATAGACGGGTGCCTATGCGAGAACGGCATATGCGTGGGAACGATACGGGGAGAACCGAACGTGAACTAGGATTTATCCACCGGCTCATCCAAGCGTTTTGCCTTGCGCTTCATCTCCTTGCACTTGTTCTCCTCGCAGACTTCCTCCACGTTCTCGTGCTTGAGGATCTTTTTCTTCTCGTACCTGCTCTGGCTGATATCCTGCTGGAGCCTTTTTGTCATCTTAAAGAAAGGGAAATATTCCCTGTTACATCCCAAGTTTGACATTTTTCGGCTGTTTTTTTGTGAGAAAATAGAGTTTGACAGTTTGGAATTTATCTGTGTTTTTCCTTCGTTTTTGGGGTCTTTTTACCTTGTTTTAATTGAAAACCGCGCGAAAA
>JBAQYF010000011.1:0-84903 GCA_049299895.1 Candidatus Altarchaeia archaeon
AACATATACAACGAGACACGACTACACTCAAAGATCGGCTACCTGCCGCCCAATGAGTACGAAAAACGCGCAAATTTAAGCGCAAAAGCAACTTAACTTAACGAACACACAAAGGGGTTCACTCCAACCTTAAGCGCAATGGCTGGAATAAGAGATAAGAACCACATTGCACAGGACGTAACCTCAACTCGGAATCCGTTTTAGGCGTTCAATAAAAAGAATTGAACTAATTTTATCCCCCCTCATTACCAAATTGTGGGGTCTTTAGACCCCGCATCCTTTTCTTTTGGGGATAAAGAACCTTTTCTTTTCGAGAAAAGAAAAGGGGCTTAATGAGCCCGGCGGGATTTGAACCCGCGACCTCCGGATTAGAAGTCCGGTGCCCTATCCAAGCTAGGCTACAGGCCCATTAAGAAACGAGTTATTCCTTTGGTATTGGATTTTAATATATGGGTTTTCGGCTTACTATATCAGAATTTTACCTAATACACAGTGAACAAGAGATTAGGCGCTATCTCATGTATTAGGAGTATCACAATGGTCAGGCCCCACGGTATTGCCAGGTTGTCGTCTATCGTGTTCATGAACTCTATGATGCCCCCCGCCACTGCCAGTGCAAGCGAGGTTTTGAGGTCCACGAAGAAGGTTGCCATCATATATGAGAAGATAACAAAGGCGACGAACCCTTCAACGCTCTTGTGCCTTATCCTGTATTTTCCGTAGAATTTTCCAACAAGCGTTGCGAACGCGTCTCCTCCTGCAAGGACTGCAATCACTGCGCAGGCGAGGCGGGGGACGCCAAACGCATCGGATGGCAGCAATATGATCGGGGGGATT
Organism: Candidatus Altarchaeia archaeon; assembly: GCA_049299895.1. Lineage (GTDB taxonomy): Archaea > Altiarchaeota > Altiarchaeia > IMC4 > QMZM01 > CAIYYO01. The sequence continues at coordinate 838 of JBAQYF010000011.1, forward strand.
ATGCCTAATCCGAAGTATATTGCTCCCTTGAATGGAAATTCCTTTTTGTCCTTCTCTCTTTCAAAGTGAAACAGCAGGTGATTAGAAATCCAGCGCCTTTCAGCGGGAATACAGGGTATTATCCACATTATGGCGACTGCGATTATTAATGGTGCCAGAATCAGGTTTTTGTATGCCGGGTACAGGAAGTATACTGCGTAGGCTATCACTGTTCCCATGATGAAGTGGAACATCTTTCTTTTCAGTTCGAACATGAAATCTGCTTTTTTGTCCGGATGCATTTTTCTATTGAATATATTGTATTCTCCGATGCTTTATAAACTCTCCCCTTTTTCTTTAGTATAAATTCCCCCGGTATATTATATATAATATATGCAACAATAGATGCTTTTAGTTCTTTTACGCGCTACGATGAATATCATTTACTCCGCATTGGTTTTGACGGTCTGGTTCATGTCGACCTTTTTCGTCATCCTTGTTCTCCTCGTCGTATTCGATAGAAGAAAACACATGAGTTCTTCCGTCGAGGTTTCCAATCTGCCCCGGGTAAGTATCATCCTCCCTGCATATAATGAAGAAGAGGGGATATATGCGGCCCTTGAATCCCTCGCGGCAATAGATTACCCAAAGAGCCTTTATGAGATCCTCGCGGTAAACGACGGCTCAAGCGACCAAACATCCGAGAGGATACGAAGTTTTGTCGCAAATCACAAGGACATAAACATCCGTTTCATAGACCGCAAAAAGAACTGCGGCAAAGCACGCAGCCTAAACGAAGGGATAAAAGCCGCAACCGGCGACTATGTCGCCTGCATGGACGGGGACAGCATAGTAGATTCAGACATCCTGTCCAAGACGGTGGGATATTTCCAGGACCCGAAGGTCGCATCAGTCAGCGTCCGCGTCAACGTGAGAAATCCGCGCACACTTCTGGAGAAGATAATTGACGTGGAATTCTCAGTGGGCCTTTCAACGTCTCTGAAAGTCCTTTCCTTCCTTGACAGCATGCACGTGACTCCGGGGCCTTTTTCCATTTACCGTAAGCGCGTCCTCTCCGAACTCGGCGGATTCGACGAAGAGAACATAACCGAGGACATGGAGATCGCCCTGAGGATGCAGAAAGCAGGCTACCGGCTTGTGTTCTGTCTTTCCACGAGCGTCTCAACCACAGTCCCCACGACCCTTTCCTCCCTGTACAAGCAGCGCAGGCGCTGGTATTCCGGGTCGCTCCTCACTCTCTGGCAGCACCGGGACATATTCTCCCGGAAGGATGCGGGCTTGTTTCGGATGTTCCTGTTATTCAACTACGCGCTCATCTTCCTGGGTCTGGGCCTTTTCTTTTACTCTATCTACCTGTATGTCACAAACGGCCTCAAGGCTTACAACTACCTGCGGCTGATCGATTACGACATATTGAACACGCCCCTTGTTTTCGCATTCGATCTGTTGTCTCTTGACATATTCACTACTCTTGCAGTTACGTCCGTACTCATAACCGTAGTCCTTGTCTCTGTGAGCATGGGGCTCCTGAAGAGGGATATTCGAACGAACCTTTCGGGTTTTCTTGGATATTTATTTTTCTTTGTGTTTTACCAGATATTCTGGATAAACTCTCTGTATAACGTGGTCAGAAAGAGGCATATAAAATGGCGGTAGACAAAAAAGTATTCGTTAAGGCGTTCCTCATAACGTTAGTCCTATTTCTTAGCGTCTATTCCCTGAACCTCTACCTGAACTATGAGCGGGAGAAAGTCATCGATGAACGGATGCGGGAGGTAGTGGACGAGTTCGAGGAATTCCAGGCATTGAACGCGCTCATGGAAGTCTACGGTCAGAACGCAACCTGCATGACCCTCAATTCAAGGATAAAACTCCTGGACACAAACATCTGGAGACTGGGAGACAAGATAGACAACTACCGGCAGCTTTCCAAGGAATACATGAACGACCCGTACTACCAGCTTCAGAAGCAGAAATTCAACCGCCAGGAAGTAATATATCTCTCAATCCTGAAAGCGATGAAAAAATCCTGCCGGCTGAACCAGACCGAGATACTCTACTTCTACCAGAAAGGAGAAGAGTGCAAGACCTGCGACGACCAAGCATACGTCCTCACGTACTTCAACCAGAGGATCGATCCGGAAATAGCAATCTTCTCTTTCGACGCAGACTTGAACCTGCCCTCCGTGGACGTTCTAAGAAGCCTCTACAACGTCACAGAATATCCGTGCCTCGTCGTAGAAGACTCGGTATACTGCGGCCTGCGCGATAAAGTTGAGCTGCAGGGGATCCTGTGCGACCGGAGCGGAAACACCCTGTCGCTCTGCGGAATTAATACAGACAAGACCAATTAATAAGAATATGATAGAACTGGTTTTGATGCCCCTGTTCGTGGTCCTGATATTCCTGCATCTATCCTGGATAATACTATATTTTCTCCCCGCAAGAAAACTCCCCCCCGCAGGATATGCGCCGCCAGTAACAATAATCCTGCCCGCGCACAACGAAGAATCGGTAATCGCTGAATCCGTAAAACACTGCCTCTCCGCGGAATATCCAACAAAAAAAGAAGTGATCGTCATAAACGACGGCTCATCCGACCGAACCGGCGCGATCGTTAAGGCCCTGTCCGAAGCGGATCCCCGGGTGCGGCTCATAACACTTGAGCACGCGGGCAAAGCCAATGCGATAAACGCCGCCCTCGCCCGGGCAAAAGGCGAAGTGATCGTGGTCGTGGACGCGGACTCCCGGCTGGAGAACGACGCGCTAATCAAACTAGTCGCGCCCTTCGCGGACGAGCGGATAGGCGCCGTCTCCGGCGTGATACGTGCGAGCATGAACAACAACCCGCTGGTATGGTTCCAGGACGTCGAGTACATAATGTCCTCCACCTGGAGGTACCTGTGCAACAAGATCAATGCGACGTATCTCCTCCCGGGGTTCACCGCTTTTCGCAGGAGCGCGCTCCTCGACGTGGGCGGATTCAAAACAGACACCCTCTCAGAGGATTTCGACATCGGCCTATGTCTCAGAAAGGCCGGCTACAAAATGGAGATGGTCCGCGCACTTATGTATACGCATGTGCCGCAGGACATTCCCTCGCTTGTAAGGCAGAGAATACGCTGGAGCCGGGGCACCCTGCAGGTCGTAAAGAAGCATTCAGACGTACCATTGAATATGCAGTACGGAGCAATCGGCTTATACGCCATACCCACGCAGCTCTACTGGTTCATCCACGGATTTATTTCTATCCCCATAACCTCATATCAGGTCTTGTACGGGTACATGACCTACTTTGTAAAATACAACGATCTCTTCTCCTCCGCAGTGCTAAACTATTTTCTGGGCTGGTTCTCCCTGTACGGCATGTTCAACTACTCCTACCAGACTTTCGCAGGCATCTACCCCATGACCGGCGTATTCATTTTATCCTTCACGTCTTTTGCGCTGGGCACGCTTTACACCATTCTATCGATCGTTCCCCACAGCGGAATATCCTGGAGGCATGTGCTCGTCGTCGTATTCTATTTCCCCTACTCGATATTCTCGCTTCTCATATTCATGATGCCCCTGTTTCCAGAGATCATAAGTTTCGGCGAGAAAAAGAAATTAGTGAATGTCTGGGGCAAGTGATCACTACCGGGCGTTTTTTGCTTCCCGTATTTTCCCGTTCAGGTAATCCCTTGTCTGCGGCCCCTCGATAACTGTTTTTTCGTCTATCAGTATCGTCGGCGTGGTCTTTATCCCGTACTGTTTTTTGATTATCTCTATAGTTGTAATGTTCAGGTCCAGGGGCAGAGGGACCAGGATAAGCCCCGGCCCGTATTCGTTTTTCAGATCCATGAGGACCGCGCTTTGAACGTTTTCCTGCGCGGTCGTATTATAGTGTGAATAGAAATACACAAGGTTCGTATAACTGGCGTTGCACGTTCTCTTAAGCCTTACGCTGTTCAGCCAGAACTGAATCTTCAAGAGGACGTATCTTGTTTTGTCCTTTATCAGAGATGGAGCGAGCTTGTTTATTTTTTCGTACTGGTCTATCCGCAGGCCGTCCTGATATACCCTGTCCGAGAATATGAGGTTCTCCTGGATCGCCGGTATGCAGAACGACGAATCGTTGTTGCTCAACGTCTGGTAATACAGCGTCTGCAGGCGCGCATCGTTTGAGCTTATATCCATGTCGGTGTATTCGTTCCTGATTTCTTCCACCCGGTAGGAATCCAGCCAGAAGCCCATGAATACCCCCGACAAAAAAACGATACACGTTATTCCAAAAGCCTTCCAGAAGGCGTCTAATTGGTTCACCATCTTTGTTTCCTGTAAGCGGCCAGGCGCCAAAAGGAGTGCACTAATAATATTGGGAACAGGAATAGATAGGGTATGAGATACACCAAAAGGTCAAAGAAAGTTTTTCCCTTTATGCTCTTACCCATTGCCTGCAGGCCCGTTATGAGGTAGACAAGCGAAAAAACGAAACCCATTATGCCCAGGACCGTGAAGACATTGGGCAGCATATTCAGAGAGTAATAACTCAGAGGATTGATCCCCGCCTTCGACGCGTAATAAAAAAACGTTAAAAGATCAGCTATGCGCATTCCCATTATGTACGCAAAGAGCATCAAACCAAAAAGGCTTATCAGCATGGACACCAGGAAAAAGGGGACTATGAATAACCCGAATATCCCGTACCCCCTCTTCAGAAAGGCGTATTGATGCTTCTTCACCGTCTGTATCCCCCCGATATCCCACCTGAGGCGCTGGTTCCACCATTTCTTAAACGATCTGGGCGCATTTGTATACACCCGGGCATTCAGATCCATCCGGACATTATACCCTTTACTGTGAAGCTTCCAGGCTATCTCGATATCCTCAGTCAATATCTTCCTGTCAAAACCGCCGACCACATTGAGCGCATCTTTCCGGTACAGGCTCAGCGGGCCGGGCGTAACGTAAACGCTTTGCACGTAATCCAGGAGCTTTCTGCCCCAGGCTATCAGCATGTATTCCATCTCCTGCAGGCGCTCCAGATAGTTCACAGGATTCCTGACCAAAACAGACGAAGTTACTGCGGCTACTCTCTCATCCTCGAAATACTGGACCATCGAGAGCAAAGCATCCTCCTGTGGGTAAGAATCCGCATCAACGCACCCGACGATATCCCCTTTAGCAAGCCCCGTCCCGTAATTCAGTGCCGCTGCCTTGCCTTCGTTTTCTTTGGTCACCACCCGCGCTCCTTCTTTCTTTGCGTTTTCCGCGGTCCCGTCCTTTGAACCGTCGTCTATCACTATGATTTCCAGGAGATCCTTCGGATAATCGAACGCCTTCACCTTCCTTATCGTAGATGCGATGTTATCCTCTTCGTTGTAGGCGGGGATTATTATTGTGACCGAAGGCACATTGCTGCCTGCGGGTTTCAGGAGCATCGTCTCCCGGTTCCGCAGATAGATCAACATGAACAGGACGTCAAAATACAGGGTGATGAATGCGAAAATTAAAAACAGGTAATCGGTGTAGTCCATGTTAATGTGTTCCTATTATAGTATATCCGATTCATGCGATAAATCATCTGTTCGGCTTTGTTGCGTCATTTTTCTGCCCCGCATCCAATGACATATTACCTTTTTGTAAAACCCAAATCATTCCCGGACAATGGCTTTCGAAAAACTATCAACGGGCCTGCAAGGCGCAATAACGAACCTTCGCAAAGCAGTGGTAGTGGACAAGAAAACCGTCCGGGAATACATCAAAGAGATACAGAAAGTCTTAATCTCGTCCGACGTGAACATAAAGATGGTCTTCGAACTGACCAAGACCATAGAAGACCGGGGCCTCCTGGAAAAACCGCCGGGCATGCTCTCCAAGAACGAGAACCTTGTGCGCATAACCTACGAGGAACTGGTAAAATTGCTCGGCGCAGGCGAGAAACTGGAGATGCGCGACGGCAACAAGATAATGCTGGTCGGAACCCAGGGATCAGGCAAGACCACCACTGCAGCGAAGCTGGCAAAATACTACAAAAAGAAAGGCCTTAACCCAAAACTCATATGCGCAGACACGTTCCGCCCTGCGGCATACGACCAGTTAAAGCAATTATCCGAAGAAATACAGGTTCCGTTCTACGGCGAAACCGGCAACAAGGACGCACTCGCCATCATCCGGGCGGGCATAGAGAAATACAAGGGCGAAGGCTTGATAATCATCGACTCAGAAGGCCGGCACAAGCTGGACCTCGACCTGATGAAGGACATCAACCGCATATTCACAAGCGTCCGTCCGACAAAGACGCTCCTGGTACTGGACGGAACCATCGGCCAGGGCGCCGGAGAGCAGGCCGAAGCCTTCAGGAAATCCTGCAACGTCGACGGGGTCATACTGACGAAACTGGACGGGAGCGCCAAAGGAGGGGGCGCCCTGTCCGCGTGCGCAAAGACCCAGAGCAAGGTATACTTCATCGGGGTCGGAGAGCACATAGACGAACTTGAGGAATTCAACGCGGAAAGATTCGTCTCCCGCCTGATAGGATTCGGCGACCTGCAGGGCCTCCTAGAAAAGGCAAAAGAAGTCGAAGTAGATGAAGAAGCCGCAAAGAGGATGATGAGCGGCAAATTCACACTCGTTGACGTATACTCCCAGATAGACCAGATGCGCCAGATGGGCCCCATGAAGAAAGTAATGGAGATGCTCCCGTTCGGCCAGAAGATCCCGCAGGACATCATGCAGATGCAGGAAGAGAAACTGAAAAAATTCAAGATAGCGATGGACTCCATGACAGACGAAGAAATGCAGGATCCAGACCTGATAAAGCACGATCGAATAGAGCGGATCTCAAAAGGCGCAGGCATCGCCCCGGAGGACGTAAAAGAACTCCTCGCGTACTACAAGAAGATGAAGAAGATGATGAAGACCATGGGGAACGAACGCAAGATGCGCAAAATGATGGAGCGCTTCGGTATGGGTGCAGGTGCGTGATTTCTTTATCTTTGCATTTTTTTTCGTCATGCGGTCAATGGCCGTATCTGATGTGTCGTGTCGGCACGCCGAATTTATTCCCCCCGCCTTTAAGAATGCGAGTACAGGCGCATGATATTGCTTCTTTTTATTGCGTTGGTCGCCTACATTGTCATCATTCCCTTGAAGAACGAACCGAGCGCTATTGTCATCAGCCAGAATATAAGTACGGACAGTAGGGCTATTACCGGTACCAGGGGCACGCCGGAGCTTAATTTTCCGTTTTTGATGAGCCCTATAAGCAGTGCTCCGAATATTCCCAGGACAAACAGGGTTATTACTGCGTACTGAAAGAAGAACGTTGAGCTGATGGGCAGCTTCTGCAATGATATCATCCCCGTCTGCTGAGGCAGTGCGCTCGTTTCATCGTTAAAACCCACTTTTTCGTATATCCTGTTGAATATCGTAACGAACTGGAGCGAGGAGGAAAATAAGAGAGGCGCCCCTATTAATAAGGCGAAGAGTATGAACATGGCCTGGGAAGTCGTCTGGGCGCTCATCCTTTTGAACAGGTTCTGTTCCGCGCGTATGTCGTTTGCTATCTCCTGGAGGACCGTCGGGAGCTCTCCTCCCGAACGCATGCCCTGTATCATCAGTTTCACGCTTCTGGAGAGTTTATACGACTTTATCCTCTCCGACATGTTCATAAGCGACTTTTCAAACGATTCTCCCCCGAGCGTTTCTCTTGCGACCGTTTGTATCTCCATAGCCAGGGGGCCGAATTCCGGGCGGGCGGCGATCCACAGCGAGTTATACACAGTCATCCCGGCTATCATGTTCTGGGAGATCATGGTAAGGATGTCCGGCAGGACTTTTTCCACACTGGACGTGCGCCTGTCTATTAAGACCATGAAGACTACGTAGAATAACGTCCATGTCACGGCGAAGGGCCCGACCATGGCCATAAGGATTATCAGCCTGGGCGGAAGTCCAAAATACGGTTCCGGCCCGGTTGCGACGGCAAGAAAAGTGGTCGCCGCCGAGAGCATGATGCTGTACATGAGCACTATGCCCAGCATGTCTTCGGGGTTCCTGGACAGTCCCGCGTATACCACCATCATGCCCACGCGGCTCTTGCTGTTCTTTGAAAAATAGGATCCGAGACGCGATTGCGATCCTTTGGAGAATCTTACGAATCTGGAATTGAATCTTTTCGTGAGTTCCAGCATGAAGTCTACGATCCGCATCACGACGTTGGCTATGGCAAGTATGACATATGATCCTGCAGTGCTGATTACTTCCAATACCCCGTCAAGCAGGGATTTGATTGCCTGCAGCGGTCTGGGCGTAGCTATCTTTTGGGGCATTTTTTTTAGTTTAACCGACATCCGGCCTTTTGCTTCTGATGATGGATATGAAAATTATCTGGACGAATATAATTGCGACAAGTATTACCCAGAATATCATCTCCGTAATCATTGCGCCTCCAAGGAAACTTGATAATATGAGTATGAGCGTTACTCCCATTGAGGGCAGGACGATGACCGTTATCATATAAATCAGGGACCACAGGCTTAGCTCCTGCGAGTACGCGGTTATCCTGTTCTCTTTTTCTTCCTTTATCTCGTTACTTATCATCTTTAGGGATACCCCCACGTTTGATCCTGTTTTCAGGGCGTTCACTATCTGCCAGAACACCCTTCTTAGGTATTCCGAGGATGAGAGCATCCCGAATTCGTCCAGGACGTTCACAATGGATTTCCCTCCCTGCACTTCCTGCACCACATTGTTGCAGACTACGGAGCATTCGCCGTATCCTCCGCTGGCGACGTTCACGAATATGTCGAAAAGGGGTATTCCTGCAGTGAGCTGTATCTGCATGTCTTTTAGCATGTATTCCAGGTTCTTGTCTATTCCCGTGCGGGTCCTTGCTATCCTCAGGTTGGGGATGAACAAGACATAGATAAACCCCACCACTCCGAGTATCCCCGAGATTATGAGCCCGGTTGCAAACTCCATGGTTCCCCTCATTATAAGGGGGATTGCTATCGTCACCGTGCTTATTGTGAACGCCATCAGCGCTACGAATATGGCAATTGAAAGAAAAACGATGGCGTCTACTTTTATGCCTGCCTTTTTGAGCGTCCAGTTCAGGTCCGGGAACAGCATCACCGTCCCGCCCGCCACGTGCTTCAGGGGGTTGACTAAAGTGTTTACCTTCGCCGACTCGAAAAAACTGTCTTTCTGTTTCTTCATCTTCAATATGATTTTATTCAATCAGCCTAAAATACTTTATTTGCATACGTTCCTTTCGCTTTCCACGAGATCAAGAACCGTCTCTTTGTCTATGTAATACTCCGTGATGATCTTTCCAACGTCGTTTACCTCTTTTATGTTCTTGGAAAGCAGCCACTCCAACACCTTTTTCTTTCCCGAGAGGTCCTGTTCCATTTCCTTTTCGCTCATGCCGGAGAACATCTGGATCTCGTCCAGGACCCTTATGCTGTTACTCACCTTCTCAACCCTGTCGATTCTCGGCTTCCACTTGAACAAGACGTTTATCTCCGGGCGGCCGGTCTCGTTCTTCACGTCTTTTACCAGTTCAGCTATCTCATAAGTCCGCCTCTGCCTGGTCCTCCTATTCATGTACTGCGTGACAATCATATGAAGCGATCCCAGGACCAGGGGGGGAATGTTCATGGGCGGGCTGGTAATCCTCTCGGTTACCTCCCACGCGCCTAACGCGTGGAATGTGCCGTAAACGGAGTGCCCCGTGTGCATGGCCTCGAAAAGAACTTCCGCCTCACGCTGCCTACGAACCTCTCCGACGATGATCCTGTCGGGCCTCATTCTCAACGCGTTCTCCACGAGATCCAGCATGGATACTTCGCCTTCTCCTCTAGACGTGGGCGGTCTCGTGTTAAGCGGCACCCAGTGCATGTAACTGGGCAGGTTCAACTCTCTTGTGTCCTCTATTGTGATGACCCTCTGGTTCGCGGGAAGGAACGGGAGGATGGCGTTTAGCATCGACGTCTTACCCGAAGCGGTTCCGCCTGAAACCAGCATGTTCATCTCGTACTCCATTGCCAGCCAAAGGAAGGCAGCCGCCTCAAAACTGATCGTATTGAACTTGGGGTCCAGCAGGTGCACGATGGTCCAGGGCGTCCTGGAGAATCGCCTGATGGTTATTGTGTTCCCGATGGTGGATATAGGAAACAACGTTGCGTTGACTCTGTCCCCGCTCGTGAGGTGCGCGTCCAGGAGGGGGTCCAGGTGGGTTATCTCCCGCCCCACCTCTCTTGCTATCCTTGACGCGTAGTTCATGATCATCTCTTCGTTCTTTATCCTGATGTTGGTCTTAAGCCAGCCGTACATCTTGTGGAAGACCCAGACCACGTCTTTACTGCTGTTTATGACGATCTCTTCTGTCTTGGGGTCTGCCAGGACATATTCAATCTCCCCCAGGCCGATCATATCGTTCACTACTATCCTGCTGAGGACTGCGATATCCTCATCCGAGGATTTCTTTAGCACGCCTTTGAGCTTTTCCTTTGACCTGACCAGGAACTTGTCCTTCAACTCCGCGTATTTCCCGGAGTCCATGGCGTTCCTGGTTTCTATCTGGACCTCGGAAACAAGGCTCCTCTTGGTCTCGTCCAGGAGCGCCTCGGTCACGAAGTCTATGTCCGGCAGATAAACGTTGTAGTGCGGCACATAGTCCCCCACGTCCAGGATGTTTATCGGAAAGGCTATGTCCCCGAGCCGTATGTTATACGAGTCTATCTTTATCTCCTTTCCCGATTCCTCAGTTCCATCGACTATGCCTTTTTCCGCCTTGCCTGTAGCTTCAACCATCTTAGATCAGTTAATCAGAAGTAACGCTTTCTGACCGGGATTTTTTATTCTGTAAATCATTAGTAATTTACTATCAAGCCCTTTATAAAGATTACGCAAAATATCTCCCGGAATCGTTCCAAAACAATAAAATGACAAAAAAGACAACAATCTTTTTCAGCGTTCTTTTGACTTTAACTCTCTATGCCCTCTGCGCCAACGCCTCATACATAACCCTGCAGAACAGCATGACTGTGGAACGGGTGATCTACCCGGGCACGTCTTCGATAAACGCAAGCCTCACAAACTCCGGAGACGAAGCTGCAAACGGCGTACAACTATCCCTGCTCCTGCCCCCGGGGTTTTCGGCTAATACCGTATTCCTGGGACGCATGGATCCAAACCTCCCCCAGACCGCAAGTTTCTCATTGCAAATAGATGCATCAACTACCCCCGGAGTATACCCGTTCGCCCTACTCACCGAATACAAAGACGCCAACGGCTACCAATTCTCATCGGTCACGCCAAACTACCTGGTGATAAAAGAAGCCCACTCCTCGCAGGTGGACGCGACGGTCTCGCAGGAGGAGATAGGAAACAAGGGCGAAATAAAAAAGATAACAGTGTCCCTCAGGAACATGGACCAGAAGGCGCACGACGTTAAAATAAAGATATACGCACCCAAAGAACTGAAAATAACTCCCGAGGAAAAAACCCTGACCGTGAAAGCAAGAGACAGCCCCCGGACGGAGTTTGAGATATCCTCATTCGGAGCCCTGCCCGGGAGCAGCTACGTAATATTCACGTCCGTCGACTACGACGAAGGCGGAATACACTATACATCCACGGCCAGCGGATTGATAAAAGTAGTCCAGCAGAAAGAAGCATTCAGTTTCCGAAACGAATGGATAGCAATAATCCTAATAATCATTCTCGTCGCGGCGGTGATAGCTTTCCAGTTCATCGGTAGACCAAAACAAAAAAACGGCGTTCCGGAAGAAGACGCTAAACGCAACGGCAAAAACGATCAACGACGCGAACAACACTTTAAACAAATAAAATGAGCTTAAAACAAAACAACAAAGAAGCAGCATCTGCCGCCCCGCACAAACACGCCCCCGGACAACCGGAAGAACCGGTTCCTGCCAAAACGGCCCGCAGACCCTTCCTTGGATTCATGGACCTAATCGATCTGTTCGTCCTGCTGGTGATATGTTCCTTCCTGATCAGTTTCTTTACTCCTGACTTAATGCTGTCCAAGACCACAACGACCGGAGGAGACATGGGTTCCCACTATGCCCTTGCAGACTATCTTACCCATTACCTGATACCACACGGCAAACTTATCGGCTGGTACCCTCACTGGCTGGCGGGAATGCCTATGTTCCAATTCTATTTTATCCCCCCATATCTTTTGATGGCAATACTCAGCCCGGTAATCTCCCTGGAAGTGGCCTTCAAGCTGGTATCTGTTTCCGGGATATTCCTGCTCCCGCTATTTACATATCTATCTATGCGGCTTATGGGTTTCAAATTTCCTGCTCCCATCCTTGCGGCCTGCTTCTCCCCTCTTCTATTGTTCCTTGAGACTTACTCCCAGTGGGGCGTGAATATAAAATCAACCCTGGCAGGGCAATTCCCCCACGGCATAAGCTTCGCATTCGCCTTCCTGTCCCTTGGATTGATGTACTACGGCATAAAACACAAAAAATATCTGGCACTCAACGCAATCGTACTCTCTCTGGTCATCATGACCCACATCTACACACCAATAACTATTGCCGCAACATACGTCCTCTTCGGACTAGAACTAATGATCAGGCGAAAATACGCCGAATTCCGCTATCTGGTAAATGCAGGCATCCTTTCGATGATGCTCGCAGGAGTCTGGCTGATTCCTTTATTCGTGAAGTTTAAGTACAATTCGGCCCCCCAGGATAAATTCTTCGGATTCCCGGACTTAAACCAGCTTTTCATATCCCACTATATGATCTTCTACGTTCTGGCAGTCTTCTGCTTAATAAGCCCGCTTCTCATCAACACACTCAAACTGATATTCAAACGAAAGATACAGGAGCCGTCAGTCGGATCACTCATAAACCTGGATGAACGGCTCTCCCTGCTCTATTATTACACGATAACCTCTTTTTTGTTTTTCGTCTTCAGCGCCCACACTACCATATTGTATGTCCGGTTTTTGCCAATTCTCTACTTTATGCCCCTCATGTTCGCAGCCGTGGGCCTCTCGATAATGACTGGCTGGTTGAGAGCCAAATTCCTCATACCAATAATTGTCGTGTTCTTCATAACCTTCTGGATAAACACCGGCTTTTCAGACACTTCAGACATCACAAAGTTCATCGACTCATACGACAAAGGCCTCGCAGCATCACTTGTGAGCTCCCCCTATGTCAGCCACGGCCTCAAAGACGTCCCCAACTGGATAAAATGGAACTATGAAGGGCTGGAGAAGAAACCGGAATACCAGACATTCAAAGATATGACCGACTACTTTAAGACTCGCAGTCCCATGGGAAGGATCAATGTGGAATACTCCGGCACATATAACAGCATGGGCACTCCCCGACTCTTCGAAGTATCCCCCGTATTCTCTGACCGAAGCGTAATGGAAGCGCTCCTGCTGGAATCCTCCGTAACGTGCCCTTTTCTGTACTATCTGCAAAAGGAAGTGTCCCAGGAGTCATGGTGGCCCGGGTTTGCTATAAAGGAGCCTAAACGCAATCTCACAATGGGGGCGGACGATCTTCGGATTTTTAATGTTAAAACGTATGCTGTTGTATCTGATACAGTAAAAAAGGAAATAGCTGACAATCCCAAGTACACTCTTATAAAGACCATAGACCAGTTCCAGATATACAGTCTAAATGAGGACTCCCAATACGTGGAGCCCGTTAAAAAGGAACCTGTTTTGGTGGTAACCGATGACTGGCGCAAGTATTCTTTTGAATGGATGATTTCTGAATACAAAGACGTGCCTGTGGCGTTTGCGGAAAGCGTTGGCGACTATGAATTGTCTCACTTTAAGATAATCCTCCTGGACAAGAGCATTAACCTGCCTCAGATACAGGGACTGCGTGTTTACAAATCAGACCAATTTATTGAGGCGCTACGGGGGGCTAAACCTATCGGCGACTGCAAGGTTTCCATGGAATCCTTCTCTAATGAAGAATTCTTTGCGAAAACCGACTGTATAGGAAAACCCGTCTTTGTAAAGGTTTCTTATTTTCCTAATTGGATGGCAGACGGGGCCGGTAAGATGTATTTTGCGGCGCCTTCCTTGATGCTTGCGTTCCCTGAAAAGGAGAACGTGCATTTCTATTACGGCATGACCTGGTCGGATTATGCGGGGCCCATTACAACGATTATTGGCTTACTAATCGTCTTATACCTGGCACTTCTCCGGGTCCGTTCATTCCGGGACGGCGTGCACACAAGGGTCCTGGCAGCGTATGACGGAACCGGGATACCCGGTTGCCTGAAGAGCGCGTCTGCGTCCGGGAAAAAAACTTATAAAGGCCTTAAAAAGTTTCTCTGGGAGAAGAAATATGTGATCACCGGGGCATTGCTGGTTGCGGGGGGTGTTTACTTCGCTTTCACGTATGTCACGGAAAGCGATGCCTGCAATGCTTCGTGCAAATCCCGGGAATATTCCTACGGCCAGAAATCCTTCACAGACAATACCGTTGATAGATACCACCTGGGATACGCTCACGCAAATGAGAACCTTCAGCACAACATGGTGTGTACTGCGATATGCGACGAAAGCCGCAAAGAACAGGTATTTGTGGCCTCCGGGTTTGTCGAATTCGATATGGAAGTTATTCCCGACACGCAGAACAGTCTGTTCCTTAAACTATGGGACAGCTTTAACTGCCTGTCAGGAGACGTATACATAGACAATACGTTTTTCAAGAAGATACGAGGCAACGGAACAAACGGTTGGTACGATTTTGAGTTAAAGCTCCCGGCAGAGATGCTGAAAACAAACAAGATAAGAGTGAGACTGGAATACGACAACGGCGAATGCCACGGCTGGGACTTCTCTGAAGCGTACGTCAAAGTACCAAGCTGCAGATGCTATAAATGATAAAAACCGGCAGTTCCCAAGGCCTCCAATAGTCGTCGTAGCGATGCCTGTACCGGGGGTACAAATATGATGCGCGTGAACTGGAATATGACAATCAAGAGCGCCCCGTTTGAGGTCTTTTGGCGGCATAAATAAAAGTTCTGAAATGTCAGTGCTTTGCCCGAGTCCTTAGGCTCTTTTTTACTTCCATATATTTTTTGTATTCCCCCAAAACATCTTTAAACATCCTGATGCTGTCTTTTAAAGGATTTATCTTTGACCCGGGGCGATAAACCATGTATTCCACCGGGATCTCCTCTAAAAAATATCCGTGCGCTGCGGCGTATATGCATAGTTGCGCCTGCATGAAAGCCGAATCAGCGGATAAATGCGGCCCTATATCTGCGTACATCCCCTTTGAGAGCAGCATCGTTCCCTGTGTATCCTTGACCCCCAGGCCATATACAATAGAAATGAGCCCGTTATAAAAGAATGACAGGACTCTTCTCTTTAAGGGTATGTTCGTCTTAGAGGATGCATGCCTCTTTGAACCAAGGACCAGCGTATCCCCCTTTTTCCCCGCGTACGCAGCCAAAGATTCATCGATTATTTTAAACCCGAAAGGAAAATCCACACTGTAGATGAAAAACATCTGATTATGCGCATTTGCAAGCCCAAGCTTCATCCCAGATCCGATACCCTTAACAGGCGTATAAAAATATCTAATTGCAGGTTCTCCGGAGCACGCTTTTTCAACGAGCCTCCTATCCCTCTCCGTGCTCCCGTTGTCTCCGATGACGACCTCATAATCCGTCAGTCCTTTTATCGTGGAAAGATGCTCCAAAAAAGGCTTATAATTCTTCAGGAACTGCTCAGAATCGTTATGTATCGGAATAATCACTGATAGCGTAGTCATTATGAAAACACCTATTTGATTATATGATCCATTTGAATTGATGTGAAATAACGGGTAACCATTGGTTTTCCTTGTTTTTGTAATATAAATTACTGAAATCCGAAATCATGCACGATTCTCCTGCATTTGAGGTAATGTCCGATCATTTTGAAGCATTGTTCTGCTGGTACCAGTTGAGCCCGTCACTCTACTTGCGGCTTGAGGCAATGGTTTCCAGCTTGCGTGTCCCATCTACTTTTAACATCAAGAAACAGTATCCCCGTTTTCTCGGCAAGATGCCTGTCATGGTATCCGTCGCCTACAAGCATGTATTCGCTGTTCTTGAATCCAAAGAACGCGTTTAGGAAATCGAACTGCTCGGTATGGGGTTTTAGATTCACGCATGAATCCCTTGAAACGATGAGATGAGGATCCGGAAGGGCATAATGTTTCAGGAACTCTTTGACCATCCGATCCCCGTTCCTGGTTAGAATAGCTACCTTCTTCTTCGCCGTAATGCATCTTTTGTAAAGATCTATCGTGTTCTCCAGGGGCGTTGAATTATCTACGCTCTGCGTCTCATACCGATCGATGATATCAAACATGTCCCGGATGAGCTCTTTTTTATTCAGATTTTTTGCAATACTCCGTATGTCCTGTACAATGGGTTTAAAATCTGATTTGAGGCCATAGGCGGCGATAAATGATGAGAGGTCGCCTCTCATAGACGGGTAATCTACGGGAAAGTTTGCCAGGGTGTCCGCCATGTCGAATATGACACATTTTATATTTTTTGGTATGTCCATTTATCGCCCTTTACCAGTTTTTTACCCATGTCTATGATACGAAGCCAATATATGCCTGCCGGGAGCGGATCGTATTTTTTCAGGGGGGGAAGTTGTTCACCCAGGCCCAGTTTTATAAAATAGTCGGGCATGTTGCATCCTGCGCGAGAGAAGAAGTCGCAGGTAGTAAAGAACCTTCCAATGTTTATTTCAGTGATGCAGGGAACCCCTTCAGTATTTTCCTTCATATCGACGCAATAAATCCCTTCGGGCTTTTCATCTACTGCAAGGATGGCATTTGTCGCATTCTCATTTACTTCCTTGTTGTTCACAGTTACGGCAATCGAAGGAGACGACGACTGGCCGCTTGGCATTATGCTCCCGAAGACATACTCTTTTCTCTCCCTTCCCTGGGAGGTCACAAGCTCTCCTTTATGCCATACGCTTTGGAATGCGTATTCTCTTCCGGGAAGGAACTCTGCAAGCATGAAATCCTCGTATCTTGTGCCCTTCATCTTGTTCCAGTAGTCCATCCACATCTCGGCATGCTCAAAAGACGTGACCGGCAGGCTTGCGCGAGAGCCTGCGCCGCGGATCGCCCGCACCCAGATCTTGTCGTTTCTCTTCTTCAGTAGTTTAAACAATTCAGCTATCGATTCTTTGCTCGTTATATGATGAGACTGCGGAACAGGGACGTTCCTTGATTCGAGGACCGCATTGCAGCGCATCTTGTCATGGCATATCTCGATAGCGTCTTTCGACGGGAGAAGCATCGGCGCATCTATTTTGTCTCTGTTCCTGGACCAGAAAGCAACCTCGGGATCGGGCTGTATGTGAACGAACGATATTTTCTCCTTTGCAATTATCCTATTTATCGTCGGAACGTAATCGGGGTCTGAATTCCTTGGCACAAGATATTTAACGTCGCAGTTGGACAGTTCCAGGTGCTCCCTGTTAATATCTGTTCCGACTATTCTGTATTCCTCTGCAGAGAGCCTTAAGGATTCTATGAAATTGTAGCCTGCTGAACCCCCGCAGCCTATGAGTAGGATGTTCTTCATTTTCTTGCCGGAGACTGTTAAATTTTAGACCTTTTGAGTATAATAACAAGAAAGCGAAAAAAGGCTTCTGTCAATTTATTAGCAATTGATTTACAATATCTTTGTCTGATATCAAAAATGGAAACACTTAGAGTGGGCGTGATAGGCGTCGGAAGCATGGGGAAACATCATGCGAGGGTATACTCCGGGATGCGGGGGACGGAATTAGTGGGCATAGCCGATCCAAGCGCGTCCAACCTCGACGAACTAGCTGAAACGTATCATACAAATGCTTACAAGAACTATTCGGATCTGCTGGCTCTTGATATAGACGCGGTCAGCATAGCCGTGCCGACGACACTTCACCAGAAGATCGCCTGCGAGGTATTGTCTATGGGCGTGAACGTCTTACTTGAAAAACCCATTGCAGATACGCTGGAAAATGCCGAGAAGATAATAAACGAGGCAAAGAAGAATAATGTGAAACTCATGATAGGCCATGTAGAGCGTTTTAATCCGATAATCCCGGTGATAAAAAACAGCATTTCCCGGGAGGAAATAATACTCATAGACATAACACGTGTCGGTCCGCTTCCGCCGAGAGTTAAAGACGTTGGCGTCATGATAGACCTGGGAGTCCACGACATAGACCTGATAAGATACCTTACAGGATCGGAATATGACAAGATATTCCCCCTCATATCCTCCAACATAACCCATAAGGAAGACACGGCCATAGTCTCTTTCCGGATGAAAAATTCAACGCTCGCCCACCTCACAACAGACTGGCTCACGCCATTTAAAGTCCGGGAAATAGAGATCTCGACCAAAGAAAAATTCATAAAAGGCGATTTCATTACCCAGAAAGTGACAGAATACTACAAATATGAAAAAGACGGATCATATCTTGTAAGAAACCTTGCAGTTCCTCCGGGAGAATCCCTCTTATTGGAATTATCCTCCTACCTAAAATGCATTCGCTCAGGCCAGGAACCCGAGGTATCAGGTCTCGACGGACTGGAAGCCTTGAAGATAGCCCTAAAATGCCTTGAGATATCCTCAAAAGAGTGATCTGTTGGTTTTTCCTATCGCAGACTTTGGAAATCATGCAGACGGCAAATGAATGATCATTCCCTTCAAAGAAAAATTATATCCGTTCACGCTTGACAACCAAGGGCATGTCCAAGGAACAAATACCGCCGAGATAACAACGACCACGCGACAACATCTTCGACGATCACAGAACCCGCCCCTACAACCGGCACTAATACTGGCACGTCAACGACTACAGTCACGTCCACGACGTTAATTGCAAATCCCTGTGTTGTTGTATCAAGAAATCCTCCAAAGATGTTAATGAATCAAATAAACCAAAATTTATCTGATTAACGGAGATTTACACCCGGGGTGGAGCATTTCAAATATCTCTCTTGGCGGCGTTCTTAGAACTACGGTCAATCGGATTGAATGGCTTTTCCCCTCTTTAGATAATCCCGTTCAAGACAATATTGTGAATTATGCGTTGGTCGTTTCGCAGAATGCTTATGGAACCTGTAACCCCGGTGGTAATGCCGACAATGCGAACACAAATCTTACTCATATCCCGGGAGATACTAATACGCTCATTAGTATTTGTCCAATGCTTGGGCTTCATAGCAGTTTGTGGTGCCAACAGTCCCGGGTAACCGATAGGTACCTCTCCATATTTTACAAAGATCTTCCATCTGATCTCCTCCGGCATACTGAAGCAGTAAATAAGATAGTTACCCCCCGGGCGGGGAATACCTTGTCTGGAGCTCTTCAATCCCTAAGGGGCAGGGGATATATTAAACTAATACCTAATAGGATTGATGGGCCGCAAACAGACAATAAAGCTTGCAGCAGCATTCGGATTCGGTCTGCTGATATTGTTCTATCTGTTCTGGAGCATGGGGTTTGACAACATAACCCGCCTCTTCATGGAGGTAAAACCAGAGTACTTCCTATATGCTGCGGTTGTGTACTTCTCCAGCGAGGTCCTGGGATCATTTGCCCTGAAGACCGCATTGAGAAGCAGGATACGCCTGCGCAGGATACTTCCTTCGCACATGTGCGGCATGCTCTATTCTGCGGTAACCCCCGGACGCGTGGGCTACTACTATACGGCTTTTGCCATCGCCAAGAAGACCAAGGAATCACGGACCAGGAACATAGGTCTGCTAACTCTGATGCAGGGTGTTGGCTTCTTTGCGAAAGTGGTATCCTGCCTGATCGCGGTCGTGTATCTATCCGACCGTTTCATCAACCAGGCATCAAGGGACTATCTTCTTATGGCATCCCTCGTGCCCATAATGTTTGTGATAATAATCGCTCTCATCCTCTACACAAAAGCAGTCAACAGGGCGCTTACGCGCATACCGTATATGCACTGGGCCCTAAAGCACGTCACAGACCTGCAGCACGCAGGAAAAGAAGTATCAAACGGGATTATCCTTCAATTACTCCTGATAAACTTTGCAGGATGGTTCCTGGTAGGTCTGCAGTGGTTCTACCTGGCCCAGTCCCTCGGCCTGGACATAACCTACTGGGACGCGTTCATGATACAGCCCCTTCTGTCGGCAGTAATGTTCGTACCATTCACGCCAAGCGGCTTAGGCATAACCGAAGGAGGAAGCGCCCTCCTATTCGCGCTTATGATGCCTCAAGTCCCTTCGGTCGAAGCAAGCGCCGCAGGAGTGGCATTCGTGCTCCTCACAAGGATCAACTCAATAGCCGTCGACACGGTGGGATTGATAGATATGAGAATACACGCAAAAACCTAGACATAATCAGATTATTTCTCCGCGCAGATCGTTTTTCGTTGCATCGGATATTCTCACGTTCAGGAACCGCCCCATGATGTCTCTTTTATCCTTCAATATCACCGGTTTATATGCGTAGTTCCTTGCGCAGTAGTCGCCCCTTTTTCCTTTCTCTGAAACAAGGACGCTTCCTTCCCACCCGATCCATCTCCTGTTGTTCGCAAGAGCGATCGCGTTAAACGCTTCGGCCACTCTCCTGGACCTTTGATTCGTCACTCTCCCGTGTAGTTGTTTCATCTTAGCGGCTTCTGTTCCGGGCCTGACCCAGAAACGGGAGATGTTCAGCACGTCCGGCCTGATGTCTTCCAACAGTTCGAGAGACCTTTGGAATGAAACGTCGTCTTCCGTGGGAAAACCCGCGATTATGTCCGTTGAAATAGTTATCTTTGGTATCTCTTTTCGGAATTCCTTGACTATCTTTGTAAAGTCTTTGACCGTGTAAAACCTGTTCATGTCCTTCAGCACTATATCGTCTCCCGACTGCACCGGGACATGCAGGAACTTATAGACCCTGGGGTTTTTGTAAGCATCTACCAACTCGTCAAGGAACGATAATGCATGATTCGGATTCATCATGCCTACGCGGATCATGTATTCGCCTTCCAGGGCGCAGACGCGGCGCAGCAGGCCCGGAAGGTTCGTTCTGGTATCCATCCCGTAGCATCCGCAGTCCTGCGAGGTGAGCCATATCTCGCGCACGCCTTCTGATAATGCGTTTTTCGCGTCTTTTACTATCCCCTCCGCAGGAAAGGACTTAAGGTCTCCCCGTGCTTTTTTTACGAGACAGTAGCTGCACCTTCCAAGACATCCCTGCGATATGGGTATCACGCCGATAACGGGGTTCTCTCTTTTTCTGCGATGGCCCGGCTCGGATCCGCCAGATGCTATCTTGACTAGGCGCCTGCCTTTCAATGCTCCTTCGAGTGCTTCCGGCAGGTCCAGTATGTTGGTTCCCACAAAAGAAAAAGACGCGAAACGTTCCGGGAGGCCGGGGCACGTCCCAGGGAGGCATCCTGCGACGACGACTGGCTTATTCTCTTTTGCGAGAGATTCTAGCCTTTTTATTATCTTGGTCTCCGTGGGTGTCTTGACCGTGCAGGTGTTGACGATGACCACATCAAAAGAATCGTCTACCGATATCTCATATCCCCTCTCGGACAGGAGGCCTGCGGCAACTTCTGATGCCGCCTTGTTCATGGAGCAGCCGTATGTCTCAATCCTTACTCTCGGCATCTTTCAGGCTTTTGAATATGCTCTGTAACACGCGTACGCAGTCTGCGTTGCTGTTCGCGGAAATGGAGAACGCGGGATAGGCCGCAAACTCCTTTAGCGCTTCATCCATCTTGTCTTTTGGAGTAACGTCCTCTTTGTTGACCGCAACGTAAACCGGCGCTTCAAAACTTGATGAGACCTCTTTCAGAAGCGAGACCTGCGAAGCGATATCCTGATTCGGGTCAACAAGGAAGAGTATGACGTCTGCAAGCTCTTTTATTGCAAGGACTGCTTCCAGCTCTATCTTGTTCCGTTGCTCCATGGCCCGGTCCAGAAGCCCCGGAGAATCTATTATCTGGTACTTCTGGTATTTTATGTTCGTATGGCCTATGAGTATGCTCTGCGTAGTAAAGGGATAACTTGCAATCTTTACTTCAGACCCCGTGAGAGTCCTCATAAACGTGCTCTTTCCCACGTTCGGATACCCGCAGACGACCATCGTGGGAAGATCCTCTATCACCGGGAATTCCCGCAGAATCTTCTTTATCTCGATTAGTTCGTCCAAATCCTTTGAGATCTTCTTCACCATGGAAGAAACCCGCCCCTGGAATTCCCTGGATACCTGGGTATCCTTGCGGTACTCCTTCAGGTGGTTCAGAGTATCCAGCTTAAGCCTGGACACAGCATCAAGACACCACTGGGCCGCTCCAAGGGATTTTTTATACCGGTCCTTGTCTATCTTTATTTCCAAAAGCCTCTTATGGAATTCCGACAACTGATCGTAACTTGGAAAGCGTTTCACTATCTTGCGCAAATCCGACAGGATAGAATTGCTTATTGCCTTGACTCGTTCTTCCTCCGATTCATGCATGCGCTCTTTAAACGGCGCTCTCACAGATCTGGAGGCTTTAGCCACCTTAGAACCCTGTCTGAAGGCATCGTCCAATATTTCATCGGCCTTGGGCACGTGGGGCAAGTTAAAAGACATGGTATACTATTGGGAAGACAGGCTTATGTTTCGGAAACCGGCGTTTCAGTCCCATTTGCCTTCGTTTCCGCTATATCCCTGTTCTTTTTCGTCTGTTCGTCGTATCTTATCGCAAGCGCCCTGTCGTACGCCGCTATAGCCTCATCATA
Organism: Candidatus Altarchaeia archaeon; assembly: GCA_049299895.1. Classification (GTDB taxonomy): domain Archaea; phylum Altiarchaeota; class Altiarchaeia; order IMC4; family QMZM01; genus CAIYYO01. Next base: position 23,616 of record JBAQYF010000011.1, read on the forward strand.
CATCCCCAGATCCGAGAGAAGGTTTCCTTTGTTGTTCTCCGCTTCGGAGTAATCCGGTTTGACGGACAGTGCTTTGTCGTATGCGCTGATCGATTCGTTGTATCTTTTGAGTTCTGTGAGCGCTATCCCCAGGTTATACCAGGCGTACGGGTTGTGCGGCTCCAGCACCAGGGACCTGTTGCATGCGTCTACCGCCTCATCGTATCTTTTTAGATAATAGAGCATAGACGCCTTTTGATACCACGCCTCAGAGTCATCCGGCTTCAGGTCCGTTGCTTTGCCGTACTCCAGGAACGCATCTTCATATCTCCCCAATTTTGCGGAAACAATGCCCTTATTGTACCAGATATCCGGCTGTTTGGAATCGATCTTTAGTATGCCCGCGAATATCTTATCCGCCTCTTCATACCTGTTTTCCCTCGTATAATTCACTCCTGCGTTGTTGAGGTAGGTAAGGACCCGCGGGCTGGGGTTTTTTCCCGCTTGGGCCAGCGCTTCGTCTAATCGGCCGCTCTCAGCCATCCGGGAAATCTCGTCGACTCCGCCGCTATTGTCTTTTGCTTCCTGGGATGCGAGGGTTGTTTTTGTTACTTCCTCCAAAGTAAAAGAAGAGACGTTGTCCCCGGGGACTTTTTTCTCCTGGTCCACGCAGCATGATACAAATACAATCAAAAAGATAAAAAAGACCGGAAAATAAGATGCCTTATCCATTGCAGACCCCGGTTATTTTTTAACTGCCCTGCCGGAAGCGATCTTATATGCCAGAACCGCGGCTCCGTATCCGTTGTCTATGTTGACCACCGCAAGGGGCGTACATGAGTTCAGCATGGTGTAGAGTGCCGTTTTCCCATGCTCGGCAGTCCCATAGCCGACCGACGTCGGCACGGCTATTACCGGCGCTGCGACCAGGCCAGCGACGACAGACGGAAGAGCGCCCTCCATGCCCGCGGCTACTATGTATGCATTAACTACGCCCATCCTATCCAGGGCGGAGAAAACCCGGTGTATGCCGGCGATACCGACGTCATATTCCCTGATGACTGCGCATCCCAGCTCCTCCGCTATTGCCGCAGCCTCCTCGGCCACCGGAATATCGGAAGTACCCGCCGTCAGTATGCCTATTACGCCCGCAGGCTCGTCCTTCTTGTAGTTCTTTTTCTTAACCGTAAGGACGCGGCCCTTCAGATTATGGGCCGTCCGGTTCTTTTTCGAATTGACGCTCTCCTTGACCTTCTCCGCCTTGGCTTCGTCGATCCTTGTTATTATGACCCGCCCGGAGCTTGCGAGGACTTTGTGCGTTATCTCCACCAGATCCTCTGCGCTCTTGCCTGCGCCGTACACCACTTCCGGAACGCCGCAGCGGTTATCCCTGCTTGCGTCGTGATTTAGTATCTTCATTTTTTACCAAGTATCTCAAAAACCTTATGCAACTCTTCTACCGTAAGCTGCCCGGGAGCAGCCTCCTGTCCTCTTGCCGGCGAAGCAAACGTAAGATACGATCCCAGCAGGGGGCCGAGTATCCTGGAGATCTTTCCGTATTCCCCCATGGAAATTGCTATTACCGGGATCCCCGCATCGTTTTCCAAGAGAACCCCCATGAGGTTCATAACGTCTCCGTAGTCGTTTGCCTGGAAGGCCACTTTGGCGATGTCTGCCCCGGTATTCTTTTCTTTCTTGAGGATATCCTTTATTTCTTTTGCTTTGGGTGTTTTTTTGTGATCATGGTATGTTGCGATTATCTTTGTGTCCCGCATCCTTGCCTCGTATGTTATCCTTTCACGGGGCTCTTTTTTTGTGGAGAGTTCCAGGCTTATGTAGTCTGCGTATCGGACTGCTTCGAAGAGCGTTTCAATTCTTTCTTCCTCGGTTCCTGTGAACTTTCCTCCTTCCGATGATGGCATGCATGTGACTATCAGGGGCTTGGTGATTTCGCGAAGCTTTTCAACTCCGGCGTATTTCTCAAGGCAATCCAGCCTTATCTCCACTATGTCCGCAGAAGAATAATTGGCCGCGTCTATCATATTTTTGAGGACCGGATCGGTTATGGATGCACATATCATTTTTTCGCCCCCTCTGTATTCGTGTTTATTTTATTTTTATACCCATTTAATTAATTATATATAACATGACAAGAATAATAGGCGTTGTCTCAGGAAAAGGAGGAGTCGGCAAGACTACTCTGGTCTCAAATTTAGGTGCCTCTCTTGCAAAGGACGGGTACAACGTCGCGATTGTCGATGCCAATCTGACAGGAGCGAATCTAGGACTGCACTACGGTTTAATATCCTACCCGATATCCGTGCACGACGTTATGAAGAAGAACGCGTCCCTCTCGGATGCGGTATACAAGCACCCGTCGGGCGTGGACATAGTGCCGGCGTCATTGTCCTTTGAGGACATACTGGACACCCCCCCCGTGAACATAGGAAGCGAAATAAAAGCGGCGTTCTCTGACAAAGATTACGTCCTCATCGATGCGGCAACGGGCCTCGACCGTGAGACGCTTAACGCGATAGACATGTGCGACGAATTCATAATTGTAACGCACCCCGAGCTTCCGACCATTTCGGATGCCCTCAGGACCAAGAGCATCATAAACAAATACGAAAAAAAGCTTGCAGGAATCGTTCTAAACAGGGTCACAAAGAAGGACGAACTAAAGAAAGACTATATCGCGTCATTCTTCAAGCTGCCTGTTCTCGGAGTAATACCCGAGGACTCATCGATCAGAAGGTCTATTGAATTGAAGAACCCAATTGTCCTGCAGAATCCCAGGCATAAGATAAGCCTGGAAATAAGGAAGATTGCAAACAGCATTTCAGGAAAAGAGGCCAAGGCAGAGGTTGTGAGCGTCTGGGACCAGATACGCATGACCCTCCTGGGCAAGCCCAGGGATAAAGGTGCAAATCCTCAATAGATCCCGCAGCAACATAATCAGCGGCGAAGCCAAAGCCGCAAGATCTTTTTTCTCCAGGCTGCGGGGCCTGATGTTTTCAAGACCTGCAGACTTGGTTCTGGTCTCCCCCCGGGAACGCATAGACTATTCTTCGATACACATGTTGTTCATGCGTTTCCCAATAGACGTCCTATGGCTTGATAGCGGTTTGAACGTAGTGGATGTGGCGCGCAGCGTCCCTCCTTTTCACCTGCTCAAACCCGCTACCTGGAGGACCTACAAGCCCTCAAAAGACGCCAAATACGTAATAGAAATAGCGGTAAACAAACTCCCCCCCGCAGAAATAGGTGATGTTATCGAATTCAGGCCCCCGATATAATATTATACTATAATAAGGGCTGTACAGTATCCAAGAGACACATATGGGGGCTAAAACGAAAAGTATTTATATTAGAACGCATCATACTTTACTTACATACATTAAAAAAAATAGAAAAAAATTGAGGTGAATGATTTAAAATGAAATATCTTGGAAATAAGGGTCAAGGTGCCATGGAGTACCTAATGACTTACGGATGGGCCATACTGGTTGTTATGATCGTTGGTGTGGTTCTATGGCAACTTGGTGTGTTCAACGTCGGACAAGGCAACATTGTGGTTACTGGTTTCGTGAAGATGCAGCCTTTGACGCCCAGTATTGTGTACAAGACCAAGCTCTTTAACGCATCTTTCACTAACGCCCTGGGAACATCTATCAAACTCGGCCAAATAGTTTTACAGGAAACCATTAACGGTTCAAATTGCACAGTGGGCCCTACTCTTGTTGGTCAGACGGTGAAAGCAGGCGGAACATTTACGGTGAACGGAACCGACTGCCCCTCAAAGTCCGACGGTGACGCATATGACGTGCTTGTAACAATACCCTACACAGCGACGATGGGTGGAATAAGCTCACAGCACACGGATATCGGTCACGTAAAGGGACAGGCAGAACCCTGATGGTTGATAACTTATAATCTGTCTCCGGTGCTTTACAGCACCACATCTATTTTTTTATCTTTTTTTATTTTCTATATCGACTGCGCATTCTTTATGTCAATTAGGAACGATTCAAGAGGACAGGGCGCACTGGAGTACCTTACGACCTACGGCTGGGCCATTTTGGTCGTTGTAATCGTTGGATTGGTTCTCTACCAGGCGGGGGTTTTCAACACCCAGACAAACACCACGTTTTCTGACTGGAAGCAGTTGCAGCCATTGGCCCCAACAGTGAGCTATTATGGATCCAGCGGACAATTCGAAGCAGGTTACACGAACACGGCGGGTGTTGACATCCTCCTAGGGGAAATAACCGTTATAGAATCCATAACCGGGCCCCCAAGCTGCGGGCAAATTCAAACAACCATTGCGGACTCAACAGGAAACGTAACAGTAAAATCCGGGGGCTTATTCAAGATCACGGCAACCGGCTGCCCGACGAAAAACTTGAATGAAGCATACGACATGTATATTACAATAAGATATACCTCCCTGCTATCGGAACATTACACTAATCACACAGAGACCGGGCACATTGCGGGCACGGTCCTGGAGTAGCGTATCGTTCACCTAACTTGTTTACTTCTTTCCGGCGGGTTTATTACTTAAAAGGATTTAATCTGAATACTATCACTGTAGCCCACGTGGGGTAGCTAGGATATCCTGGGAGCTTGCGGAGCTCTTGACCTGGGTTCGAATCCCAGCGTGGGCAAACCCCCTTCTAAAGGGATGTCGTGTCCCCAAAGTCCGCAAGGATGCCTGCGCGAGCTGGCAAAAGGAAGCGGGGTCTAAAGACCCCACTGATTCGCTTACCTATTGGGCATGATCGGATTGCGGCGTTTATTATATCTGGTGACATAATAGATAAAAATGGCCGGCATAATTGAAGTGGACAGAGCAAAGTGCTGCTACTGCGGCGGCTGCGTGGGCGTGTGCCCGGCGGATGCGCTTGAGCTGCGCGACACTATTCTCTGCGTGGACGATGAGAAATGTCTTAAGTGCGGGACTTGCGTTAAATTTTGCCCTGTTGATGCCTTGCGCATGATATAAGATGCCTGATATGCATTTTGATGCCGTCGTGGTGGGGGCCGGGCCTGCGGGAAGCATCGCTGCAAAGACCCTGGTTGAGAACGGCGTAAAGACGCTGGTCCTGGAGAAAAGGCAGGAGATAGGGGCGCCCAAGAGGTGTGCTGAAGCCATCAACATCCGGGGCCTGAAGCGCGTGGGGCTTACGCCCGACCCGAGGTGGGCTGTTCAGAAGATCAACGGCGCGGTTCTGTATGCGCCGGGCGGGAAGTCTTTAAAGTTTCCTTTAGGCGAAAAAGCAGGTTACATTCTTGAAAGAAAGGTCTTTGAGAAATATCTTGCATCCGAGGCCATAAACAAGGGGGCAAAATACATGGTAAAGACCTGCGCGACCGGGGTCATAAAAGAGGACGGCATAATCAAAGGCGTGTCTGCGGAATATATGGGGGAGAGTTATCACATCTTTTCGCGCCTGGTCATAGCCGCGGACGGGGTCGACTCGATGATAGCAAAATCGGCAGGCTTAAAAACTCAAAACTCTTTGGCTGACTATCATTCGGGCTTTCAGTATGAGTTGGCCGGCCTAAAGATAGACTGCTGCGATAACCTGCATGTCTTTTTCGGAGACGACGTTGCGCCCAAGGGATATGCGTGGATCTTTCCCAAGGGAGGAACTGTCGCAAACGTGGGCCTGGGCGTATTGGGCAAGATGTCCGGACAGGGAAAGAAGGCGCAGTATTACCTTGATCGCTTCATAGCAAGCAGGCCCGGGATATTCGCCGATGCGAGCCCGATAGAGATAAACTGCGGCGGCGTTCCTGTGGGTTCGTCCGTCGAGTGTCTTGTTTCAGACGGTCTGATGATCGTGGGGGATGCGGGCCATCAGGTCAATCCGGTACACGGGGGAGGCCTGTCCATGGGCATGTATGCTGGGAAAATGGCCGGGGAGATCGGTGCAAGGGCTTTGGCGGAAGGCGTCGTTTCAAGGGAGAGGCTTTCCGAATACGAGAAGGCATGGCACGACGGCGACGGCGCGAAGGCGCAGAAGCTTTTGAAACTGCGTTCGTTCCTTGAGAAGCTGAGCGCAGAAGACCTGGACACCCTTGCAGGTGTTGTGGACGGGGAAGAGATAATCAAACTGACCGAGGGGGATTATCGTTTCTTGATAGGCAGATTTATAAAGAATGCGCCCACTATATTGCCTATAGCAAGAAAATTTCTGAATTGACCATATTATTTTAGCAAAATGCTTGACAAAGAAAAGATACGAACGGAAGGAGTCGCGCTGCTTGAAGAGTTCTCAAAAGAGCTTGAAAGCGTCCCCGAGACATCCGAGACACATTATGTCCTGGACGTGCGTAACGTATGCAGAAAGGACGGGCCGGGCGTCAAGGCAGAGTCTTTTCCCACGGATATGAAAAAGATAGTCCCCCGTTGGGAGGAAGGATACGTCGTATCCGAGAAGGGCGTTTGACCGGCGATCCCTTTTCTGCCTGTTTGCTTATTTTGCGCAGGGTGTGACCCGCCCTGTTTTATGAATCTGTAAGTCCATATATAAAACATTATCTGTTCTATTCAAAAATGGCGGAGAAAAAATTGGATCTGAGGGTGGCTGAGGCCTTGCATAATGACGTTTCCAGGGGGATCATACGTATGGATTCCTCGGCTATGGAGGCGCTTGATCTTACTTCAGGGGATATAGTGGAGATAGAAGGCAAGAAGACGACTGCTGCCATAGTATGGCCTTCCCACCCGCAGGACTTTGGCCTGGACATAATCCGGATGGACGGCTTGATACGGCAGAATTCAGATACCTCGCTTGGGGATAAAGTGAAGGTTCGAAAATCAAAGCCAACGCCCGCAAAGGACATCATAATCGCGCCTACGATGCATGAAATAAAGTTCGGCGAAGACTTTGCCACGCACGTAAAACAGAGGATGATAGGCCGGCCTCTTGTGAAAGGGGATAAGATATCAATCGGCGTCCTCGGGCAGGCAATACCCTTTGTGGTAGCCGCTACCACCCCCAAAGGGATAGTCCAGATACAGGATGTTACTGACCTTGAGATCAAAGGAAAACCCGTGGTCGTTCCCGAAGTGCCTGCGGTCAGATACGAAGACATCGGGGGCCTCAAAGACGAACTGGGCCGGGTGAGAGAGATGATAGAACTGCCCATGAAGCATCCGGAGCTGTTCGAACGCCTGGGGATCAAGCCCCCCAAGGGGGTTCTCTTATTCGGACCGCCTGGAACAGGTAAGACCCTTATCGCAAAGGCCGTTGCTTCTGAAACGAACGCCCATTTCATCTCCCTGAACGGTCCGGAGATAATGGACAAATACTATGGAGAAAGCGAACGAAAGCTTCGTGAGATATTCAAGGAGGCAGAAGAGAATGCGCCGTCCATCATATTCATAGACGAGGTTGACTCCATTGCTCCAAAGAGAGAAGAGACCCGGGGAGAAGTAGAGAGACGCGTCGTAGCCCAGCTCCTGGCATTGATGGACGGAATGGAAGCACGAGGAAACGTCATAGTCATAGCCGCGACCAACCGTGAGGATTCGATAGACCCCGCTCTTAGAAGGCCCGGTCGATTCGATCGCGAAATAGAGATCGGCGTTCCGGACAAAGAGGGACGAGAGGAGATACTGCAGATACACACACGCGGCATGCCCCTTGACAAGGACGTGAACCTGAAGGAAATAGCGAGCTCCACACACGGATTTGTTGGTGCGGACCTGGATGCCTTAAGCCGGGAATCTGCCATGAAGGCGTTAAAGAAGGTACTGCCAAAGATAGACCTTGATAAAGAGGAAATACCAACATCCGTTCTTGAGACCCTGAAAGTGCGCAAAGCCGACTTCGTGGAAGCAATGAAAGAGGTTAGCCCCTCCGCTCTGCGGGAGATAATGGTTGAAGTGCCCGACCTAAAATGGAGCGACATAGGAGGCCTCGGCGAAGTGAAGATGCGCCTCCAGGAAGCGGTTGAATGGCCGTTGAAACACCCCGAGGCATTCAAGAGGATGGGGATACGCCCCACAAAGGCAATACTCTTGCACGGCCCTCCAGGGTGCGGAAAAACCCTGCTCGCAAAGGCTGCGGCAACGGAATCCGAGGCGAACTTCATAGCGGTCAAAGGACCTCAACTGTTGTCCATGTGGGTCGGAGAATCGGAAAAAGGGATACGCGAGGTCTTCAAAAAAGCAAAACAGGTAGCGCCGACCATAATACTCTTCGACGAAATAGACGCGATAGCCCCCCGCAGGGGCCAGCACGCAGGTTCACACGTCACCGAGACGGTCGTCAACCAGATACTCACCGAGATGGACGGCATAGAAAGCCTTGAGAACGTCATCGTCATCGGAGCGACCAACCGGGTAGACATGATAGACCCGTCTCTCCTGCGCCCCGGAAGATTCGACTACCAGTTGCTGGTTCCCCCGCCTGAAAAAGACGCAAGGATGGAAATATTCAAAGTCCACACCCGGCACATGCCTTTAAAGGACGTAGACCTGAACGAGCTGGTCAGGAAGACCGACGGATACAGCGGGGCGGACATCGAGGGAGTATGCAGGGAAGCAGCGTTAATCGCCTTAAGAGAAGACATAAAATCAGACAAGGTGTCTGCGGAAGAATTCGAAAAAGCCCTTAGGAAGATAAAACCCTCAATCCCCGAGTACGAAGCCGCAAGCAAAAAGAGACTGAACACACCGGCATATGGATAAATACGAAGATCCAGCAGCTCAGGCAAAGGCAACGAAGCTCCTGGACATGAACTCTGCGTACTTGGGCGTATCCCGTCGATTGCTGATGGAGAACGCCGGAAGAGAATTGGCCAGAGCGTGCGATGGCGCAAGCGTTGCAATATTCTGCGGCCCGGGCAACAACGGAGGCGACGGACTCGCAGCCGCAAGACATATTTCTTCCGCCGGAAAAAAGGTCACCGTATATGCCGTTTCCGGCGAGCGGACTACTGATGCGCAGAAGAACTACGAACTGGCAGAAATTTTTCCATCTATCAAACTGATACCTGTCAGCGATTCAAGCGAGTGCGAGACGATAAAAAAAGAAGTCTCGTCGTATGACATAATAGTCGACGCACTGCTCGGAGTCGGGGCAAAAGGCGAACTACGAGAGCCCGTCAAATCTCTCGTTGCCGTGATGAACCGGGCCAAGGCAAAGAAGATAGCAGCCGACATCCCAACCCCCGGATTCAAGGCGGACAAGACAATATCCTTCCATTCTGCAAAGACCCCGGATGCATTCGTCGCCAATATCGGGATCCCCCTCGAAGCAGACACGTTCTGCGGTCCGGGAGACGTATACTCCGCCATACTTGAAAGAACCGGCTCGGAACACAAAGGAGACTTCGGCCGCCTTCTTGTGATCGGCGGAAGCATAGACTACATAGGAGCGCCGATACTAACCGCTAAGGCGGCATACCGGACAAGCATCGATCTGGTCACGCTTGCATGTCCAAGATACGTGGCTGAACGTGTCTCAGATCCTGTATTAATGATAAAGCCGACGTCAGACGTATTCCATCTTAAGGGTGCGGATGTCGACATCCTCCTAAAGCTCAACTACGATTCTGTGGTCCTGGGCAACGGGATAGGCCTGCACGATGAGACCCGTTCCTTTGTAAGGGAATTCCTGAGAAAGACGGACAAACCAGTAGTATTAGACGCAGACGCCCTGAAACACATCGAAACCCGGCACATAAGGACCAATCACATTCTGACCCCGCATGCGACGGAATACATAAACCTTTTCGGAGAACTGCCCGCAGACCCGGACGCGCGCTCAAAACACGTAGGCGAATCCGCAAAAAAGGTTGCCGCAACGATCCTCCTCAAAGGCCCGGTCGATGTCATATCCAACGGCGTGAGGATAAAATATAACCGGACCCATAACTCCGGTATGACTGTCGGAGGAACCGGCGACGTCCTCGCAGGCATAACCGGGGCGCTTGCCGCGAAAGCAGATCCATTTACTGCCGCTTGCGCAGCCGCATTTTTGTCCGGTCTATCCGGAAATTTTTGCAGGGATGAAAAAGGATACTCCTTTACCGCATCAGACGTGCTCGAAAAAATACCCGATGCCATAAAATACTGCCGAGGCTTTGAATGATGGAACAGAAGACCTTAAAGGAAATAACCGACCTAAACAGCCTCGACCGCTATGTAAAATCCTCGGGCCTGAAGTTCCGCGAGGCCATCCTGCGCTATTACAAAGAACTGGGAGAAAAACTCGGCTATACCGTGAGAGAGAACGCATCCATCATAAAGAACGGAGTAAACTATGGAAAAATAGATATGATCTGGCTTGAGCCGAACATCGCATTCATAAACGAATTCGGGAACCTGGAAGAGATCTACAAGCATATGTGGAAGGTCCTTGAGTACTCCCCAAACCAGGCAGTATTCCTCCTGTCGTCGAAATCTTCATGCAAAGCAGAAGAAGTAGATAAAATCGTTGAGAAGTCGGGTCTCGTAGGCGAAAAGAAGAATATATTTTTAATAATGGACGTAACGGAGAAAAAAGTAATCCGCACGCCTTCTGTTTAAAAAAGTAAAAAAACTTTTAGTAGATGAAAATCTTTTAGAAGATCTTCACTTCTTCGACTTCTACTCTGCTAATCGGGCAGATGTTCTTGGCGTTGTGGTATATCTCTGTTCCAAGCTTGCCGAATAACGTCGCCTGCACGAAGTCGTTAAGCGTCAGGTTCTGGTATCCTTCCATGGTCTTGGTTATCCTTGCGAGTATCTCTTTTCTCTGGGAGGATTTTGCGTTCTTGTGGGTAACCGCCATTATTTTCACCCGCACTTTGCCGTCCTGCAGGTTGATGAAACCGATATAATCAACCTTGCTCATGCCTTTCCTTACTTTGGAGTGCAGGTAGCCCTGGTTTGCTTCGAATATCTTGAACTTGGTATATGCCTTGTCCTCTTTGACATCAATTACTTCCAGTATGACCTTCAGGTGCTGCTTCGTCCGGTCCTCGGTCAACTCTTTCAAGGATATGTCAACCCTTCTACCGATAAGATTCTTCGGGTCGCTGGCGAACGTGCTGCCTACTTCCCTGGACTCAAAATTCTCCGGGGAAACAATCTTGTAAAGCGTCTTCTGCTTCCATGAACTCATCTCTTTGGCCATTTTATTAGATTAATCGTCTAACAACTTCTCAGCCGCCATCTGACAGCTTATGAGGTCGTCGAGCGTGTTTATCAATGTTTTTAAATTATTCGATTCGATGTTCGTTATGATTTTGTTGTCAACAACGCCGGACTCGACCACAAGGCCTTCCAGCTTTATGTTGTCAACGTTCAAAGCCCGCGAAACGCTGGAGGCGTCTTTCGACTCCGTCGTAAGCCGGGCGACGTATTTCACCTTTACGCCATCAAGAGCTTCGCAGTCTCAGGGTCGTATCTCCACGTCTTGGGGAGCTTTCCGGTTGTCCTGTAATACTTGCTGATCCTGTGGATCTTTGATTCGACCAAATGCAGGCTTCTTGCGTTGTGAATGTCTTTTTTGTTGCCTGCCAGGTGCTTTCTTAAGGACAACGCCTTGTTTATCATGTTCGACAGGTCCTCGGGTAATTTCCCTGCGACATTGTTCTTCTCCAGGAAGAAACCGATCTTCTTGCCTGTAACGTCTTTCACCGAGGGTATGCCGTACTGGTCTCTGAGGATGATCCCAATCTTGCTCGGAGTCTTCTCCTCTTTTGCGAGCTTGACTATCAATTCCTCTATCTCTCCCTGATCATAAGCTACGAAATCCGGTTTAGAGGTCCTTAAAGGGTGCTTGGAGCCTGATTTGCCCTTCCTTCTTGTGTGCATTCGTGCCATTTTGCTAGTGCGAATAGGGTATATATTCTATCTATTATCGGTCTAAAAGGCCTAGATACTGTTGTTCCCTGGCATGCCGTTGCCCCTCAAAGGCTCCGTCATCCGAGAAGTAGTTGCTCAGATAGGAATATTCCTACTAAGTTCAAAGATATTGGAATTGGGGTTTAAAAATGGGGTAACGGATTAAATGACCAGAGCTTTAACTTTCTTCAAGGTTGGCCCAAAACATTTTTTTGAATTCACTAATTGGCATTTTGTCGATATGCTCCGTAATTAAATCTATTCCATTCAAAATCTCCTTTAACTCTTTTTCATTCAAATATGACTGATGAGATAACTCCTGTATGAATCCGTTAGCTGCAATAAAGTTTTCTCTTCTTTCTGATGGTGTTATTTTTTCAATCTTAATCAATGCTTCTCTAAAGTACTGGATAATTATATTCATAACTTCTTGGAAAGCCGGAGAATTAATGACCAACTTCAAGAATTTATAGTATTCGACTATAATGCTTTGCAGGATCATTAATGGCGCGTCTGAATGATAGAACTCTGAAATGGCTTCTATATCGCATGCTGAGATGTAATGATTGGTCAGAAGGTGTGGGCTTTTAAGTGAATACATGTATTTTGGTTGTTTAGTTCCCGCATGTTCTTTTTTTGATGGTCTCTTCGCTTGGGCAAGTACATACCCAATAATCTCACCAGCAGTATCTTCAACCCCCCAATATCTCTGTTCTCGCGTATGTCTCTCGAAGCCCAATGTAATCTTGTTCGTTGGATCTTCCAAAATTCTTCTTACTGTGTACTCCTCAATGCCAGTAATATATGTAAGCTCTTTAATAGCTATATCTCGACCTAGCACCGTCTGAGCGAGTGTAAATGAGAGAGTTAACTTGACTGTATCAAAAACATGTTTAGACTGATTATTCAGTCCTGAAGTATCGACTATCCATTCGCTTTTTTCAAATTCGTTTGTTACTGAGTGCATTCCATTCCTCAGTAACATCAAAGAAGCCACACCTTCGAGGCAACTCTCTCGATCCATTTTGATGATTACACAAATCAGTGCATGTTTGTGTTAATATAAAATATATATTTCTTCGATTAAAGTTAAATCATGGACAAAAAAATCAATTCTGGACTGGCTAAATCTTTGATCTCTCAGAGCAGTATCAGTTATCAGAGAAAGAATAGCGAGCGTAAAACGAGTATATGTGCTATGACTAACGATCCAAAGAACCCAATCCCAGAAATACTATTGAAAACAGCATGTGTAAGCACTTTATTTTATGCTTTTGGTATAGTTTTCGATAATGAGAATCGTAATAAGTGGGCTGTTTTTGGGGCTGTTTCAGCGCCCTTTTTATAAGTGCTGTTTCGAAGCCCCTACTAACTTTTCATACAACCCCCCAACATCCTTAAGGTCCAGGTGAATCACTTTCTCTGTATCCATCCTCTGCAAACATCTCTCCGTAAACCCGCTCTTCGATGCGATCATATAATCATATTTCCCGCTCGCGCCTATCAGTTTGCCTTTGCGTATCAGTTCGTCCAGTAAGTCGGTGTCCACCGGTTGGTTTGTCCATTTGACTTCTCCGAGGAGTAGGGTTCTTTCTTTTGGGTTGTGTGCGGCTATGTCTATTTCGTTTCCGTTCCTGTCCCACCAGCCCCCGATGGCTTCAAAATTTATCTTGTGTCCTTGTATCTCTTGTCCTTGGTATGCGATCAGGAGTTCTTTTATAACCTCTTCGAATATTCGTCCCACATACGCATTTAGCTCGTTTTTTATGATGTCTGCGACGTATTGTGTGTTTCCGAGGCTTAGGGGTGTTTGGTTTCTTGCGATGAATTTGTACCAGAATCGGAAGAAGTTGTCTTTTATCTTGTATCTTCCGAGGCGTTCTTTGCCGAGGACCGGGTCGTTTCTTTCTATCAGGTCTAGCAGTTTATCAAGCTTTATCAGATATGGCGGGAGAGTGTTTGGTTCGATCTTTGTGTAGTCTTGTATCTCCTTGAAGATTTCTTTTCCTTCTGATATCGACTGTAGGATAGAGTTGTATTTGGCGTGGACCCTGACGTTCTCGTATTCCATGAGTATTCTTGGTTCTTCAGACAGGTCGCCGTCTTTTTTTAGGATCAATTCATCTATGGCAGTGCGGGTATCCGGATATCTCTTGGTCTTTTCAAGGTAATATGGCGTTCCCCCGAATACAGCGTACCTGATCACCTTTTCTTCTTCTGTTAGTTCGCTGAACATTTCCCGCATGTCTTTGTACTTGAATGGGGAAATCTTTGTTCTGGTGGCTCTGCCGTATAGCGCTCCCGCCCTGCTTGATGTTATCTTTTGCATCATGCCTATGGAAGAGCCCACTATTATTATCATTATCTGCCTGTTTTTTAGCGTGGTATCCCAGTTCTTCTGCAAGGATGTTATGAACTCTGGTGCGACATCTATGAATCTCTGGAACTCGTCTATTGCTAGGACAAACTTTTTATCGCTTGTTTTTTTTGTAATGTAGTCAAAGAACTCGCTGAAGTTTCCAAAGACCACGGTCTCCTTCAGCTGCTCTTGAACTGCTTTGGAAAGGGCGTCCAACAAAACATTTTTCTCGGCAAGGTCAACATAGAAATAAAGAACTGGCTCTTTGGCATCCAAAAACTTCCGTATAAGCTCGGTTTTTCCGACACGCCGTCTGCCATAAACTGCAAGCATTGTGCCTGCCGTATATTTGTCTATCAGTTCATATTTTTCTTGCAGGCTTGCAAGTTCCTCTTTGCGGTCGTAGAACTTATCTACCTCGGTCATTTTTAATATTATGATAATAATGTTATAATATTATTACGATAATGTTATTTAAAAATAGTGTTTTCTCCTTTCCCGACCTATCCAAACTAATATTACTATGATAATGCTGTAACATTATCATGATAATATTATTCAAAACACGCTCTCAGGGTAATGGTTTATTCAAAAAAAACAAGTCGTCGCGTCTTGAAGTCTCGTAGTAAATACTAATTTAGTAGTAATTAGTAGTTGCCGATTAGATACTAATTTGGCATCAATTAGTAATTACACGGGGGCCGTCGTCTTTCTTTATTCCTTGGGCTTAGGGCTCTTTCCAAGCTGTTCCCCTATCTTCTTATCCATGTTCGTCAGGAACTCTTCCTTGTTCGCCCTTTTTATCCTGGCGCCGGCTGCTATGTCGTGTCCTCCGCCTTCGCCCCCTGATTTGCGGCTTTCTTCGCGCAGGGCGACCCCTAAGTTCAGGCCCCTCCTTGTTAGATTGCGGTTCCCGCGGCCGGATACTTTCATCATCTCCGGGTTGTCCCGGTCGTCCGCGAATGCCAAAACAGGTTTGTCCGGGGGAATTATCCTCGCCCCGTATGCCATTCCGGCAACCACTCCCACGATGCTTTCTTCGACGTCGCCGCATGCGTCAAAATAGTAGAGGTTCTCCCTCGTTTGGATCATCCCTTTGTCTTTCAAGGCGCGTATGCCTTTTGCCAGCGCCTCCCGGTAGCTCTTTAGTATGGTCCTTGCCTCATACCAGTTCTCTCCTCGGTCGCCCAGGCACACTTGTAATCCTATCTCGGGCCTTTCCTGCCGTCCGCAGGCGTTGAGGAGGCTTGCGTATTCCTTGGCGTCCCGTAGTTCCGTTCTTTTCTGCTCGTGCAGTAACGTATATACGTCGCCTATCATTCCTTGTATTACGAATTCCGGGATGTTGTAGTCCAATAGGTGCATGTATAGCGCCGATATCAGCTTGTTTCTCTCCGCGCCGCTTAAGTCCACGTAGTTCCTCCAGCGTTCGTCCACGCGCAGAGGTATTTCAAGGCCTTCAAGGAACGCGGTGCAGCCCGCTTCGTCTCCCGTGAGCCACGGCAGCACGGGGTCTGATGCGTAAGTCAGCATCTGTATCAGGGGCCGGGACTGCCTGCCGAACAGGCGCAGGTCTTTTCTCACTTTCAGCAGGCCAAGGGACGACGCGTCCTCCATTATGATCCTGTTAAGGGACTTCATCTCGCCGTCCGAGTCCTGCATGTCGCCGACTGCGCCGACCATTGCGATGTGCGCCATCTTGGTGTCGCCAAGGGATTTTGCAGTAAGGTAACAGAGGCCTGATGCGCTTATCTCGGAGCCCCCGTCATATCCGAAAAAATGGGGATTTATCTGGTTTACGTATTCTGCTTCCGGGGGGTGGTGGTCTATTATGTAGAACCCTTCTATCCCGTTCTTCTTGAGTACGGACTGCTGTCCTGAGCCCATGTCAGTGAATACGATAGTCTTTCCCTTTCTTTCTTTTACTTTGGCGACTGTTGTGCTGTCTAATTGTTTGAGTATCATGTAATCCGTGTTCTTGCCCATGCCCGTGAGGAGCTCTACCATGATAGCGCACGCCGTCACCCCATCCGCATCGTGGTGGCTGACGATAAGAAAATCGTCTTCATCTGCGAGGTTCTTTGATACCTCGCATATCTTCGCCCAGAATTCCGGTTTTATCTCTGGCATTCTTTCTCTCATTTATTATTACAGACAATAAATATAGAATTAGGGACATATAACTTCTATAGCTTCTTTTGCTAAATGAAAATAGTATGGTGCGTGACCGGAGCAGGCCAGTTCCTGTCTGAGTCCATTGAAGCGATGAATGCGCTCGCGGAGGAAAACCAGGTCACGCTTGTTCTGTCTAGGTCAGGCAGCGAAGTCTGCCGGATGTACGGGCTGCTCCCAGAACTGGAAAAAAAATACCCTGATCTGGTGCTGGAAGAAAGCCAGGGAACAAGCTCCCCTATAGTGGGACGCCTGACGCAAAAGGAATATGAAAAAGTGATTGTCGCTCCATGCACCGCGAACACCGCCGCAAAGATAGTCTGCGGCATAGCCGACTCGCTGGTTTCCAATATCGTCGCGCAGGCAGGCAAATGCAAAGTGCCCGTTTGCGTCCTCCCGACCGACGCGGTAAAGAAACAGAAGACAAGGATCCCGGTAACGATAGACCGCGAGAAATGCAAAAGATGCACCTCATGCAACGCCCTCAGAGTATGCCCGAACGACGCTATCTATGTGACGGATGCCGTGCACATAGACCTGATGAAATGCGACGCCTGTTTAAAATGCGTCTCCTCATGCAATAACAGGTCGATCGACTTTGGACGGGAGATAGACATCGAATGCAGGGACCTCGACGTTGCGAACGCAGGGAAAATGGAGTCGATTGCGGGCATCGCAGTCGTCAAGTCGCCGGCGGAATTGAACAAGGCCGTCAGGGAGACAAAATGAAGAACGCGCACATAGCGGCATTCTTTGCCGTCCTCTCGGCGGTCTGCTGGTTTCTCCTGCAGGATTTTTCCGTGAGAAACTACGTTTCGTTGCTGTTCGCATTATTCGCCTTGCAGGTGATCTTAAACGACCTCCTGGAGTCATATCTTGTATCGAAACTGAAGAGCAAATACTTCAATTTGGTGATCGCGCCGGGAACTATAATCCATGAAGCATCCCACGCGCTTGTCGCAAAGCTCACGGGTTGCGACATAACCAGGATATCTTTTTTTAATTACTCCAAAAAGAACGGGGGAGTCCTCGGCTTCGTCGAGTACGCGCAGCCCGCAGACGGTCATCAGTCGATCAGGAGCCTGCTCATAGGGATCGCCCCGTTTTTTGGATGCGGGATATTCCTCATAGCCATCCTAAACTACCTTGCACTTTCGCATCCGGGTCTGGGACTCGTAGGCCCCGGGCTCGTTGAAATAGGCGACGCTGATAAGGTTATTTCGTCGGTCAATCTGATACTGACGCGTTTTTACGAGCAGTTGTTGTTCCTGGACCTGTCCAATCCTGCGATGCTTTTCCTTCTATACCTGGAATTTTCCTTTGCATTGGGCAGCGCGCCGAGCCCTAAAGACATCAGCGGAGCCTTCGACTCGCTTCTGGAAAACAAATTGGAAGCATTCAGCATAGCTTTGTTTGTCCTGTCGGCCATACTGGTCATAGAATACGCGCCCCAGATATGGGAGCATGGAGACAAGATAAGCCAGCCCGCGCTCGCAGGTCTGAAATGGATAATCCTCATACTCATGATATCGCTTGTCATGCTTCTTGTGGCAATGCCTTTATCCTATGTGATAAGCGAGAACGCGGAGATCAATGGCATCTTGAAAGCTATCCCTCTCCTGCTTTTTTTGTTGGTCTATTTCCTCATGACCCGGTTCCTTGAGTCGTCCGTAGAAATAGTGCTCCTGTCTTCTGCGGTCGTTTATCTGGTGTCTCTTTTCGTTCTGAGGCACCCGGAATATTTCCTCAAAGACTAAAGGCCGAAGAATTTTTTTGCATTCGCGGTAGTTGCCGCTTCTACTGTGTCGTAGTCTACGCCTTTTATCTCCGCTATCTTCTCTGCGGTTTTTCTGATATTGGCAGGCTCGTTCCTGGTCTTCGGGACCGGGGAAAGATACGGCGCGTCTGTTTCCAGCACGAGCGATTCCAGTGGAACCGCCTTTACGACCCTCTGTTTCTGCTTGGAATTAGCGAGGTTCGCGGGAATAGATATCAGGTGCCCGTCTTTTGCGGCATCCGCCGCGAGGGATGCGTCTCCTCCGAAACAGTGCATAAGGGCCTTGATATTCTGCTCTTTCAGGATTCTCAGAAGGTCGTCTTCGGCGTCTCTGGAATGTATGACCAAAGGCAGTCCCAGTTCCCTGGAGAGATCTATGAACCTTTGGAAATTGACGTTCTCCTGCTTTCGTTTATTCTCTTCTTTCACCCAGTAGTAGTCCAGGCCGACTTCGCCTATCGCCACGATCTTTTCCCTGTTCTGCCTGATGAGTTCGATAGTCGCGTCGATCTCGTCTACTCTGAATTCGGTGGGCGTGATGCCGAGCGATGCGTATACGTTGCCGTATTTTTCCACGAGTTCGAGGGTCTTTTTGATGCCTGTAGTGCCTAACCCGGAATTGATTATGATAACGCCCTCCTTTTTCGCTCTCTCTATCACTGCGTCCCGGTCGGCGTCGAACTGCGGGAAATCCAGGTGCGCATGCACGTCTATCAG
This sequence comes from Candidatus Altarchaeia archaeon, assembly GCA_049299895.1. Lineage (GTDB taxonomy): Archaea > Altiarchaeota > Altiarchaeia > IMC4 > QMZM01 > CAIYYO01. Next base: position 42,468 of record JBAQYF010000011.1, read on the forward strand.
CATTTTATCGCTTCCGCGTAATCTATCTTTCCCTCATACAGCGCTTTTCCGAGGACCGCTCCCCAGGCGCAGGCGTTCTTGAGGTCCGTTATGTCTTTGATCGATGAGATGCCTCCCGAGGCGATGACCGGTTTGTCGGTTGACCTTATTATGTTCTGGGTCCTTTTCAGGTTGATCCCCTTCATCTGTCCTTCGACGTCTACGTCCGTATAGAGAAAGCCCCATACGAGGCCTCCGTATTCTCTCGTCAGGGAGGTTGCGTCTATCTCTGTTCTCTCCTTCCATCCGTGGGTGACTACTTTTCCTCCTTTGGAGTCTAGGGAGATTATTATGCGATGCCTTATGCTCTTAGGGTAATTGTTTATCTCGAGCATGCCGTCGATGTCTTTCTCCAGGTAGTCTTTTATGGCGAGGGTGCCGATTGCTACGCGGTCTATGTCGTACTCCTTGATCAGCTTTTCGCAGTATTCGTATGTTCGCACCCCGCCGCCGTAATGGACCGGCACGTTGACTGACCTCTTTATCTCGAGGACTTTTTCCAGATTATTTCCAGTTCCAAGCGTTGCGTCCAGGTCTACGACGTGCAGTATTTCAGCTCCGAGGTCAACCCATTTCCTGGCCGCATCTGCCGGGTCTCCGTAGTATTTGGCCGTATCGGCTACGCCGCCTACGAGCTGCGTGCATTTTCCGTCCTTTATGTCTATTGCAGGGATTATTTTCATTCTACTTTTATCAGATTATTATATAGATCGTCAAGCGCCGCCTCACTTTGCAGGGGCTTTCTGTCTTTCTTTATTTTTTCATACGTGTCTTTTGAGAGCATGTTGGCGCACGGTATCCCCATGTCCGCGCATGCCGCAGCGAGCGCCTGATAGCTTTCCGAGCTGTACTTCAGGAAGCATAATACCCTATTATAGCCGTTCTTGTGCGCCGTGAGATATTTTTTTATCCTCCTCTTGGTGACCTCTATATACCTCTTCTTTATCTCTTCCGTCTCCAGTTTCTCGTCCCAGTCGTATGCGTTGAACGGATAGCTGTCCTCGTATTCCCTTGGGATGACTCCGGTGTTGCTGAGCATCACCTGGTGGATGCGCGCGTATTTGCCGGTCTTGCGCAGGCTGTCTATTATCCCTCTGTGCGTCCCTGAACGGGAGTAAGGTTTTGTGTATGAGCATGGCAGGAATAACAGGATGTCTTTTTCTTCCGGGGGGTGATACCATCTCTGGAGAAAGTCCTGCCATACCTCGAAATGGGGGTGGGTGAGGAACTCTTCTCCTACGCCCCGCAGGGATTCTTTGGCCTGTTCCGGGAATTTGGGTACGAACCTGAATGTCTCTTCGTCCAGGTCGATGCGGGTATCTCCTTTCCATTTATCCGTTATCCTGCGGAAGTCTACGCGCGATAGGAAATTCCATGTACCTGTGAGCCACATTTTGAATACGGGCGTATTCCCGTGGGGCAGGAGGTTTATGAGCACTATCGTATCCGAGTGTAGGAGCGTGTATTCCACGGATTTGTCCAGGCTTTTCTTTATGTCTTTTGCGTACGGGGGGTTCACCAATAGATATGTTCTGACCTTCGCACCGCATTTATGTATGGTGCTTGCGGCCTCTGCGTAGTCCTTGAGGTGGAATCCCTTGTTTATCCTGTCCAGGAGGGCGTCGTCTGCGACCTCCAGACCGATTGCGACAGATAGATCTATCCCTGCGAACTCTTTTAGCGCGTCTTCTTTTATGTACTCGGGGCGGGATTCTATGAACAGCTTTTGTGCACCTGATTCTTTGAACTTTTCTATGAAATATTTGCGCGCGTCGAGTGGTACCTGTTTTACGTCGAGAAAGCTCCCCGAGCCGAATACCTTTACGGCGTCATCTTTTTGGACGTCTCTGTAGAATGAATCAAAGTCCTTCATCAGGCTCTGATACGATGGTTCCTTTCCCGGGATCCTGCCGTATCCGCAGAAGCAGCATTTTGCCCAGCCGCACGCCCCGGACTTCAGGACCAGCACCCTCTCTTGCATGTATGATTATATGACTCCAGGGGAAAATAATGCGTTATTGTGACTGTATCAAAGGATCAGGTTGTCTTTTTCGTCCAGTTTCCAGGATGGGATGTATGCGACTTCGAATATATGTCCGTCCGGGTCTTTGAAATATCCTCCGTATCCCCCGCAGAAAGTTTCCTGCGCCGGCTTGATTATCTTTGCCCCGAGTTTTTGCGCCTGCTTTAGTACTGTGTCGACTTCCTTTTTGTTTTTGGCGCTGTAAGAGAGAGTGATTCCCGAAAATCCTGTTGCTTCATCCATAACCATCGCGTCCTCTGCCAGCAGTCTCCTGGGGTATAATGCGAGAGTTATTCCTCCCAGAGGAAACAGTATCAAGTCGCCCCGGCTTTGAGGGGATTTTTTCCAGCCCAGAGCCTCGTAGAATTTTTCCGCCTTATACGGGTCTTTTACTCCCAAGGCTATCAGGTTTATTTTTTGTCTCATTATTCGATTCTTCTCTGACCGTTAGTATGATCCCTTCATCTTTTTCTGTTCTTCGCGTATCCTTTCCAGTTCGTTTTTTATCTTTGCGACCTTTTCTTCCTCTTCGAGTTCTTTGAGCCTTCTTATCGCATCTTTTGTGAGTTCGAGCTCTGTTCCTCCCATGAACTTCGGGTGGACGTTTAGTATGCTCTGTTCTTTTAATTCGTTGGACCACTGGATTATGACTTCTTCCGTGACTCCGAGGATCTTTGCGGCGGTCTTTACGTTTATCCTTTTGTCTTTCTGCATCAGTTTTAGGAGGTCGTCGTGGCCTTTTGCAGGTCCCCCGGACTTGGTTTTGTCTATTGCCTCCATCATAGCGTATTCTTTCTGCCTGATGTCTTCATCGCTTTTATCTTGGACAGGGGTCTGTCTGGATTCCCTGGGCATTTCCTTTATTATCTCCACGGATTTTATGTTCTCCGCTTCCTTACGCAGGTTCTCGATCTCCTTTTCTTTGGCCTCTTTTTCCGCTTTGAGTTTCTTTATTATGTCGTCTTCCTTGGCCAGTTTTTCAGGTGATTCGATCTCTATTTTTGGCGCAGGCGTTGGTTCCTGTTTAGGCGGTGCCTGCGGGGTCGTGCGTTCGACCGGGGTAGGTTGCCTGGGTGGGGGCTCGGGCGCTTTCACTTGAGCTGGCGCTTCCTGGTAACGCGGGCGTTCTTCTGCCTGATCGGGTCGTGTTTTGGGTTTGGCGGATCCCAGGAATTTGTCGAGTTCCTCGATCTTTGCCTTGAGCTTTTCCTCGTCTTCTTTGAATAAGTAATCGAATTCTTTGGCTTTTTGTTCTAGGCCGTCTTTCATCACTTTGAGCTTTCTTTCCTCGTCTTCTATCTTTATCTTCCTTTCTACGAGGTCTTCTTCAACCACTTGGAGGCCTTTTCTCTTTTTGTCCAGGTCGTCGTTCATCCTGGTTATCTTGGCCTCTTTCATGGTCATCTCTTCTCTTCTTGCTTCGAGCTTTTCTTCGGAGTCCTTCAATTCCTCTCCCATCTTGATGTATTTTTCTTTCTCCTGGGTTTCCCGGAGTCTCATCTCCATGTCTGTTTTGGCCTTCTCGAATTCGTCGAGGTTTCTTTTGAGTTCACGTTCGAGTCTTGAGACGTCGGTCTCTCTTTTATCGAGGTCCGATTTCTTGGATATGAGATTTGATTCAAGGTCTTTTAAACTTTTTTCTTTCCCTTCTATTGCGGTCTCCCTGCTCGATAATTGCGCTGCAAGGCCGTCTATCTCCACCTTCTTCTTTTCGGCTTCGTCGAGGAAGCTTTCAAGCTCTTTTAAGGTGTCTTCTTTTTCTTTGAGCGTCTTTTCTTTCTCGTTTATTATCCTCTCCCGTTCGCCTATGCCTGATGAGACCCTGCTGACCTCCTGCTCCCTCTTTTCCACCTCTTCCCTCCGGGCCATCAGGCTTTTTTCCAGGTCTATAAGCGTCTTTTCAGTGGTCTTCTGATAGTCCTCTTTTTCAATGGTGGTTCTTTCTCTTCCTATCAGTTCCTGTTCTTTTTTCCTCATCTGCTCCCAGTTTTTGACGAGTTCCTCGCTGCGTTTCTTTATCTCCTCCTGTTTTCTCTTCAATGAGAATTCGTCGCCGAAGAATAGTTCGAGGTCTTTTTCCTCGTCCTGAAGCGCTTTCTCCTTTTCTCTCAGAAGCTTTTCCCTCTGGGAAATATCGTCTTGCGCATTCTCGTTCTGTAACTGGGGGTCGCCGGACATTTTAGCGTATATTTCAAAAAAATGTTATGTATAAAACTTATATATCTTTATTAAACTTATTAATAATACAACTTAATAACCTTTATGTCTTTTGGTCTACTCCGTTTAGGTCGAACCTGCTCCTGATCGTATTCATTATCTCATCGGCCTTGCCTTCTCCTATCCCGGTCACCTCCATAAGCTCTTTTCGGGATGTGTTCATTATGTTCTGGACGCTTCCGAAACGCGCAAGAAGCCTGCGTGCAAGGATCGCGGAAACGTTGGGCAGGGACTCTATTACGTATATCTGCCTTTCTTCTAGGCTGAGTGGCTTCTTTTCTCCGTGCAGGGAAATCAGCCTCCCTTCTTCCTGTTCTCGTTTTGCTATCATGCACAGGTAGTTCGCCGTGTCTTCTACATCCCTTGAGAAAATGACCGAGATGCCAAAATCGATAGCAAGGGCCGTAATCGCCGCGCGTATGGCATTCGTGCTTATCCCCCTGATCGAGTATATGTCTTCCTTTCCCTCGACCAGCATGATCGGCTTCTCAAAGCTCCTGGATAAGTCTGCCGCCTGCGAAAAAAGTCTCTTGTCCAATAGCGAACTAAGGAAATCGTTCACCGTCTTTCTCTCGGCGCATATGCGGTCGCTTAGGATGTAATCGCCGACCGGCAGGGTTTGTATCTCTATTTCCGCGTTGTCCCTGAGTATTTTTAATATGCCCGTGCATTTTTCTCTTGAATCGATAAAGATTTTCATTTTCTTTCCTTCACTGCCTTTTTCTGTAGTCTCTGAGACGTAACTGGTCAGGCTCAACTGGCCCGATTCTTTTAAAGGGGCGTTCTCCGTCTTCTCCGGAAGATTTTTTTCCGGTTTGTCCCGCATGTCTTTGACGACTTTGCGCATCCTTTTCTCCTTGTGAAAGGCCGCCCAGTAATATGATTCATCCCTTGTCTCCCTGGCCATGAGGATGACGACCCGGCCTGCCCCGCTCCTGCCGGTGCGCCCTCTCCTCTGGATGGAACGTATCTCAGAAGGTATCGGTTCGTAGAACAATACCAGGTCCACGGCGGGGATGTCCAGTCCCTCCTCTGCAACGGAAGTTGCCACCAGGACGTCGTATTTTCCCTCCCTGAAGTCGTCGAGCACTTTTATCTGCTCCTTCTGGCTCATGCCTTTTTTGTCCGCCTTCCTGGCCTGGCCGATGAACTCCCTTGCCAAAATATCGCTCCCGTTGAGCCTCTCTACTATTTTATCCACTGAGTCGCGGTACTGGGTGAATATCATAACCTTCTTGCCTGCATACGGTTTGACTATTTTTATTGCTTCGTCGAGCTTGGGGTGGTCGAAGCCCATTACGTTCAGGTCGTGCACGTTCTTTGAAAGGAGCGTCATCCGCTCGTCGGCAAAGAGCCTCCGAATCGCCTTGGACTTCTGTTTTCTAAGCCGCTCCAGGTAGTTGTCGAGCGACGACATCCCCTGGGTTTCCAGCAGTTCCAGGGCGTGATTGATCTTTAGGGCGCTTGCTGCAAGAGAGATAGCGGCAAAAGCGTCCGTTCCGTCGGATGTCCCGGATGTTATGTCCTTGCGTATGGACGTCTGTAATTCCAATAGCTTCATCTTGTTGATCTTTCCCAGGTCTGCGCTTTCAAGGAATCCGCGTTCTTTTAGTGCCCGAAGATCCTGGCGTAGCAGGTCTTCTATCAATATCTTTATTTTCTTGAATTCGTCCGGCAGCGTCACCTTGACCCATGAAACATCCGTCTCCTGTATGTATGGAGCAACGTCCTCGTCTCTTTCTGTCCTGGCTTCGACTATGCTGATAGAGAGGTTTTTGCATATCTCTTTTACTGTCTCTTTGTCCCCGCTAGGGGAAGCGGTCAGGCCGAGTATCAGGGGGTTATGCGCTTTCTTCATGTATTCCTCGGCGATGAATACATAGGAATAGTCGCCTACGCAGCGGTGGCATTCGTCGAATATTATCAATGAAACGTCGCCTATGTCCAGGCCCCGCATGATGTCGTTCTCTATTGTCTGGGGGGTGGCGAATATGACCTTGTTTTCCTGCCATAGCTTTTTCCTGTCTTCTACCGCATCCATGCCCGTCAGGGTAACCATGGCCTCCAGGTTCAAAACGTTGCCGAACGTCTTGTGGTGCTGGACGGCAAGGGGCCTGGTAGGGGCAAGGAACAGCACTTTGGAATCCGGGAAAGAATAAAGCCTGTGGGCGGCAAGCATCGCTGCAACAACCGTCTTCCCAAGGCCTGTTGGCAGGACTACAAGGGTGTTTCCGTCGACTGCGCGGGAAAAGATAGTCTCCTGATATTTTCTAAGCGACAAGGTCTCAGGCTTGATCAGGGGATGTTTGACGTGCATTTTATGGTACTGTTGTAGATATATGGCGTACAAATTCAAAAAAAGGAAAAAGCAGAACTTGCTACCGGGTGCTCGTATCCTAGACGCAGCCCCCGTTCACGCAAACCGTGCTCGTAGGACAATCCTGGAAGCCTGTTTTGCATGTTGTCGAAACCTGGCTGGACGTAAAAGAGCATGATTCCCCCGCACCCGCGTACTCCCTGTACCCCCTTTGCAATCCTTCAGCGCATATTTTGCCCCCTGCGCAGTATGCGCTAACGTTATTTTCATACCAGCCGTCGTAAATGCTGCATTCCGAAGAACCATGCGGCTTGGAAAAAAGCAGGGCAACAAGGGTTGCAGCTATCATGATCACTATCAGGCCTATTATTACGTTGATCATTCCCTTCTTTGCCTCCTCTCTGTCGGTGGGATTTTCCGCAGTCTTCCATCTCACTGCGTGAAGCGTTATCAGGAGCAGGGCGATACCTGCGGCTACGCCGTATAAAAGGTTGTTTACATCCCCGATTGTTTCCTCAAAACCCGCTCTGGAAATGGATGAACAGGCGGCAAGCAAAAACAATACTGCCAAAATGCGATATTTTTGCATTTTTTTATCTTGATCTGAGCGAATGTAAGCTGCCAAAAATGGGAAGAGGTAAATGCGTCTGTTAGGCGCAGCATTTGACCAGGTATTTGCAGCAGTCTGCGAGCGGGACTACGTTCAACTCCGCCAGCTTCGATTCGCACGTACCTCCTGCGTCGGCGTTGTTGCATGCTTCTATCTGTAGTTCGTTCAAGGGTATTTCAGTCAATGTCGTAGTGGGCTGCTGCTTTTCCAGCGTACTTGTCACCGGACTCTCGTCCAGGGCCGTTGTCATTGTTTTTTCCAATGGCGTATCCTTTTCCTCCGTACACATGGGTAATAGTAGTACGGATAACAGCAGGACCCCTAAAATAATCCGTTTATCCATTTTTTTAGCATTCTTGGTATGTGTATCCCGGCAATTTCTTTAGGCTGCATTGGAATATTCCGTTTAGTTCCGGGAAGCTTTTGCATCCTTCGCTGGTCATATCCTGGCCCCCCAGTTTGTATTCCCATCTTGGTATTATCCCGCTTGAGCCCTCCACTGCAAGCTCGTTATACTCTCTTTCTCCCGGCCCGACGGGGTCGGTCTCGTTGTAGAACACGTTTTTCTGGTCCGCACATTTGGCGCATACTGCCGTATCGGTGTAGAGTTTGCCTTTCTTTGTCTTGATGCATGAAAGCAGATTCGCGGCCGTGAGCTGTTCTTCCGGGGCAAGCGTAGTGCTGGTGGTCGCTATGGTGGTGGTTGTAGTCGTTGTAGTGGTTGTTGTCGCAATAGTGCTGGTTGTAGTCGTCGAGGATGTTGTGGGTATCGTGGTAGTCGACGTGGTTGTCGTTATGGCGGATGTCGTTGTGGTTGTCGATGTGACGATTGTCGTCGTGGTCTGATTATTATCCCATATCTCGCATTTCACGTATTTTCTGGTTCTACAATCGGCCCCCGAGCAGAGACAGTATTTGTTGTCTTTGTTCCTCTTGTAGCAGGCAGTTCCGTCAGCGCATTTGTCGCACCTTGACAGGCATTCCATGTATCTGCCGTCTTTTCTTGCCTGCCAGCGGCATACGCAGGTTTTCCCGTCGGTTCCCTTTTTTCCGCATTCCGTTCCGTCGTCGCATTTATTGCATTCGAGAATGCATTTATTGTATGTGTTGTTTCTGAGCTTTGTGTAGCACGTGCAGGCATTCCCGTCCGCGTTGGTCTGGCCGCATATAGTTCCATCGTCGCAGCCGCTGCAATAAGGCGTGAGCTGGCATGAATAATACTTTAATGCCTTCGGCGATGGTTCGGGTTTGCAGGCGCATACGTTGTTTCCGGAGGTTTTCCAGCACGCGGTTCCGTCGATGCAAGAGACGCATTTGTGCAGTATCGTATTAGACGGCATCAGAGTGCATTTTTCTATTATGTCGTCTCTGTCTTTATCCGTGCAACTGCATATCTGGTTGTATGCGTTCGCCCGGCCGCAGGCGGTGGCGTCAATGCACTGCGTGCATTCGATGACTATTTTTTTCAGTTTGCAGGATTCGTACCTGCCGTCTTTGTTTGTGTCCGTGCACGAGCATTCAAAGTTTTTATTCCTGACCTGTCCGCATCCGGTTCCGTCCTGGCATTTTGTGCAGGATCTCCTTGCCTGGGGCATTTCATCCGCGTAAAGCATGCATCGTTCTGTCACTCCGTCCGCGTTTATGTCCCTGCACGAGCAGGTCTCTCCCTGATCGTTTGTCTGGTTGCAGGACGTTCCGTCCACGCACTTATCGCATGGGTCGGGCCACGCCTTTAGTGGATATAAGTAGCAGGCCTCGTTTAGGCCGTTCTCGTTTGAGTCTTTGCAGTAGCAGGTCTGTTCTTTGTCGTTTTGCCCGTCGCATAAGGTGCCGTCCGGGCATACGTCGCAGTAAGCTTTTGGGGCGTTTATGGGCTTAAGCGTGCAGTATTCGTTTCTGTTGTCCCCGTTCGCGTCTTTGCAATTGCAGGTCTGTTCTTTGTCGTTCTTTTCCGTGCAAAGCGTTCCATCCGAACATACTTCGCATTTATTTATCTCCCGGGCGCCTGCAAGCGACATAAGGTTGTCTTGCACCGTGTCTGCTTTCTCGATGAGCGCTTTTATCTCCGGAGTGCAATCAGAGTTTGTTATGCTGTCTTCCCTTAGGTAAAAACTTAGCATGTCTTTTACTTCCTGAAGCGAGAATTTGCTTGCCTGCGGGTCTTTCAGATACTCGACCAGGGCCTTTTTCAACGCGTATTTGTAGTCGTCATCGTACGGGCAGTCGTCCTCCGCTAAGGCAATGCCTGCAAAGCAGAATAATGCGGACAAAATAATGCAGAATGATATTACCCTTTTCATTTTTTTTTATGTGGGTTTGATATACCTCCAATTACGGGCTGTTTAACGTATTAGAAGTATCCCCCGTTAGATTATTCCACCCGGTATTATAAATACTTATGGAGAGATGCATGTTCCTGTAACCGGGGTGCAACAACACGTCCACTCCGTGCAGCAATCCGCCTGCAGGCCCGATCTTAGAACATTGAGGCCGGAACATAGGTCGTCTCTTTCGGCATTATAACATATGCCGTGATTCGCGAGAGTGCTTGTCGTGGTTGACGTTGTCGACGTGGTCGTGCTGCTTGTCGGGCCCGGCGGATTATTGCACAAGGAATCCGGGGCGAGCACCAGCGCGCTTCCGGAGAGTATGCATTTGTATCCCGCGTATCCTGGAGAGGTGGAACACTGTCCTGCGGGCGTTCCATCAATGCATGACGGCGCCGGGGGTATTGTCCCGTTTGAACTACCTCCCGTAGTCCCAAAGCAATTGCATTTTTGCTCGAATGGGACAATCTTTGTGCCGATGATCAGATAGTCGACTATCGGGCATGCAAGAAGGATAAGCGCCAAACCGGCTATGGCATATATTATCATGTTTTTGGCGTTTGTGGTCTGTTCTGCGTCCTGCGACGTCATGTACTTTAAGCCGGCGTATATTATTATGAGCGCGCTTATGCCCGATGCCAGGTACGTTATCAGTGTGAGAAAAATGCACACTACGTCGTTTATCCTGTTCATGATGTCCCCCAGGGGGTCGGTACTTATCGTGTTATTCAGCGTGTGGTTCGCCCAGGCGGCATTCGAAAGGCAGGCGAATAATGCGGCGAGAAATATAGCTCGGCTCTTTTCCATCGTTTACGTATTGGAATATGGGTTTATATGGTTTTCAGTAGCTTCCGAGGACCTTGAGGAAGATCGTTTTCTCCTTGAGGGACTTTAGGGCGTTCTTTACTTTGTCTTCGTCCAGCGAGCCTTCGAAGTCTATGAAGAATGAGTATTCTCCGAGTTTCTTTTTGGCGGGGCGCGACTCTATCCTTGTCAGGTTTATCCCGTTGTCCGCGTAGTCCTTGAGGGCATGGTAGAGTGCTCCCGGCCGGTCTTTTAATGCGAATATCACCGAGGACTTTTTTCCTGCCGTAGAGATCTTCTTTGTGATAGCTATGAAGCGCGTCTGGCTGGGGGCGTCTTCAATCCCTCCGGCAAGTATTTCCAGGCCGTACAGCTCTGCTGCGGCCCCGGGGCCGATAGCTGCGACCCCTTTTGGTTTTAATTCGCCCAGCTCTTTTATTGCCGCAGTATTGCTGTCATATCTTTTAAGCGCCGCCTTGGGGTAGTTCTTTTTCAGATACTTCCTGCACTGGCCGAATGAATGAGAATGCGATAATATCGTCTTTATCTCCTCTTTTTTTGTTCCGGGCGGGGCCATCAGACACATGTGTATGTCCAATACCGCCTCCTTGGATATGCCCACGTCGTGTTCCAGCAGGCAGTCCATGGAGGTATTCACTGCGCCCTCGAGCGAGTTCTCAACCGCTACGACTCCGTATTCAGTCCCGTTGTCGACTGCTTCGAACACTTCCTCTACTGTATTGCAGTGGTCCAGTTCCCTTCCCGGGAACAACTTTTTTGCAGCCTCTTCGGTGAACGTTCCCTTCGGGCCAAGGACTGCGACGCTATTTTTTTTCGGCATCTTTGCAGTACTCTATTATAGATGAGAATAGTTTTTTTACGAACGTTTTTTCCAGTTTTGTCGCCTTAGACGCGTTTTCCAGTACCTCTTTCTCACGGGCCGGGTCGGAGATATCCAGTCCTTTCTTTGCCTTGATTGCGCCGATCTTTTGCGCTGTCTCGACTCTTTTTTCCACCTGGGTGAGTATCCCCCTGTCTAATGCGTCTATTTCCTTCCTTAGGCTTCTGAGCTCTTCATCCATTCTCCTACGATGTCGATGTCCTCTCCTCCCACGGTCGTCGTCCTATGCCTTATTTTTACTGGGACCGAGAGCTTTATTGCCGATCCTGATATTATGGCTTCCCCGCGGGCTAGCGCGGGAAGGTCTTTTACCACGTCCTCTGTCACGCTTTCAACGGATTGCCTGATGTATTCCTGGTCCGAGGGGTTGACTATCTTCATTATTATCTGGGTGTTGCATTGAGATAAAACGTCCGAATCCAGTTTGCTGGGTCTCTGGCTTACGATGCAGAGACCTACTCCGAATTTACGCCCTTCCCTTGCTATCTTTTTGAGTATGCCCCTGGATATTATCTGCCTTTCCTCGGACGAGCGCGGAGCAAAGTTGTGAGCCTCTTCCACTATCAGGAATACGGGGGTCTTGAATTTTCCTTCCCCGTCTTTGACGTACTGCTTTCTTGCGTCGAATATCTTTCTGCAGAGGACGGCTAGTATGGTCTCAGACAACCGTTCATCCGAGTCGGAAAGGTCTACTACCGTTAGCTGGTTAACCGATACGACCTCTTCAAGGGGTGTTCCATTCATTTCAAAGACGCCCATCCTTGCCAGGCGGTCAAGCCTTCTTATGAGCGCGCCGATAGTAGAAAGGCTGACCTTCTTTGCAAGCTCCTTTAACGTGTTCTCAGGGATCATGTCCGTTATCAGTTCCCGGCCGTCTTTCGCGTCGTAGACGCATGAAAGGATGTTCTTCACTATGTCAAAATCGTATTTGTCGTAGAACTTCCCCGCGAGGCTGACCGTTTCTTCCAGGAGGTCGCGCTGGGGCTCCGAGAGGTCCGGTATGAGATTGGCATAGTCGCCCGTCCCGAGGGAAGAGGTCTCTATCCTTATCTTGTTTACCCCTTTGACCCCGTAAACCTTGGTCAACGCCCCCCTGACTTCCAGGTTCTTGTATTCCCCGTGCGGGTCAAAGACGACGAGTGCGCCCTTCTTTTTTAGCAATTCCTCTATGAGGACGCCCACTGTGTAGCTTTTCCCGGAACCGGTCATGGCAAGGACCGCGCAATGCCTCGAGATTATGTCATTTATGGAAACATAGACCGGGACGTTCTCCCTTGTAGAGACTGAGCCGATGCAGGCAGATTTCTTCTCGTCCTGCCAGAGGATGCGCTTCAGGATTTCATCCTCTACGAGATCTACTCTCGCGCCCGGCTTTATTCCGTGACGCGGGAGCTCTAATCCCCGGTCTTCCTCATAGCCAAGGATCTTTACCGTTGGGACCGGGTACTCCCCTTCGTTGAGAACGATGTCGCCTATGCGAAGGTCCCGCCCGAATTCGTCAGGCAACAGTTCGTTACTGATGGTGATCTCCTTGATTATGCCGAGCACTTCGTTCCCGGTCACCGCTTCTTTCACGGAGACGAACTCTCCCCTCTTTACGTGCTTCTCCATGCCCTCTTTTATGACGAAGCGAAAACCGCGCAGAGTGGTCGCTCCAATAACCTGTCCGATCTCCATCTTGCTACAACAATAGATGTATTAAACTTGCGGGCATAAATTATGTTAGGAGAAAAGCATTATGTCAACCGCTCTCATAATCGGAAGATTCCAGCCATTCCACCTGGGGCATCTGTTGCTTGCGCAGGAAGCCGCAAAGGAGGCAGATAACCTATTGATATGCATCGGCAGCTCGCAGGAATCCCACACGCCGAATAATCCGTTCACGGCGGAGGAACGCAGGCGGATGATCCTATCCTCTGTGAAAGACCTCGGCCGGAAGGTCTCGGTATTCGAAGTCCCGGACATAGGGAATAACGGGCGATGGGTCGCGCACGTGGAAGATATCGTTCCCATATTCGACGTGGTCTATACGAACGGGGAGCTGGAGCGTTCGCTCTTCGCGAAAGCAGGATACCGGGTGCATGCAACCGGCCTCTTCAACCGGGAAAAATACTCGGGGACCGAGATACGCAGAAGGATACTTGCAGGAGTAAGCTGGAGGCACCTTGTTCCCGGCGGGACCATTGCTATCATGGACGAGATAAAAGGCACGGAGAGGATCAGGTCCCATAAGTCTTATAAACTTTGATACACTATCAATAACCAGTGGTCTAAATGCGCCTGTTTTATGTGCTGCCAACGGTCTTTTTCATGTTCTTTCTGGTGTTACTGCTATTGGTTTTACAGAACAAAATAAACTATGCAGGCACGGGCGCCGACACAAGCGGCTGGTCCGCCATCCATCCTATGGCCCGGACAGCGGTCTACGGCCGGGAGGGGGATTTTTCGGCGTCTTTCAACTCCCGCATCGAGGACCCGATAAAGATTACCTCGGTCAACGTGTCCGTTTCCGGCGAGTATCCCTGCGTGGTTGAGCCCGATCTTGCCGGGGTCAATGTACCTGCGTTCGGTTCATTTGATCTGAAAGCAACATGCCCCCGCAAAACCGGGGGCGAGACGTATTCCATTTTAATAACTATAAAATACATGCCTTACGACGACAATGCCCCCGACGAAGTAGCCGAAGAAGGAAGAATATTCGGTCACACCAGGTGATCGTTTCCTGTTTTTACCCTGTAGTCTTAATCCTTGACTGACGATGACGGAAACAGACCTGGGCATAGGCACGATAATTTTCGCTCTGGCAGTATTATCCCTGGCAGATTTTGTTATAACGACGGCAAGCGTATGGGCCGCAGCAAGGATCTTCCGGTACGGGAAAAAGGACCTGAGACCCGCTTTCAGGATAGCTGTCTACTCCCTCAAGTACGGGCTTGTCGTTGCCACCCCATTTGTGCTGGTGTTGTATCTGGCCCATCCCGCCCTGGAAGACATCCTGGCAAAAGGCCCCCGTCTGCTTCTTCCGTTGGGTCTCGTATTCCTGGTGAAGACGTCTGCTATCTTCTGGGAAATGAAGAAAGTATACGGCGTAGGCGTCAAAAAAATAGTTAACGGGTATGCTACAGCGGCATATCTCATGTTTGTGGCCTGGATAATGGTTGTCGTGCTATTCTCGATGATGATGGGTTTCTACGGCATTCTCTCCATAGTGTTTGGTGATTACAGTTCGGGGGATGACGCCTCCCTGACCGGGTGGTGGGACCTTATGCCCGAACTGCCTGGAAACTACAGCGCCTCGTCGTCCACGTATTCCGCGGTCTTTCGCAACGACAAGGCCGAGCCGATAAAGTTCGATTCTGCGTTGGTCGTAGACCTCGTGAGCCAAGAGGAATGCAATGTCAGCTCTCCCATCTTTTCCGAAGAGGCGAACGTGAACGGCACGTTCATCCTGAATGCGACCTGCCCGCCCGCAAACATTTCAGCAGGCGACCCCTATGAACTGGCCGTGGAGATACGATACACGACCGTGAACAATCCCCTTGCACCTTTGTATGAGAACGACTACGTGTCAGGCAACGCGAGCGCGTGATCTCTTCGCGCGAAAAAATATAGTCGACCGGTATACTGCATAAGTCGCAGCCACAGACACCAGATAAGAAACCAGGGTCCCGTAAACCAGGCCGAAAGAAGGATACAGATAATGCACGCCCCAAAGATATGGTATAACTCCGAATAATCCAAGGGGCGTGTTCCTGGCAAACGCCGTGCTGTACTCGCAACCATGGCTCCTGCATAATATGATGAAAGTCCCAAGGAACATGGCAGGAAAAGCCGCGAGCGCGCCGCCCCAGAGCGGACCGAACAAACTGCTGATAACGACTGCGAAAGCGACAATTCCCCCGGAAAACAAAGAACGGGCGATCTTCTGCCCGAAAGAATAATCGATCTTTCCCGGCGTCTTTGGATCGATCCTCTGCCCTTGCATATACCTGAGAGTTATGAGCCAGACAAGGACGAAGAAAACCGTAGCAATACTGATGTTCTCGAACCTGTAATATGCGAGCGGCAGCGATAACGTCAGCCAGACGACAGACGCCGTCAGGAGCGAGAGCTTGTATCCTATCCTGCTGCAGAGAGCAACATATACCAAGACGAACAGCAGGCTTCCTGCTACTGCGGCAGGCATCAGGGACGCAGCCTGGGACGCCGCCTGCGGAGTCTGCGTATAACCGATGAAAAAGAGGCCGACGGCCGTTGTTGAAGGAAGCCCCGCGATTATTCCTCCCAACCTGGGACCATATTTTTCGGCGGCGTATAACGTGATCGCCGTGAAGACGCCCCCCGTCAGGAAGGACAGAAAGACCTTGAACATGAAAACTTCGCCGAACATTTTTTGCTTTTTCAGATGAACTGATGCAATCTCTTTATCGCGTCCAGTTTGTCCTTTTTCTCCAGCTTCGCCTGCTCCAACGCGTCTTTCAGGGTCTCTATCGTCGAATCGTACGTATTCCTGTGAACCGGATAAGGGAAGCCGTCCTTTCCACCGTGGGCGTACGAATACTTCGCAGGGTCTTTCCAGCTCGGTTTTGTTCCGTAGACCAATTCTGAAACGAGCGCAAGCGCCCTTATCTTCTTCGGCCCCATGCCCTGCAGGGAAACGAGTTCCTCATAATTCTTAGGCTGCAGCTCGTAAGCTTTTTGGATCACTTCCATCCCTCTCTTTCCAACGTCTATGTCCAAAACCGGGTGATGCGCGGGAAGCGAATAATGATCCGCGGTGTCGTCCGCTCCGTATTCAAGCAAGGTCTTCTGCGGCCTTGCACCCAGAACATATTTCTCTATGTGCCTGGGATTATCCCTGACCAAGTCCAGGCTTGCTTTTCTCGTCTCGGAACTGTCTTTTGCTGTCATGTTTAGAACAGATTCTTCCACCCTCTGCGCGCATATCCCTGCATGCGGCTCCTCGACAAAGCTTTTCACGTTGTCTGAAAGCCAGTGATACCTGCGGGCATAGCTGTCGCTCATGCCCTGTTGTATCACCGCCCAATCCCCTTTCTCTGTCAGGAAAAAACAGTGATGGTACAACTGATACCCGTCCTGCACGCAGGAATTGTCGACCTTCGCACTCATCCTGCTGGAATACTGCAGACGCGCAACCTTCCGGGACGATAATGAGAAAAGATCGCCTGCCTTCTCTATCTCGGAGATAGTGTTCCTCGAAGCTTTTCCTTTTCCGCCGGCGACCATGATGCCGGTCTTTTCCGGATCAAGACCCATCTTAAGCGCCCCGCACGCGGTAGTCGTCGTGCCCGAAGAATGCCAGTCGAAGCCGATAACGCACGAGAACGCCTGGAACCAGTAGGGATCGGATATTCGCCGAAGGAACTCGTCTCTTCCGTATTCATAGATCAGGACGTTGGTTAAGGCGGACGACAGTTTCACCATACGCTGGAATAGCCACCTGGGCGCCTTGCCTCCGTGGAGTGGGAGATCGACCGAGCCGGTCCTTTTCATAACAAGCATAAATATATGGCCGATGATTATTAGTATATGGAGGGGACTTCTTTTAATGAGCTGACGCATAATAAAAACTTCCCCTTAAGCATAGTTCTAATCCTCATATGCTCCTCGGCTTTGTATCTCCCGTTCTTCCAGCTTGTGGACAACTCAGGTACGTATTTTCTCTCGCTGGACCAGATAAAGACCTCCTGCCTGCACACGTATAAACTATTCAATGAGCCGTGCGATTATGCGGGTTGGGAATGCTCGGTCTATCACATACACGGGCGGAACTGTCTCTTCCTGTGGGGCATGCAGATATTCTTCGGATTTATCCTGGGTTTTGCGCTTATAATGTTTCTTGCGTGTTTGATAGGGGTGCTTATGAGACGGGTGAATAGACAGAAGCAGATTAAAAAGTCTAAAGCCAAAAATGTTTAAACCCAAAAGATCCTTGGCTGTGTTATTCAGTGTATTGCTCCTTTTATGCGCGCTGTTCTTTCCGGCAATACCTCTCTTTAAGGTCAAGCAATCGACTGGCGACTCCCTGTTTTCTCTTGAGCAGATAGATAAGACCTGCCATAATGTGGCCTGCTGTTTGCCCTCGCAAGACGAGATCGCGGTTGCAGGAGCGGTTGCGGGGAGATGCGATTATGTATTCATTCTCATGGTGTTATTCAAGGCGCTGATCGTTTTCTCATTATGCATTCTATTGGCGGCGCTTGTTCCCTCCTGGAGGATCGCCCGCGTTCTGAAGTTCGATAACTCCGTGTATGGGGAAATAGTTTCGGACAAGCAGGCCTTTTACAAAGGCTTTCCCCTGTTTATTCTATTTTCCGTAGCCGGAAGCATCGGCGCAGTTGGTTCATTGAATGATAATACAATATGGGCTGTGCTGTGGCGATCCGTACTGGTCCTTGCGTTATGGGCCCTGGTAATTTCCCTTGGTCACCTGATCGCAAAGATGCTTGGAGGAACGGCAAACTTCATGGATTATGAGAAAGTCAGTTTCTATGCATACGCCCCGGAGATGCTGGCAATAGTGCCTTATGTTGGCGTGCCGATAGGTCTTATGTGGCGGATGATGTGCGTTATATCTGCGACAAAAGAAGCGCACAAGCTGAAAGGCGGCAAGGTTAAAGTCTTTGCTTGCTGCTATGTCCTTCTTTCGATTATCTCCTATGCGCCGATACTGCTGCCGTTTGATGTGTCCGTGCAATACGGTTTGAGGATTCCTTAACGAAAAAAGAATCTGCTCAGAAGAACCCTAACGCATCGTCTATCGCTCCAAGCTCTATTCCGCTTGTGCGCAGGCCCGTTATGTATCCGTTAGAATTAGCTATCAGCCCGGATCCAACAAACGGGAATCCGAAGTTTATCGTTCCTTCTTTGCCGGGAACTTTCAGTATTTTTTCGATCTCTTTTAGTTCGTCCGCGCTCGTTTCAGCGTGGCACAGGAACCCCTTGTTGGTTGCTTTGCAGCAGGCGCCCGACTCTTTGTGGCGGGCTATGTCTTTTTTCACGACTTCGACGTCGAGTGCGTCTTCGAATATCTTGTGGTGGGTGAATTCCCGGCTAACGATCGCCGCCTTGTCGTTTGAGCATACGAGGTTTCCGAGGGCGGTGTATGTGTCGTGGACTTTTTCTATGTTGATCTCGACGCCGTGTTCTTTTAGTTGTTTTTTGATCCAGCGGATCTTGTCGTCTTCTATAAAATATGGCACCACAAGACCGTTGCTGTTTCCGGCGCAGAACATCCCCAGGAGGTTCGTTCCGTATATGTTGGTCTTTATGGTCGGGACTTCCAGTATGCGGGTGTCTTTGAATCCTGTAGATATTAGGGCGTATTTGTCTGTTGCGAGGCCCAGGAGGCCTACGAAGTCTTCGCCGTTTACCGATGTTTGTTTATAAGACATGGTTTACGTTTATTCTTCTACGAGAGAAGCTACTGCTATGCCTTCTTCTGTCACTACTTTTACCTTTACCTTCCTTGGGGGCTTTTCCCTGCTATGCTCCCAGACTGCTTCGTTAAGTGAAGCGTCGATCTTTACTACATCTGCCTTTGTGTGCTTGGCAACGTATTCTCTTATGACCCTTACTGCTTTGTTGGCTCTTCTGGGTCTGGGGGCGTCGAATACCTCTCTAAGGGGTATAGTGTATATTCTTTCCATTTTTCTTTTGTTTATACTGTTGTTGATCTAAAATTCCTGGTCTATTGAGCCCATCTCTTCTTCCAGTTTCTTTATGGTCTCGCCCGCTTCGTCTGTGTATATGCGTTCGGCGCATTTCTTGCATACGAATGCGGGCACTTTTATCGTCTTTTGGTGCGGTCCCACGGAGACTTCGTAGTCGACTTGCTTCAGCACGAGTTGGCCTCCGCACATTGGACATGGACCGGACATTTTGTGTTGGTAGGTATATATTAGTGTTTTCTTGAATTATAATCAATTTACCGGATATAATGCCTTGTATCTTCGGGGGTCTTTGTTTCGCCCGCCCCGGGTTCCTTTTTGGCCATGGCTACCGTGGGGATGGGTATCGGCGCGGGCAGGCCTATCTCTTTTGACAGGACTACGGATTCTATTATGCAACTTGAGAGTATTACATTGTGCACCCTTTCCGCGACGTCAGTGGGCAGGTTCTTTGCTCCCTTCTCCCATTCCTTCATGGCCCGCTCGATGTTCTCGTCGGAATCGCGGAGCATTATGTCTCCGTCTATCTTTATTAATCCTATCCCTGGTTCGAATGTGCAGGTGAATGTGAATTCTATCGCCAGTTTTCCCTCTATCTTCATCACGCTCTTCACGTTGCTGTTATTGTGCACGTTCACGGGCCCCTCGATGGGTCCTGCGAATTTTTTTACTTCGAGATTCCTGAATTTGAGGTCTACCTGGTTGGCCATATTAAAAGGATTTAATACTTACCATTTTAATCATATAAATTACCGACGCAGCATGAAAACAGTGGTCGCAACCGGGGTCTTTGACATACTCCACCCCGGTCACGTGGTATTCCTGGAGGAAGCAAGGAAGCTTGGTGACCGTCTGGTAGTGATAGTTGCCAGGGATCACAACGTTGAAAAGCGCAAGAACCCCCCGACGATACCCGAGAGGCAGAGGCTGGAACTGGTATCCGCGCTCAAGGGAGTGGACGAAGCAGTCCTCGGGGACCGCGAGGATTTTTACAAGCCCATAAAAGAGATAGACCCGGACATAGTCGCGCTGGGAAAAAACCAGAGATTCGACGTAAACGAGCTGCAGGCGGAGCTCATGAAACGCGGCCTGAAGGCGAGAGTCGTAAGGATAGACATGCACATGGAAGGGGATCTTTCCAGCAGCAGCAGGATAATAGAAAAGATCAGGCGTACGGGAGAACATGCATCTAAAGGTTGCCAGCAATAAGGGAGAGGACGCGCGCAAGAAGGTCCTTGCGGAAGGGGCATATGACTCCGGGAGAGAGATACAGAGACAGGGCTCATTCCTGTTCATACCGATAACTAAAAAAGTTATCTTTCCCGGTGCAGAGATCGTTGAACTGGCAGGGATCGCGGTTAAAAAGGGGCCCCGGTCTCTCAGAGAGGCGCTCGCAGGGAAGCTGTCTGCCGGGGAGTTCGAGAAACTGCCCAAGGCATACGATCTGATAGGGGACATTGCCGTCGTAGAGATACCGGACGAGTTATCCTGCAAAAAGAAAGAGATAGGAGAAGCCCTGCTCTCGACATTCAAGAACATCAAGGTCGTCGCGAACAAAAAGACCGGCGTAGGAACAGAGTACCGGACAAGGGACGTGGAGGTGATCGCAGGCGTGAACCGCACGGAGACATTGCACCGGGAATCGGGCTGCGTCTATAAGCTTGACGTGACGTCTGCGTATTTTTCCCCCCGCCTTGGAACCGAGAGGATACGCGTAGCATCGCAGGTAAAAGAAGGGGAACGCGTCCTGGTCATGTTCGCAGGGATTGGGCCATACGCTATATTAATAGCCAAGAGCGCGAAGCCGAAGGAGGTGTACGCGGTTGAGTTGAACCCGTCTGCCGTCGAGTATATGAAAGAGAACGTCCGGCTGAATAAAGTCGATGTGAAGGCAATACTCGGAGACGCGGGGATGGAAGCGGGAAAACACGGATCATTCGACCGCATAATAATGCCTCTTCCGAAGGATGCGGGTAACTTTTTGGATAAGGCGTTGCCTGCGTTGAATCCTGGGGGTGTGATAAATTATTATACCTTCAAGGGCACGACAGAGGAAGCCGCGCAGGAAGTAAGGGATATCTGCTCCCGGTTAGGATACAAAATAGAGATCCTGGACTCCGTGGAATGCGGTACTTATTCGCCGCAGCTTTCCAGGATGTGCGTGGATTTTAGAGTGTTATAACAAATGAACCCCTTTGGGTTCATGCAGCAGGTCCTGGCCCATTGCCCCGCTTTCCGGGCCGCACGGGGTTTATGCGGTCCTTTTTCCGGCTTATGTTGTAACCGCCTCCACCGTCAACCATTGTTTTCCTATATCCCCGTCATAGTGCCTTGTCTCGTAGTCCTGCTTGTATTAAGCCGGCGTAAGCCGGGGGAGGGCCAGACCTGCCATGAATATCCGCAGCAACGCGGTAATCAAGAAATATGTATGAACTCCTTTAAATACTTATATGGAAACGTTTTCCTTCATCGCCCGCATGCCTGACGAACCCGGAAAGCTTCATGCGGCAGCAAGGGTCATAGCGGAGCACGGCGGGAACATCCGCAGGGTGAGCTTCGAGCGGATATCGATCCTATGACCGTATTCTTCGAGGTCTCGTCGTCGGCCGGGGACTATCAGAGGATAACTGACTGCCTGGAAGAACTCGGCTTTCTGCAGACGGAACTGAAACAGGCCAATTACCTGAAATTCGACATATACCTCTCGCACCGCACAGGGGCTTTCTATGACTTCCTGCGCCATACGACCTCGGCCGGGGCAAACATCGCGTTCCTGGACTTTGACGATAGGGGAAGCCATCTTCGACCGTTTGACTGTCGGCCTCACACTGGAAGACAACACCCGCGTAGAAACGCTTCTGGACTCTCTGAAAAGCCTTTACCGGATGGAGATACTGGAATACGACGCGTCCGGGAAGCATCTGGACGATACGGTCTACTATGTGCGCTTCGCAGGGGAACTCCGGGAGATATTGGGCGACAAAGGAGATGCATTTCTCCTGAAGCTGCTGCACGACATAAACCACGCGGCACAGGAACTATCTGCCGGGGGACAGGATCCAAAGCAGGCGTTTGAAAGCATCCTTTCCACGGGCAGGACCCTGAAACAGACTACCGGGCGCGGGTTCTATGCCGATGTCCAAAAGATCGCAGTAGCCCCGGACACTACCCTTTTCTGTTTCCAGATGCCGTGCGGCGGAAACATTTACATGTTCGATGCGCGGGGCGAGAAAGTGTTGATAGACACCGGTTACGGAATATACCAAAGGGACGTCCGGCAGATGCTCCAAAAATATCTTCCTGGAAATACGCCGATAAGCAGGATATATGTCACGCATGCGGACACCGACCATGCCGGGGCGCTCGGCCATTACGGCTGTCCTGCATATATGCATCCAGGGACGCGGGATATAATAAAAAAGAACAATCGCGCATACCTCTCCAAGACCGAAAAGAACGTGCTGGAAGAGATATACACAAAACTGATAAATCTGTTCTCGGAAAACACGGAACCTGGAAAGCCCATCCTGTTCAAAGACAAAAAAACAGGCCTGCGCGGAATATTCCCTCTGATCGACAGGTTCGTGATCGGAGTCCTCTCATTCTGCGTGCTGGAAAGCCTCGGAGGCCACATGCACGCACAGACCTTCTTTTTGTGCGAGGAACATAAACTGTTATTCACCGGAGATTCCCTGATGCCTTTCGAAAGCCTCACGGATGAGCGGAAAAAATACAACCTGCACGCAAAGAACCTGATGACTACGGTGAACGTCGACAGCAAGGCTGCAGGCACTGAAAGAAAGGCATTGTTGGACCATGCCTCCGGGATAGAAGGCTGCGTGATATGCCCGGGCCACGGGGCGTTATCGAAAATGAAGAACGGAAAACTGGAGACATACGGTACTATCGAGAGATATGCTCCCGGGGTTTAACCTCAATTCCGTCTTTTCCCGAACAAATTCAACAGATCAAGGAACAGGTTTATGTAGTCTAAGTAGAGGCTGAGTGCTCCTCTGACTGCGAGCTTGTTTAAGTCCTCCCCTGAAAAACCCGATGATTCTCCTATCTTCTTTATCCTCTGCACGTCATAAGCAGTTAGGCCTGTAAAGACTATGACCCCGATGACTGAGGTGATAAAAGAGACCATGGAGCTATTCAGGAAGATATTCACTATCCCTGCAAGAACAAGTCCTATCAGGAGCATGAACAAGACCATTCCCATCCCTGAAAGATCCCTCTTGGTGACAAAGCCATAAACGCTCATTGCCGCAAAAATGCCCGAGGCGATCACGAACACCATGGCAATAGACGTCATGGTGTACCCCAGGACAATTATGGAAAGCGTGAGACCCGTCGTGATAGAGTATACTATGAACATGAGTGCGACAAGCGGGTATGGAAGCCTCTTTGACAGCCATGCGAGACCTATTACAAGCGCAAGTTCAAAGAAAACAAGGCTGTAATAGACCAGACCGTTTCCTAAGACAAACATAAGTGCCGCAGGATCTGACAAAAGGAAGAAAGCGGCGCCGGCCGATAGGAGCATGCCAAAGAACATCCATGCGAAAACCTTCTGGAGGAAACCGGTAGAATCATCTGTCATGTAAACATATTAACCCTACGAGGCTATATTTTGTATAAATTATTCCTCCCTATACGCGAAGAATTCCCTCAGCTTTTCGGTCGAGAGCTCCGAGAGCATGCTCTCCCCGGGTTCTATTATCGAATCTGCGAGCGCCTTCTTTTCCATGAGCATTTTCTCGATTTTCTCTTCTACGGTCCCCCTTGTTACCATCTTGTATACGAAGACGTTCTTCTTCTGGCCTATGCGGTATGCCCTGTCCGTCGCCTGGTTCTCGACTGCGGGATTCCACCAGCGGTCAAAGTGGATGACGTTGTTTGCCCTGGCAAGATTGAGGCCGGTTCCGCCCGCTTTCAGGGACAAGACCAGTATCTGCGGAGCCTGGGTTTTCCTGTACTCCGCGAGTATCTCTTCTCTTGCATTCCTGTTAAGCCCGCCGTGTATCACTCTCACAGGCGCCGTGAATCTTGCGGAAAGGTGTTCTTTTAGCATCAATGCCATCTGCGCATACTGCGTAAAGACAAGGCAGGATTCGTTATTCTCCAAAATGATCGAAACAAGCTCCCCAAGCCGCTCCACCTTCCCGGAACGCGCCTCCCAGTCCTCTTTGCAGACGCCGCCGTCTTTCAGATAATTAGACGGGTGATTGCACACCTGCTTAAGCTTCGTTAAGGCGGCGATGATAGCAATCTTCCTCCTCGCGGGATCCTCCCCGTCTATACCTGTCAGCGACTTGTCAACGATTGCTTTGTAGATTGCCGCCTGCTCCGTTGTAAGATAGCACCACTCGTTCTTCTCGGTTTTCTCCGGGAGGTCCGAGATGACGCTCTTGTCCGTTTTCAGCCTGCGCAAAATGAACGGGCTAACCGCTTTGCGGAACGCCTCGCGCTTCTGTGCGTCCTTCTCTCCTTCGATTGGCTTTGTGTATGCTTCCCTGAAACCCTCCCAACCGGGGAGATACCCCGGATTCAGGTACTCCATTATGGGCCAGAGGTCCGCGAGCCTGTTTTCAATGGGCGTTCCTGTAAGTGCGATCCTCTTTTTGGCAGGTATCTTCCGAAGCATCACACTCTGTTTTGTAAATGGGTTCTTTATGTTCTGCGCTTCGTCTGCGACCACAAGAGACCAGTCCACGGAAGATATCTCCTGCGCGTCCCTCCAGGTAACGGCGTAACTCGTGACGACGACGTCATACGACAAAGCTTCCGAGACGAAATCCTTGCCTCCGCTTCTTTCATTCCCATGATGTATCTTCACGCGCAGACCGGGCGCAAAGCGGCTGAATTCCTCGGCCCAGTTTCCGATGACCGAGGTGGGGCATACGACAAGCACCTGCCGTTCCCCTTTTTCCAGCAGCCCGAGTACGTAGGATACCACCTGGACCGTCTTCCCGAGGCCCATATCGTCCGCGAGGAGTGCGCCAAAACCCAGTTCCAGCATGTAGCTCAGCCAGCCGACGCCCCTCTCCTGATAAGGCCGAAGAACCCCCGAAAAACCGGCAGGCGGCTGAGCCGGGCGATATGATCCTTCCCCGAGCGCGTCAAGCACGCTGTCAAAGACCTTCCCAGAGGATTCAAAACCTGTAACGATCCCTGCCTGCGCCGCCAGCAGGGAAAAGGAAACAACGTCTCCAACAGACTTTTTACGGCCGGATGAAGAGATGAGCGATGCAACCCTGCCGGCAAGTGCCGGATCGATAGTGACCCATGAGTCATTCACATGGACAAGATGTGTCTTGCTTTTAGCGTAATCCAAAAAATCCTTCCGGCTTATATGCGTATCTCCCAAAGCCACCATGTAATCAAAGGACAGGATGCTTTTGGAATCCATCGCGCCCAGTGGAGCGGTTCCCTCGTGCCTTGCTCTCAACAGGATCCTCGGGGACCCGCCGGAGTAATCGATATGCGGGACCTGCACGATGAATCCTGCGTTCCTCAGCAGTTGCGCATCCTCTGTGATGAACTCATATGCCTCCCCTGATGAGAGTGCCCGTGGACGAGTGTTTTCCCCGGAGAGTGGGGCGTAGCTCGAATGCTTCAACGCAAGAGACACTTTTCTCATGGTCTGAAGGGATAGAGACCACAGCGACTCGTCTTCTGAAAAACCCTTTGCCGACCCCAGGATCACATGGACGGGGTACATCAGGGAAGGGTCATGGACCGAGCGCATATAGTACTCCAGGACCCAGTTTTCGTCGTTGTTCAACGGGGCGACAAGGTTGAAGACGAGGTCATACTCCGTTGCGTACTTGAAGTGAAAGAGCGCGCTAACAGACCCCCTGCCGGAAGAAAAAAGAGACCTCTTATCCCTGGGAGAGGCTTTTCTATACCTAATCATTCAATTCACCCCTCTTTCTTTTCCGCAAACGCCCGCATTCCCCGCTCCCGGGACACTGCCCCTGATGCAGGATAACAGCTCCCCGTTTGATATCCCCCTGAGGAAAAAAAGCAGCTGAGGCGCATAATCTATCTCCCCGCATAAGACATAAAAGACCGCAGCCACATGCATACAGGGAGAATGGCCATCCGGGCAGTTGCACGCAGGCCCGAAGCCCCCGAACAAGGGATCAAAGCCCCCCTTTTCGAAGCTTAAAGGAAGCTCGTTACTCAGCAGGGCAAGAGAAACAGACGGCTCGGAAACAAGAGAAAAAATATCCATGCGTTCCTTTCCTTTGATCCTGTCAAAACGGACCTTAACACTGTACTCTTCCCCGCGCGGCCCCTCGGCCTTGGCGCGGACCGATCCTGCCTTTATGTCTACGTTATAAACCATGCTGTCCAGGGCTAATGACCTGCCGAGGGAGGAGACGTTTTCCCCGCAGACCGATTCAACGGGTTTAAGCCAGGCTCTCCCCCACCATGTGCTGCCATAGTCCTTCCTGCCCTTGTTCCTGCCGGACTTCTGCCCTTGATGATCGTGCGCGTAACCTTCTTTTAAACTCACAGAGAACACCGATATATTGATATGGGCTGAAAAAATAATAATCATCCGGAAGCCCTTAAGCCGGCGACAACGTCGAATAACGTACGGGAAATTTTATGTTTCAGATAAATGTGTTGACTACCTAATTAATTATGATAGATAAAGACTAAACGCAAGAAAATGGCCAGCTGGAAAGATTCTTTTTTAAGGGAAATAGCGGAAATAAGCAGCAAGAACAAGATAAAAGACCATGAAGCCTTTATTTTCTGGTTCCTCTCGGCGTCGGATAACCTGAAGTATTACGAGGTCAGAGAACACATAATCGACCGCAACGATGGCGGAAGATGCGATGCAGTCTACATCGACGATAAACTCAGGAGCGTTAAAATAGTGCACTCCGATTATTCATCAAAGATAGGCGAAACACAATACCCCAAAGAAGAAATACTCGCGCTCTGCGGGCTATACGACTACGTGGTAGGGAAAAAGGAATACTCGGAAGTCGCGCAATACCTGCCCAAGCAGCTCAAGGACAAAATAGAGCTTGCCCACAGGCGCATAGCAGAGAACAACTACGGCGTCCGAATACAATACGTCACCACCCGCAAGGACAATCCCAACGGGCACGAATACGACGACGGAGAATACCCTATAGAGATAAGGAGCGCAAAAGAGATAGAGCGAATGTACGAAGAATGGCGCCACGGCCACGTGCCCGACATGGGCGACATCCCCTTTACGTTCGAGAACATACTGGAGGCGTCGGCAGAGCAGAATCCTGCGCCAAAGTCATACATCATCCACGTGAACACGAACGAACTAAGGGACGTATACGGCAAATGGAAGGAAAAACTATTCTCAAGGAACGTTCGCATATTCTACGGAGGAACCAAAAAAGCCAACAAGGAAATGGAAAGAACCCTTGCAGGCGAACCGGAGCACTTCTGGTACTACAACAACGGAGTAACCATACTCTCTGAAAAGGTAACTGTAAAACCAAGAGACAAAAAGATCATCCTGAGAAACCCCCAGGTCATCAACGGATGCCAGACCATCAGCACAATAGGAGAGACAAACAAAAAGAAGGACGGATCAGCTTACATCCTCGCAAAGATAATAGAGATACCCGACGACTCCGACAACCAGGTCTTCATAGACGGGATAATACAAGCCAACAACAGGCAGACCCCGGTAGACGAACGAATACTAAAATCAAACCACCCGCTCCAAGTGGCATTGCAGAGGCAACTCACAGAAGAGCCCTGGAACTACTACCTGGAAAGAAAAGAAGGACAATACAAACTCGAAAAAGCAAGATCACAGATGCTCAACGGACTAAGCTGCCTAAAAAATATAGAACTCGTAAAAGCGGCAATAGCCGTGAAAAGAGCACCGCACATAGCCCATGAGGCAGAGGATGAACTGTTCTCGACGCACTTTTCGAGCGTGTTCGTAGAAGACAAATCCACGGTAGATTATCTGCTTCCATACCTCCTGTGGCAGAACATAATAAAGATAGCCAAAAACCACAACCAGGGAGGCCGGGGCCAATTCAACAAACTTGCAAGCTACCACGTACTAAAGATGGTATACGACACATGCCCGAACCTCCGGGACAACTCAAAGAAAAGAAAGATCTGCGAATACCTCCAGGAATACGAAGGACTAGACGACGGAACAATAGCAAAGCTCTTCGAGATCACGCACAACCAGTACAACAAATCGGAATACAAAGAACAAAACGGGGGACAAAGAGATTTCTTCAAGAACCGGGAAACATACGTCAAAATGGAGAACGCAACCCCTGGCAGCCTGAGAAAAGAACTCGAAAAGATGTTCAGGGGATCGTAAACCGGGCTTTTTATGTCATTAATGTATCCTGATACATTAATTCCTCCTTTTTTAATGTATCGCAATGCATTAATTTTCCCATTTTTAATGCATCCTAATGCATTAACGCCGTCATTTTCTATTTATATGCATGCATGCATGTATATATAATATGACAAAAGTTATTTCGCTCTCAGATGAAGCCTACAAAAGGCTCTATGACCTCAAAGTAGGCAAAGAGTCATTCTCCGACGTCGTCATGAAGGTTACTGAGAAAGAAGCCAAAAAGTCCCTTACCGATTACGCAGGATGCTGGAAAGGAAGCAAGGACGAACTGGACAAGATAACAAAAGTGCTGCGAGAAGAGCGGGAAGAAACCAAATTCAGAGACGTAAACCTGTAAAATGCCATGCCTTGACACAAATTTCCTGATAGAGATCATCAGAGGAAACAGCGAAGCAATACAAAAAGCCGCATCCCTGCAAAAAAGCGGATCGACAATCAAGACAACATCCGTGAACGCATGCGAGCTATACAAAGGCGCATACAAATCCGCACGCCCGGAAGAAAACATAAACGAGATCGAATCAATGCTGAGCAGCATAACGCTCCTAAACTTCGACCAGAGATCGGCAAAGATCGCAGCAATGCTGATGGAAGACCTGAGAGCCGCAGGCCAAAGCCTGAGCGCAATGGACATAATGATAGCGGCGGTAACGCTCGAAAACAACGAGACGCTGCTGACGAAAGATACCGCTCACTTCAAGAGGATAAAAGAATTGAGGATTGAGACGTGGTGAAAGAAACTTTTATAAGTCAAATTCTGCAATGATTGGCATATGGTCGCTGTACTTCTTCCACTGATCGAATTCTCCTATCTCAAAATTTTTCAATTTTGCCATCATATCATCTGAAGCAAAGCAGTAGTCTATGTGATATGTTTTGCCCGAGCTGCGGTGGCAAAAAGTCATCTCCTGTTCTTCACCATACTCTTTTTTATTAAAATTGTGATAGGCGCTTGTTATTCCTTTGTTCTTCAATAACTGCATTGAGGGGGCGAACCAAGCGGAGGACTTATACTTCTTGTCGAAAAGAGCGCACCAGTTTAGATCCCCTACTATAACAATCGGTTTCTCATCCAACAGTTGTTCGTAGTGTTTTATCGCCAGCCAGAATTGTCCTATGTACTCATAAAAGTTATCGTTTTTCGTCCACACTGCAATCAGATTGAAATTAGTTTTTCCTTTTACCTTGATTGGTACGACGTATCTAAAGGAAGGATTATAACAATCATGAGTCTCGAGCAGATAGTCTGAATATGAGATGACTGCAAGTCCTTTGCTAGGATTTTTTATCTCATCTCCGAACCATAAGCATCTCTCAGGGGACGTAAAAGAAGAACGGACTTTTGACTCGCATTCAGAAACAACGACTATGTCTGGGGTGGTCTCCAATATTTTAGCCGCTTTGTTTCGGTATCCGCCGCTACAGTTCCAGCCCACTATTTTCATAAGGAGTTCAAAACTTCACTCCACATAATAATACTGCCCGCTGTTCCTCTGCTCCCGGTCCTTCACAGAATCAGGCTTATTGATCCTCGGCCTCTTCGTCTCAGCGTCGCGGCGGAAAGTCGTATTCATGTCTTTCAAAAACTTGTTCATCCCGCTTCGCAGGTCCATCGGGGGAGTCGCATGTCCATGCTTCCCTCCTTCTCCCGAGAAGACCATGAGCTGATCCGATAAATAATCTATAAGCATAATGTCGTGGTCTACGACGAGTATGCTTTTCCGGTTGTCCTCGATGTACTTTTTCAAATGCTTTGACAGCTTCAGCCGCTCTTCAACGTCAAGGTATGCGGACGGTTCGTCCAATAGATACAGGTCCGCGCTCTTGCTTAGGCAGTCGACGATAGCTACTTTCTGCAGTTCCCCGCCGGAAAGATCATTCATGTTCCTATCCATCAGGTGGCGTATCCGGAACCTCTCCACCAGTTCGGGGTTGGGATGCAGCGAAACGACAAGCGCGTCCTGCGGCTCGATGTACTGCGGCTTATATGAGACCTTCAGGTTCAGATCCAGTTTACACTTGTCGGGCTCTATCACGCCAGCAAGCATCTTAACAAAAGTAGTCTTACCGATAGCGTTCTTACCAAGGATACCCAGCATCTCAGGGCCCTTGATAACGCCGCCGTCCACGTCTAATTTGAATCGCTCATAATGCTTTTTCAGCTCGGGATACTCTATCCTCTCCTTGATCTCTTTTTTATCTTTCGGAGGCCTTACGTCGAATTTGATTTCCTCTCTGAAACGCACGTTCTCAGATTTCAGATATCCGCCCAAGTATTCGTTTATGCCTACGCGCGTGCTCTTGATGTTGGATATCACTCCATAAGCGCCAGAAGCTCCGTATATGACATGCACGTAATCCGAAAGATAATCTAAAACGATGAGGTCGTGCTCTATGACAAAGACGTATTTCTTGGTCTGCTCGGCTATCTCCCGGATGACTTTCGCCATGTTTATTCGCTCGCGGACGTCCAGGTAGCTCGAAGGCTCGTCTATAAGATATACATCAGCCTCTCTGGCCAGGCACGCAGTAAGGGCCACACGCTGCAGTTCTCCGCCGGACAGTTCCTTCATTTCTGCCCCAAGGGCATTCGAAAGGTCCAGTTTCTCCACAATATCCTTCATGCGACCGCCGGTATCGGACTTTTCCAGGACGTCGCGGACCTTCCCCTTAACGTGGACCGGTATCTTATCAACGTGCTGGGGCTTGTACACCGCCTTCATCTCTTTGCGGGACAATTTCTCCAAATAATTCTGTATCTCCTTCCCGCGGAAACGGTCCACAACAGCGTCCCACTCGGCATGCTCCATGCCAAGGTTAGGTTTTAATTCGCCGGAGAGGATCTTCATCATGGTCGTCTTACCGATACCGTTCGCTCCCACAATACCCACAACACCCTCCTTCGGAGTAGGCAGATTATAGAGCCGGAATCCGTTGACTCCGTACTGGTGAATAGGCTCACCAACCTCCTCTACGATGTTGATAATCTGAATAGCCTCACGAGGACACTTCTTAGTGCAGATCCCGCAGCCGGAACACATATCCTCGACGATTATGGGCTTCCCAGTCTCCTCGTCCTCGACGATGGTTTCCTTCCCGGTCTTCACCATGGGACAGCACTTCTTGCACACAAGCCCGCAAGTCCGAACCTTGCAACGCTCCCGATCGATAACCGCAATACGCATAATATCACAACAATATATAGAAACAATATATGGAATTACAGAATCAAAAAAGACGAACTATCAATCAGCTGAAATACTCCTCATAGATACCTTCCAAATCCCTGCCCTTGAAAAGAGGCCCGTGACCGGGATAAACGGTCTCTACGCCCCGTTCTTTATGCAGTTTAACGAGTTTCTCGACTGACTTCTTCAGGTCCCGGTTGCTCCCGCCCGCAAAATCGGTCCTGCCGACGCAGCCGTCAAAAACGGTGTCCCCTGAAAAAAGAGACTTCGAAGCAGGCTCATAAAAACAAATACACCCTGGAGTATGCCCGGGCGTATGAATGACCTCCAGAACCAAGCCGTCCAGATCGACCACATCGCCGTCCTTTAGCTTCCAGTCGACAGAGACCGTGGGACACGGAGCGTCGAATAGATACGACAATACTTTGCTAGTATCGGCCTTCTCCAGAGCGGATGCGTCCGACTCATGCACCGCGACGACGCCTCCAAGGTTTTTCTTCAGATACACAAGCCCCGAGACATGGTCAAAGTGATAATGCGTAGTTAATAAATAATCGATACCAATACATAAATCCCTTACCTTGTCTAGGACAAGACGCGGATTACCCGCATCAATTATTGCGCACTTTTTCCCTGCGACGATAAAACAATTACACTCTTGACCAGAACTCAAAACAGGAACGATCATACAAGATACAAATACGTAGATAACGAATATAACACAATTCATATGCCGAGGTGGCAGAGCACGGTTTAACGCGCGGGCCTTGAGAGCCCGTTCTCCGCAAGGGGATCATGAGTTCGAATCTCATCCTCGGCGCACCTTTTTCTTTCTTCTCGAAGAAAGAAAAACGTGCACGAAAAAGAAAGAAGGGGTGGCCCTTGTTGGGCCACTTAACGATTTAGACTTGTTGGATCTGGGGCTTGCCCCATTTTTAATAACCTAATACATTATAATATTCTTCGAGATTGAGTCAGTCATTTAATCTGGGCTGGCGAGGGCGTTTACCCGTCTGTGGAAGGATTTCTATAGAATGGTGTGATGCGCTGCGCTGGCTTATAAAGACTGAGTACCATAACATAAGACTCTTCAGAGAATGGAAAAAAAGGAAGGAGCCGCCAGGGTCGACGAAAAGACAGAGAAAAAGAAGCAAGAGAAGCAGCCTGAGAAGAAAGCAGGTCAACACCCGCACCCGGGCAAGCCTCCCGAGAAAAAACCTGACGTGCAGGATGTAAACTTCCGGCAACTTGTTAGGGTTTCAGGAATCGTACTGGACGGAAACAAAGAAGTCTACAGGGTTCTGCCCAAGATCAGAGGGATCGGCCAGAACACAGCCCAGGTCATGCTACACATAATGGGCATAAAAGAAGACGTAAAACTGGGAAGCCTCAACGAAGAAGAGATAGCAAAGATCGAGGAGAACATTCTAACGCTCAACAAGAACATTCCCTCATGGATGGCTAACCGTCAGAGGGACTACAACACCGGAGAAACACTACACCTGACCGGTTCAGAACTAGAGATATCACAGAGAGAAGACATAACAAGGCACAAGAGAGTCAAATCATACAAGGGCGTAAGACACATACTAGGCCTGCCCGTCCGCGGACAGAGGACAAGAACCTCGTTCAGGACTGGAAGCGCGATAGGTGTCAGCAGAAAGAAGAGCGCCCAGGCAGCGGCTGCGGCAGCAGCACCTAAGGCATCTACTGGGGGAGCAAAACCCGCAGCAGCACCCAAGGCAGCGCCAGCAGCACCTAAGAAAGAATAAACATTCAATGAGGATACACGATGGGAGACCCAAGAAGACCGCGCAGGAGATATTCACGGCCCACACACCCCTGGAGGGCTGAGAGGATCACGGAAGAAAACGATCTTGTCAGAAAATACGGCCTCAAGAACAAGCGCGAAATATGGCGTGCCAAGACGGCACTGAGCGGATACCGCGGACAGGCGAGAGCACTTTTAGGTTCAAGCGGAGAATCAGTCGAGAAAAACAAGAAAGAATTGCTGGACAAACTAAACTCCCTGGGGATAATGGATTCCAGATCCTTGGATGATGTCCTCGCGCTCACAGTCGAACACATACTCGACAGAAGGCTTCAGACTATCGTAGTCAAAAAGGGTCTTGCCAGGACAACCAAGCAGGCAAGGCAGCTTGTTGTGCACGGACACGTGATCGTAGGCGAGAATGCTATTGCAGTGCCTAAATATTTAGTGCCAAAGAACCAGGAAGACCTGATAAGAGTAAACGAAAAAATAATCGAAAAGATCAAGGTGATTAACGTTGGAGAAGGAAGAGACCAAGCAAAAGAAGCCCCGAAAGAAGCAGGATAAGGAAGCGGATGAGGGGAAATCAGATTCCAAGAAGAAAGAGACAGCTGCGGCCCCGGCCGTAGAAGAGACGAAGGAATCAAAAGAATCCAAATCAAAGAAGAAAGCCAAGACGGAAGAAGCTGCCGTAGAAGAAGTCAAGACAGAAGAAGCAGCAGCGCCGCAGGCAACCGTAGTAACTGAACAAGCGGCTCAGGCACCCCCGGTCAGAAGAACAAAGGAACTATGGGGCGTACTACACATATACTCCTCCAAGAATAATACCATCCTGCACGTGACCGATGTTACCGGGTCAGAGACTCTGAGCATCAAATCGGGCGGGATGATGGTAAAATCACAAAGAGAGGAAGCATCACCCTATGCGGCGATGCAGGCAGCTTTGAGGATAGCCGAAGACGTAAAAGACAAGGGAGTAACCGGCCTACATATAAAAGTCAGAGCACCTGGAGGACACAATGGACCCAGGTACCCCGGCAAAGGCGCGCAGTCAGCTATCAGAGCGATCTCCAGAAGCGGACTAGTGATCGGCAGGATAGAAGACGTTACCCCCATGCCCTTCGGCGGCTGCAGGCCTAAAGGCGGCAAGAGAGGCAGAAGAGTATAAAAATAAGCTCTACGTTTCATAGAATGAAATTAACCATAATCGAAGCAACGGAGAACAAGGTAAAGTTCAATGTTTCCGGACTGGACCTCGCCTTGGCAAACGCGCTTAGACGCATCGTCATATCAGAGATTCCGACGATGGCAATCGAGTCTGTGACCTATTACGAGAATTCGTCCATATTAAACGACGAAATACTCTCGCTCAGGCTTGGTTTGATGCCGATCAAGACCGACCTGAAGACCTATATCCCGGTGTCGGACTGCACGTGCGAAGGAAAGGGCTGCGCGAAATGCACAGTCACCCTGTCCATGGACATGAAAGGCCCCGGTATAGTATACTCAGGCGAACTAAAATCCACAGACCCGGAGATAATGCCTGTGCATGATAAAATACCGCTCGCGAAGATTACGCCCGAGCAAAGCGTGAAATTCGAAGCAAGAGCGGAACTCGGAACAGGCAAAAGACACATGAAGTGGCAAGGCGGTTTAGCGTCATACGAATTAAAAGAAGACGGAAGCTTTGACTTCTTCATAGAATCGTTCAACCAGCTTGAATTGCCGGAACTGATAGACAGTGCATTCAACATATTCAACCAGAAGATCGAAGACCTCAAAGCAGGTATAAAAGAAAAATAATATTAATTTATACATGCGGGGGTGCCCGAGCCTGGCCAAACACAGACGTCTCCCCCATATATTCATATTCAAAAAAACATATTATTGGGACGCCGTGGGCTAAAGGGGCACGATTGAGGGTCGTGTGACGAAGGTCTGCGCGAGTTCGAAGCTCGTCCCCCGCATAATCTCCCTCAAAGGGACGTTAACGGAAAAAGTCCGCAAGGATGCCGGCGCAAGCCGGCAAAAAGAAGGCTGGCCCATATGGGGCCAGCGGATAAGATAATATATAATTTAGATTCAAGGTTAGAAAATGCCAAGGACTGTTGAATACGAAGACCCCAAAAGGCTGGATTTGATAATGGAGCTTAAGGCGTCCGCTAATAAGGAAGACGCGGCGATCTGGAGTACTCTTGCAGAAGAGCTTTCAAGGTCCGGCAAGAATCGAAGGGAAGTTAACATGTGGAAATTATCCAAGTACACCAAAGACGGTGAGACTGTGGTAGTCCCAGGAAAAGTTCTTGGAGATGGTGAATTAAGCCACAAGGTAAACATTGCCGCCTACAAGTTCTCAGAGAAAGCAAAGAAGAAGATAGAGAAATCCGGCGGAAAGTTGATGACGATACAAGATCTAATGAAAAAGAACCCTAAAGGGTCAAATCTCAGGTTGATTGGTTAAAATGATAGTCGATGCAGAGGGACTTGTTTTAGGAAGGGTTTGCAGCTTTGTTGCAAAACAGGCCCTATTAGGAGAAAACGTTATTGTGATAAACGCAGAAAAGGCCATGTTATCCGGAAGCAAGGAGATGATTCTCCGCAAAGAATTCCGGTGGCTTGAAATACAAAACATCGGAAGCCCGTTGAAAGGACCAAACCACGAAAAGAGGCCCGACAAATACGTTCGAAGAGCCATACGCGGGATGTTGCCCTGGCACAAATTCCGCGGCAGAGATGCATTTTCAAGGATAATGGTTTACATGGACGTACCCGTAGAAGAGATAAAGAAAGTTCATAACGTTGACATAAAGTCCGCGAAGATTGAGAAACTGGAAAACCAGCGCAAGAAAGTCTCCGGTTTATCCGTTGCAGAAGTCTGCAAAGCCATAGGAGGAAAGTTCTGAAATGGAAAAAATAGCCCACTCATCAGGCAAGAGAAAGAGATGCATCGCCCGAGCTACAGTAACTGAAGGCAAAGGTGTTGTCAGAGTTAATTCAGTACCTCTTGACGTGTACCAGCCCCCGATAGCCAGGGAGAAGATACGCGTACCTATGCTTCTTGCATCAGAATTCATGGACATCGCCAAGGTAGACATCAACGCCAACGTAACCGGCGGCGGAGTAATGGGACAGTCCGATGCGGTTGCATCCGCTATAGCACGAGCCCTTGTGGATTACAGCGAGAGCGACGAGCTCCTGGCAAGATACCACCAATATGAAAGAACCCTGATAGCCGGAGACCACAGGCTGACGGAAACGCACAAGCCAAGCCAGTCAAGCAAGGGTCCAAGGCACAGAAGGCAAAAATCATACAGATAAACTTTTATTTAATCAATTACAAAATGATTATTCCAGTAAGATGTTTTACGTGCGGGACACCCGTGGCGCAACATTGGGAGGAATTCAATACCCGAGTTAGGAAAGACAAAGAGGACACAAAAAAGGTCTTAGACTCCCTGGGTCTGGAGAGATATTGCTGCAGAAGGATGCTCCTCGCGCATACCGAGGTAATAGACGAGGTAATGAAATTCCGCAGATACTGATCACATAATCTCTTACCCAAAAAATGACTCTAAGCTATACAAAATTCGAAGTCGCAAGATTAGTCGGTGCAAGAGCCCTGCAGATAAAGATGGGCGCACCGATATTAGTAAAGGTCCCAAAGACCATGGAAAAGCCCTTGGATATTGCAAGATTAGAACTTGCTCAAGGCATCCTCCCCATAACTGTAAAGATAAAAGAGGATAAAAGGGTCCGCAAGGAATCCAAGATACTCCCCGACATAACCATAGACGAAGAAGAAGTCGAGGAAGAGCCGAAGGAGACCAAGGAAGCGCCCGAAGAAGAATCATTCGAAGAAGAAGCAATAGTTGAAGAGACTGATTAAAAATGGCTGACGAACAAGACGTGATGGTCGGAGTAGAAGAAGAACTGCTGGTTCCATTAGACGATTACCTTTCAAACGGAATACATGTGGGCCTGAAATACAGGACAAGCGACATGAGGCCCTTCATCTACAAGATAAGGCCCGACAAGCTCTGCGTATTCGACGTAAAGAAGATAAACGACAGGATAAAAGTCGCAGCATCATTCCTTTCCAGGATCGATCCAAAAGAGATACTCCTCGTATCAAACAGGGTATACGGAAGAAGATCCATAAGAAAATTCGCCGAATACACAGGAGCAAAAGCGTTCACTCAAAGATTCATATCCGGGACACTGACGAACCCTAACATCGAGACCTACACGGAGCCGAAATTGCTCGTTGTAACAGACCCGAACGCAGATCAGCAGGCGATTAAAGAAGCAGCCATAATGGGTATACCGATCCTT
The DNA here is from genome assembly GCA_049299895.1 of Candidatus Altarchaeia archaeon. Taxonomy (GTDB): domain Archaea; phylum Altiarchaeota; class Altiarchaeia; order IMC4; family QMZM01; genus CAIYYO01. The sequence goes on from JBAQYF010000011.1 coordinate 80,088, forward strand.
GCAATATGCGACACGAACACAAGGCTCAAGAACATAGACATCGTCATCCCCTCGAACAACAAGGGAAAGAACTCTATAGCGCTAATATACTGGATTCTCGCAAGAGAAGTCCTGAAAGCCCAGGGCAAAGAATTTACGGCACCGCTTGAGGAATTCATATCCCAGGCAGAACCCCAGCCCTACCTACTGGAAATGGCTGAGCGCCAGAGACTTAAGAGGATGAAGAGAAGAGGAAGACCCAGAAGGTAAAAAACCTTCATTTATTCTGTTTCTTATTATTCTTCTATTTCCTTAGGCGGTTTTCTGCTTTTTAATATACTCCTTATGATATATAATTGATACATCCCTTTGGGACTGTTTTACAAAAAGATGGAATCAACCAAAAAACCCGTAGACCCAGAAGCAAAACCTTCCGCAACGACTGCTCCCGCGAATAAAGCAGTCCCGGATGATAATCTCATGGCCGCGCTGGCCCATGCAGGAATTCTTATTACTGTGATAGTGGCTTTGGTCATATGGCTGACGCAGAAAGAAAAATCCAAATACGTCGAATTCCAGGCCAAGCAGGCGCTTGTCTACCAGCTTGTAGTCGGAGTGGCGCTGTTAGTGATGTGGGTCATCTCTTTCATCCTGATGTTCGTCTATATAGGATTCCTGCTGATGCCGATAGTGATGCTCCTCGGCCTTGCGGCTGTCATCTATGGTTTTTATGCCGCTTATCAGACCTATCAGGGAAAGGATTTCAAATACCTGATAATCGGGGATATGCTGGCAAAATAGACTAGTCAAGAACTTTTTTTTCAAGGGGCTGATGATTTTTTCTATTTTGGCTGCTTTTATGGCGCCGACCGCTTTTGCAGGCAATACCGGAACTGCGAAGTTTAGCATAGTCGGGACCGTTTCTTTGACTGTGCCAACCGCTTCGATAGACTTTGGTTCAGGGTCTCCTGCTGCAGGGACTGGATCGACCATAGCGAGTAATGCAGCAGACAACCCAAGCACCTGGAACGATGCGCCCGGAGGGTTTGTCGTAGAGAACGACGGGAACGTGAATATCAATGTCAAGGTGTATGCAGACAAGACTGCGGCAGTATTCATCGGTGGGACGAATTATTCATTCAAATTCCGTCTACGAATAAGGAAGCAGGAGCATGTGCCGGTACCCGGGCATCTTCCTGGACAGACACGCCCCAGGGCCCCGGGAACGCAAAGGACCTATGCGGCGACCTGGGATACGCAGACGACGGCGATCAGGTAGGAGTCAACATACAACTATACGTGCCGGCGGACGCGCCCGTTAAGGAAAACTCGCAGAGCACCCTGACCTTCATAGCGTCACTTGCCTGATGCCCGGCGACCGGAATCAATCTTCCTGCCGACAGCCAGCATATCCCTCCGCTCTTTCTCCGCCTCATCAAGCGCCTGAGAAATCTCTTCTTGAAAACATGGAGAACCACGATAAACAGCGGCACGCAGCCATTATCACAATCGTCTCATTTCTCCCGCGATAAGGCGCGCTTGGGAACCTGGCGACACAGTCATAGTCCTTTCATTAGAGTAACCGTCCCTTCCAATCACGACCGGGGTCACATTCCTGTCTTCATAAGGGATCAACACGGCAACCTCTCATGCCCGGTACCCCCGGCAGCAAGCGTCATCCTCATGCAGCCACCACATCCTGATCGTTCTTGGAAAACAGGTACGCATCGGTATTATACTCCAGATCGTTCTTGATGACGACGTCTGCGACCTGTATTGAACCGGGCGTGCCTGCAACAATGCCAAAAGTCAAAAGATCGAACGAGAGGCCGTCGCCCGCAGGGCCGTTCAACACGTCGATGTAATAATCCTTTTCAACGAATCCGCTGTAATAGTTCCGCCCCCCGGCTAAAATAATTATTACCTCCTTAATTCCAAAGTAATTTTTTCTTTCTCTGCCAATTCTTGGATTAATTTCTTGAATGTTTTTGCTTTGTCTGCTTCTTTGACACTCTCAATTTGTTTTACTGCCTTCCTTAGCGATTCGATGCTCATAAGAGCTGAAGCCAAACAATAGAGACTTGCGCATTTACCCGGATTATATTTCTCCAGTGCTATCTCAAGGAACCCCTTTCTCTCTTCCAGCTCTTTTAAGAATTCCTCAACCCCTGCTTTTTGGATTTTTTGAATATTCGGCAGACATTTTTGGTGCGTGACAAAACTATCCGCATCAAACCATTTGTCAAATTTCCCGCAGGGGAACTCAGAACAATTCGCACAGGTATCATAGCCCCGTTTCATCACGCAACATCTAAAAATAGAGCAGTATGAACAATGGGCATCCGGGCCGCAACCCAAACAACGAGATTTTGCTTTGGAGTGAAACCTGGGGCATAACCCACAGGATATTCCACAACAACCAATTAAACTGCGTTTTTTCATATCCCTATAATATTTCTCTCTTCTTTAAATTATCCCTGCTTTTTAGTCGGGGCTGCAAGAACCGAACCGTAAAATGCCTCATGTTGTCCCACAATTCTTTGTCTTGGATATGTGTGTGTGTTTTTATTCTATCTTTTGTAAATCATTATGCAGAGGCTTTGCGAGCGTGGAACCAGTCTACGGGAACCTCAAAGCCAACTTGGGTTTAGGGAATTTCTGCTTAGAGGAATGGAAAAAGTAAAGATCGAACTGAATCTGGTGTGTATCGCGCATAATCTGCAGAAAATTCACCGGATGATGCGCGAGAAAAACGCGGTGACGGTCTGAAAAGAGGGAAGATTTTTAATTCAATCCCAAAAAAGCCCTCGAACCTCGAAAACCCAAAACGAATTATGGGACAGCGTCGCCTGTTATGCGCCCCGTGAGGGTCGAGGAGCCGAACGAGGCGACGAGAAGTTCGGAAACGCGCCCCCGTCCGTCGTCAGGTTGTTGCCCCAGTTCCGTCAAAAATTGGGGGTTGGGGGGGGGGTCAATTATCAATTAGGTTAGGCTGGTATAATCTTGAATTTCTTTAGGTCGCTTATAACCTGTTTGTATGGTGGTAGGACTGGCAAGAGATTCTTTATGTCCCGTTCATATTCTTCTTTGGTGCATAAGGTTGCTTTTTTCTGCTTTCCGGTCAACTTCTTTTCCACCAGTTCCAGGTCTGGTTTAATTTGGGCGTTGATCATAGACCATACGTCAAATAGATCCCTTGGAAGGCTTCTCATGTATAATGCACGTATCTTTTCTGCAAGTATTTCTGTTTCATCCATTGCCTGAACAAAAAACTTGGGAACGTCAGGATATGGCGGGTTTACCTGGACCCATTTAGGTTCCAGAAGCATCTTGTCTCTTCTGCCGATGTCAAGCTGGATTGAGTTGGTGGAATCCCTTCTACCTTCAGCGTAGAGTGGCCCATAGAACATGATTTTTGCAGTAAAACTTTCCTCAAATGGTTCTTTTTTGACGTATTCGTTTCGTATTCCTAGGAGGTTGAACGATTCAAGGGTTTTATCGACCGTTTCCTGTACCCTCCCTATTTTCGCGTTAGAGTTGAAGTCGAGATCTTCGGAAAACCTGGGAAATTTGTAGGCAATTCTGAGGCAGGTTCCTCCCTTGAAAATAAAGTCTTTATTCTCTTTGAATAAATTATAGAGAAATATGTGCTGTAAGTACTCTTTTTCCTCGTAATAAGGAGTGATGCCTGATCTTCTTGCGATCTCTTTTAGCTGTGTTGGAGTTATCATCTTTGGGTTAGATGTTCACTATCAACTTCCATTTATTATCATATTCCCCTTTCTTGCTTAGCTGAGGGTCTAGTTTTGAGTACCCTCTTCCGATACCTTTTTCTAACTTATCCAAAAGTTTTACATCAATTGCAAGATGGTTGTTCTCTATCAAATATCCAAGACGCTTCACCAGGGTCTTGTTTTTCATTTTAAAGGCGTACTCTATAATCGTTTCCTGGTTTACCTCAGTCCAAGCGTTCCCTAGGCATTTGCTCACTTCGACTATGCCCCCGGCATACCTCGGGAAAAGAAGGCTATCTATCAAAGCTTTCTCTTTTTCCGCAATTATTGTGTCATCCGTTTTTCTGTAACCAAAGAATCTGGACTCGGCGATCTTGATAAACTTGATTGTGTTATTTTCCAGCTTTAGACCTTTCTTCTGTCTTGTTGTTGCAATAAATATTGTCGTGGGCAATTGCTCTGTGTACTTGTAGTAACTCAATGCAGTCCAGAAACTAATGTAAGACGGCCACACAAGGTTAGACGCCAGGTCATATAGGTCATAATTGCTGTAGATCGATGTAAGGGCGTATCTGCTGTTTAATGACTTAACTAATCCTTTCCGCTTAAGTCTGCTGCATATCTTATATGCCTTGCTCTTATTCCATCCAACCAGTTTGGCCGCTTCATCAGCCGAAAATGAAGTCATGCCGCTTTGGCTTAATTTCTCTATGAGCTCGTACTCGCTAGCCGAAATCGACCTTTTAGGAGTTTTAATCATTTTCTACCAATATATGGTATATAACTATAAAAACTTCTTAGTATAAATACTGGAAAAACAAGGTAAACTCCCCGTTCTGTCAAAATTAGGGTTTGGGGGGGGGGTATCTAGTTATAATAGGGTGCTGAAGGGCCCTTTCACCTTAAACTCGTCATAAGTGATGTTTTAATGGGTTCAATTAGTTTTTAGAATCTCCTTTAGAACCGGCACAATTATGTTATAGCTAATAATTAAAATATTGGAACATTTTTGTTAGTTTCTTTTTTCTTGTGGCTTGTCTTACTGCTTTCTTGTATTTTTTTCTTGTTTTTGTAGTATGCGTTTGCTGTATCGTGTTTAATTG
>JBAQYF010000012.1:0-16004 GCA_049299895.1 Candidatus Altarchaeia archaeon
CGGGGCCGCGGGCCCCTCGTCTCGCCTGCGGGCTCGAGCACATAACACATTTTTTACGGCTCGCTAGCGCTCGACCCAAATTGCCTCGCCTGCGGGCTCGTCAACTTCGTAAAAAATGAGGACGTTATACGCAATTTATGGGCTGGATTACGGGAGCGATAAGATAGTTTAACCAAATATTATGGTATTATTGCACTGCGCTGAGTTTACTGGCTATTATTTTTGATATCCCATATTTTCATATGGCTCATCATCGTCACGGTTTGGACTACATTCGACTTACCTTGGAGAGGATAGGTTCCTCTCTGCCGAGCCCTGTCACGACTTACCACATTGGAGGTAATGCAATGTGTTGGTACGGCCTTAAGGATACTACCAAAGATACTGATCTGGTTTTCATTGAGGATGTTGAACTCTTTGAGACGGCACTCATTTCCGGGGGGTTTCTGAGAACCGACGAACAAGTAAAATACAAAATAGGAGAACCGTACGCAAGGTATTCTGAAATAAAGAATACCCCTTTAGATAAGCCATTTATTCCAGGTTTAGATATTGATCTCTTTTTCAAAGATATATGCGGTAAGATAACATTTTCTCAGGGGATGGTTTCTAGAAGCGCCATAATCTGGGAATCAGGTAACTTAATGAACAGGATATGCTCCAAAGAGGATATCTTTATTTTTAAGGCTGTTGCAGGAAGGCCTGATGATGTTGTAGACATGAGATCATTGGCTGAATCTGGCCTAAATTGGGATAGTGTAGCGGACGAATATATTTCCCAGTTATCTAGACTTCGAAGACCGATTGTTCTTGAAATAAGTGAGATTTTTACCCAATCAATTTCAAATCTCAGAGAGGATTCTAAGATTTCATTGCCAAACTCGTTTACCAAGAAGATAGCCAGAATTAATAAATAATTTCTTTATTGAAATAAAACATTACTATTTTTAAACTTATAATCTAATATTTCATCCATGAATTTAAATAAAACAGATATATTAGTATTGAAAGATTTGGCTAATGCCCCACAAAAAACCTCATCGATAGCATCACACTTAGATTTAAGCAGGGGCCGAGCATCCACTATATTAAACAAGTTACTTAAACAAAAGATAGTTAGCAAGACCGGGTGGTATTATCAAATAGGGAATACAAGCCAGGCAATAGCTATAAATCGGTTATTAAAAAATCAACCGGCACTGGCATTAGAAAAGATATTTACGCAAACTGAATTTAGAACACTAGAACTGCTCTACAAAAAACAAAGAACCGTAAAGGAACTATCGAAAGAGGTAGGCAAAACAGAAAGAAACATTTATTACAGCCTAGAAACTCTTAAATCTATGGGTTTAATCTCCGAATTCGGGGTTGGGATTTATATAATTAACAAGCAACACAATGCATTTAAGGATATCGAATCCATCCTCACCAAAACGATAAAAACTATTCCCTCACCTCTCGAAAGTGAGGCATTTAACGTTGCTTGGTCGGGCGATGATGAGTACATAATCAGAACACGTAACCCAGAAAAGGCAGTCCGAATCATTGAAGAGGCAGGATTTAAATGGAAGTATACCTCCACAAGCGCAGCAGCTGAATACGGAATCCATGTGATTCCGCCGGAAACTATATTTTACATATATAAGAAACCATCCAACTTAAAAATAGACTCGGGTAATTATGTAGCAATAGAGGATGCAATAATTCACTCCTTCTTAGAAGAGAATAAATCCGCAGAGGACTACAGCAAGTGGCTAATCCAAAAAAACCAAGAAAAGATTAACCTAGCTTATCTAAAAGAAGCAGCTAACAAATATGATTTATCCAAGGTCATAGATGGAATACTATACGAAATTAAACCGACGCTAGATCGAGTCAAATATAACGCTGATCGTATCCTATCACTCTTAGAGGGGTTATCAAAAGATAAAGAAGAGAACTCAGATTTTAGCATAGCTTCAGAACTTGAAAACTATTGGAACTGGATTGAAAGCTTCGGCAGAGGCGAGAATGAAAACAAAGAGAAGGAGATTATAGAATTAGTAAAAATAATCGCTACTTATCAACCTCCTTTTTTTAAGCCATTTACCTATTTCTTCGAATGGAAAAAGAAAAAGGACTATAGAGCATGCATCAAATCAGGACAACTACTATTAGAAGATGCGCTATTTGCATTTGATAATAAGGTGTATTGGAGTTCCATTTGGTTTTTTGAAAGATCTGCTGAATGTTTTAAAGAACTGAAGGATAAAAACAGTTTAAAGCAAGTAATTGAAAAATCTTTAAGTTTGGTGTATAACCAGGATTTTCCAATTCACTATAAAATAAGTCTAATAAAAATAACCACAGACAACATAAAGAATCTTGATTCTAAGCAAAAGGAGAAAATTCTAGGATATTTGGTCAGTACAGCTGAGGAATATCATAAGGAAGGAATAAATCAACTATCCAGGGGGTACATCACTAATCTTTCTTTTGAAAGGAGGCTTCTTGAAGAAGCATTAAAAATACTCCGGAAAGAAAATAATCCTCAGTTAGCTAAAGACGTGCGCTGCCGGATTGGTTTATCATTTACTGCTGAAGGGGACTTAAAAAACGTGCCTCTTATATCCTCAAGTCATTACGAAGACGCTTTAAGAGAATTTACAGCTTGTGGAAACAAATCAAAACAGAGCGAAATGAAGAAAAAAATCGAATCCTCCCTGTCCAAAGCAACTTTTAAAGAAATAAGAATGCCATTAACTCTGGACTTGTCATTTTATCAATCATACATCGAGAGATTAGCCAACCAAAAACCGGTTAAGATCCTAGAAGTAATTGCATCAGACGAAACATACATCCCTGATTGGGATGTTGCAAGTAAAACCTCTGAGGAAACGGCTAAAAGTGCAGTTTTCATGAGTTTAATTCCGCATGAGCATATACGGGATGGAAAACCAGTTTCAAAAAGAGCCACCCCAAAAGAAATCCAAGAATCCCAAGTAAAAACTCAATTCATGCTTGACGCTTCACTGAAAGCGATTTTGTATCTCCAAGCAATGACTCATCTGATTGAAAACCAAAAAATCAACCAGATAGATTTAAAAGAGTTTCTTGAAAAATGCAAAGTAGACAACAATATAGCAGCCATAACATCTACAGCATTTGAAAGGCATTTATCTAAGGATTATCAATCTTCAATTACCCTTTTTGTAACACAGGTTGAATCTCTGATAAGACAACTACTTAAAGAAGAAGGCACTGCAACAACAATACCTATAAACAATGAATTTGGCTTGCAGGAAGCACCCCTTGGAACTCTTCTAACAGGAATATCCCAAACACAACAAATACTTGGTAAAAATTTTACCAGATATATATGGATTTACTTATGTGACAAGGAGCATGAGAATATAAGAAATAAAGTAGCTCATGGATTGATGAAACCATATGAGTACACTCCAGAGGTAAGCTTGAGATTGCTATGGATTCTACTCTATTTAGCAATGAAAAATAGATCCATCTTGAAACAAGGAAAGATTGTTGCGTAGATACATAATCCAGCCCCTAAACTTTCTCGTTGCGACTCGAACCCTCACGGGGCGCATAACAGGCTTTTTAGCGGTTCGCTCCCTTCGGTCGCTCAGCCCAAATTAGTCCTGTGGACTAACTTCGTAAAAAGCCGGACGTTAAGCGCAATTCAAAAACCCAGCCCCCTACGCCGTTTTGTGATTTAGCCTCAGTTCACAGACGACGGAATTTTACTTGAACAAGGTGAGGGGTCGGACGACGAATCTGGTTCTGGTCTTTTGAGCCTTGCCAGCTGGTTTTCAGGGACTTTTACAGGAACGCCTTCTAGGTTCTTCTCTTGATAGTATGTATTGTTTTTATATAGAACAAAAACCATAATATATTGTTCTCCTAGAAAACAATATGGAACCGGTGTTTGAGGAATGGAATGTATACGCCAAAAAGAAGGAGTTATTGCCCCGTATGCTCGATCTGAACCGCCTTATCTCAGATTCGAATCTTAAGATCGTCGGAGTTACAGGTATACGGAGGTCTGGGAAATCTAGCATATTGATGCTGCTTTTGCAGAAGCTTCAGGGCGACGGCAAAAAGGCGGCTTATGTGAATTTGGAGGACAGCAGGATTAGCGACAAGGGGGATATCCTTGACGGATTGATCAAGTGGTTTGGAGACTCGGGTTTCCTTCTGCTGGATGAGGTAACAAGCGTTGGGGACTGGGAGGGATGGCTTGCCAGGAACCACGAGCTTTTGAAAGGAAGGCTCCATCTGATAGTAAGCTCTTCGAGGGCAACTCTATCCACACCATCTAAACCTCTCCGAGGGAGGGTGCTATCCTACGAAGTATATCCTCTTTCGTTCAAGGAATTCTTGCAGTTTTCAGGGATAGGCGTAGAACACACTACTGCCGGCATAGGCCGGCTGGAGAGAGCCTTAAACGAATACCTGGACTATGGCGGGTTTCCCGAGGCAGTCCTGTTAAAGGACAAAACCGACAAGGTAAGGCTTCTTGACTCCTATTTCAGGGACATAATAGGTTTGGACGTAGCAGAGACGTCTGGGGAGAACATATCAACAGTTGAGCTTTTCGGCAAATACGTGATAGAGACATCATATTTCTCTGCTTCCAAGTGCCTGAATTTTTTCAAAAGCCTCGGACACAAAATAGGCAAGCAAAGCATACTGAACCTGGAAAAACATTCACAGGAAGGATACCTGTTCTTCTTTGTACCGATATTCTCCCACAACATAAAGGACCGGACACAATACCCAAGAAAAGCATACTTGGGCGATACAGGATTCATGCGCGCAGTCAGAGGAAAAACAGACATGGGAAGACTATTCGAAAACGCAGTATTTCTAGAGCTCATGAGATGCAAAACAGCGACACAGAAGATATACTACTGGAGAAACAAGGATGGAAGCGAATCAGATTTCGTAATAACCGAAGGGCTGAAAGTCAAAAAGATCATACAGGTAACATCAGAACTCGAAAACGAAAAAACCAAAGAACGGGAAACACATGGCCTCATCCAGTGCGCCAAAGAAGCGGGTCCGAAAGAAGGGTTAATAATAACGAAAGACAAAGAAGGCAGGGAAGAAATAGAAGGAATAAAAATAAAATATGTTACTCTGTGGAAGTGGCTCCTAGAAAAAAAGGAAAACTAACGTAGGAAAAATACTTGTTTTACGGATACCCCCATCCCCTAATTTTTGACGGAACTGAGGCAACAACACAAACGACTGGGGCCGCGTTTTTGAACTGCTCGTCGCCTGCGGGTTCCTCGATCCCATAGGGACTCATAACGGGCTTTTTACGGTTCGTCCCCGCGGGACTTCAGCCCAAATTAGAGCCGGACGTTATATCCAATTCGCGCTGGCTTTAATTGGAATACGCCGGAAATGTTTATTATCTGTTCGACCAGTAAAAGATTATATATCATAAAGGGCATAGTATAACAAATGTCTACCAAATCTTTTACAGGACTGTCTTTTTTGTTTGTTGTTTTATTTGCTTTTGCGATCGTTCCGCTTGCTTCGGCGGATGAAACGCTTGGTTACGCGCCCCCCGTTTCGGAGGACATGGATGCTGCACGCGTATTGAGGAACCCTGTTTCCGGGTCTGTGTCTTTTGTCAGTGGGAACTATTCAGCGCCTCTGAGGATCGCTCCAAAGCAGGTCAACGGCGCAGAAGAAGCGGCAAGGGATTTTCTCTCGGAACACGGTTCTCTTTTCGGGATAACAAGCCAGTCAAAGGAGCTTATGACCGTGAAAAGCACCAAAGTCGACGGCACCCGCTCTTTCACCTGCTTCCAGCAGGTTCGCTCCGGAATTCCGGTGCTGGGCGGGGAACTCATAGTCCAGACCGACTCGAAGAACAACGTGATCACGGTTAACGGCGAAACCCTTATGGAGTTATCCGCAGACACTATACCCCGCATAAAAGAAGATGACGCATTGATCGAAGCGATAGATTCTGTCTCAAAAGAGTACCGGATCGGATCGGATTCTCTTTATGCGGACAGGCTGGGTCTGTGGTTCTATAATCCCCTGCTTATCGGCGGGAAAGAGAACGTAACCAGGCTTGTGTGGAGATTTGTAGTCCGTACGAGGGAGAATATTCCTTTGAACGTTCTCGTTCTGGTCGATGCCGGGACTGGAAAGTTAGCCCTGCAATTCAATCAGATCGACGACGCGTTATACCGGAGGATATATGATGCGAACAACACTTATGTCAAGGATCTGCCGGGGAGCCTTTCGCAATTGAAGAGGTCCGAGGGCGAGGGACCAAGCAGCATAGCCGACGTGGACAACGCTTATGATTATGCGAGCGATACTTATTATTTTTATTACAACCTCTTCGGGAGGGACGGGATCGACGAACATGGAATGAACCTGACTTTTACAGTGCGTTATTGTTCCAAGACAAGCTGCCCGTACGCAAACGCTTACTGGGATACTGATTTGGAACAGATGGTCTTTGGCGAAGGCTTTGCTTCTGCGGACGACGTGGTAGCCCATGAGATGACCCACGGGATAACATCGCATGAATCAAACCTGTTTTACTACATGCAGTCGGGAGCGATCAACGAAGCCTTTTCGGACATCTTCGGCGAATACGTCGACCAGACCAACGGCAGGGGGAACGACAGCGCAGATGCGAAGTGGCTGATGGGCGAGGACTCGCCCATGGGGGTAATCAGGGACATGAATAATCCTCCTGCAAAGAGTGACCCGGATAAGATGAGCAGCGAATATTACGTATGCGGCGATGACGACAACGGCGGCGTGCATTCCAATTCAGGGGTGGCCGGCAAGACCGCAGTTCTCCTGACAGACGGGGGATCGTTCAACGGTTACGTCATCGAGGGCATTGGGATGAATAAGACTGCGGCGCTGTTCTATGAAGCTCAGAACAACATACTTACATCCGGAAGCGACTATTTCGATCTGTATAACGCGCTTAAGCAGGCTGCGGTGAACCTGGATTACTCGGAGGAGGACAGGCTTGAACTGGATAAAGCGCTTAGCGCGACTGAAATGTCCGCGCAGCCAAAGGCGTGCATGGCAAAGAGCGCCCCGGTATGCCCCGCGGGGCAGAGCCCGGTTGTCCTATTCTACGACGACATGGAAAATATTGCCAGCGGCAACTGGGAGCACGGAGCTATCTATAGCAACGACTCATGGTTTTATCCCCAGAATCCCAACAGCTACGAAATGGACATGACCTATGCTTCGAGCGGCGTTTACAACATCTGGGGGGACGACCCGGATGCTCTAACCGACAGCTACATAATGATGAACCGCAGCATAGACCTGCCAAAAGAGGGGGTTTCATACCTGCGTTTCAACAATGCTTATGGATTCGAATACGGAGAAGACATAGACTACGATGGAGGGGTCATAGAATACAGCACCGACGCCGGGAATACCTGGAACGACGCGTACAAGCTATTATCAGACAACGGATACGACGGAGTTATCTCGAACTGCTGCGGCAACCCTCTCGCGGACCGGAAAGCATTCACGGGGATAAGCAACGGCTACGTCTCTTCCCGTCTGACGCTCGCAAGCCTGATGGGAGAGAACGCTATTTTCAGGTTCCGCCTGGGAAGCGACCAGAACACCGGCTCATACGGATGGTTCATAGACGACGTGATGCTATACACCTGCACGGGAACCCCCTCAGAGCAGCATAACGAGCCTGCGATCTACTGCACGGAGTCGCCTTGCACGGCTTCTTCCGAACTGATCGGGTCCAGGGGGAACATCTCGAACGTTTCCGAGCCAAATTATCCAAACACGATAGACTCGTGCATGGACGGGAACCTTGGGATTTATCATGTCGACGAATCATTGGAGAATATGTCATTAAGTGACTTCCTCGACGAGAAATACATGGCCGGGGACACGATCGATTTGTCCGTCTGGGCTTATTGCTACAACAAGAACCAGGACAGCCTGAACATAGTGTATGCGAATAATTCCCAGTCTCCTGATTGGAGGGTTGTCTCGCACGCGCACTGCGACGATTCGGGCATGCAGCTTTTCACGGCAGATTTTAAACTTGACAACGTCACCGGAAACCATTCCATAAGAGGCCTGCTCCAGAACGACGGCAGCGAGTTTTCGACCTGCGGAGGCGGGACAGACAGCTACGACGACGCAGACGACGTCACTATAAAGGTCTTGCAGAATACCCGGCCCATGATAGACGAGATAAAATGCAGGAACGCAACCGGCTGGTTCAACTGCTCTAATCTGGGATACGGCCAGACCATAACCGCGGTCCGGGCAAGGTGCACGGCCCAGCAGGGCTCGATAGCCGAGGCCTGGTTCGCCCTGGAAAACATCCTGGATGAAGTCACGTATTTCGATTCGAAAGGAACAAAGGCTTCGGGGAATTGGATATATTATCCCAGGGACCTGACTCTATCGGATTCGGGCAACTGGACGATTACCGTCACATGCAAAGACAGCAAGGGCGTCTACGGCCGGGCGGGTTATTCATGGCTCGTACCATGGGGCAGGCTCGAAGCGTATCTCCTGGATCAGACCGTTATAAGGAACGCAACAAAGGACGAGTTCTTTTCCTTCGGCTCGGGCGTAAGATGCGTTGCGGGAGAATGCGGGAACGTGACGGCTATCCTGGATCCTGAGAGGGTGGACGGCGGCGGTTCGTGCAATGCGAACGACGGTTCGCAGCATGCGATAATGAAGCCCGACAACGAGACTCTGAAGAAATGGCTCGCATCAAGAAGCGGGAGGAGCAAGGCATACATCGACCCTCTGATACGGGAGGAATTGACGGGATCGACTGGCGAATACTACAGCCTGCTTCCCCTTTTTACGTATCTTCCCGAAGAAAGAGACCAGGGGCACTGCGGCGACTGCTGGGCATGGGCGGGAACGGGTTTAATGGACGTTGCGCTCAGAGTGAACGAGGGAGTGTCCGACCGCCTGTCAGTCCAGTATGTGAACTCATACTACAACGGAGGCAACGGAAGCAATTGGGCTTGCTGCGGAGGAGAACTGTCATATTTCACGGATTTCTACCAGAACAAAAAAGCGTCCATACCGTGGTCTAACGCCAACGCCAGCTACGGGGATTGGGCCAGCGGATGCAGCAGATACGAGTCGAACGTTTCAGCCGGCAGTATCGCAATGAGACCCGCATACGGGGTACCGGATATAATGGACGAGTACATAGAGACCTTGAACGTAAGCATGGAACAGGCGGTATTGAACGTCAAGAACGTGCTCAGGCAGAACAAGGCGGTGTGGTTCGCATTCTATCTCCCGACGGAAGCCGCATGGGATACTTTTTACGATTTCTGGGACAACCAAACGGAAGAAGGAGTATACAATATTGACCGGTTCTGCGGACAGAACTATACCAGCGGGGGAGGACACGCAGTCCTGCTCCTCGGATACAACGACACGGACCCTGAAAACAGATACTGGATAATAGTGAACAGTTGGGGGAACTCAAGCGGGCGGCCGAACGGCCTGTTCCGGATGAACATGAGCATGAACTACAGCGGCCTGATATACATGGACGGCAAATGGACTAATGAATTCGAGTTCGGCTCCATAAACATAACCTACAGCCTGAAAGGGGTTATACCCATGAACAATGGCACGCCCTTCTACACGACAGACCAAAACCCGGTCTACCCCGTAAATCAGACGTGTCTTGCGAACATGCACGCAGGAGACGAATGCAGCCAGACCTGGCAGGTGAACGCGACAGGGGAACCCGCGAGCAGCTGGAAGTTCTTCACGTTCTATGAATCAGGCGTTCCAGGAATAGGAAAAACCAAAACGGCAGACGTGAACATAACTATCCAAATGGGATGCGAACTCAAAGGAGACCACCCTGCCTGCGGCGTGATAGCGCTCGAAGAAGTCTTAGACTACATAGGCCTATGGACCGAGGATAAAGCAGACCTCGCGAACGTAATAGCGCTGATAAACAGATGGGCCGGGGACGGGGATAATAATTTTATCCCTTCCCGGGACGTTATCTAGATCACGTCTCCATCCTGTTGAAGAAGTACGTTCCCAAAGCGCCTAATAGAGCGATCAATGCTCCTATTATAGACAGGTCCACGAGGGGGTTGTATGCTCCCGCCCCGTTCATGCCGTACTTCAAGAGGTCTACGCAGTAGGTGAAGGGGTTGATCTCTATGAACAGCCTGATCGGCCCGGGGAAGTTCTCCGCAGGGAACAACGCCCCGGACAAAAAGAACAACGGCATCACGAGGAAGTTCATTATCGTAGGAAAGGAATGCATGTCGTCGAACTTTGAAGCGATGCCTGTCCCGAACAGGTTGAAGAGGAGCGCTACCAGGAACATGGCGAAGAACGCCACCGGGAGAAGAGCCAAATTCGTTATCTGGTAACCCATCATGAGCCCGAATACGAGGACGATCACTCCCTGCAAGGCGCTCGTCGACGCACCCCCCAAACAGCGGCCAAATAGCAGGCTCGTCCTGGAAACAGGTGCGACAAGGGTCTCTTTCAGGAATCCGAACTGCTTGTCCCAGATCAAGGACATACCGTTCATCGTAGAACTCATGAGGATCGTCATACCGACGATACCGGGGATCAGGTACTGCAGATAGCTCCCATTCCCGGCCTGCTCGAACATTCCGCCCATCCCGAATCCGAAAGCAACCAGGAACAACAGAGGCTGCATCAATGAAGTAAGAAGTCTCTGCCTGTTCCGCAGATACTGCCTTACCTGCCGGTCCCACATGACATAAATAGCACCGCCGCTCATCTTCTAAACCTCCTCATCTTCTCCAGACCGTCAGCCGCTTCTTCCCGGATATCGTAGCCTGTGATCTCCAGGAAAGCCTTTTCCAGGGAATCGGCCTTCGTCTTCTCTTTGATCTCCGCGGATGTCCCGCTCATGAGTATCTTCCCGTGGTCTATTATCGCTATCTTCGTTGCTATCTTCTCTGCTTCGTCCATGTTGTGGGTTGTGAAAAAAATAGTCATCCCCTGCTCCTTGTTTATCTTCTGTATGTGGTTCCACAGGAACGCGCGGGTCTGCACGTCCAGGCCCAACGTGGGCTCGTCTAAGAATAATATCTTCGGAGAGTGCAGGAGGCCCCTTGCTATCTCGACCCTCCTCTTCATGCCGCCCGAGAACTTCTTTACGTATTCGTCTTTCTTCCCGAGCAATCCTACGTAGCCGAGCAATTCTTCAATCTTCTTCTTGCGCTCGTCCTTCGGCACTCCGTAGAGGATCGCGTGATAGTTCAGGTTCTCGTATGCGGTCAGGTCGTCGTCCAACGTGTGGTCCTGGAATATAACGCCGATGGATTCTCGCACTTCGTTCTTCTGGGTCAATACGTCGAAGCCCCCTACCTTGATTGCGCCCGACGTGGGGAAAAGAACAGTGGTCATCATCTTTATGGTCGTGCTCTTGCCCGCGCCGTTGGGGCCGAGAAAGGCGAATATGTCTCCTTCCCCGACCTGGAAACTGATGTTGTCTACCGCGGCAAATCCGTTGAATCTCTTGGTGAGATCTTTTACTTCTATCACATTCATTCTAACGCCTCTATCTTCTTTCTGCAATCATCGAGCAATGATTTGACTTTCGTTCTATTATTTTTAGGGCATTCGTCGGCCAGGACAAAGAGCCGGAACAGCACGCAGTCCAGCCCGGAATGAACGCCTTTAAAATCCGCGAAAAGAAAAGGCATATACCGCATCTTCTTCCTGATGCCCCTCTCGCGCCTGCCCAGCTCCCCAAGATACGTCTTTCCTTCAGCCGTCAGGGAAAAGACCTTCCTGCCCCGGGCATACGTATGGTCCGCTTTTACCATCCTGCGCACCTCAAGGCTGTCGAGCATGGGATAAATAGTCCCCTTGCTCGCAAGGATATTCCCCCGGCTCTTCTCCCGGATCTCCTTTAGGATATCGTAACCGGATTTGGGTCTCTGACCGATGGAGTTCAATGAATAAAACTCGAAGAACCCGCCCATCCTCTGAAGACAGGGGGACGCAGCACTATCGCGGACCATGAAAAATATATGGTACTGCGCGTTAATATATTACTAAATAGAACAGTTCTTTATAGGACTATTCAAGAAAGTCGACCGGCAGATTATTCCGCAAGGCAGCTACTTAAATGGCAGGGGATATTAAAGTATAATCCATAATTGTCCAATATAAAGGAGATTTTAGATGAAGAACGCAGTTATTTCGTACTCGTTTACCGGCAACAACGAAGCTTTGGCAGGCAGCGTGGCAAAGGAATTCGCAGCAGAACACATCAAAATCACCGAACCAAAAACCAGGACTATGGCAACAATCGTCCTGGACGTGTTATTCAACAGGACGCCAAAGGTACAACCGGCACCCGGCATACTGGAAAAGTATGATATGATCCTCTTCTTCGGGCCGGTCTGGATGGGACAGGCGGCATCACCGCTTCGCACATACCTAAAGTACCTGAAAACAAATCCGCGCAGATATGCCTTCATCTCGATAAGCGGCGGAGCCGACGGCGCAAACCCTAAGCTGGCGGGCGAATTGACGAAAAGGACTGGGAAAGAACCTGTTGCAGTAATCGATCTGCATATCGCCGATCTGTTGCCCTCCGGCCAGAAACCCGCACGGAAAGATACGTCTGCTTACAGATTAAATGACAAAGATTTAAGAAGCCTGACTGATACTATAGGAAAAACCCTGCGGGATGTAATGACATAGAAGAGATAACAAAGCAATCTATCATATCGCGTCGCACCGGCACGAGACGTTATTTGCGGTGAAGCGGTACATCACACCTGTCCCGGTTTCCATATCCAGGACACACGAATAGCCGACATGATCCTTGGAACCGAATTCGCTCACCCAGACCAAGCCCCCGCTATAGTTAAAACAATCATAACAATCCAGGCCATACTTTTCATCCATCTCTTCCGCATAGTCTTTTGCATCATAATAATGCCGGGAATCGACGAACAACAACATGTTCCGCTGGCCATAATCACGTATTGTAGTCCGGTACTCCTCGCTTTCGATGATATGATTCTTAAAGGCCGACTCGGTCAAGGGCAATATTTTTTGAGTGGTCGATGTTGTCGTAGACGTGGTCGTGCTTGTAGTGCTGGTTGTCACGGTGGTTGACGTAGTCGACGTAGTCGCCTTTTTCGTTGTCGAAGACGTCGCCGGAACAGACGTGGACGAGGAGGAAGATGTCGTTGTTGTCGCGACTACCGACAATTTCCCCCTACTCACCAAAGGCATTAAGCGACACCTTCCTGTTCACGAGGTCGTAATCCGTAAGGTAATATGGCCCGTCGCTTATCACCAGATGCCCGTACTTCTGGTACCAGTCGTCTGCGGCCTTTATCCTGTCCTTTAGTTCCTTCTCTGACATGTATTCTATGCCGAGGACATTCACTTCTGCCCTTACGTCGGCATAGGTTAGCTTGTCCATCTCTCCCACAACGATCCCTGCGCTGTCTTTTCTGTTGATCAGCATCTGCGTTTTGTTACTGCTCTCCGACGCACTCTTTGTGTATGCGAGCAGTCCGTCTGAGTATACTGCTTTGTCGCCCGCCGCAAGCACATCTATAGGATAATCGACCTTTATGACTGCGAAGTCTGCAATATAATTCCGGTTGACGTGCGAGTAGTCGAGGTATACGACAAGCGTGTTTCCAACTATCCTGAAGCCCTTGAAATTCCTGACGCTGTCGTCTGCAAAAGAGGATTCCGTCTTAAGCTTGTTTGGATCGGACTTTACTTCGAAGCGCTGCGCTATCCCATAAAGCACGTCGGCCCACGTTATATTTGATCCGTCGTGCCACTTTGAGCCGATGTATCTGGACAGATCGAACGATACCATGCTCTTCACTTTTGCGCCTTGCGATACGCCGACCCATGAATCGGAATTGACGTCCCAGACGAACGCATCCCCTGGGATGGATATGTCCCCGGTCTGAACAGAGTAATTCCACCTGTAGGGCCTTGGTATCTGGGTGACTGGATCGTAGTCTATCGGAGGATCGGTCAACGCCGCCATTATCTCCGAACTGTAGATGTCGTCGTGGCCGGCTACGGGATTCCAATTACTCGGGCCCGCGTCTATGTAGCGCTCCCCTATCACGAGCGACCCATCCAATGTACGCGCCTGCACGTAGTTCACATGCCACCTGATCCCGGACCTCTTGCTCGCAGTAAGGCCCGTCACATCGCTTCTCGCAGGAGACTTGTCGTGCTTGACTGCAACATACAGCCTGACAGCGTCCTGAGCAATCATTTCCGTCAGGTTCTTGTAAATCTCCTTGCGCTCAGAGTCAGAGGAATAATCCGAGTGGTACAATCTCTTGCCCAACTCATCGATGTCCTTGTTCTCGTACTGCCACCAGCCCTCCTGGCCGAAGCCCGGCATGTTGCCCATCCAAGGCGCGCCCATGTAATTGATCACCTGGGAGTCATACTCGTCCGCCCCGAGGGTGTAAGATTCTGTGGCGATGCTCCATTCAAGCTTTGCAGGATCGGTACCAAAGACCGTCTTCCTTACTCCATCAAACAGCACATACTGCCGGTTCACGGTAAAACCCGCATTTTCAAGTTCTGACGAAAGCCGGTCCCCGATGGCCCTTCGCTCGTCCTCGGACCTGATGTAAAACGTTATCTTTACCGGGTCGTTATTGTAAAACCACTTGCCGCCAACCTTCTTTGCGCCCGCCTCGGACAAGGCTGCGTCAATGATCTTATTTGCCTTGGCAGGATCATAGTTGTAGTTGTATTTCCCCGCGATATCTGACACAAGAGAGTAACCGGATTCGCTCGGCACAACGAACAACGAAGCAGGCTCGACGAAGCCCATATTCGCGCCTTCAGGATCATACAACCGATCTATCATGTAATTCAATGCGTACCTGACTTCTCTAAACGAGAAGGGATTCAAAGACCCGTTGGGGCCGGGTGCGGGGTTGAGGAGCAGATTGAATATGTTGGCCGAACCGGGATACAGGGTAATATCCCGATCGTTCAAAACGCTCTCTGCAAGTGTCTGGTTGATGCTTAAAAAAGAATAATCTATGCTGCCGGCCCTAAGTTCTGAGATGACGTTCTCAGGGGTTACTTCCTTGAAAGAAATGGTATCAGAGCGCCTCGCCTCCGGAGCTGACAATGTTGTCGAGGTCCCTTCCGTCGACGTAGTGGTTGCAGGTTCGGTTGCGATCGGCTGCGCTAATGTGGTAGTAGACGTGTCCGCGGCTTGTTCAACATTCTGGGTGCACCCGCAGGAAAGCAGGCAGAAAAACAACAACAGGGAAAGGGATAATGGTTTGTACATGTTGAATAATTGAGGCGGAGTAGTATATAAACGAACGGGAGGAGGATTGAGTACGTGCCGGAGTGGAGGTTTTTGATTGGGATTTAATCTTCGAAATCGGAGTTACTTTCGCATCCTTTCATCCTGCTTCTTTAATTTCATAAACATTTCCATCAGCGCGTAAACCGTAGTGCATGGATTGCTGTCTACGCTTATTGGATCGACTTTTTTGTCGACGTGTTTTTGAACGCTTCGCTTAGCATTTGTTACGGCAGAAGGAATGTTTTTCTCGGTCTTTTCGTATATGTCCGGATCATTTTTTCTGTATTCAGGCAGATGTCTTTCTCTTATCCGGGAGACTAGTTCTTTTGCATCGCAGCAGTGTTGAACATATTCAAAATGGAATAATATCCAGTACTCAAAACACGGGTTTGAAAAGATGATCTTAAAGCCGTTTTACTTGCCATTTTACGTGCTTTATCACCTGAATTTCTCCTGGTTTTTCCTCACGACTTTTGATTTGTGTTCTATGTGTTTGCTTTTTCTTTTGTGGTATTTATACTTGTAATAAGTAAATTACTTATTACTCTACTTAAAAAATGGCCTTTGTCCGTAAAACGAAAAAGGGAGATGCGACGTATCTTGAGCTTGTTGAAAGCTACCGTGATGGCGATGGAAAAGTCAAGCAGAG
>JBAQYF010000013.1:0-98970 GCA_049299895.1 Candidatus Altarchaeia archaeon
CCATTTTTTAAGTAGAGTAATAAGTAATTTACTTATTACTAGCATAAATACCACAAAAGAAAAAGCAAACACATAGAACACAAATCAAAAGTCGTGAGGAAAAACCAGGAGAAATTCAGGTAATTAACAAATGCGCTTTAGAGGGAGATTTAGAAAACAAGCTGCATCAGCTATTGCGATTACATGGGATAGCTGTGCCCACAGGTACGACAATATTGCATTTTATGTTCCCATCTGATGTTCCAATAATGGATGTGAGAACAACTGAAGCATTGTTTTTTAACGATTATTTAAAAAATAAAAACAGAACAGAAAAAAATTTCTTAGAGCATTATAGAGCGATTATCCGAATTAAAGAGAGCACAAATAAATCTTTAAGAGATATTGACCGTGCTCTCATGGCTTATCATAAATCTGAAATAGGTATTGAAAAATCGAATTTTTCAAAAGCTAGCACTGAGGTAAAACCAAAGTATGAAGAAAGTATTGAAAAATATATTATTAAAGATTATGGCCTATCTGTAGAAGAATTTATGAAGCAACTTGCCAACCAGTACATCGATGATGATACCCAGAAAAATATTTTTTTATCTTCTGGAGTATGGACTAAAGTAAGGTTGAATTATCTTGCGAGTCTAATCCTAAGTAGTAGAGGAAGAGAGTTTTTTTCCCCTAAAGAGATTATGGAAGTTATACGTGAAGAATTAATCCCATCACTCTCAGAAATTGAGGATCAACGGCTAAGCGGGTGGATATTGACACAGGACGTCCATAAAGATTCAAAATCAGAGTACAACAATGAGTATTATTGTTTAGAAAAAGTTAGTCATGGACAGTATAAATTTATAGGATTAAACAGAAAGTCCATACAGCACTAGACAGGAAGCTTTTAATCAGAGAGTTTATTGGGCAATTGATTCACCCCCAACATTTACCCCTACATTTTCTTTTACTATATTAATCCGTAGGTCTAATTTCAAAAGACTGTTCCTTGAGAAATACAAGAAGACGTACAAGGATCTCTTCGCGGTTTATCTGAAATACATAAAATGATCGCTGGATCCCGAACTTAGTTATGCTGAAAGGTGAGGGAGAAGCAGATGACTTGGAAGATCAGCGGAATTTCTTCTATTTATCCGATAAGTACCTAATACGTACTAAGGTGGTATAAATGGAATATAAAAAGATAACGATCTCCCTTCCGGAGGGGATGTATAACGAAGCCCAGATCCTTGTGGAAAAAGGTTATTTCTCAAACATAAGCGATCTTATCAGAAGCGGCATACGCCATGAGTTCAGGGAGATGCAGCCTATTACAAAAGAAAAGGAAGAGGAAATGCTCGACCAGGAACTCTACAACGACAAGGAATTGATCAGTGCGGTCAAGGAAAACCGGAAAGCATTCAAAGAAGGCAAGGGCAGGACTTTTGCGAACGCCGCCGAGATGAAGAAATACCTTGATTCGCTCTAGGAAATGGATTACCGAATCCATTATGTAGCAGTCTTCGAAAAGCAGGTAAAGAAGATCAAGAACAAGGATCCAGTCCTCTACGAGAGACTAAGGAAAAAGATCCAAGAAATATCCGAACAGCCGGAACACTATAAACCACTCAGGGGAGACCTTGCAGGCACCCGAAGAGTGCATATAGACCCGTTCGTGCTGGTATATGAAATCACAGGAGACGTCATCATATTCCATTACGTAAAACACCACGACAAAGCGTATTAGATTTTGAGCATACGACAAAAACATCGGGTTGTC
Organism: Candidatus Altarchaeia archaeon; assembly: GCA_049299895.1. Lineage (GTDB taxonomy): Archaea > Altiarchaeota > Altiarchaeia > IMC4 > QMZM01 > CAIYYO01. Next base: position 1,763 of record JBAQYF010000013.1, read on the forward strand.
AAATATGTCGTCAAAACGGTTGTCAAAAACCAAAAAAAGCAATATATGCACATAGCGCATGTCTGATCCCTTTTTTCCTTATAAGTTCCAATTAATAACGTGGAACTCTCCAAGATCCCCGGCGGCTACGCCTTCGACAAGGAGTTGAACAGCCTTGATCGCTTTGTATTGGACTATGTTTCGGTCCTGGACAAGGAGAAGATAAAATACGTGATCGTCTCGGGGTATGTTGCGATCCTCTTTGGCAGGAGCAGGTCTTCGGAGGACGTTGATATGATCGTGGAGAAGATGAGGAGGGAGAAGTTCTTTAAACTGTGGGATTCTCTTTCAGGCGGCTTCGAATGCCTGAACACAAAAGACCCGGCCGACGCTTTCGACGAATACCTTCTAAACGACACCGCACTGCGTTTCTCTTACCCTGGAAAATTCATACCCAATATGGAGGCAAAGTTCCCTAAAAAGCCTCTTGACTTTTGGACCCTGGAACACAGCCAAAAGGTACTCCTGAACAAAAGGATGATCCATATCTCTCCGATCGAAGTCCAGATTCCTTTCAAGCTGTTCCTGGGAAGCGAAAAGGACATAGAAGATGCAGCGCACTTATACGAAGTATTTAAGCAAAGGCTCGACATAGGATTAACGGAAGACTTTGCTAGAAGGCTCGGCGTGGAAAAAGAGATGGAGAGGTTCCTGAAATGAAAAAAGACCTGCCAGAAATCGACCTGAAAGAAATGAGGAAATGGAAGAAGAGAAACTTCAAGGATAGGATGGAATGGGTCAAAAAATACGCCGAATGGCTGAAGAAGACTCCGAACAAGGAATGGAGCAAACAACAGAAGGCGTTAATAGACTAAGGAACATAGACTGCAAATTAATGAGTTCAGTAACATAATTGTTATTAAAAACACACGTCATTAAAGAAAACCTTCAAAAGTTTTAATGAATTTTTAATGCATCAATCTCTCCCTTGATTGCATTTATACTCCTTTCCCGGCCTTTGATACGTCCCGCAGTAGATGTATCAGTCACCGGAACGCTTATAGTCCCGTATCGATCTCATTCGGCCCTTTTATGTGGCCTGTGTCGGTGTGACTGCTAGTTACTCCATTCTCCGTAGTCTCGTATGATACTGCGATCTCCAGATCGTATACTCCGCCTCCTGTGCTTTCTCCCCTGCAGATCGCATCGACTCTTGCCCCGTATCCGGATCGGAGGGTCTTTCCAAAATAGTCTAAATAGACGCAACATGGTTTCGTATCCCTGGAAATATCGATGCTTTTGATGGTTGCATCTGTGCGTATAGGGGAAAGGATAAAACTGTGTTCATGTACCTCGATGGAACCCGGGACCGTATCTCTAACACAATCCCCTCTCCCGTTCTCGCTATACTTCTTATAGTTATAGCTTACGAGTTCCATGTTTTTATCGTTTATTGTTATATCGGATATTTTAAAATTCGAAAGCCCTTCTTGTACGGGTTTGCTTACAAGGGTCAAGCCCGATAGGTGGATGGAGCCGTAGGGACTTACAAGGTAAGGCAACAGCGCGATAGTGAAAAAAAAGCTCAATATCATCAGCGTAATGGTTCCCTTGATCGCTTTAGGCCAGGTTAGTCCGTAAACTTCTTTGGTCGCGAGTATGATGTATGCCAGACCCCATATGTTCGCGATGAAACCAATAACCGGCATTAGCCCAAGGGTGAAGGGTATTGCCGAGTAGTTAAAGACCTTTATATACTCTTCAAAGCTTGCTTTTCCGCCGAATAGCTGGGGTATCATGCTTATTATGCCCGCAAATATCTGCCAGTAGATAAAGTAAAATAAAGGGACAATTATCAGAGCGATCATCTGGGAGTTCTTTTCTGTCGAAAAAGCAGCCGCCAGGCCGAAAATCAGGACAAAGACTATGCCAGGTATCATGGCATTTCCATCATTCTTTAGTTCATCATATGCCTTTCTATCGAAAAACAAAGCCCTTATGATCCTTTTCGCCTGAGTCATTTTTAGGGAGATGTTATTTATTTAATGATAGATGGATCGGTTATTAATCACATGAGCAGATAAGTCCGGAGGATTGGTATATGAGTACTTAGCTTAATCCTTCCACCTAATAGCCTTGTAAACCCATATATTATCATAATATACAAGGTTTTACATGGTCAGCGAAGAGGTTATTAAGCGTAGGCAGGCTTGCCCGTGCGGTAAAGGTGAATCGGAGCAGATAGGTCATTCAGGAGAGTTGGGCGAAGAAAACATTATGCTTTGCCCGGAGTGCAAGGAAAACTATTTCTATGATCCCACAGGAGTGTGCAGGAACCATAAGGTAAAGATGAGGCCAAGGGGATGGGTTCTCAAGGGAAGCCATGATCTTTCGGGCGCGCTTATCAAAGCACATTAGATAAAGCGCGATTGTCTTCTAACGTACTGTTTTTATAACCGCTCAGACTCGGCCCTGACAGTCTGCCGGGTGTTTTATGTTCATAATGTGGATATTGTTTTCAGACGGGGATACAAGGCCCTCAAGCCAAGAATCTTAAATAGGGTTCTTCCGGGGAAGGCGCCTTTTGCTATGAATCACCCTTTTTTTTCTTTTAAAAGCCCAATTAATAAACGTAGAACTCTCGAAGAACCCCGGCGGCTACGCCTTAGACAAGGAGTTGAACAGCCTAGATCGATTCGTATTAGGCTATGTTTCAGTCCTGGATAGGGAGAAATTCTTTAATTTGTGGAAGGAAGTTTCTTGCAAATTCGAATGCCTTATCACAAGAGACCCTGCCGACGCTTACGACGAATGTATCCTCAATGACACAGCTTTGCGTTTATCTTATCCGGGAAAATTCATACCCAATATGGAAGTAAAGTTCAAAAAAAATGGACTACTGGACACTAGAACACAGCCAAAAGGTACTCCTGAACAAAAAGATAATCCCGCATCTCTCCTATCGAGGTCCAGATACCTTTCAATCTGTTTCTGGGAAGCGAAAAGGACATTGAGGACGCATCTCATTTATAAGAAGTATTTAAGCAAGGGCTTGACATAGGATTAACTGAAGACTACGCAAGAAGGCTCGACATGGAAAAAGAGATGGAGAAGTTCCTGAAATGAAAAATGATCTTCCTGAGATCGACCTGAAAGAAATGGGAGAAGCAAATCTCCAAGGACAGGACGTAATGGGTTAAGAAATATGCAGATTGGCTCAAGACCCCGAACAAGGAATTGCGCCGCCAGCAGAAACAGATAATAGGTTAGAAACAAATGAAAACTCTCGTCGTCTATTACTCCAAAACCGGGAACACCCGCAGGCTAGCAGAAGAGATCGCAAGAGAGTTATGCTGCGACATAGACGAGATACGCGACAAGAAGGAGAGGTCCGGAGTGACCGGCTGGTTCTCCGGCAGCAGGGATGCGTTCAGAAAGTTCCTGACGGATATCGAATTCGCTCGGGATCCTTCCGAGTATGATCTTGTGATCGTCGGTTCGCCTATTTGGAGTTTCGGCATCGCTCCTGCTGTTAGGACGTATTTCACCAGGAATATTGAAAAGTTCAACAATGTCGCTTTCTTTTTGAGCGGCACGGGACTTGGGATTAAAGGGGCTTTCAAAAACATGGAGGCACTTTCCAAAGCTCCTGTTGCGTCATTTGAGTTCCACAGCTCAGGGATAGAAACCAGGATCGATACCGATAGGATAAATGAATTCTGCGATCTGCTTAGGTAAAAAATGAAAAAGATCCGTTTGGGTATCATGCTGGGAGTCTTTTCAGGAATAGTGGATGTATTGCCCATGCTCGCAGATAACCTGTCCTGAGACGCCGTCATATCCGCATTCTCTTTGTGGGCCGTGTCCGGTTTCCTGATAGCGTCTTCAGACCTGCGGATAAAAGGCCCCTTGAAAGGCGTTGCAATCTCTTTTTTGGTGCTCCTGCCATGCGCGATGCTGATCAGCTGGAATACGCCGATGACGCTTGTTCCGATCATGGCGATGACTTTGGTCCTCGGCTCTCTCCTGGGCTTCCTTATTGGGAGATACGGAAAATAATCCCGGATAGGCTTATTCTGTTTTTACGATCTTCCCCGATCCGCTCACGGTCTGGCTTACGGTCGCGTTGCCTTTGTAGTATACTGTGCCGCTGCCGCTTATCGTTACGTCCAGCGTTTCCCGTGCGGTCGTTTCAGCTGACCCGGATCCGGATATTGTTATTTTCCCTCTTTTGGCTGAGAGTTTGTATGCTGAAAGTTTGCCTGAGCCGCTCAGGTCATAGGAGAAATCGTCCGCTGTTCCGATCAGAGTCGATTCCCCTGAGCCGGAGACGGATACTGCGAGTTTTTTTGCTTCCATACCCGCCATTATCTTTCCGCTTCCGGAGAGTTTTAGGAGCAGGTCGTCCGACGTTATTTTGGTTCCCCCGATTATGTTCCCGCTGCCGTCGAGAGATATCGATCTAACCGTTCCCATGTTCACGTATGCATCTATGCTCCCGGAATAACATTGTTTCGGCCTGATGTAGAGAACGTCGTCCTGCACGTAGGTTTCGACGTTCTCAAGGATGTTGTCGTCGCCTGTCAGTTTGACTTTCGCGCTCCCGTCCTGTATTATGTTGACGTTTCCCTCGCCCGAGAAAGAGACGCCGGTAAAGGGCGGGACTACCCGCTCCTGCGCTATCTTATTGCCGGAGCCCTGGACGCATGAACCGACGCAGCCGCCGAGGGATAGTGTGAGGATCAGGATGCCCAGAAGCAAACAGATATTTATTTTTCGTTCCATGGTTAGTAGATAGGAGACATAATAGATAAGATACTCTTCTATCTCCATGCGCACTCCAGGCAGGTATGATATTCACGTGAACACTGGAAAGAGCGCGGCAAATATAACAGGTAAATCGATTTTGACGGAGGCCCTTATTCAAAATAAAAAAAATAGTCCGAAATAGAATACTTTTTAGTATCTTCTCGGGGGTCTGTGCTTCTGGTAGCAGTCCCTGCAGTATACAGGTCTGTCGCCCGTGGGCTTGAAGGGTACTTCCGTTTCCTTCTTGCAGTCGGAGCATGTTACTTTATGCATTTCGCGTTCTCCGTAGCTCCCGTTTAAGTTGCCGTATGCCATTTTTGTTTTTCCTCCGTTAAATTTTCGCCGGTGACCGAACAGAATCATGCAAAGAATTTTCAGGTACGGGTTGCTTGGGATATGCGTACATGAATTCCGGGGGGAATTCATTTCAGAAAGCATTTACTCTCTTAATAGGAATACACCAGTTAATGTTAGTATATTAGATTATGCACCTAAGAATCGATGCAGGCCACCGGAGACCGGGCCATCAGCTGCGATCCTTCAATAATCCCGAGAGTACCTTTTTTGCATCGTCTTCCTTCCCGGAGGGTATGGGTATCCGGACAGATGAGTAGTCTTTCCCCTGGCGCGAAAGGGAGGAGTATTCTATTTCCAGTATTTTTTGGTTTACGTCTATGCGTGCGCTTTCCAGTTGCGAAAGGAAGTTCCATGAATGGAACGACTTGTTCAGACAGACCCCCTTGCGGCCAATGTATGCTTCGCCCAAGTATTTTATATTGTCGTCACGGGTCTTTTTGATTGAAAAATATATAAGCAACCTTATGAATATGATCAGCCCGAAGAGGCCGAATAATACGATCACTGCAGCTTCCTTGTCGTCAGCTACGAAGAATAGTCCCCCTCCTATCAGGACAGAGAAAAACACGAGCACATAGAAGAGAGCCATCTTGGCGGACGTTTCACGGACATGTTCTTCCCCGGCATATTTTTTCCATTCCCCCGGAGTGTAGGTCCAGTGAACTATAAGATCTTTTCCTGATAGTATCCTCTGCAGAGTGAGCGCGCGTATGCCATACAGGATAGTAGTGATTATCCCAGCCGGGATGACCAACGCTATTGCGAGGAACATCAAAGCAAAGCCTCCGTTCATCCCGTCCATGCCGGTTGCGATCGGCAGGAAGAACAGGGATATCCCAAATAACGTGATCCCTATTCCGATCAGTACGTTCCTTGTCTCGGGGTTTTTTGGAGCGGCCATGTCGAATGTGCGCCTTGGAAAAAGAAAGGAGGTCTGCATAGGATTAGATCGGCAGATATTATTATTAGGATTAAAACGGGTAGGAGAAGGATGTTATAAAAATTAAAAATAAAAAAATAATAACCGAAGAAAAATTCTTTTTTGATTCGGATATCTTAGTATCTTCTCGGTGGTCTGTGTTTCTGGTAGCAGTCCTTGCAGTATACAGGTCTGTCACCTGACGGCTTGAACGGGACTTCTGTTTCTTTCCCGCAATCGGAGCAAGTTACTTTATGCATTTCCCTGTCTCCGTATCCGCCCTTGTTGTCGCCATATGCCATTTTTGTTTTTTCCTCTTTTTTATATACCGCCTGTGCCGTTAGAAGAGTTGCATAGAATTTTCGGGTACAATAGGTTTTTATGCCTAGGTACATGAATTCCTGAAGGAATTCATCTGTCAGAAAGCAATACTTTCTAAATAAAAAACACCAAGCGTAGGATAGATAATTAGATTCAATGCTTAAAAAAGGATTTAACTGGGAAAAAGCCCGATTCTTTGCCTTGAATCACGGGGAAAAGGGTGTAGTCTCCACCTGATTCACCTTTTCTTCAGGCTCCTGACCAATCCCAGATGGGATCTGAGGTCTATTGCCTTGTGGGGGCACAGTTCAGGGCAGCAGTAGCATCTGATGCATTTTTTCAGGTCCATGCGGGCTTTTCCTTGATTGTGATAGCCCCCGCGGGGCAGTTCTTAAAGAAAAAAAATGAATGGCCCCGCGGACCATTCACATGTATTTTTTTATTCGGTTGCCTCCTCGCTTGTCGCGTCTTCAGGGAATTTTCCTCCGGGGCATCCGCGGCCTCCCATTTCCCTGCCGAAACCTTTGTCCGTGCCGTTTCCTTCCAGGCCGAGTTCAGTTGCTAGGGCTCTTGCTTTTACCATGTAGCCTTCCATCTCCGCGTATTTGGCAAAATTTTCCTCAGTAACCAGCGATGTGAGTTGCGTTCCGCGGGGCGTTTTCCCGACTGCAGTTTTCCATGCGTCGTAGTCTCCCGAGGATAATGCAGCTTCTACCAGGGCACGCTCCTCGTTCATCTTTGCTTCCATCGCGGTTCTTTTCTCTTCCATCGCGGCTCTTATTTCTGCACCTGTCGCGTTCCCGGCAAGGTTCAGGTCGGTTGCGTTCAGCATGCCGTGCATCCCGCCCGGTCCTCCGCCGAATCCTCCGCCGCGCATCCCGGTCATGTTCCCGCTCCGTTCTCTTGTTTTGTTCCCTGAGGCAGTGTCCGCAACGGCCCACGCCAGGCTCCCTACGAGGAGCACTGACAGGACCGCCAGGACAGAAAGCCCCAACTTTTTTGCTGATGCCATGCTATCTTCCTGGAAGAAACACATGATATGTTATGATGAAACAAGAAGCTCAAAAAGTGAAACACACCCGGAGACCGGAACAAGCACACTAACGCAGGACACCGGTTCCGGGATGTTCCGGGAGGGGGATTAAAAAAAAATAATATCATTTGCTGATCTCTTTTTTCATGTCCCGGAATGATCCGGCATCGACCTCTCCTTTTGCGTATCTCTTCCTCAGCACGTCCATGGGAGTGTCTTTCTTTACCTGGTTTCGTATCAGCCAGTAGAATATCAAGGCTATTGACAGTGTTATCGCCAGAGTGTACACAAAGTACGGAGGGAATACTTCGAATAACAACTCGGGCCCGAGGGGAGGGGGTAATGGTGCCATTTTTGATTTATATCAAAAAAAATTAATAAAAAAAAAAAACAGTTATTGTGTTAAAAATATCCTTTTGTTTTCGCTAATCTTCATAATCCCACCAGGGCGGATCCTCCGTAAATGCCTGCCGCCCTGCCGATCCATCGCGTTTCACGGGAAGGCAGTTTTAGTTCCAGCGCTATTTCCTCTGCCATCAGGACGTTTTCTCTCATCTCCCGGTATGCGCGGAATTTGTCTCTGGTTATGGTCTTTGCCAGCGTTTCTCCGCCTGGGGTGTCCTTTATGAGGCGCAGCCACTTGTCGTAGTTCCCGGAGGCTATAGCATCTTCCAGTTCAAGCGCTCTTCTCGCGTTTATCTCCTCTGTGATCTCCTCGTCGGACGTGTCGTCGGATAGGTCGAGGAGCTCAATTGCCCTCATCCTTAGAGCCGCTCTTATTTCTCCGAGAGTTGCATTCTCAGGGAGGTCGAGTGCCGCAAGGTCTATTCCGTGCATCCGGCACGATTCGCCGGTTTTTCCTCTTGTCTTTGTCGCGCCCGCGTTCTCTGCAACGTAGGCCATCATCATCTCATCGATCGACTGGATAGATTGGGCGTTTCGCCCGAATTCTTGTGTTGTCATGCTATCTCCCTGGAAGAAACACATGATATGTTATGATGAAACAAGAGGTGCAAAAAGTGAAACACCACAGAAAAAACAGTGTGTAGAGCAGTATACGGAGATTTAACGCATACGTTTAATGATGCACTGCAGGATCAGGGTAATATAAGGAGAGGGCGGATGGGGGGATCCACCCTCTCCGAAAAACAAATTTTATGATCTGATCATCCGGTGTGGCCTGCAGGGATTAGGTAAAATGACGTCACGTTGGCCGGGAATTCCAGTTCGGAGTCCAGCTTGTCTGCATCGAAACCCCCCGTGGTGACCATGCCCAAATCCAGGCTCTCCGATTGGAGATACATGTTCTGGGCTGCGTGACCTATCTCTGCATAATACCACGTCTTTATCGTGTCTGATGTCGTCTCCTTCGGTCCTCCGTTGGGGGCAGAACCGTTTCCTGGAGGCATATTGTTTCCGGGCGGGGTGTTGTTCGCAGCCGCCGGGCGGGCACCCGGTTTTTTCTCAAGATTCGCAGCTATCACGAATGCCGCAGGCGCCGTTGTAAAGTCTTCCGCACTCATATTGCCTGATTTTATCGTTTCCAGCAGGTGACCCTGCGGGATATAATGATATGCACCCGGGGCTAGGCCGTTTACGTTTAACGCGATCACGTATACTTCAAGTGGGTACAGCCTTTGCGCGCTTGGGGCAGTTCTCTTTCCGTCTTCTGAGGTTATGCCCTGCGCCGCCCAGAGGAGCTGCGAGACGTCTGTTATGTCGAGTGCTTCTTTCGTGAACTTGCGGACGCTTCGTCTGTTCTTCATTGCTTGTTCAACGGAGGTCTCGCCGTCGTATCTTGGCTCCGGGAGCTGGATAGTTGCTTGACCCGTATCCTGAGACTCTGAAAAGAGTACGGCAGACGTTTCTGGAACGATCTTTTCCGAAACGCCTTCTTTTGCATTTTCCTTGCCGGTGCATCCTGCGATGAAAAAAACCAGTAGCAGTAAGATGCCTGCGTATAACAAATTGTTTTTCATTTAGATTGTCATATGACGAGTTTTATTAGATTCGTGTTGCCCAAGGGCTTTTTTTCTATTATGTTCCTCTGCTCTAGTTTTGAGAGGGTCCGTGAGACTTTGACCTTTGAGAGGCCGCTCTCTGCAACCAGCATATTCTGCTCCATCCGTTTCTCTTTTACCAGTATCTCGATTATCGCGCGCTCGTCTTCCGGCAGAACCTTGAGGATGCGGTATAGCTGTTTCTGGCTTATCTTCCACTGGAATAGCATTACGAGGAGCGCGCCTACTCCCATTGCGACTGCAGTCATTCCGTAGACCATCATGGGTATCGGTTCGCCCGTGTCTTCTATGTAGTATCCGTTCAGCACCGAGAATAATATTCCCAACCCGAACACCGCGATTATCGCTACGCCCAAACGTGTTTCAGAGACTTCCATTCTCTCACTCGGCAAGCTCTTCTTTCATGCGGTCGAACGTCTCCTTGTCGATCTCTCCACTGGCGTATCTCTTTTTTAGTATGTCTACGGCAGTCTCTTTTTTCTTTGCGGCATGTATGAGCCAGTAGAATATCAGCGCGATTATCAGCACTATGACTATCGTATACAGGAAATACAACGGAAATATATCCATTACCAGCTCGCGTCCCATCGGCGCAGGAAATCGGTTCATTTTTCGTTTGATTATTTTAATAAAACATAATTTAATAGATGAGGGGGCTGAGGTGACAGACCCCCTCAAAAGTTCATCGATCGAACACTGTAGGTATCATAATTCATCGCTGCTTTTCCGCTGCATAAATCTTACTGCCTTCATTCCGGAAAGGTCTAGTTCGATTCTAAGGGCTGCGGCCTTCTTTTCGGCCTGGACCATCTCGGCGTACTTTGGGAATTTTTCCAGGGGGATTAAATAGGTCAGGTGCGTTCCCAGAGGGCTCTTTTCCACTGCGGCCTTCCAGGAAGAGTAGTCCTTGGATGATATTGCCGCATCTATCGCTGCATGATTTTCATCTTCCAGTTCCTTTAAAGCATTGATTATTTGCTGATCCGTCGCATTTGATGGCAGCCCCATCTGATTTATGATTCTCTCCCTTGCCGCTTCTCTTATTTGGGCTTTCGATGCGTTTTCAGGCAGGCTTAGATCAGATATATTAGTTACGCCATGAAGCTGGCCGGTTCCACCCCGTATGTTAACCATTTTTCCCGTCTTTCTCCCGGCTCTTTTCTCATCTCCATCCGCGATATATGCAGCTGCAAGCCCCGCGATAATAAGGACTGGCAGTGCTGTAATCGCCGGGAAAGGTGTTTTTTGTTTTTTTTCCATGTTTTATTTAGACGGATGATTATTTGATTAGTCAGGCACGGCATGGAGCTCCCGGCTCCACGCGTGCCTGACCTTAGGGGGGGATCTTTATGGTCCGTTGGGTTTATCCTGGTTCATCTGTCCCAATACTTGGTTGTCCGGGACGCAGGTTATGTTCCCGGGCCTGTCGGCGCATGTCCCGTCCATAGTCTGGTTTCTCATCGTGAGAGTGCACAAGTCGCCTGTTCCTTTTCCGCTGCACGCCTGTATGAATGCTTCGCTGCGCCCGCCGGGTATTCCGGGCCCCTGCGGGAGGCTTCCGTCTGCGGGCTGGCAGGTTACGTTCCCGTCCCTGTCGGCGCATGTCCCGTCTACGCTCCGGTTTCCGAAAGCAATGGTGCATGCGTCGCCTGCCGCTTTTCCGCTGCATGCTTCCGCGAGCTGTGCTCCCATGTTCCCGCGGGGACCGCCCATGACGCGTTCCGTGTTTTGTCCGTTATCTTGCGGTCCCAAATTCTGGGCAGACTGGTCTTGTCCGGCGGGTGTCTGTATATATTCCTGCGTTCCTGTCTCCTGATAGTTCGAGTCGGTTGAACCGGTGCACCCTGTAAAGAGCATTGACGCAGTTAACCCTGCTATGATTCCCATTAGTATTATCCGGTTTTTCATTTTTTCCGTACTCAGAAATCCATCGGTCCGCCGGGTCCTCCGTCAGGCGGGGGTCCCATATCGCCACCTCCCATAGGATCGCCCATCACGTCTCCTCCCGGGTCTTCCTGCGTCGTCTCCGTCTCCTGGTCGCCTGAGTCGGAGGATCCCATGCAGCCGGAAAAAAGTATTGCTGCAAAGAGTAAGGTCCATATAACAAATATTGTTCGTCTCATTTTTTCGCACCTTTGTGATGTGTTTCACCGTTTATGTTCCCGTTCCCTATCAAAGCGCCGCGCACTTCTTCTTCCAGTACGCCGTCTTTTATCCGAACCGTCCTCTGGGCTTTTCTGGCGATGGCAGGGTCGTGCGTGACCATTACAAGAGTCTTTCCCTGGTCCTGGTTCAGTTCGATGAGAAGCTCCATGATGGTTGCTCCGGTAGTCGTGTCCAGGTTCCCCGTGGGTTCGTCTCCGAGGATGATCTGGGGGTCGTTTGCAAGCGCTCTTGCTATTGCCACCCTTTGCTGCTCTCCTCCGGATAGTTCCGTCGGGCGGTTGTTTCTCTTGTTTTCCAGGCCGACCTTTTTGAGGAGTTCCAGTACGCGTTCGTGCCGCTCCGTTCTTCCGATCCCTGCAAAGCGCATGGTGAGTTCTACGTTCTCGTACGTCGTCATCCCGCGCAGGAGGTTGAACTGCTGGAATATGAATCCCAGCTTCTGGTTGCGCAGATGCGCCCGGTCGTTGTCTCCGAGGTCTGAGAGGGCGGTTCCGTCGATGAAAACTTCTCCCGATGTGGGCGTGTCCAGGCAGCTTATCAAGTTCAGCAGTGTTGATTTCCCTGATCCGGAGGAACCTATTATGCTGATGAAGTCTCCTTCTTTTATGGTCAGGTTCACTCCTTTGAGGGCTTTGTATTCGTTCACCTCTCCTGCGTTGTAGGTCTTGACGAGGTCTGCGCATCTTATTGCTTCGTTATTCATAGCGCAGCACCTCTATTGGGTCGAGCCTTGATGCGCTCCATGCGGGGTATATCCCTGCGCCTATCCCGAGTATCAGGGCAAAGCCCATGCCGAGTGTTATCAGGTCCGGGGTGAGTATAGGAGTAAAACTCGTCATCCGGGGGATTATCGTTACCGATGCGTATCCCAGGCTGAGCCCGGCCAGTCCTCCGATGATGCTTAGCACTGCGGATTCTTCTATGACCTGCACGAGGATAGTCGTAGTTGTCGCACCTATCGCTTTCATTACGCCTATCTCTCTGCGCCGCTCCATGACGGACATTATCATCGTGTTCATGACGCCGATCCCTCCGACGAGTATGGATATCCCGGCTATTCCGTATACTGCGAGCTGTATCTGGGACAGGCTTGATTCGAGCTGGCGTATTATCGTGACCGAGGACATCGCCCGTATGTCGTCGTAGAGGTCTCCTATCTTCGTCGTCAGGTTTTCTACGAGGCTTACGTCTGTTGCTTTGACGCGCAGGTTCTGTATCTCGTCCTGTTCTTCTATTTCCTGCATAGTTGAGAGCGGGACGTAGAAAGATGAGTCTATGCTCGTATCCGACGTCTCCTCAAGTACACCTATGACTTCGAAGAAATAGCTCTCAGTCTTTGAGTTGTTCCGGTCCGTGTGCTGGTATTCTATCTCGTCCCCTACGTTCAGGTTCTGGTCCGAAGCCGCCGTCGAACCTATCAGGACAACTTCCTTGCCGGCATCCGAGCTCTCTAGCTTTCTTCCGTCAGTAACCATGACCTCATCGCTTATCACGTCATCCAGGTCGTCGGGGTTTATGCCGGTGAAAATTATGGACACAGAACCGCTTCCGCTTCGCCCCCCCTGGAAACCGGATATCTGCATTCCTCCGCCCCCGAAGCCGCCTCCGAATCCTCCCCGGATGGCTCTGGATATGCGGTACGTAGCCGTGGGAACGGCGTATTCCACGCCGGGCAGGGTCTGTATCCCGTCTATCGTCTCCTGGCTCATGCCTACGCTGTTGTCCGATGCGGTGACAGTGATGTAGGCGGCCCGGCTTGCGAACTGATCCTGTATCTGGGCCGACAGGCCTGCGCCGATCGAGCCGAGCGCAAGTATCAGGCCTATTCCCAGGGCTATTCCAAGGACTGTCAGGAAACTCCTGACCTTGTGCCTGAATACGTTCTTCGCCGCTAAGTCTAACATTTTGTTTTTTTGTTATCTACGAGCGATGCATCTATTTTTTCTTCTTCTTTTTCTTGTAATATTTGTAGCCGGCGAATAGTATCAGGATTGCTGCAGCTCCGTACAAAGCCATCTGGGTCGTGTCCATTCCGCGGTTAACGGATATTGTCCTACCGTTGATTGCGCCGGTCCTGGAGCTTAGGGTGATCATCTCTCTCTGGGTTATCCTCTGGTTGTTCTCCCCGCTGTATTCTATCAGGAAGGTTGCAACGCCGGTTCCGGATGCCGTAAATGAGAATGTGCTTGATTTGCCTGCTTTGATATCTGATTTATAGGAGACATACTGTGTCGTGCTCGCTTCGGTCCCGGGGTTGAATTCTCCCTGCCTTGATCCGTTGAAGCTCTGGTTCCCGCCCTGGAATCCTCCGGTTCGGTTTCCCTGCCTTCCACCCAGCGGGTTCGTTGAGTTGCCTGCTGCGGCAGAGACTATGAGCGTGCCCTTTACGGAGCTTGCGTCTCTTGTCCCCAGGTTGGCGATGTCTATTCTTATCGATCCTGTGGAGGTGTCCACGTTGATTACCGACAGTATGACTTTTCCGCTTACGTCTACTCCGATGGTTTTTTTGACTGAATAGGTCGTTCCGCCTATCTTATAGGTTATAGTCAGGGGTATTGTGTATGTTTGCGTGGATGCACCCCAGCTGACAGACAGGGGGAATACTATCGTTGCTTCCTTTTCGCCTCCTACTGTCCCGACATATTTCTCCAGGGTATCCATCGGGGCGAAAGGGTCTTCCGCGTCAAGGCTCAGAGTCGTATCCTGCGCTTGCGCACTGCCTACGTTTTTTATCGTAATTGAAACGTTCACTGCTTCGCCTGGGCCGGTGGGATTATAGGAGATATCCTTCAACTTAAAGTCCACTCCCCCGTCTTCTATGTTCAGGCCGAATGATACGTCGCTTGCCGTCCTGCCTCCCGCCTGATCGGTGTAGCTGAATGTGAGGGTTGCAGGGCATGCACCTGAAACTGTGGGCTTTATCGTGTATACGACCATGTAGTTCCCGTTCTCTTTTACGTTCCCTATGTATGCCTGCGAAGAGCCTATCACTGTAACGCAGCTTGAGGACATCTTTACTTCAAGCTCTTTTACCGCGTCTTTCACGGTTCCTTCCAGGACCAGTTCTTCAGTCGTATCTTTATAATAGGTGGTTTCCCTGGGGGTTATCTGGAATGACGGATTAGCATATACCCGGATTGGTATCTCCCATACGGCTGATTCCCCGTTGGTTCTGTCGCCGTCTGAGTCAAAACTGTCATAGGTTATCCTCGCCTGTATTATGTTCAAACCTGCAGACGCCGAATCATCTATGCGGATGATCGCGGGTATCATCTTGGATTCCCCTGCATCCATCTGCCCTATATATTGTTTTTTATCTATGTGTACGCCGCCGATCGTCGGAAGATATACTTCGACGTTTTCTGCTTCCATGCCTCCGACGTTCTTGATGAACAGGTTCAGCACCCCTGAATCGCCGGGGGATAACTTGGAGTCTACGACTGTCTGGTCGAAATCAACCGCTATATTAGTTGGTTGGGTGTTCGTTGAACTGCCGGAGTTTGTAGTTGTTGCCGCCCCGGCCAGGGAGGCAATACATAATATAATTAATATATTCCATAATAATGTATTCACTTTTGTCATTCCATTGGTTTTACTCATTTTTTCACCTTATTAACTAGGATTCCCAATTATTTGTATGTTACTATTGGATGTAACAGCCTATAAGTGATGAGTGAAACAAACTGAAACGATTTACAATGAACCGGAAATACACGTTAATAATGGTTTTATCCTTCGTTTACGGGGGTTTCTTACTTACAAGTTATACGATCACTTTATACTCTGTTTTCATGAAGGAAGACCTTCCAGGTCCTCTGGGAATTTTCGTGAATGACGGGGTTCCGGGGGTCCGCGGGGGCATTAAACAGGTAAATGAGAACAATGGGACTATATTACAGAATGTTTCATCAGGCAATGTTTCATCTAATGAAGCAACAGACAATGTAACAAATAACTCCCGAAACAATAGTTTTAACCAGCACCTGCCTTTTATGAAGCGGGTGGATCCAATGGAAGCTGTTTTGTCTCCTTTTATGATCCTGTATCTTGCCGGGGGCATAATATGCATCACGAACGGCCTTGCAGTAAGGCAGTTGACGCATGAGAAAGAGGTTAAGAAGATGCGCACGGAGTTAACCGAACTGCTGCTGGGCCCGGAAGAAAAGCTGGTTATGGAGGAATTAAAGAAGGCGGGAGGAGAACTGACACAGAAGAACCTGACGGAGATAACAGGTTATTCGCGCGTTAAGACTCATAGGGTGATTCAGAAGCTGGAAGAGAAAAAGATAGTCAGGAAGATACCGAACGGCCAGACCAATAAGATAATACTTGAAAAGGGATAAAGGAACCCCCGAAGGATATTTCTACCCTGCGGGTTTGTCTTTTATGAACGGATAAGCCGGGTCCCGGAAGGCGTTTAGTTCTATGGAATCGTCCGAGAAATTGTATTTCTCCAGGTAGTAGGGCCCATCGCTCACAATAAGGTGCCCGTGTTCTGCATACCACATATGTAGCGCGTTTCTGCGGTCTGACAAGTCTTTTTCCGTCGCATACGTCTTTCCTCCCGCAGTTACCTGGGATTTTACTTCAGAGTACGCAATTTTGTCAAGTATGCCAAGTATTGCCTGCGCATGCGTCTCATTCACCAGGTTAAGGGGCTGGGTTGTGGCATTCACAGGCTTGTAGTCTACGCTGTAGACATACGCCTTTTCAGCGTATACTGCCTTGTCCATTGCCGCATAAAGCTCCCAGGGAGCGCTTCTCTGGAAAAATCTGGAATAACGCAAAAGCTCCCCCTCATCGAAACTCCATTTGTCAGAGTAGACTTCTATCCTGTTTCCATCTATTATCCGAAGACCTTTCAATGCCTTGACATCCTCACGCCAAAAGTCCGGGAAAAGATCGTTCTTTGATTCATCCAGGCTCGCATCCCACAAGCTGGCAGTAAAATAAAGAACATCAGCCCAGCTGATAGTTGTTCCATCATGCCATTTCGTTCCAAGGTACCTTGAGAGATCGTATGTGACTTTAGTGGTAGCGGAAACGCCGTTACCTGCCTGCACCCAGCGGTCGGTTTCATTGTCCCATAAAAATGCATCCTCTGGAACATTCATCTTCCCTGAGGGGCCGAGGGTTTCTATGTCATAGCCCCACCTGTACGGCCCAATCACAAGAGTTTTTACATCAGACCATACGGCCGGATCATGCATCGTATTCAGTATGTCCATGTAGGATATGTCGTTGACCACTGTTGGATTCCATGACTGGTCGGACTCATACACGTAGTCTTCGCCTATTGACAGAGTGTTTTTCCCCGGGATGTATGCATCCCTTGCATTCCCATAACTGCGCAGCCCTATGTAGGTATCATCTATCAGTCCTAGGACTTCTTTTCTTGCTGCAAAAATCGTCTGGGAGTTAGCTATCCACATGCCCTGCGAGTCGTTCAGGGATAGTTTCGCGTACTCTGAAACAATCTCTTCCCATTCTTTCTGACTGGAGTAGTTCCCGGAATTAAGCCGGTCCTCTAACTTCTTTGTCTCGTTGTTCTCATAGCTCCACCAGCCATCTCTTTTATCAAGGGAGGGCAGAGAAACTGATTCATACCTCGAGGCTGAATAATATATCCACGCAGTTGTTGCAACATTCCATTCAAGCAGGGCTGGATCTGATTCGTAAACAGGATTCTTATCAGTGCGTTTTACATACACCGTTTCCACGTCAAAGCCGGCGTCTCTCAACTCTGAAGAGACAATGTCCGCCATCTTCGCAAGCTCGGGATAGCCTGCATTGGTGTAGAATTTCAGTTTGATGGGATTGCTGTTATACGCCCATACGCCCTCATCCTTCTTTGCGCCCGCCGAGACAAGAGCATTATCTATGATGCCGAATGCTTTTTCCCTGTCATATTTGAAACCATAAGAGTCCACGTCATCCTTCACAATTGCATAAGTAGGATGCTCCGAATTGATGTTCAGGTATATCGGCAAAGCAAAGCCCTTATATGCCTCGTCGACCACGCGCTGCCGGTCTACCAGGAACTGCATGGCAAATCTCACCTCTCTTATGGCAAAAGGATTCAGGCCCCCGTCAGGCGCAGGGGCCGGATTGAAGACTAAACCGTTTACCTGAGGCGTCGCATAATACAAAACATAATCAGGGTTGCCTCTAAGTTTCTCCGCGTCCCCAGGCAGCAGCGGAGTAAGAGAATAATCTATGTTTCCTGCGAGCAGCTCAGGAAGGGCCTGGCTGCTGTTGACCTTATGCATGATTATCGAATCCGAAGCCGGACCCCGGGCAACCGCGGTTGCAGCGGACTTAACCGATGTAGTCGTTTTTTCAGAGTCGCTTGTTTCACCTTTCTGGATACATCCCTGAAACAAAAGAATAGTTATTATCAGCCCAATCAATAGGCGTTCTTTGGCCATAGTTATCATTTAAACGACCAATTATAAATACATCACCAAGGCGCCACAACTACCAGACCCATAACGCCGCTGACGATATCGCTGCCGCTTCTACGACTGTCCCGCAGAACGGAGATGCTACATTCAAGTTATCGACTCTGGAACTCATCCCTTCTCTTACTGCCAACGAAACTATTGTGCCATCCGGCTTTTCCACATCGAGCACTACGATGTTGACATGATAAGAGCTCGAATATTCGAAATGATCGACTTTGAATTTGTAGTCCCCGTATTGCGCAGTGAATCCTTCGCTGGTTACATCCCGTATCAGCAAAGCATTCTCGTCGGGCTTTGTTGGGGGCACTGCATTCTTTATCACCGGGACGCTCTTGTAGTTCCAGGCGTAAGCCTTTGCATACTGTACCCCTCCCTCTTCTTTTGCAGACTGCAATCGCAGAACGACGTCATCCACCCGGGCATCGTAGTAAATCTTGCCGCATTCGTCGTAGCCCAGTTTCACCTGCACAATCGTTCCGTCCGGCTTTTCCACGTCTATCAACACCCCTCCGACAGTATATTCCGAGACGTAGAAGAGATGGCCTATCTTGAAACGGTATCCTGCATATTGCGCGACAAACCCTTCGCTGTCCACGTTCAGGGATGTTGCCCCGGCTGGCGGATTATCCGGAATGTAAACCATTTTGTAGGGCTCTTCTCTGCGCTCTTCAAACATTGTCGTAGTAGTCTCGTCCGGAATCCTCATTGTCGTCTGGGGATAAGTAGTCGAACGATAACGTGTCGTGCTTGTATCCTGGAGAGCCTTCTGTTTTGCTCCGGTGCACATCCAGTTTATCTCTGTCTCCTTGGTCGCAACGTTAATGACGCATGTAGGTGAGCACCCTTCTTTTACAATATTTGTGTCAATCCACCAGGTCCCGGTAACAGAATTGCACCAGTTGGTGCTTTTGAGCGTTCCATCTTTCGTGCATACGCTGTTTTCAGCAATTCTCCTCGCTTCAGCATAAGACATCGATTCTCCGCCCTCATCCTTGGTGCAGAGCTCTTCACCCCCCCAGTGTTGTTAAAGCCTCAGCCATCGTTCCTTCAGGGATCGTATCGGTGTTTCCTGTATTCTGTGTGCAGCCGGTTAACAGAAGTAAACATAAAACAAACAAAGAGGATATAGCAAGTTGTTCTTTCATATACTTTATTATTCCGAGCAGATATAAAAACTCAGAGTCACAATTCTGTTATTCCTTTTATCTCCCCGGTTTCACTGAAGCTCTTTTTCACTCCTCCTACGAAGGAATAATAATCTATCTGCAATTGAATGTTATACCTCTCGTCAGACGACTTCCTGGGGCACTGGGCATTTATCCTGAAAGAATCTCCTGCTTTAACGTCAAGCGCGCTCCCCTTGTCTACTGGAAGGCTGTTAACCCTTACAAGCTCGCAGTCCTGCCCGGACGTAAGATCCCTTGCACCCACGGACTCGATGTATACGTTCGCTCCGAAGACATTCATGATAACGGTTTCGTATTTCCCGGTCTCGGTATACTTGACGGATGACGCCCGGGGGGCAAAATTGCTCCAGTTCACAACCGCAACGCCAATCCCTGTGAGATCGACTATTTCAGATTCGCCGCCCACGGAAGGCCATACGTAGAGGTCCGCCCTCTTTTCGTCGGATGATTCCAGCGAGTGACGGGATGGGAGCATGACAAGTATCTCATCTACTTTCGCGTAGGAGTCCAGTGAAACCTCGGGGGATATGATTGCCCCGTCCGGCCTCTGAACATAGAGCTTGACGCCCATGATATCCGATTCTTTTGAGTGTATGAAGTGGTCTATTTTGAATTTGTAATCCCCATAACCACCGGAAAATCCCTTGTCTGAGACGCCTGACAGAAGCTTTGCATCGGTGCCCGGAGGATTCTCTATTGCCGTGCGCACGTATATGGACGCGGTTTTTTCACCGCCCGAATCCCGCGCAGGGTCCCCGGGGAAAAATACCTCCAGGCTGTCCGACGCGATTATGCCGGACATGATCTCAGACGCCTGCACTGAAACGAGAGTGCCATCAGGGCGCATGACGTCCAGGATAATACCGTTTATGCTGTCCTGGTGATATAGAAAACCATCTATCCGAAACTTATACCGCCCATAGGATGCAAGAAAACCCTTATCCGATAAGCCAGTGACGTAGTCGCCGCCGGTCAGGGCGGGAACAGTCAACGGGCCTTTTACAGGAACGCACGCTCCTTCCGAGCATTTCCCGGATCCGGGACAGAATATTTCCTCGGATGCTTCGCTTAGATACGCGCCGTCGGAATAGCAGTAGTACTCCAGCAGAGCAGTCTCATTCACGCATACGTCCGCATAGTCAAAGGGCGAGTAAACAGAGTGCCCGGAAACGTTTCCTTTCGCGTATATGTTTCGCCGATCGGAATCCATGCAACCGGGAAGAAACGTAGTGGTCGTTCCGGCAGTCGTAGAAACAGTAGTCGTCGTTTCTCTAATCGACGTCGTCGTAATCTGAGTCGTAGTCGCCGGAATCGTGGTCTGCGTATCGCGGACGATCGATCCATCCCCCGACCTCTTATCCGCGCATCCGGAGAATAGCACAGCCGCCAGGATGTAAACCAATAGCATGAACCCAATAGTCTTTTTTTCCATATCGAGGATTATCTTATTATTAAGTTTACGCTATAATATTTCGAGTCCGGGAATGTCCTACCGTCCAGCGGGTCTATGCCAGTACCGCCAGGACGAATATCAATATTGCCGGGTTACGCCAGCATATGAGAGACAACCCCTGAGGATTAAAGCGGTCCGCAACAAGCAGCAAAAGCCCAAGGCCGTATCCTATCAGGAGGATGCTGCTATCTATCTTCTGCCCTTGATCACATAATCCGGCTGTACGGCCCACGCCGCCAGCTTGACCGCCGGAACCGTCTCTGTAAGTGCCATAAAAAAAAATTATTTCTCAGGATAGGACTTGCCTTCTTTCTGGGTCTTGTCCGGCAGGGAAAAGTGTCCCTGGATTATTTTCCATCCGCCTTTTTGTTTTACGTAAACCGTGGTCATCCTCCCGGCAAGGGTCACAGGCTTCTTTTCTTTTGGCAGGGAAACCTTCAAGGTAAGCTCCCAAACGGACCAGGCAGCATCGCCGAGGGAGGATATGTTTATCCATTTCACAGAGGAAGCAATCTTTCCTGCCTGCGAAAAGTCCCGCATTATCTGCTTTTTCAGAGCCGCATAACCCAGGCGTTTTTCATCCGGGCCGGACCCTAGTATAACAAGAGACGGATCTTTTGCGTAAAACTTCAGGTAGCCTTCCAGGTCTTTGTTCCCGTATGCAGTCAGCATGTCCTTTGTCAATTTCTTTATCTCTGATCCTGTTTTTTCGTCTGCTTTCATTTTTAGTGCGATCCGTATCAGGTATTATTGCCGGATTTTAGGGTGGGTATCCCGTATCTATCTTTTATTTCCTTCCATCTCTTATAATCTTCCTGGCCCAGGATTCCCCCGGAAGACGCCGCACGATCGTTCAGAATCACCCAGTCCTGCGCGTCTGCGTATTCCTCTTCAGGGAGGAATTCCTTTCCGTCGCTTACGGTCAGAAGATCCGGGACAGTCTCAAGCCTGCCTCCTTCAGATGAGTACTCTCCTGTGTTGTCAGTCAATATGGAGACCCGCGTCGTTTCAAGGAAGCAGTACCCGGTTTTGTTATAACTATACTGGGCATACTCGATCGGGCATTTTAAGGCAACTGCCATATGTTCTTCGTTTTCATAATCCAGGAGGTAGACCCCGTAACCCATCTCGCGCAGGATGAATGCTAGGAGCCGGGATTTTTCCCCGCAAACCCCCTTCTGGTCGAACAATACCTCGTACGGGTATCTGTTCGTGAGATTGCCCGCTTCGGCGCTCTCAGTATCATAGGGGATATTCTGGACAAGGCTTATTGCTATCCTAGCCTGGTCAGAGGGATCGTCCGACAGTTTTCTG
The DNA here is from genome assembly GCA_049299895.1 of Candidatus Altarchaeia archaeon. Classification (GTDB taxonomy): domain Archaea; phylum Altiarchaeota; class Altiarchaeia; order IMC4; family QMZM01; genus CAIYYO01. The sequence goes on from JBAQYF010000013.1 coordinate 23,786, forward strand.
ATCTTTTCAACAAGAGCCAGCAGTTCCGGCTTCTGTTTTTCATCGGCAAGGTACCTCATTTCCAATTGCTGAGGGGTAGGGCATTTGGGATCGCAGTAGTACACCCTGGGGAGATCTGAGAGGTATTTCTTTAGACCTTCATGCACGCTTAAAGGGAGCGCCGACGACGTGCCTCTGAGGGTGTAGGGGAAGAGTCTTACACCCGGGCTTCCACCGTAAGGCGAAACGCAATTGTCCTCCAATGCGACAAATCCCTCCGGGCAGCCGCATTTCTGTGAGTCGTTTACGAGCAGCCCTTCATTGCAGTAGATGGGCTTGTTTTCCGAGCAGTTCCCGTAGACTGTGCCGTCACGGCATCTCCTTATCTTCTCGCAGTCTACGCCCTTCTTCAGATAGTCGACAGGACAGCCGCATGCCGACGCCTTGGGTATCAGTTCGCCCATGCTGCAGAAAAACGGAGGCTTATCCGAGCACCTTCCGTAGAGAGTCCCGTCGACGCATCTGTAGACTCTGACGCACCCGCTTCCGTTAACCGCATAATCGTCCGGGCAGCCGCACAGAGACGCTCTTTTTACAAGATTCCCGTTCATGCAATAGAAGGGCATGGTAGCCGAGCATTTGCTTAAAGGGGTTCCGTCGACGCATCCGGCAGAAGGGACTTTTACGGGAGCAGAGTACTCCAGGTAGAAGCTTGCAGCAATAATGACACCCAGCAGGACCACCAGGAAAAAAAGATAGAAGTAATTCCCCCTCCCCTGCCCGGGGGGACTGATATCATTCGAGATATCTGCCTGCCCGCCTTTTGACCCGAGCACCCCCTGTGCTACCGCATCATACTCGTCCGAGGACTTTTCCATCTAAGTACCTGTATGTATCCCGTACTTGTCTTTGAGTTCTTTCCAACGATCGTAATCTTCCTGCTTGAGGACTCGATTGTTCCTTGATATGAGCTCTTCTATCCTCTGCCATTCTCTCGCGTCTTCCCACTCTCCGGCAATATTGTCATAGGAATCCCCGCTGGAGAGATTTAATACAACCGGGGCAGAGGTTATCCGTCCCATCCCCGGATAGTCCCCGGTGTCATAGGTGGGTATCGCAACAGTGGTCGTCTCGATGAAGCAGTATCCAGTGTTCTTGTGCGAATATTTTTCGGGGCATTTTATCCCGAGAGCCGCATGCTTTTCCTTCGAGTAGTACAGCATGGAAGTATCATAGCCCAGGCCTCTTAGGAGGTATGACAGGAGCCTAACTTTTTCCCCGCAAACGGCTTCCCCGTCATACAGCACCTGGTAGGGATAACGGTCCTTCGACTTACCGGCTTCGTAAGCCGCATCATCATAGGGTATGTTCTGCACCAGGTTGACGGCGATCATCGCCTGATCTTCGCGGTTCCGGCCTTTTTTCTTTACGGCATCCAAAAACCCGAAAAGCTCTGCCTCGGAATATTTTTCATCCAGGTATTTCTGCTGTATGGAATCGTTGGTCGGACACTGGGGCCGGCAGTAGACGAACCTGGAAATATTGCCCAGGTATTCATACAACCCCCGGTAGACAGTGTATTCCACTGCCCCGCTCTCCCCCCGGAGGGTATAGTTGTAGGTCATGCTCTTCTCCCCCGCATGCAGGTTCGAAGGGGGCATATCTTCCTCTTTCTCAGCGCAGCCCGAGAAGAAAAGGACCATTGTCAGGAACAATCCGATTATCAGCCTCATAGGTTTTCAATACTACATTTGTTTTATATTAATTTAATGTTTTCTCCCGCTCAGGGGAGAATTAATATAAGGGAGAACCCAATCTTTTACCATGCTCACCTCTACCTTCCAGCACATACCGGGAGTAGGCGAAAAAAAAGAAAGATATCTTTGGGGCAAAGGCTGCCTCACGTGGGACGACCTGATCTCCTCGGATTACGGGCTAACAGAACGCAAACACGCGAAGATAAGGGACAATCTGCAGGAGAGCAAGGAACGGCTGACGGCACTCGACCACTGTTTTTTCAGGTCATGCCTGGGGGGAAAACTCGCCTGGCGCGCTTACAACACCTTCAGGGACCATGCGTGCTTCCTGGACATAGAGACCACGGGCCTCTCCGCGCATTCCTCCGAGGTGACGACTGTCTGCCTCCACGGAAAAAAAGGAACGAAAAGCTACATATCCGGAGACAACATGGACGAACTCTCAGGAGACCTTGCAGGATACAAATACATCGTCACGTTCAACGGCGCAAGATTCGACCTGCCTTTCCTTGCGCAGAACCTTGGAATAGAATTCACCCATATGCACCTGGACCTCATGTACCCGCTGAAGAGCCTGGGCTACTCAGGAGGCCTGAAGAACATAGAAAAGAATCTCGGCATGTCAAGGGAGACGGACGGAGTGACGGGCTACGACGCCGTACGCCTCTGGCACGCATACAAAAACGAACGGACCGTAGTAGTCGCGGGCCGCAGGGTCAAGGGAACAGACGCACTCGACCTCCTCGTGGAATACAACCGGGAAGACACAGTCAACCTGGAAGAGCTTGCAGAATATACTGTGAAGGAATTAAAGAAGAGAACATATCCTGCCTTAAGCCCGCCCAGAGAATAACAGGTCTAGGAAGCCTCTTTGTAAATCGCGCAAACAGCCCACAGAACAGACAGCGTAGCCGCAAAGAAAGCCGGATACATTATATCCTGCGAAAAACTCATGGACATAAACCGCGCAGTATCATAGAACAGATATACAGCAAAAGTAAAAGCCAGCCCCCAGCCATAAGCCTTCTTCTTCCGCACGGCAATCAGCATGCTGACCGCCATTACAACGCCTTCCAGGAGGATAGAAAATGAGTGGATCAGTTCCATAAATAAGATTATTCGAACCGGTTAAAATACCTTAGATGAGACCCATGTGCTCTGAAAGAATCTTTACGCCGATTCCCACAAGTATCAGTCCGCCCGTTATTTCCGCGTAGCCTCCGAATCGCTCCCCGGCCTTCCTGCCCAAGAAAAAACCGGAAATGGAAAACAGGAATGATACAACGCCTATTATCATTGCTGCGAACAATATGGACATGTTCAGGAATGCAAAGCTTAATCCCACTGCGAGCGCATCTATGCTCGTCGCAACAGAGAGGATAAGAAGTTCACGTAAACCGACGGACCCGCAGGAATCCTTATCCTCGCCCCGGAAGGATTCCCACAGCATCTTGGAACCAACCGCTCCCAGGAGGCAGAACGCTATCCAGTGATCGTATCCTGAGATGTAATCCAGGAGATATATCCCCGCGGCAAATCCTATCAGGGGCATTACCGCCTGGAAGAAACCGAATGATAGACCCATCAGGAGCGCGGTTTTTACGCGTCCCTCTTTTGTCGCGAGGCCCTTGCACAGCGACACTGCGAAGCAGTCCATGGCCAGGCCGACTGCTATCAGGACTACTGTAACGTATTCCTCAGGGGGTATAATGCTCATCGTAGGGCTTGACTCTGCCTGTCATGCGGCCGGTCTCCTTGTGCTTTATTACCTCATTCTCCATGATTGCCTTGTAGCTGATGGATATCTCAAGGAAGTAGCCTGTGTCATAGTCCTTCGGCGGGCAGTCCGCGGTTACGTCGAGCCGTTCTCCGAATTTCACAGTCACGGGATATGCCAATGATGCCTGCCGCCCGTTAACGAGTATGTTCGAGCATTTCAGTTCGGTGTCGGTCTCGTTGAGCACCACGCCGTCTATCTTCACGTCGGTTCCCGCGTTATTTATGAAAGCCGCCTCGAATGCGCCGTCTTCCATATAGGATATGTTCAAGGCAGACTGTATCTTTATCCATCCAGTGCGGGTCGTAGCAGACTCGTTCGGCACCGCGACCGGGGTACTATTGGATTCCCAAACGTATATGCCGCCTGTCTGTATCCCGGAAACATCCCGGGCATACGAGGGGGCGAATCTGATCAAAAGTTTGTTATCCACTGTTGCGTCCACGGAATCCTTTATCACGGACACGTCCAAATAGGTTCCGTCAGGCCTAGCGACGTGGAGGAGAGCCCCCACTATGGAATTGTCGTAACCTAAAATAAGATGGCCTATCGAAAACGAATAATTGTCGTAGCCTGCCGCATATCCGGTGTTCGTCAGATTGCTCAGGAGCACCGCTCCATCATTGGGCCTGTAGGGATCCGCAAGGGTCGACGTTGTCGTAGTCGTCGACGACGTGGTCGAAGTAGTCGTCGGTGCCTTCTTTACGGTCGACGACGTTGAGGATGCCGCCGACGTTGTAGTGATCTTTGTGGTAGTGGAGGCTATGGTGGAGGCCGCAGGTTCCTTTTCTCCCCCGTTGCCCGTGCATCCGCTGAATAAAAGCATAGCTATCAGGGCCAATGCCAAGAAACGTAACATATCTGACATGTAGATTTTTAGGAATTACATGTATAAGAGAAGGTCCCAGGTTATAGGCTGAAAAACGGATATAATAATGGAAATGCATCGCACAGCTCTCGTATATCACGGGGATTATCTCCTGCACGACGCGGGAGACGCTCACGCGGAAAGTCCGGGGCGGCTTACAGCATCAATGGATTACTTTCAAAAGAAAGGAGTCCTGGAAAAAGTGACGCTGCTTAAGCCTGCGCCCTGCACGGAAGAAGACATCCTCAGAGTGCATACAAAGGAGCACCTGGAACACATAAAAAAGCTCTCCAGCATGGGAGGAGGATACGCGGACGATGACACGTATTGCTCTCCTGCGACATACGGCGTCGCAAGGCTCGCAGCGGGAGGATGCATCAGGGCGGCGCAGGCAGTCATGGACAAAGAGGCGGACAACGCTTTTGCTTTGATCCGGCCCCCCGGCCATCACGCGTCAAGGAATAAAGCCGCCGGATTCTGCTTTTTCAACAATGCGGCAATCACTGCAAGATACCTGCAGGAAGTATGCGGCCTTAAGCGCATCCTTATATTCGACTGGGACGCGCATGCGGGGAACGGCACCATGGACATATTCTACGACGACCCCTCGGTATTGAATATCTCCATACACCAGGACCCTGCAAACTTTTATCCGCGCACTGGCCGCATCGAGCAGATCGGGAGGTTTTACGGGGAAGGATTCACAGTCAACATCCCGGTTCCCGCAGGAACGGAGGATGCCGATTACGTGCACATCCTAAAGGAGTTCGTATTGCCTGCGATGCGGGCATACAGCCCCGAGTACGTTATCATCGCCGCGGGCCAGGATTCACACGGAGACGATAGCATATCTGGATTATCGCTGACGGAAAACGGCTTCGGGGAGATGACCCGCCTTATCGTAGAGGAATCTTGGAAGGTCTGCGGGGGAAGGGTCCTTGCGGAGCTTGAAGGAGGCTATGAGCTGGAGTCTTTTGCCGGGTCGAATTACGCCATCCTCTGCGCCCTCATGGGAACAAACGGGAAATATGAGATAAAAGGAGAAGTAAAGGAATCAACCGACGTCGTCCTTTCGGCGCTCGGGGAAAGATTCCTACCCGGCTCTTTCGCACAAAAAGCACCATAGGTCGTATTCCCCGCCGGAAGACGCATGGAACGCTCTCTGATTCATTATCCTATACGTGTATCCCGAGGGATTGCTATATGCCGCGGCGCAATCCTTTGCTTCGGGAGCAGAGCCGCATTTCGCGTATATCATCTCCCCCTTGTTTTGACCGCAATAGCCCTCTTCCCCGGCAGCGTTCTCATACTCCCCGGAAAACACGCATGAACCGCCCATATCAGGGGAGTCCTTTGCCCTTTCCACCAGCACCTGCCTTTTCTTTTGCTCGTCTGTCGAAACTACGCACCTCAAATACTTGGTGCAGTTCCCGCACGCAGACCTCTGGCACTTGCCCGCGCACCAGTTCATCTGTTTTGCGTAGCATTCCTCTTCCGTAACCTCTTTGGGCTTGCAGGATTCTGCGTCCGAGCACTTGTGTTTCCCGTCAATGTACGCGCAGCAGCCGCTTACGCAGTCGGAGTCGAGCGCGCATGATTCGTTCAGGCCTTTATTCAACGGGAGGGTCGTATCAGGAGACGTTGTCTCCTCGGAGGAGGTGGCAACGGATGCAACCGTTGTCGTGACCTTGCTTTCCGTCGTCGACGTACCCTGATCATCCGTTTTCCCTGTCAGGGTAGTCGTAGCGGTTTCTTTTTCCTGGCTTGCGCATCCTGCGAAAAGAATAATTATCAGAAGGACCGCTGCAAAATATGCAGTATATTTGGTATTTTCTTTCATTTCGAATTGGACAGGGGTTTTGGACTAACTTCCCTTTCCGCGACTGCGAACCTCTGGCCGGAACTGTGCATCAGGGAGGCTGCTTTCTTCAGGTCTATGTTCCCGTCTTTTCCTATTACCTCGTCTTTCACAGTAAGGTTCACTATCCTGCCGACGACGAGAACGTGGTCTCCGAGCTCTTTTTCGAATTCCAGAAAACACTCGAACCATACTGTGCACTCTCCGACCGAGGGGGCAAGGACCTTTGCAGAAGGAACCTCCGTGAAGCCCACCTTTCTAAGCTGATCCATTCCGGGTATCCTTTCCTGGGAGCAGGCCCAGAACTTGTCGAGTATTCCTTCAGGCGGCACGTTGACAACGAATTCCCTCGTATCGCGGATGTCGGACAGCGTAGCCTGCTTTGTACCGATGGAAACCGCGAGGAGAGGAGGATCCATGGAGACCGGCATAACAAAACTGAACGGGGCCGCATTGATGTTCTTATCCCCGTCTATGGTGGTCAGGAGGACTGCTGGACGCGGCGAAAGGAATCTGTAAAACTTTTTTGGCTCTAATTCCATAGTTAGTAATATATTTTCTTATAATATAAAATATCGTTCCAAGGAAATGAAAATAGAGAAGCCCAGGGGGACCAGAGATTTCCCGATAGAAGAGATGTCGGAAAGAGACTACGTGGAAAACGCCGTTGAAGGCGTCTTCAAGGCATACGGCTACGGGAAGATAAAGACGCCCACCTTCGAGCATATGGACCTCTTCACGCTGAAGAGCGGGGATGAGATATCGACTCACATGTACGCATTCGAGGACAAGAAGGGCAGGAAGATGTGCCTGCGGCCCGAGGAGACGGCCTCCGTTTGCAGGATGTTCTCGGAGACTTTGAGAACGCTTCCAAAGCCCTTGAAATTGTACTACTTCGACTCCATGTTCCGCTACGAAGAGCCGCAGAAGGGGAGATACCGGGAATTCTGGCAGCTTGGCCTGGAACTTATCGGTCCGAAAGGCCCGGAAAGCGACGCCGAAGTGATATCGGTTGCTTATGATTCGTTGAAAAAGCTGGATTGCACGTTCCGCCTGGAGATAGGGCACCTTGGAATAGTCAAGGGACTCCTCGCGGACAAGAACATACCGGAAGACATGCAGAGAAAGGTCATCTCCTGCATAGACAAGAACGACTCGGAGGGATTGCGCAAGCTCACGGATGAAAAAACGCTTTTCGACCTTATCGCGCTCAAAGGGGGAAAAGAAGCCATCGCAAAAGCCGAAGAAACGCTTCAAGACTCCAAAAAGGCAATAGCTGCGCTCTCGGAACTAAAGGAGATACTCGAATACCTGGATGCCGCGGGAGTGGAATACACCCTGAACCTGGGGGTCGCAAGGGGCCTGGAATACTACACAGGCATGGTCTTTGAGATACGCGTCCCGGACCTTGGCGCCCAGAGCCAGATATGCGGCGGGGGCAGGTACGACAACCTGATAGAATTGTTCTCGGGAATGAGCGTTCCAGCAGTGGGCTTTGCCTTCGGATTCGACAGGGTGACCGAGGCGCTGGAGATGCAGGGGAAAAAGAAGACGGAAAAACGGCAGATGATAATAGTTGCCCCGGTCAGCCCGGACATGAAAAAGGAGGCGGTTAGGATAGCTTCGGACCTGCGCAAAACGCGTAGCGTCGAATACGACCTCATGGACAGGAAGCTTGGGAAGATACTGGAATACGCAGGAGAGAAGGGGGCGTCGCACGTAGTGATCGTCGGGAAAAAGGATCACGCCGGGGGCATGGTCACTGTAAGGGACATGACAAGCGGTGAGCAGAAGACGGTGAGGATAAAAGAAATAGAGGACGCGTTGAAATAGGTCCTTCAGGCTTCCACCGGCCCGTGGCATTCGCCGACGCTGTTATGGTCTATGGCGGATGCAACGTTCTGATACACTATTATGATCTCTGCTTTATAGTATTCCCCGGGCTCTGGGAAATCGCAATCCGGGACTATGACTTGGAGTGCCTCGGCAGCACTCAGTTCCTGGTTTAAGCCGTTAACGCTGCACGTATTCGTAAAGGTGGTAACGTTGACATCTTGCAGCGTTATCTTTGTTCCGGCATCGTTGGTCAGAGTCAATGTGAGGGTCCGTTCAGAGTTAGACGCTTTCCAATCGAGTGGTTTCATCTGCGAGAAACCGATGGTTCCATGTGGTACTGTGCGGTCCAGTATGCCCATCTGCCAGAGAACTACTGCAACGACGCTGATTATTAACAGCATCCAGCCGTAGGTCATCAGATATTCCAAAGCGGTCTGGCCTTTTTTACCGGGAAATATGCTTTCCATTGAATATGAGAATAAATTGTCGCACCGTCTGTTTCTCAGGGCTCCAGCGAACCGTGGCATTCTCCTACGCTGTTGTGGTCTATGCCTGATGCGACGTTCTTGTACACTATCGTGATTTCGGCTTTGTAGTATTCTCCGGCACCGGGCGAACGGGTGATGAGGCAATCCCCGAGGCTTATCTGGACCACTTGTCCCGCACGCAGTTCCTCATCCGGCCCCTCCCATTCACACATGGGGTTATCGAATATGGTCGCGTTGACGTCGGTGAGCGTTATCTTGGTTCCTGCGTCGTTTATCAGAGTCAGTGTGAGATTTCCATTATTCTGCGTCGCTGATCCCTTCCAGTCCATGGGTTTGGCCTGGGAGAAGCCCGTGCATCCCGGCGGCGTTGTAGGCGGCGTGAAGACGCCGTACTGGTAGAGCACCACTGCGACTACGGCGATGATGAGCAGCATCCAGCCGTAGGTCATCAGATACTCAAGCGCTGACTGGCCTTTGCTGTTCTTGAAAACATTTTTCATGTCAGGTAGATTAAAAGAATACTCCTGTTATTGATTAATGTGAACGGATATAAATAAACATTTACTATTACAAAACAGACAACAGTATCCTTTTCCCGGACCGATCATAAGCGGCTACGTCCGTTATACTTCCATAAGGGGTCCTTGCTATCAGATGCACTGGCCCGGTTTTTTTGAAGAACTCAAGGTCGGCATTGGACGGGCGGAAGCTAGGGCCCGGATGCGAGTGTACGCTGCCGATTATGGAGCGGTCTATCGGTATCATATCCATGCGGGTGTCGACGAAGCCGTCTCCGTATGTCGTTGCCGGTATCACCAGGACTTCTTCTATGACGTCGTTTTTTCCCCTGAGCATGCCTCCGAATTCAGAGGGATGGTATTTCCTGGATACTCCGAGTATGAATGCCAAGGCTTCTTCCTTGATTTTCATATGTTAAAACACGGTATTAGAACAATATATCTAGCTGCCGGAAGGGCTTATATACTCCTAAGAGCAATAGTAAAACAAATCAGGCAAAAAATGAGCCAGATAGAACGCATAAAACGTGTCCTCATGCTGGACAGGAAGGTCTACAAAGAGATAAGAGACGACTCCGGGTCAATGGCGCCGGCACTGACGGTAATGGTCGTGTCCATATTGATAGGCAGCATCAGGACATTGATAGAGATGCCCCAGGGAGGGATAATAACCCTTATGTCGCTTGTCTTGCTCTGGTTCGTACCCTCGTCTTTTTTCCACGTGCTTTCCAAACTTGCAGGAGGAAGATCAGACTACGGAGGATACCTCAGGGCTACGGGATATGCGCAGATACCGATGGCTGCAAATATCATACCGTCGATCGGATGGCCCCTGGCGCTTTCCTGGTGGCTTGTCTGCATGACGGTAGCTACAAGACAGGCTCAGGAGTTATCCAAGAGACGGGCTGTTCTGGTAGTTTTCATCCCCTTTGTCTTGACTGCCGTTCTCATATCCGCGATGATAGCATCAGAGGCAATTTAATTATTTTAAGATGGAGAGTATCCCCTTGAGGTCGGGAACAATGTAGTCCGGCTCTTCTTTGGAGCATGTGGGTCTCTGGTCGGAGTATTTGCCCTTCAGTATCTGTATCGTCGTCATGCCTGCAGCCTTTGCACCTACGATGTCCTTGTCCAGGCGGTCACCCACCATCGCCGATTCTCCCGGTTTGCAGCCTATGCGCTGCGCGGCTTTGACGAATAGTTCCACGTCTGGCTTCTCTTTTTTCACTTCCTCGGAGATCAGTACTGCGTGAAAAAAGTGCTGGAGGCCCAGGCTTATGAGTTTCTCCCACTGCTTCACAGAGCGCCCCTCCGTTATGACCCCTATCTTGTAGCCCCTCTGCCTCAGGGTCAGAAGAGTCGGTATCGTATCGGGAAAGGGAACAAGGTAGGCTGATTTCGTATTGTGATATGCGACTATTCCCGCGGCAAGTATCCGGGGATTCCCTTCATAGCCGTATTTTTTCAGGAGTTCATCAAAATGGTTCTGGTAATTCGAGCCGCGGATGGCAACAATATCCTTAAGCGCTTTTAAGCCTTCTTCAGCGTCTATCTCGAAGCCCGCTTCTATCATGGCCTTTATCGCGTTACGCCTCACCATCTCTACCTGCAGCGCGCTGTCGTAGAGCGTGTTGTCTATATCGAAGAATACTGCTTTAATTTTGTCCATTTCGTATATATTATATCAATTTCAAGATGGAAAAAGCAACCATTAAGTGCATAGACTGCGGAAGGGCGCACAAACCCGGACCCATTTACAGATGCGAATGCGGGGGACTGCTCGAAGTCGTACCGAACATGGAGTACCTGAAGGAGAACGTATCAACCGGCCTCTTCGACTCCAGGCTGCGCCTGCGCAACCTGCCCTACGGAAGCGGGATATGGCGTTTCAGAGAGCTCATACACCCCCTTGTCTCGGATGAAGACATCGTTTCAAGGCCTGAAGGGAACACGAATCTTTACAGGCATAAAAAGATATCCACATACACAGGCCTGGAAGACATATGCCTGAAACACGAGGGAGAGAACCCCACGGGCTCATTCAAGGACAGGGGCATGACGGTAGGCATGAGCGAAGCAAAGAGGCTGAAAATGAAGCACGTCGCCTGCGCATCCACAGGGAACACTTCCGCATCCATGGCCGCATACGCCAGCATGGCGGGCCTAAAACCCGTCGTCTACGTGCCGGACGGGGAGATCGCCTACGGAAAACTTTCGCAGGCTCTCGCATACGGCGCCCAGGTGATCCAGGTAAAAGGGAACTTCGACGATGCCATGACGCTGGTCCAGGAATCTTCCAACGCGCTCGGCATATACCTGCTGAACTCCATTAACCCGTGGCGCGTGGAAGGGCAGAAATCTATCATGTTCGAGATGCTCCAGCAATTCTCCTGGGAATCTCCCGACTGGGTGATCGTTCCCGCAGGAAACCTGGGCAACACATCCGCATTCGGGAAAGGCCTAAAAGAGATGAAGGAACTCGGATTCATAGAGAAGGTCCCGAGGATCGCAGCCATACAGGCGCATGGGGCTAACCCGTTCTACGAGATGTTTGCCAAAAAGGAAAAGGAACTGCCCGCAGTACACCACCCGAAGACCATTGCGACGGCCATAAAGATAGGGAACCCCGTAAGCTGGAAGAAAGCGATGGCCTCGATAAAATACACAAACGGCGTGGTCGAGGAAGTAACGGACCAGGAGATAATGGATGCGAAAGCCCTGATAGACGCCTCGGGAATAGGATGCGAGCCTGCATCGGCGGCGTCTGTCGCGGGTGCAAAGAAGCTTCTGGAAAAAGGGACCATCGACAAGAAAGACAAAGTGGTTTGTATCATCACCGGGAACATCCTGAAGGACTCGGATGCGACGATAAACTACCACTTCGGGAGACTGGAACACATCAGGTCTACATACGCGAACAAGCCAGTGGTGATAGAGCCCACCCTGGAGGCGGTCAGAAAGGTACTGAAGACCTAGGATCTTTTTCTCGTATAGGGGATCATCAGCACCACTATCAACAGGAGGATCCCGAAAAAGTAGATAACCGCAGAGTTGCCCATGCCATATTCCGGGAGCGTCGTCGTAGTTGCAGGCAGAGTCGTTGTCGTAGTGGTCGACGACGTTGTCGTGGTGGTTGTGGTCGTAGTCGTCGACGTAGTGGTCGTCGTCCTCTTCGTGGAAGTGGTCGAAGAGGTCGTCGGGGTTGTCGTAGTAGTCAGGGGGTATACGGTGAAATTTATCTCCCTTGATACCCCGCCGTAGTTCGCAACGGCCCTGTAGTCTCCTGCATGCAGGGGTATGAATGTAGTACTCTCGTTCAAGTCTCCCAGGGGGCTTGTGCCCTTGCACATGGTGCATGAAGACGTAAAGGTGGTCCTGCGCGCCTGCTGGAAGGTGTCGTTGATCTTGCGGTAAACGCTAAAGCCTCCCCCGACGGATCCTCCGTCGCTCACGACCAATTGAAAGGATATGGTCTCGTTTATCTTTAGCTCGGTCTTATCCGAGGAAAGCTCCACTAACACAGCAGACCCTGTGCAGGCCAACAACGCCAACGCCGCAGCACACAACAAAATTTTTTTCATCTTCAGCCGAAAGACAGCAAATCAGGTTTTATCAGGAGTACCAGACCCAGTCCCAGCATTATAAGACCCCCGACAAGCTTCAACATCCTTGCCTGATCCTCGGTCAGCCGGTCAGACTTGAAGGAGTACAGGAAATCGCCCAATATCGCAAAAAGGGGTATGACATATACGAGAGAGTAAAAAGCAGTATACAGGACGTGATAGAAACCGATAGTATTCCCGTACTGGTTGAACAATGCGGACATGTAAGCCGCTGGAAGCATCGCCGTGCAGCCCAGCTCCACGAGGTTTACCAAAGCTGCAAGCGCCGCCGTACCCAGGAGGGGTAACAGGAGAGACCTCTTGTTCTCCGCGCGGTCCACCTTCCTGACTATCTTCCCCGCGTGCTTGAATATCCTGCTGCGATGCTCGTCCGAGATTGTAAGGGATATCCCCTTCTTGAAATAAAAAAAATCTTTTATGTTTATTATGCCCGCAAGCACCACAAGGACGCCAAGGACCTTGAGCAGGGTCGAACCGTACTGGCCGAATACCCATGAGCCGACAAATGTCAGGACCATGATGAAGAGGAAATACATGAATGCAGAAGTCAGCACGAAAACGCTTCCTATCAGAAGCATCTTTTTCCGGGAATTCGTATGCGTGAGCAGGGATAATAGAACTATCAGTACGGTAAACGCGCAGGGATTGAATCCGTCCGCGAGCGCTATTACGAATACGAACACCGGGAAAGGGAAACTTTTTGCGAACCGCTCTATCATGCTCACAGGAGTGGTTACGGCAAGGATGAAGAACATGAGTATCACAAGAGCGATGAATCCTGAAGCCCAATAACGGCCGCCCCACTTAAGCCGGTCGCGCAAGAACAGATAAAGGCATAGATACACCAGCAGCACTGCCAGCATCCCGATAAAAACAACGCTGGCACCCTGCCCGGGCTTGTCCAATCCGGCAATACGCGATGACGGAATTACTGTATCAATAATCGACCCGTCCACTCCGTTTATGTATACAAGCAGGTCGGGATAATCCAGCTTGGAGGACATGCGTTCGGTCGACCACCAGCCAACGACGTATGAACCGTTGATGAAAGCCTTCGTCGACCTGGCCCATGAATCCTTTTTTATCAAATCAGCGACCAGGGGCGACTTCTTGGATATGTCGAAGACCTGATCAGACAGAGAAGAGCATACTCCGAAGAGGCACTCCTGTATGGAATCCTCTATCTGGTTTGCGTAACCTATGTAAGCCTTATAACCCTGATTGTATACGAGGTCGCCTTCTTCGGAAGAGAACCCGACAAAGACCTTGCTCCCGATGAAAGTCCTCGGAACGCCCGCGGAAGTAGTATTATACTCGGCGCTCATCCGCTCGAAAAGAGACGCGTTTTCAGCGGAACCTATCTCGTACTCCTCTATGACAAGACCGGGATAATTGGATCTTATACTCTCAAGCCATCTGCGCTCATCCTGGCAGTGAGGGCATGATTCACTGTGGAAGAGAATCAGTTTGGTCTCATTCCGGGCCCCGGTATCGGGATTGGCTATGGCATATTCGATCTGGTTCGCGTAACCCATATAAGTCCTGGAGAACGGATTATAAGTGGAGTCGCCCTCCTCGTCGCTGAAGGAGACGAACACTTTGCCGCCTACGAAGGTAGTGGGTGCGGAAGTCGAGGTTATATTGTACTCCTCCGCCGTCTTGATGAAAAGGGCCTTGTTGGCGTTGACTTCATACATCTCTACTGCAAGATTGGGATACTTTACCTTCATTGTCTCAAGCCACGCCTTCTCGGCCTTGCAATGGGGGCATCCGTCCAGATAGAAGAGCACCAGCCTGACCTCTTTGTTATCCGGGGCCGCGGCATATGCGGAAGATGAAAAAAGGCTCACGGCATACAGAACCAGGAAAAACAAAACCGAACACTTATTCGATACCATCTTGCGCGATGAAAAGAATAATATATACAGGCATTATAAGTCTAAAAATACTCAAGACAAAATGGCAAGAGCATCCTTGCCGGTCATACCCTCCCTTACCCCGAGCGCTTTTCCTCCGGAACTGACAGAAACGATCCTTGCCGCAAGAACGTCCTCGAACGACGAAACACCGGTGACCATTGCGGCCGCATCCCCCTTCTTCTCCGCAGACGCCATGTTGAGGTAGCCGCACATTATATACCCCTTGCTCCCCAGGATAAGCAGGAAATCCGCATTCGGAAGCTTGACGCGCACGCCCGTAGCAGAACCCACAGATCGTATCTCAACAGACTCCATTTTTTTCTTCGACCATCGTACCAGTACCCTCGGAGGTGAATATCTCCTCCAGGATGGAATGCTTCTTGGCCTTTATGATATGCGCCTTGGGCACCCCGTGTCTTATGGCATAAATGCACTCGGTCAATTTGGGGATCATACCCGCCTTGGCTACGCCGCTTGCTATAAGCGCCTCCGCATCTTTCGGAGTAAGATTCTTTATCAGTTTGCCGTCCTTACCCAGAACGCCGTCTACCCCGGTAAGCAGTATAAGCTTGCTCGCCCCGAGCTCCACCGCGAGCTTTGATGCCGCAACATCTGCATTTATGTTAAGGGACGAACCGTCGGCCGCAATCCCTATAGGGGAGATCACAGGTATGTATCCCTTATCGACCAATGTACGCACCAGGTCCGCATTCACTTCGGTTATCTCGCCCACGAAACCCAGGTCCACGTCCTCCTGGCTTGGTACTTTCTCCGCGGAGAACAGTTTAGCGGATTTCCCCGAGAACCCCACCGCATGCCCCCCGTGCTTGTTAACGCTTGCAACGATGTCGTTGTTAAGTTTTCCTGCAAGCACCATCTGGACTATGTCCATGGTCTCTTCGTCTGTTACGCGCAGGCCTTTTACGAACTGGGGTTTTTTCCCGAACTTGTCCATGGCGGCAGATATCTCCCCCCCTCCACCGTGCACGACGACCGGTTTTATGTTAACGTAGCGCAGCAGCAACAGGTCCTCTGCGACCGCATCCAGGACTTTCTCGTCCACCATGACCTCTCCGCCGAACTTTATCACGAATATCTGGTCGCGGAACTTCTTGATGTATTCAAGTGCATCGATCAAAACCTCCGAAGGCGTTAAATTACATGATTCCATTTTACTCAAAAACTATATGGAATTCCTGATTTTTAAACAAGTAGACGGTTATATTAAACCGTTATTCAAGAACAGAGGACTTTTTCTAATAAAATGTATATAATCATTATCGGCGGCGGAGTAGCGGGGAACACTCTGGCAAAGCATCTCACAGGCGAAGGACACGAAGTCGTCATCGTAGAGCGGGAAGAAGAAAGAGCAAAGACCCTCGCGGAAGGAACGGACGCGCTGGTGATACACGGGGACGGAAGCGAACCGGAGATACTCAAAGACGCAGGCATAGAAAAAGCAGACGCCGTCGCCATACTCACAAGAGACGACAACACGAACCTCACCATAATACAGATACTCAAAAAATTCGACGTAAAAAGGATCGTTGCCCGCGTGAACGACCCGAACAAACAGGACCTCTACATAGGCCTGGACATAGCGGCCGCAATAAGCCCGACATCCGCGATAGTGAGCTACTTCAAGAACGCGCTCACCCTCGGCAAAGTAAGAAGCCTCGTCTCCATCGCCAAAGGAAAAGCAGAGATAATAGAACTCACAGTATCAAACGAAAAACTCGAAGGAAAAAGGATAGACGACATAAACCTCCCAAAGAGCGCAATGATCGGCCTCATATACAGGAACGGCGACGTGATAATACCGAGCGGAGAGGAAATGCTGAAGATAAACGACCTCCTCACAGTCATAACAAAAACCGAAGGGGTAAAAGACATCGTATCGATACTGAAAGGATAATAAACACTGATTCTCGGATTACGCCAAAATAGGAAAAAATAAAAAAAAGATATATCACGCATGCGCGTGAACCGCCAGCCGGACCAATAGATCCCTCTTGGACAATTCCTTTGACAGCTCGTCGTATCTGCTCTTTATCGCAGACTCCGGAACGTCCGAAAAGCCTTTGATCTTTCCTATCTGCTTATCGTTCGTAAGGCTCGCGGCAAGATAAATAGCGGCCGCAGCTATGCTTATAGGCACTTTCCCCGCGATTATTCCGCATTCCCTGGCCTTCTCCAGGATCTCTATCGCTTTTGCTTCGGTCTCTCCGGATACGCCTCTTTCGCTGGCGAGCCTCGGTATGTAATCCGCCGCGGTGACTACAGGCATCCGCAGCTTAAGCCTCCTGCAAATGGTCCTGTAGCTTCGCCCGATATCTTTTACCTTTACTCCGGAAACCTTCTCCAGCTCTTCAAGAGTCTTCGGGAGCTTGTGGATCCGCGATGAAAAGTATATTATCGCCGCGATAACGCTTTCTATAGACCTGCCCCGGACGATCCCCTTGTTCACGCACTTTCGGTATAGAACTGCGCATTCCTCTTTTATGTTGTTGGGAACGTTCAGATACGCGCACATACGGTCCAGTTCGGGCAACGCTATTGAAAGATTCCTGTCAACTGACGTACCCATGCGGGAACGCCTCTGCCATTTCCGCAGGCGATAAAGCTGCGCCTTCCTCTCCGACGGGACCGCGCTTCCCTTTATGTCGCGGTCGTAGCGGTCTATCTCAGTCGTTAAGCCGATATTCTGCTTCGCAAATCTTATGGGACCGCCGGTCCTCGCTCTCTTGTTCATCTGGTCTTCGTCAAAGGCCCTCCACTCGGGGCCGAAGTCGAACAAAGTGTCTTCCAGTACCAGTCCGCAAGATCTGCACAGAATCTCCCCGTGTTTGTAGTCAAACACAGTCTGCCCGCTTCCGCAGGCTTTGCAACATACAGCATCCATTTTACCAAACCACCCATTTTTTTAATTAACCAATTATAATAATCGATTAACCATACATTCAAATTCAACTAACTATTTCAGCTTCCAACCACCTGTGAGAAAAACATACTCTACACAGGAAATACACTCTCCTCTAAGCTTCGCAATTACTTATTGTGTACATTCCCCTATAAATACCTTTCGTTTTTTCGGCGTTATTAAGGGTTTTTATAGAAATCGGAGTAATTTCCAGCCTTTTCTAATCGCACATATATTATTATATTTATATAAGGACCCACACACCACAGGGTAATGTGCAGCCAAGTACCCGGAATAATTTATTTATACACCTTGAGGGATAGTATATAACATGCCATGCGGTAAGAAACGTAAGATTCAGAAGATGCGTAAGCATAAGCTGAAGAAGAGAAGGCGAAAGATGAGAAACAAGAAGAAATAGTTTTAAATATTTCTCAATTTCCCAAAATAGAATAACTCCAACCCTTCGACGCAATAAGCATCGAAGCTTTCCCTGTTTTTTTCAAGGAAAGGAGACAAAGATTCTACAGCCAAAGGATCGCTTCCCATAGTCGCAAAACACATGGAAGGCATCTGTATTAATGTTTTCTTTTTCCATTTACCTTTTAAAAAACACTTCACCTTCTCAGTCCTCGCCGAATCCCGCAGAGAGACCGCAGGATGATCATGGGCAATTATCACAACCTGCGCCTTATCGAATTCAGAGTCGTCCGGAATCTTCTGACCGTGTGCGATGTAAATTTTTTCCTTGTCCAAAAAGAGGTGGTCGACAACTGTTAAGCCTTTTCGTCCGGCAATCGGCCCAAGTATGTTGTCGTGATTGCCCCGGACCAGAACGATCTCCTCGAAGTGCTTTTCCAGGAATGATAGGAAGCGCGCAACCTCATCCCATTCCTGCCCGGATATCCCGCCGAACTCGTGCTTCAGGTCGCCGTTTATGACCGCGCGCCCGATCCCGCCTCCTTTCTTTATAGAAAATATGACCTTTTCCAGGTGAGAAACGACCTCGGAGTATTGGAAACGAGGCACCAGCATACCCATCTTATGCAGTTCTTCTTCATAGCCCAGGTGCAGGTCTGCGAATATGAGAGTGTCTTCTTCCCTAAGGTACAGACACAGCCCCCTTATTTCTATTCCAGGCAGTATCTCTGTAAGCTCTTTTTTCATTTGTGATAATTCCGTTTCGCATTAATCATATGCGCCCTGTATATCTGTTCCACAAGGAAGAAACGGGCCATCTCATGAGTGAACGTCATCCTGGAAAGAGACAGGGAATAATCCGCGCGCTGCAGAACTACATCGGATAATCCCTCCGGGCCGCCTATCACATAAGAGATCTTCTTGTCGGAATTCTTTTTCACGAATGCTGCGAATTCCTCAGACGTAAGCGCCTTTCCGCCGATGGCAAGGGCAACGACATAATCGTCCCCCGCTGCCTTGAGGATCTTTTCTCCTTCCTCTTTGACGTTCGAGTCTTTTACTTCCACAATACCAATATTGCCGAAAGCACCTAATCGTTTCACATATTCGACTATCCCATCCTGCAGATACCGCTCCTTTACCCTGCCGACCGCTATGATCCTTGCCATTTTACATGCCGCAAATTAACGCCTATTCATTCTCTTTTATCTTCAGCAAAACCGCCTGGTGCATCCTCTTGATGAACTCCATCCGATCCTCCATCCGGATGACGTCCATAAAGCCCTGGGCTATCAGATTCAACGCGAAGGGCGACGGAATACCGGTCTCGATGGTCTCAATCTTTATCTTCCCGTCCCTTACGGCTTTGATCACCGCCTCCGCATGTTCCACATCCATGAGGTCTTCCAGGACTTCACGGCGCGCCTCCTTGAGTATCGGGAACTCTCCAGGGATCTTCTTTGCGTAACTGAGCAGTATTTTTGATCCGATCTGCTGTTTCCCGACCGACTTCCTCTGGCCCTTGTAGGTGCGCAGTATCATCAATGAGCGGGTGGCGCAGTGCCGAAACCTCCTGGTCAATACCTCCGTCGAGTCTATCGCTTTTACCAGGAGGTCACGCAGGGTAAGTCTTTTCAAGTCCTCCAGGGCGTCAACGTGGGACAGCCTTTTTTCTCCTTCAAGGAGATAAAAACCGTTGTCCGATAGAGAGATCATAACGTCCCTTCCAAGCCTCTTTGAAATAAGATACGCGAATGCCCGGGACAGCACATCATTGACCCTGCGCCCATACATCGTGTGGAATATCAGATACTTCTTTTTGCCAAAGCCCGTGTAGCTCTCTATCAGTATCCTCTTATCAGTGGGCATCTTCGCATACAGGTACTGCTCGCGCATGTATTCGTGTATCGAATTGGCAGAGTTCTTGTCGACGTACAGGAACTCGTGTATGAATTTGATCATCTCTTTCTTGCTATCTTTCTTGTCAAGGCGTTCTTCCATGAGCCTGCGGAAGCGCCCTATCTCCATCGCAAGATCGAAACTAAGCGGCAATTGCTCCGAGAACCACGCGGGAACCGTCGGCGGCCCCGAGGACGGAGTAACCTGTATCGTCTGGCCTCTCGCATAATTGTAGCGGTAAAGGCTGCCACCAAGAACAAAGACGTCGCCCTTCTTCAGGCGCTCGAGGAACCCTTCGTCTATCTTCCCTACTTTCGCTTCGCCGATCTTCACATCCACATACGCTTCGTCCGGAATGGTGCCTATGTTCGTAGAATACAGGACCCGGGCCATCTTGCCCCTGCGGCCCATAGTCTTCCTGTCTTCCGAGATCCATATCTTCGCGTAAACGTTCCTCTCTTCCAGCTCCGCGTATTCACCTGCAAGATAGCTTATCACTGAATCGTAGTCCTCCCTCTCAAGATCATGATAGCAGTAGCTTCTTTTCACCATGTGATAAACGTTGTCTACGTGCTGCTCTCCTTCAATCGCTATCCCGTACAGATGCTGCGAGAGGACGTCCAAACAATTTCTCGGAACGTGTATGCGGTCGATGATGCCGTCCACTGCGTTCTTCAGGAGAACGGAGCACTCCACCAGGTCGTCCCTGTCCATCACAATTATTCTGCCCTTCGCCGTTTCGTGCAGCTTGTGACCTGAGCGACCGACTCTCTGGAGCGCCCTTGCGACAGACTTGGGCGAGCCCAGAAGTATGACAAGATCGATGTATCCGATGTCTATTCCCAATTCCAGGCTCGTCGAAGAAACGACGCAGCGCAGCTTCCCCTCTTTCAACCGGTTCTCAATGTCCAGGCGATGCTCACGGGACAGGGAAGAATGATGCGCTCCGATCAATTCCTCAGAATAAAATTCGGGATATTTCTGTTTCAGGTTATGCACCACCCGTTCCGTAGCGCTGCGGGTATTGGTGAATATGAGAGTAGTCTTGTGCTCAAGAATCAAGTCATGCATTATCTTATAGAGACCGCTAGACAGCGCTTCCTGCGTCGTGTCCATCAGGTTAGGGACGGGCGTGAGCACCTTCAAATCAAGCTTTTTTAAGTACTGCACGTCCACTACTTTGCAGTCCCGGACCTTTCCCCCTTCAAAGCCGACAAGGAACTTTGCCACGTCCTCAAGAGGCGAAACAGTAGCGGATAATGCGATCCTCGTGAACCTCCCCGCAAGATTCTGCAGGCGCTCAAGGGAAAGAGACAAATGCACCCCGCGCTTGCTCTCGGCAAGGGAATGTATCTCGTCGACTACGACCCATTTGACGTCTTTGAGCTTCTCGCGGAATTTGGGTGCTGTGAGAAGTATCGCGAGCGTCTCAGGCGTCGTGATAAGAATGTGGGGGGGCTTAACCAGCATGCGCGACTTCTCGGAAGCGGAAGTGTCCCCGGTACGCACGCTGACTCTTATGCCAAGATCCTTTCCGGCAAGGGCCGTCATCTCGGACAAAGGCTCATCGAGGTTCTTCTCTATGTCGTTGTTCAAAGCCTTCAGCGGTGAAATGTATACACAGTAGACCTTGTCCTCAAGCACTCCTGCTTCCGAGAGCTTTATGAGTTCATTTAGAACCGACAGAAACGCAGTGAGCGTCTTACCCGATCCGGTAGGGGCGGAGACAAGGGTGTTCTCTCGTTTATGGATGTTAATTATCGCATACTTCTGCGGCACCGCAAACTCCCTGAACTTGCCCGTAAACCAGGTGCGAACCAGGGGACAGAGAGCAGAGTATATCTCTTCATCCGGATAAGGCTCCTTCTGAAACGTTATCATCGTGAAAAAAACTGTGAATTACCGGCTTATAACCTATTTAAAGAGTCAGAAAAAGGAACAAACTGCTAACATTAAAATGTAAGACTACAGGTTTAAAAAGTAGAAAAAAACAATGAAGCAAATAAAAAAACCAAAGAAAAAAAGGATTATTTAGATAGAAGTTTCACATACTTGGCGATTGCTTTGATCTCCCTGGTCTCCGCTGCCAGTATGTCGGTTACAGAGATTATCCCTTCAAGTACCCCGCCGGAGATAACAGCAAGCTTCTTGACCCTGCCCCGCCTGAAAGCGTCGGCCGCATCCTCAAGAGACGCGAGAGGCGTGATCGCGATGAGAGGCGTCGACATTACGCTCCCCACGAGAGTCTTGTCAGGGTCCTTCTTTTCGCATATGACCCTGCGCACAAGGTCTCTTTCAGTGATTATGCCAAGAGGATTCCTGCTGCGCAGAACGATCAACGCGCTCACGCCTTTGTCTTTCATGTAACCAGCGGCATCTGATACCGTTTCTTTGTCCGATACCGTGAGCACGTCCCTGCTCATGACATCTTTTACCAAGGCCATTTTACAGAAGATATAATAAAAATAGGGCGGTAAGACATAATAAAGGAACTACGCAGACTTGTTGAAGAACCGATAGGTATATTTCTCCGGGACCTCTGTAACAATATAATCCATGCCAATGCGCCTTTTTTCTTTCTTTAAGAAAGAAAGGAAAAAAAACGTGCACGAAAAAAGAGAGAAACAGCGGGGCTGCAGCCCCACAAAAAGAGCTATATCGACCTATTGAAGAACCTCTGGATATACTTCTCGGGTACCTCGGTTACTATAAAATCCATGTCGAACGGGAAGCACTTTGAGTAGTTCTTCCACTTGAACCGCTCGTCCATAAGGATGATAGCGCCTTTGTCGGTTTCGCTCCTTATGCACCGCCCGGCGGCCTGGAGCACCCGGTTCATGGCCGGATAAATATAGCCGTAGTCCCAGCCGCGCTCGAATACGAAATCATAGTACTCGATCAACGCCTTCGTCTCAAGGTTCGGAGCCTCAAGCGGGAGGCCTACGATTATGACCGCGTCGAGCATGTTGTTTGCATAGTCGACGCCTTCTGACAATGATCCGGCCTGCACTCCCAGGAGTACTCCGCCCCTGCCGCCCATCAGATTCACCAGATGCCCGTACAGTTCTATCCTGTCGTCCTTATCCATCCCCTGCTTTTCCAGGAGGATCTCTTTTTTCAAACCGATATCATTCAACCCCTTTGCGACATGCTCAAGGATGCGGTAAGAAGGAAAGAACACGGCGGCGTTACCGGGCACCTCTGACAGTATGCCTGCGAGGATGCTTGCGTATCTCCGGTACATCTCGTCCGACCGGTCGCTGTATTTTGTCGTTACGCCGGGAACAATGATAGAGAGCCTGTTGCCCCTTGGAAAAGGCGATTTATATTCCTTTTCCAAAGTCCGCTTCTTGTCGAGACCAAGGACCTGGGAGTACATCCCCAAAGGCAGGAGAGTTCCGCTCATAAGTATCGTTGAATGAGATACTTCGAATACGTCTTTGCTGGAAACCGAGGGATCAAGGCACCTGAAAGTCAGGCGCGGATTCTTCTCCTTGCGGAATATGCGAGCGTAGCCTACGTCTTCCTGCGCCCAGCTCTCCAGGAAGAGAGATAGGTTCTTTGAATAGGAACGGTACCTGTTGGGCATAGTGAGAACCTCTTCCCCGAGTGTATGAGACATATCCACAAGCTCCTGATAGGACAGATCGACTTCCCCTGACAGCTTCTCGATGAATTCGCCCTTTTTCACGAAGCGTTCTACGCCTGATTTCATCCCTTTGCCCAGGCTTTTCAGAACAGAGCCCATGCTCTTGAATCCCTCTGCGAGTAGTACGTGATCAAGGAACGCCGCCTCTTTTGCCGCCCGCGTGACCGAATGCTCCGAGAGGTTCCTACTCAGCGTGGAGCGTATCCTGTCGGGGAGATTATGCGCTTCGTCGACGATGAGTATCGCATCCTCAAGGTTCTTGTTAAGTTTCGACAGGAACGCTTTGCGAACCTTCGGCGAGAAAACATGAAAGTAGTCGCAGATTATAAAGTCAGCACCCTTGCCTGCTTCGATGCAGACCTCGTACGGGCACAATCCAGCCGCAGAACATATCTCCTTTACTTCTTCGGCGTGCAGGGGCTTTTCTTTGATCATCTCTATCGCGTCTTTTGCCTTCCTGGAAACCTTGTTCTTGTGGACGTTGTTATAGCCCTCGCAGCGTTCGTCCTTTTTCATCGCGCTGCAGAACTCGTTGAACTCCTTGTTGTCCAAGCCGTCCACCTTGTGCGGACAGGTCCACTGCTTCCCGATTATGTCAACGGAGACGAACTTGGTATCGTATCTGGCAGCTATCTTCTTCAAGGTGTCGACAACTATCGTATGCTGAGTATGCTTCGGCGCAAGAAAGAAAACAGTTTTACCGTTCTCAAGAGCGTACGATAAGGAGGGAGCGACTACTGCGACGGTCTTCCCTATCCCGGTGGGCGCATGAGCCACAAGATGCCCGCCCTTATCCAGGACGCTCTCAACGTCGCGCATAAGCTCCTGCTGCCCGCCCCGGACCCTTTCAAAGGGAAAAAGACCCATCAAAGAGAATAAGAGAATACGCGAAAAAAAGGCGGACGACTCAACGCTTATAGCCTATCTTCCTGAGAAATTCTTTCCTCTCAAGTGCTTTAGCACCGTCTTCCACGCCCACGGGACTCTTCCTGTCAATGACTCCCAGGATGCCCCGGCCCATCCCGGTTTCCGCGACGACGACCTGAAAGAGGTTAGCGGTCGCGGCAAATATCCCGCATACTTCGGGAACGTTTTTCACGGGATTTAGAACGTTACACGGATATGCATCTTTTAGGAGGATCACAAAAGAATCGCCTACGCCGATTATGAGTGCGTTCTTCGCAGCCAGTTCCTTCAGAGACGATATCTTTACAAGCTGTTATGACACCTGCCTTTCGGCATGTTTTTCTCGTTACTCCTTTATTTCAGATACAATAATCCCTGTCCCACTATTATTGAGTCTTAACCGATATTTATCATCCCTCCCCGGGAGGCTGTCTCCGCCCGGCAACCCGTTGCCCATTATATTCACCCCAGTTATATTCATCGACTTCCCAACTACCCGATCCCCTTCCTTCAGCGTAACGCCCCCGTTCAAAGTAATAGAATACCCGTTCGGCACCTTTACCCATATCGTCCTGGTCGATCCGCCCGCCCCCGCAGCCAGGAGGTCCGCAGCGTTGTATATTTTTTCTGCGGCGTCTACTGCGGTCGCATGTCTCTGAGTTTCCAGGAAGTTTTTTATCATGTACACTCCGAGCGCGGCAGTGAATATGAGAATCAGTACGGCGGTCAGTACCATGAAGGGCGAGTCTTGCAGGCTCGTTCCCTTGCGGCCAAGCTTTTTAGCTGGACAATTCTTTTGAGACATTCTCGGCGAAATTTTCCAGGCCGGCCCCTACAGTCTTTGTAGCATTCATCCCGCTGGTCTGAGCCTGGTGAAGCATCTGCAGTATTATCACAAGCACTGCGGCAGCTATCGTTATTGCCAGGACCAGCTTAAAGACGAGGTCTGATGCCCCCCGCTCGTCTGCTAAGAATTGTTTGATCATTTTAATCGGACAGCTCCTGCATCCCGTTTTCCAGCGCGCTCTTCGTGGCGTTCGTTATCTTCGGGGTAGTGTTCCGGGATATGTCGAGGTTTACGTGCATCAACTGGAGGAGTATTACGATCACCGCGGCCGCTATCGCTACTGCCAGAAGCAGCTGTATGACCATGGAGGTCTCTCCCCGCTGGTCCCGGAGGAATTCTTTTATCGGGTGCTGTTTCATCGGTTTTTAGTGTGTTCCGGAGCTGTTTGTGTTGTTTAAGAAGTCGGTCAGGTTTTCATTCAGCTGCCCTGTCGTCTGGTTCATTGCAGTCGTCAGTTTTTGCCCCCCTTTCTGCGCGCTTTGCAGCACGAGCAGGAGTATTACGAGCACTGCAGCTATAACCGTTATTGCCAGCACCAGCTTAAATACCGTGCTTGTGTCTCCTCTTTCATCCCCCAGGAACTCGCGTACTTTGTTAAACATTTTCAGGATATCTTTGCTTGTTTTTATTGGATTGTTTATATGATATAAGTTTACTTATTTTCCTTATATATTTAGTTAATACATATTTATATAGTTATTAGTATATAAAAATACTAGAGTTATAATCAAAACCATTTTAGAACATTATTTAATATATTTATAAATAATAGGTACAAAAAAAATATATCTGGCCAAGTATTCAAATAACGTTAGGTCGCCAAAATGCCCCAGCCAACCAGTAATGCTGCCGTCAGCGACGCAGACAGGATAAAAGAAGAAGTATTGAAGTTCCTCGGGAAGAAAACGGACGACGCGCAGCGGCCCCAGTGCGACAAAGGCTACAGCATAGACCACGCCGTGGGGATGACCACGCTGCACATGAACTGCGAGGGATGCAGCCGCTCCGCTTCTCTTTCAGACGATACCTGCCGCAGGCAGGCCATAACCAAGCTTATCGAAAACCCGGTAGACAAGATCGAGTTCGCCCGCAGGCTAACGACCGAAGAATACGAAAAAGATGACGTAGAAATGCTCAAAGAGATATCGGACCTCATAGTGAACGCAAGAGGAGCCCCCTTCGGCATATTTTCCGAAGAATGCGGCGAGTGCGCCTCCCAGGTAAACGCCCTCAAGGAAGCGATCCTGGAATCAATAGAGACCGACCCGGTCAAGGCCTACCGGGGCATCGATTCCCCGGTAGACAAGCAGAGAGTGCATACGAAGCAGGGATGCAAGAAATGCGCAAGCCTGAGGATCAGTACGATGAAGTACATAAACAAATCCCTGCAGAACACAAAGCTCCTGGAGAGATCAAGGGATCACGCCGACGACCCGGACATCTACAAAAAGATATTCACCGCCAAGACGCGGCCCTTCCTGTCCGAATCAAGGATAGTCCTCGCAGTGCCGGAAGGCGCAATACCCCTGTGCAAGGAATACGAGGTATGCAACGCAAGGGTCAGGATATACAGGATACCAAGCTGGAACGAAGACTTATACCACATAACCCCGCCCGAATACGACCTGAGAGACCGGCCGCAGATACTGGAGATGCTCATGCAGACAAGAGAATGGCTCCTCAAAAACTCGGCGGACCAGATAGATTCGACAGACTCATCAGACAGCACCAAGAAAAAATTCGAGAACCTGTGCAAGATAAAACTCCTGGACGTCGCAGGCCAGAGTAAGATAGTGCTCAACACCAAACAGATAGACGACCTGGTAGCAACGCTCGTCCGGTGCACAAGAGGCCTGGACGTAATAGAGCTGCTCCTGAGGGACCCGAACATAAACGACGTATACGTCAACTCCCCGATGGAGACCACCCCGGTATACGTAAAACACAAAGACTACGACGACTGCAGGACCAACATATACCTGTCGGAAGACCGCGGAAACAACTTCGTACTCAAGTTCGTACTAAAGAGCGGAATCGGCCTGTCGCCCAACTCGCC
Organism: Candidatus Altarchaeia archaeon; assembly: GCA_049299895.1. Lineage (GTDB taxonomy): Archaea > Altiarchaeota > Altiarchaeia > IMC4 > QMZM01 > CAIYYO01. The sequence goes on from JBAQYF010000013.1 coordinate 51,106, forward strand.
CATACTCGACATGGACCTTGAAGACCTGAAGACAAGAGTAAGCGTAATTGCTCCCCCCCTCTCCCCGGACGGGATAGCATTCTCCCTCAGGTGCAAAAACGAGATACCCTGGACCCTCCCCATGTTCGTCGAAAACGGAATGATCTCACCCCTGGGCGCAGCGCTCATCACAATGCTGGTCAACGACCAGGTAGCAATGCTCATCGTCGGGGGAAGAGGAACAGGCAAATCCTCGTTCCTCGGGGCCACGATGGCCTCCATGAACCCGAAATACAGGGTGCTCACAATAGAAGACACGCTCGAACTGCCGGTGCCGGAAATGAACGACGCAGGATTCAGGGTGCAAAGGATGCTGTCTAAACCGATCACCACAAGCGAGGGAATAAACATCACGGCAGACGACGCCTTACGTTCGTCTCTTCGTATGGGCGAATCAAGCATCGTCGTAGGAGAAGTCAGGGGACAGGAAGCAAGAGTACTATACGAATCCATAAGAGTCGGCGCAACCGGCAACACGGTACTTGGAACGATCCACGGACGAAGCCCCCGGGACATATTCGAAAGGGTCGTATACGACCTCGGGATACCCCCCACGTCATTCAAATCCACGGACGCGGTCGTCGTAACGCAGAGGCTGCCCCTGGGCAGAAGGGTCACGGAGATCGCCGAACTAAACAAAGACGTAGACATAGAAAAGATAGGAAGCGGCATAGAAGCCGAAAGACTATTCACGCCCCTGATGAAATACAACGCGGAAAAAGACCTCCTGGAACTAAACCCGGACTTCAGCCCGGGAACCTCGCAGGTGCTAAACTTCATAGCCGAAAGAAGAGGAATCACGCCCATGCAATTATGGAAAGACATCGAGACACGCTCAAAGATGTATGAGACGATGGTAAAGACAAGCAAAGAGAACGACCTGCACGAAATACTGGAACTAAAAGCCACCGTAGACTCAAACAAAAAATACATAACCCTGATAGACGACCAGAGATACAAAGACGGCGGAAGATACAAAAACGTGGACTACGAACAGGCATACGCGAAATGGCAAAAATGGATAGAAGAATACGTCAAACAAATAAAACAGAGACGATCTGATCAATAAAATGGGTTCAGGAAAACAGGCTAACTGGGGGGAGCACCAGGCTTATAATACCGCATGCTGCGAAGCCTACAAACACTTTTCCTACCTGGGAGACAACGTGCTATGGCAGCACAAAGACCTGGAAAAGGCAATAGACCTCCTGGACATAGACATAAAACCAAAGGAAATACACGCCCTATCCATGCTAACGTTCCTGGCATCATTCTTCATAACGTTCCTGGTAATAATAGCCTCCATCCTGACGGAGTCGCCCTTTGCACCAGTCTCCCTCTTCTTCCTGGTACTACCCGCCCTGCTCTACTTCTACATAGAAAAATATCCGACCATGCTCCTCGAAGCAAAAAAGACAGAAATGCTCGGATACATACCCTCGATAGCAAGCTACCTCGTAATATCCCTCAGAATAAGCCCGATCCTCGAAACCGCGGTGGAATTCGCATCGGATCACTCGTCCGGCTTCCCGAGAAAACTGCTTAAAAGAATAATTTTTGACATAAACATGGGCAAAGGGACCAGCATAGTTGAATCCCTTTCAAAATTCGCAGACGAATGGGGAGACGTCCCGGAATTCAAAGCATTCATGCAACTATTGATAGCATCCACCCTGGAAACAGACGAAAAAGGGCGCTGGCTCATGCTAGACAACGGAATGAACGTCCTGTTATCAGGACTAAAAGAAAGAACAGACAGCGCAGTCAGAAGCCTGGAAACACCCATCCTCGGAATATTCATGTTTTTGGTGATATTCCCGATGATATTCGTCAGCATCATACCTATGCTTCCTGCAATGGGGTTCAGCATCCCACAAATAATGGTCTTCTTTCTATATGACATTATGCTGCCCATAATCCTGTACATAGCAATAAGCTTTGTCTCAAGCAGCAAACCCATAACCATCCCGCCCATAGACATACCGGAAAGCGAATACTCGAAAATATTCGGAATAGACGCAAGCAAAAAAGACAACAGATACGCATTCTACCTATTCGTACTGCTCGTCGGAGGAATGATAGCCCTCCCCGGATTTATGGACCTATTCTACACCCTCCAGGGAATAGAACTGACAACCCCCTTCGGAACATCTTTAATACTCATAGGCGTCTGCACAAGCCTGGGGATGTACTGGATAGGCACCTCATACAGCGTAAAAGCGACCAGGGACGAAATAAAAAAGGAAGAAGATGAATTCGCAGAAACTTTACGCCAGCTCTCCGTTCTCCTATCAAGCGGAAGAGCCCTCCCAAATGCGATGGCCCACATAAGCGACCTGAACAAAGGAAACGGAGCGCGCATATTTACAAGGGCAGCAAACAACATCCGGCTTTTTAACATAAATATGCGAGATGCATTCTTCGGAGAAAAAGAAGGATCCGCATCGAAAATATATTCGGGAATGATACACGGAGCGCTCGACACCATCATATCGATGTCCGGCAGAAGTGCAAGATCGATAGCATCAGTCATAATAAGGCTCTCGGAACACATAAGGAACATGAGGGCAGTAGATACGGAGATGAAAAAGATCATCGGGAACGTGACGGTTTCGATGATTATAATAGCAGTATTGGTCGGGCCCCTGATAGGCGCAGTTTCAACAAGCCTGGGATACCTTCTGGCAAAGACGTTAAGCTCGGGAGGCATTGAAGGCAGCGGATTCACCCTGGGAATAGATATCATGAACCCGGAAATAGTAAAACTCATAATCGGAGTATACGTCCTGGAAACCACCTTGGTACTGGTGGTGTTTGCAGACGATCTGACGCACGGGGGAGATAAGATAATAAAAAAATACCATCTGGGGATGTATCTCCCAATTGCGGCATTGATATTTGCCACAGCTTCTTATGTGATGTCGCAGGTATTCGGGGGGATGATATAGAAACGCATCAAAAAAATGGAAAACCGGGGGTGGATCACTTGGACGATGTCGCGACTGGGGATAATGCTCGTAGTCGTAGCCATGATCTTCTGGATGTACGGATTATACTACTATTTTAACTGCATAAACGCATCGGATTCCGCAAATCTGGCGGCAGAAGAACTGGCCAAAGCAATAAGCCGCGCATACCGGGGACCTATAGGCACCCAGATACTTTATTATCTTCCAACAAAGATCGAAAACCATCCCTACAACCTCACCCTGTCGGAAAAAGGAGGAATTGTCATAACCGTGTACGGCACAAAATGCGGCTACTCCCGGGGGGGCGCACCCCTGAACATGGACGTCGTAGAATACCTGCATCCAGTCAAAAACCACACCGAAAACAACGTGACACTTCTGATAACCCACGAAACAGCGGGGATAAGCATCGGAAGGAAAGACAATTGCGCAGGATGCATACAAGCAGCACTACACGCAGCACAAGAAAACTGCCCTGACCCAAACGAAGAATACGTAACAATTAAAAACAACTGCAGCATAAAGTTTGATCTATCCAACTGGACCATAAGCAGTACCGATCTCAATTACTCTTTTCCGGAATACATCCTGGAACCGGGAGCGGAAGCAGACATACGCACAGGATGCGGAACCGACGTAGGCTTCAGGTTGTACTGGTGCCAGGAAACATGCATATGGAGCCAGAAAAATTATACATTAAGAGACTGGCAAAACAACACATGCCTTAAACAATGAAAACCAAAAAAGGACAAATAGGGCCGTTCTCACTAGACGTATTATTCCCCCTGATAATCGCGATAATAGTAATGTCCCTGTTCGTCGCCTACATGCTTACCCTGACAAAAAACCAGCTGGAACAAAGAAGCGTCGAATCAACCCATGACGCGGCGCTAAATCTTCTCGAAGTCCTTGCAGACGGAAGCGTTCTACTGCACGCCAACACCCCGGGCTTGTTGGACAACAGCTTATTATCATGCGACAACGTAAAAAAGTATCCCCTCACAGGATACAACTACACCGTGGAAGTATACGACCTGAAAGAAAAAAAGACCATGTTAAAATGCGGCACAGACCCAGGAGACATAACCGCACCCCTAATAGCAACACCCATCGCAATATTTTACGAAAGAGACAAAATACACAGCGGCCTGATAAAGGTTCAAGCCTGGAGGAAAAGATGAAAGACAACAAGGGACTCTCAAGCATCTTTGACGTGATGATCCTGGGAATCATCATCGTAATGGCCATAGCATACCTCCAGGTCTTCTCTATCACCCACCAATCAACAAAGATAACAGACATAAAAGACGAGACGACAGGAATATACGCCTCAAATGCTCTGAGGCTCATGGATTATATATCCTCCGACGCCGACTACCAGACCGTGCAGACAGGCACCCTGGAAATCGTAAGCGACAAAGACTTCAACAAAGTAGTAGAGATGAGCGAAAAGGCAAGAGAATACACCCACAAACTGGACGGAATACTGGAAAACTGGTCAAACAACGAAACCGCCCTAAAAGAACACATAGAAGAAATAAGCGATGAACTCACCGGAGAAATAGAAAACATACAGGGAAACATATCCGGCATACAAGCGCTCCTCGGAGAAACAGAAGACTCGATAAATAGCATAAACACGCAATGCGCCGACATAATGAAAAACCTCGAAGAATACAAAACGCTGCTGGGAGGCGACATAACCGGGGAGGAAAGCCCCTGCGGATACGTAAAGAACATCGGGGGAGGATTATCCGACAAGGCGAAAAACATCAGCACTGGCCTACAGGAAATAAACGACCAACTGGAAGACGCCAAAAAAATCATCAAAGACATAAACGGAAGCGTAGAAGAAAACGCCGACAAAATACTTGAAATAATACAACAGGCAAGATGTGTCCTTCGAAAAGTCAACGTGGAAATGGACAACTACGTAACATACCTGCAACTAGGCGTAAAAGAAGAAGCAACACTAATGGACTTACTCCCTGCAAAAGCAGACCTGAAAACAAAAACCATCACCGAAACAGTAGGAGAAGCATTATACGTAGAAGACCGGCTAACCCAATCAGACCTCCTGCGGGCCATGGGCGCAGGAGGATACAGGGTCGCAACCGAATGGTTCAACGGAACAAACCAGGAAAACAACACCCTAAACGAAGAAACATGCAACCAGACCAAACAAAAATGCCCGCAGTGTGCAAACTGCCTCGGCATATACGTACACTACGACGCAGGAGGACCAACGGTCGACGACCGGGAAAACCTCATCGACGAATACGTAACCCTGAAAAACATAGACTGCATGATACCCTGCCAGATAAAAGACTGGAAGATAAAAGACAACGCCTCAAGAGGATACACCTTCAAAGACGTAACGATACCCGTAGGAAAAACCCTGACACTGCACAGCGGAAACGGAGCAGACAACCAAACAGACGCATACTGGAACAGCGCCTACCTCCCAAACCCCGCGATATGGAACAACGACGGAGACACCCTATACTTATCATACGAAGGACTCCTGCTCCAAACATACGCATACGACAAATACGGGAACGCAGAAAGAAAAACCCACTGCAACCCCGAACCAGACAACGAAACAGGATGCAACGAAACACATACCAGCCTGAACAACACCAAAAACCGGATAATACAAGCAGCCATACTAACCCTCATAAGAGAAGACTACCGGAACCTCGCGCAAAAAGCAGTAAAACAAAACCTCGACCAAACACTAACCAGCCAGGGATACAAATACTGCTACACAGCCCAAACCTGCTGCAGCCAAATAACAACAGGAACATGCCCCCCGCCCGAAAACGCAGCCACCTCCCAAAGAAGCATACCCACAGCAGAAAACGAAACAGCACAAATGACCCTAAGCATCTGGCGATAAGGAAAAAAGTGAAAAATAAACCAAAAAACAAAGGAGCAATGTTCTACACCCTAATAGGAGTAGTAATACTACTACTCGTAGCCTACACACTAATACACATCATGAAAATAACATACCGCCCAAACACCGCCGATCTTCTAGTAACCCATCGTTTCTCCACCGCCGCCTACGGCCTACAAGCAGACATGCAAACCATGACCCGATACTCCGTATACCCCGCCCTCTGGACGATAGGGCACCGTATGGAAGGAGACAAGAACTACTATCTGACGCTACCTGAAGAAAACGGAACAGAACAAATAAAAGAGGACATGTCAAAAGACGTATCCAGCCGATTAAACGGCTACCTGTTATCCGCCTCAGAGAACCAAACCATGCCCTACAAAATATTCGTGGATCAAATACCTTTTACCGTGAATCAAATAAATCCTGAAGACATCAGAGTAAATGAATCAGATGATGGGATGACTTTCTCGGTGAGAATGCACGTTAAAACAAGTTATAAGGATATGAGATACGAAGACACCCCAACAATAAACGTAGAACTACCTACAAGGATAATAGACATGTACCAACGAGCCAAAAAATTCGACCAACAATACGAAACAAACGTACAATGGGCCACAACAATCGCCCTATACATGAGAGCATACACAAACGGATACAACCCAACATACGAAGGATCATACCTAAGAGAAGGACACATCACATACGACCCAATAGACACTTTATTGCGAGCGGATTTGAAAGCATTTAAAAACCTGTCAATAGATAGTATAACCGGGATAGGATCAGTGCCGTTGACCACTTGGCTTACTGAATGGAGCGCGCTAGGGGAACCATCATTCCTACCGCCCGGAACAGACTTCGACATGAACCTGCCCGGATCAGAAAAAATACTCAACATGATAAAAGACGGGTACGACCTTGATAAAGCAGCTAATTGCAGCTCGCTGGAAGGAGAAAACCGGACGGAATGCGAAACGTTCAACGACCCAGCAGAGCTTAGAAAAAAAGAAGCAGACCTGATAAAACAGAAAAACGAACTAGAAAACATAGTACGCAGAATAAACGACTGGAAAGAAGCGGCAAAAACAGAATTGACATGCGACGCGTTCAAAACGATGACAGAAGCAACGGCGACGGATATAGTAAACGGATTTGACAGGGAAAGAACGGATAGATCAATAATTTCTCCTGCAAAAGACTGGAGTACCGGAACACAAATGCAAGAAGAGATAAAAAAGAATGAAGGCATTGTAGACACTATCCAAAGTGCAGTCGAGAATTTAACCAAAATGGTCACTCCTCCGGGTCGTGTTGCTTATTTAACTAATGATTTATGTCTTTTGGAGAGTACTCGTGACTGTGAGAGGTTTAGGAGTCCTGACTGTGATAAGGACGATGAGGAGTGTAGTGATGATTGTGATGATTGTAAAGATCCTCATTATTTTTCTCTTTCTTGTTCTGAGGGTGATGATTATTTCTGTTCTTCTTTTGGTACTGGAGAACGCAGGAAGGAAGAGGTCTCGTGCCGGGAGCAGACTTGTGAAATGGTATGTCCCGAGGGGGGAGAAGGCGAGGAGCCTGATTGTTCTCCGGAGTACAGTTGGGGGGATTCTTTCAATAAGACTGTGAGGATAGATCAGTGTAATTGTATGTGTCACCCTAAGGATGGTTTAATTAAGGCGGTAAAGGGTCAGTTGGATGTTGTTAGATCTAATGTTGAGTCAAGGATATCTGGTTTGCAGAAGCAGATAGATGAGTTGGATGAGCGTGCAAAGACCTTGGAAAAAGCAAAAGAAAAACTTGAGGAGATAAATCAGGTGATAACCCGGAGTAGATCAACCAGTTATGATGTATCTTCTAGTTTGGATTATTCCCGGGTAAAGTATTGGGATGGTTTAACTCCTTCCAAGTGTTATTATAATCCTACTTGGGAGGCGAGAAATAACGGCACTTGCGGGGATAAGGTTCAGTCAACTGGCATGTACGGCGCACAAATAACTGCGGCAACAATATGTTGTGGGTTCCTTCAACCATGTTGTGTTACAGTGGACTACAGCGTAAAATGGTTCCCTGCAATATATCAAGTAGAAGGGGAATACACAATCAGCGAGACGTTGATAGATGATAAGAACCGGATAATGCTTCATAACATATTCGCAGGAGACGACGACTTATACGGATTAAACGTAACGCCCAAGTTATTCCAACACGTAGCGCCTGAATTCGCCATATACAAGGAACACAAGATAAAGGTAGCGCCAATCACAGCAGATAAAGTGATAGTATACTTATACCTGCCAAAGATAGCTCAAAACCAGATAACCAAAAGCAACGCATTAAACAAGGTCTTAGGAAGCTTTACAGACCCAACATGCGCAGGAGAAAAATGTTAAACATACGAGGAATCAATATGAATAAAAAGATTTTGTGTATAATACTGTTAAGTATTATTGTTTCCGCGTCAGCAGAATACGAAGAAAGAATGCAAGAAGAACTACAACACGCAGACGCCGATGAGAAAGCAGGAAACTACGATGCTGCTGCATCAGGCTATTATGGTGCTGCAGATTATGCGGCAAGTGATAAAAACTATGACAAAGCAATAGAATATGAGTTAAAAGGCGTTGAGATGCGCAAAAAAACAAGCGTATCCTACGCAGTTTCATATGGTATAATAGCCAAATACTACTCCAAAAAAAGTAAACTGGAAGGCATCGATTACAACGACAAAATAAGAGAATACTGCGAAATAGAAGAAAAACTATTATTAGAAGAGATAGATATTGAATTAAACAATCAATTAAACAATACCAAGCCAAGTTATACCACAGTTTATTCTAAATATGGGTCGATAGTAACTTGTTACGGGTTATTAACTGGTTTCAGCTATGGCGAAAAAACATGCAAATACTGTTCTTTGCATAATGAATATGCTGAGAAGGAGCGTAAGATAAGTGGAGGGGATATTGCTATTAATGACTGTAGTTATTTGTATGACTGTCCTAAATCCACTACGCCCGGGGGTTCTGCATCCACAGATATTGGGTCTTCTAATTATCTGCCTTCTGGGTCAAATCTTGTCAGCTTCATATTGCCTGCCGTCGTCGTTGGTCTTCTAATTTTGTTGATTGCTGGGTTTTTAGTCTCTAAAGGCCGTAAGAAGGGCAGCAAGAAGACTTAGCGAGATATTGTGCAGTGATAATGTTGTTGACCTTCTGAGTAGTGCGGGTTCTGGGGAGTTTACCGCCCAAACACCGCCGATCTTCTAGTAACCCATCGTTTCTCCACCGCCGCCTACGGCCTGCAGGCAGACATGCAGACCATGACCCGATACTCCGTATACCCCGCGCTCTGGACGATAGGGCACCGCATGGAAGGGGACAAGAATTATTACCTCACACTCCCCGAAGAAGAGGGGATAGAGGAGATAAAAGAATACCTGTCAAAAGACGTAGCCAGCCGTTTAAACGGCTACCTCTTATCCGCCTCGGAGAACCAAACCATCCCTTACAGGATATACGTGGACCAGATACCCTTCACCGTGAACCAAATAAACCCGGAAGACATCAGAGTAAACGAATCAGAGGATGGGATGACTTTCTCGGTGAGAATGCATGTTAAAACAAGCTATAAGGACATGAGGTACGAAGACACCCCCACAATAAATGTTGAACTGTCCACCCGCATAATAGACATGTACCAAAGAGCCAAAAAATTCGACAACGAGTACGAGACAAACATACAATGGGCTACAACAATCGCCCTATACATGAGAGCATACGTAAACGGATACAACCCGGATTATGACGGATCATTCCTCCGGGAAGGACATATCGCATATGATCCGATAGATACTTTTCTCAGGGCGGATTTGAAAGCATTTAAAAACCTGTCAATAGATAGTATAACCGGGATAGGATCAGTGCCGTTGACCACCTGGCTTACTGAATGGAGCGCGCTAGGGGAACCATCATTCCTACCGCCCGGAACAGACTTCGACATGAACCTGCCCGGAACAGAAAAAATAATAAACATGATAAAAGATGGATACGACCTCGATAAAGCAGCCAACTGCAGCTCACTGGAAGGAGAAAACCGGACGGAATGCTACGATTTCAACGACCCGGACAAGTTGTACGCAAAAGAAGCAGAACTAAAAACAGAAAAAAACAAACTAGAAGACATAGTCAACAAAATAAACGAATGGAAAAAAACAGCAAAAACAGAACAAACATGCGACGCATTCAAAACAATAACGGAAGCGGTAGTAACATACATAGCAGAGAAATATAAGGAACAAAGAACTATTGAGGATATAATAACACCTGCCGAAGGATGGGGCGCAGGAACACAAATGCAGGAAGAAATAGGGGAGAACAAGCAGCTTGTTTATAATATTCAGGGTGCAGTCGATAATTTAACTAAAATGGTTGCTCCTCCTTCTGGTCGTGTTGTTTTTTTGGGTCCTTCTTTGTGTCTTTTGGAGGAGTCTCTTGATTGTGATTATGTTGAGGGTACTGATTGTGATAGGAGTGATGAGGAATGCAGTGATGATTGTGATAAATGCAATCGTCCTAAGCCTTATCGGAGCGTTGTTTCCTGCCCCAATGTAGGGGAGGACTTCTTTTGTGTTTCCTTTGACACTGAAGAAACAAGAGAAACAACCGTCACCTGCAAAACACAGACCTGCGAATGGATACCCCCCGCAGGGGAAGGAGAAGGCCACCCGGAATACACCTACGGAGACTCCTTCGATCAACCTGGGCCGGACATAGCTCAATGCAACTGCCAATGTCACCCAAGCGACAAAATGATAAACGAAGTATACGACAACCTAAAAGTTGTCAACTCAAGCATCGCCTCAAGAATAGAAGACATAAAAAATCAAATAGACGCCTTGGAAAAAAGAGCACAAGCACTAGAAGAAGCGAAAAACAAACTAAAAGAAATAGACCAAACGATAACTCAAAACAAACCAACATACTATGACATATCAAGCCAAATAGACTACTCACAAGTGAAATACTGGGAAGGAATAACAAGCACTAAATGCTACAAAAACCCCACCTGGGAAGAAAGAAACAACGGAACATGCGGAGACAAAGAACAATCAACCACCATGTACGGAGCACAAATAACTGCCGCAGTCGTATGCTGCGGATTCTTCGAACCATGCTGCGCCACAATAAAATACAGCACAGAATGGTTTCCTGCAATATACCAAGTAGAAGGAGAATACACCATAAGCGAAACAATAATAGACGACAAAAACCGGATAATGCTACACAACATATTCGCAGGAGAAAACGATTTGTACGGACTAAATGTAACTCCCAAATTATTCCAACACGTAGCTCCAGAGTTCACCATATACAAAGAACACAAAATAAAAGTAGCACCCACCACACTAGGCAAAGTAATAGTCTACCTATACCTCCCAAAAATGGCCCAAACACAAAACCCAACCCAAAAACCACTAGACAAAATAATAAGCAGCTTCACCGACCCAACATGCACAGGAAAAAACTGCTAAAAAAAAACCAAAAAAAATGGATCAAAAAATCATTATAGGAATCATGATACTGATATGCGTCGGAACAGCCACAGCAGAATACGAAGAAAGAATGCAAGAAGAACTACAACACGCAAACGCAGCGGAAAAAGCAGGAATGTATAGCGTAGCAGCATCAGACTACAAAAGCGCTGCAAACTTAGCCGCAAGCGATGAAAACTACGAAAAAGCAATAGAATACCGACTAAAAGCAGCCGAAATGCTAAACAAATCAGGTATGTCCACTGCAGGATCCTACGGAATGATAGCCGATTACTACGCCCGCAAAGCAAAAAAAGAAGGGGCCAACTACTCAGACAAAATAAGAGAAAACTGCGAAATAGAAGAAAAATTGTTAGTAGACGAGATAAATATTGAACTAAGCAAATCAGAACCTAGCTACACTAATGTTTATACTAGATATGGATCGATAGTAAATTGTTACAAGTTATTAACTGGTTTCAATTATGACGAGAGAACATGTAAGTATTGTTTTTTAGCTAATGAGTACGCTGAAAAGGAGCGTAAGATAAGTGGGGGGGATATTGCTATTAATGACTGTAGTTATTTGTATGATTGTCCTAAATCCACTACCTCTCAGGGTATTAAATCTTCTGACTCAAATTCTTCTTTCTCAAAATCAGATAATGAAGGATTAATATTGCCTGCCCTTGTCGTTGGCTTTCTTATTCTGTTGGTTGCTGGGTTTCTAGTCTCTAAAGGCCGTAAGAAAGGCAGTAAGAAGGCTTAGCAGGATTATGACGGAGTAATAATGTTATTGGCTCTTTAGGTAGCGTATGCTTCAGAGAGGTTGCCACCTAAAAACTGTAAGTTTATCGACAACCTATCGTTTCTCCACCGCCGCCTACGGCCTACAAGCAGACATGCAAACCATGACCCGATACTCCGTATACCCCGCGCTCTGGACGATAGGCCACCGGATGACAGGAGACAAAAATTATTACCTCACACTCTCCGAAGAGGAAGGAATAAACGCGATAAAAGAGGACATGTCAAAAGACGTAGCCAACCGATTAAACGGATACCTCCTATCCGCCTCGGAGAACCAAACGATCCCCTACAGGATATACGTGGACCAAATACCCTTTACCGTGAACCAAATAAATCCTGAAGACATAAAGGTCAATGAATCAGAGGATGGGATGACTTTCTCGGTGAGAATGCACGTTAAAACAAGTTATAAGGACATGAGATACGAAGACACTCCAACAATAAACGTAGAACTACCTACAAGGATAATAGACATGTACCGGCGAGCCAAAAAATTCGATAACGAGTACGAAACAAACGTACAATGGGCCACAACAATCGCCCTATACATGAGAGCATACGTAAACGGATACAACCCAACATACGAAGGATCATACCTAAGAGAAGGACACATCACATACGACCCAATAGACACTTTATTACGAGCGGATTTGAAAGCATTTAAAAACCTGTCAATAGATAGTATAACCGGAGTAGGATCAGTGCCCTTGACCACTTGGTTGACCGAATGGAATACTCTGGGAGAACCATCATTCCTACCGCCCGGAACAGACTTCGACATGAACCTGCCCGGAACAGAAAAAATAATAAACAGGATAAAAGAAGGATCCGCATCGAAAATATACTCGGGAATGATACACGGAGCGCTCGACACCATCATATCGATGTCCGGCAGAAGTGCAAGATCGATAGCCTCGGTCATTATAAGGCTCTCGGAACACATAAGGAACATGAGGGCAGTAGATACGGAGATGAAAAAGATCATCGGGAACGTCACTGCCTCAATGATACTAATAGCTGTCTTTGTCGGACCCGTTATAGGGGCAGTCACGACCAGCCTGGGATACCTCATAGCAAAAACCATTAGCTCAGGAGGATTAAACGGCATGGGCTATGACCTGATGCTGGACGTAATGAATCCCGAGATAGTAAAACTCATAATAGGAATATACGTCCTGGAGACAACTGCAATACTCACATTATTCGCAGACGACCTCACACACGGAGGAGACAAAATAATAAAAAAATACCATCTCGGGCTGTACCTGCCAATAGCAGCGATGATATTCTCCGTAACTACCGTGGTAATGGCACAAATATTCGGAGGAATGATATGAACGACAAAGGATGGATCACGTGGACGCTCTCCCGCCTGGGAATAATGATATGCGTCATCACCATGATAGTCCTCATATACGGCGTATACAAATACGTCGGATGCATCAACGCCTCGGACTCCGCAAACAAGGAGGCGGAAAACATGGCAACGGCATTAATGAAAGCACACGCGGGACCAGTCGGAACAACGGGAACGTATACGCTCCCGTCAAAGATAGAAGGCCACAGGTACACTCTTGAAATACTCGACTCCGAAAAGAAAGGAGTGCTGGTAAAGATAATGCAGACGAGGTGCGGCACCTCCCAGGGAGGAGCCCCGTTCAACGCGGAACTGACGGCGTTTCCAAGGATGATAAAAAACGAGTCAGAGGAAAACATAACATTATTCTTCGAAAACACTCCCCGGGGACTGTCGATGGGGAGGAAAAGCGGATGCGGTGGCTGCATACAAGTAGAAGAAATAAACTACGACACAAACTGCTCCAAGGAATACATAACCCTAAACAACACCTGCCAGACACGCTTTGACCTCACGGGTTGGAAGATGACAAACGGACAAGGAGACGAATACATATTCCCAAAACAAATACTTGAACCGGGAAGATCGATAAAGATATACACCTGCGCGGGCATCCTGCGTTGGTGCAGCGAGCCATGCGAGACAAAATGGGCCTACGCAGACACGGCTTATCTCACGGATGCCGCAGACGGCACATGCCTGCAATACAAATACAGATGAAAAACAACAGAGGACAGATCGGGCCTTTTTCGTTTGAGGTACTGTTCCCGATGGTGGTAGTCCTGATAATCCTCGCCCTATTCATAGCCCTGACCCTCTCGGTTACTATGAACGGCTTAAAACAGAGAAGAGCCGAAACAATGCACGAGACGGCGGAAAACATCGCCCAATTACTATACAGCAGGAGCGTGCTGGTATACGGGGGACACGTCGGACTCTTGGCGAGAAACGCTGTAGACTCCGTGACATGCGAGGAACTAAACAGCCAATACGCGATGACTGGGTACAGGTACTCAATAGAGCTGATCGACTCAGACGGAGTAACCATCGGCTCGGCCGATTGCCCGGACCAGAAAGGGGACGTATCGGTGGTTGATACGCCCGTAGCGATAAGATACTCAGAAGACGACGTACGCACCGGGATACTGAAGGTGAAGGTATGGATGAAATAAGACCAATAGACAACAAGGGGATATCGTCGCTGATAGACATGATAGCCCTGATGATGATAATAGCGTTGGCGGCGGCGTATCTGACGACGTACTCTCTATCACACTCCTCCATACGGGCTAAAAACATCAAGGACACGGCACAGGACATGTATGCGCAAAACGCTTTACGGACCCTAAGTTATATAACGGCTAAGGATGCGGGATACTGGACGGTGCAGCCGGGCGTATTGGAAGAAGTATCAGACGAGGACCTGGAAAGATTGGTGGATTTGAGCATACAGGCCCGTGACTACTCCTACCACTTGCAGGGAGTCCTGCAGAGATGGGAAGATAACATGACCGCCTTCAAGGAAGACATAGACGGCTATACCTCCGGGGTAACAGGCGACATAGAAGAAGCCAGAGCCAAAATCAACGACACCAGAAACATCATAGACGAATGCAGGGCGCACATGCAGGGACTCTCGACTCTATGCGACAACGCAACCGAGTCCCTGAAGAATTTCACAGACATACTTGGGGGATCCAACATGACCGACGCTCCGTGCGACTACGTCGACGGCGTCACAGAACAGGTCACCGATACTGCGGCCACCCTTGACCAGAACCTCTCGGCATTCGACCAAAAACTCGCGGAACTGGAGGACACCGTACAGGAAATAAACGAAGCAACAGACGAGAACGCCGACCGGATACAAAAGCTCATAGTGGAGGCAAGATGCATCCTAAACGAGATAAACGTGAAGATGGACAACTACGTATCGTACGTGCAGCTTGGAGTAAAGGACAACGTCACGATCATGGAAATGATGCCTGGCAATGCAGCCCTGGAGACCGTGCCCGTAACGACCGTCTTGGGGGAATCGTTATACGTCGAGGACCGCCTTGCCCAGTCCGACCTCATCCGGGCGGGCGGGGCAATAGCTGCAAGGATTGCTCTGCAGGGGTCAAACGACTCGGACGTGGAAGAAAGATGCGAGGAAAAGAAATCCAAATGCCCGGGCTGCGCATACTACCTGCACGTCAAAGAAATGCACTACGACGCGGGAGGAAACCACACCGACGACAAGGATGATCTGAACGACGAATACGTGACATTCACAGACGACCAACCAGAATGCGACCTCACCGGCTGGGAGATAACCGACATAGCAGGCAGAACGTATCAGTTCGGAGACGTGATGCTAAGGCAGAACAGGGAGATAACGCTGCACAGCGGGAACGGCACGGACAACGAAACAGACCTGTACTGGAACAGCGAATATACGCCGAACCCCGCGATCTGGAACAACGACGGAGACACTATGGAGATAACATACAAAAGCCTGCTGCTGATGAAATATATCTACGATCCCGCGGGGAACAGGACCGAGAAATACTGCCCTCCCGCGCGGCTGGAAAACGCGACAAACTGCAGCGACTACTCAAGTTCCTTGGATGACGCAAAAAACCAGATAATACAGGGCGTACTGCTGACCCTGATACGAAAAGACTACCGTAAACAGGCGGAAGACAGCGTCAAAGAAGCACTAGACCAAATGCTTGTCAAACAAGGATACCGCTACTGTTTCAAGGCCCAGACCTGCTGCGAGACCATAAACCAGGTAACGGCAGGAGAATGCGATAACATGCCCGACAACGCAGGAATCGCGCAAAGAAGCCTGAAAATACCCGGAAAAGAAGACGGAGAGATGAGACTATACATATGGAGACAAACATGAAAAACAAAGGCGCAATGTTCTACACCCTAATCGGGCTCGTAGTCATCATAATGATCGCAATATTTGTAATACATGTGAATAATATTACCTACAGTCCGGCACTTGCCAACGAGGCCGAACAAGACAGGTTCAACAACGCCATATACGACCTGCACAGCCAAATACCAGAATACGCCCGGAGGGCGGCTTATCCAGCCGTCTGGAAAGTAGGACACAAGATCGGATCAGACGGGGTGAATGTTTATTTGAACGGAAGCCGGGAGGCGGGCCGAGCTAAGTTAAAAGACGATCTGATGGAGGGCTTTATCGAAAGCCTAAACCAGGAAATGTGCACCTCAGCCAAGAACTGCACGCCCGAAAAATACGTATACACGGAAAACAACATACCCCTGACAGTATACCGCGTGGAAAAAGAGAACGTGACCATGACGCCGACAGAAACCGGCCTATCCTTTAACCTGACGCTGCACATGTCCGCCGAATACAAAACACACTACTACGAAGAAGTCCGGACGATCAGCGCCGACGTGCCGACAAGGATATTCCAGATGTTTGAAAAAGCCAAAAACTTCACCGACTCATACGAAAACGACGTACAAACTGCAAACACGTTGGCCTTGTATGCGCGGGGAATAGGAAACGCCTACCTGGCCTGCAACGGCACCCTCATAAACCAGGGACACCTGACATACGACCCAGTGGACACGTTCATTAGAGGAAACCGTGAAACGTTGCAGGAGCTGGCTGAAAACCCCGGAGACGCAATAGACCTGGGAGCAGTACCCGCCGCAACCTGGGTGGATGAAACCATGTTCCTAACCGAACCATCATACGTGCCAACCGGGGCAGACATAGGAAACGGAATACCAATAGACTTGATCAAAAAAACCCTCACAAACAGATTCGACGTAAAAAACAAGATGGACGAGGTCTGCCGTACCCTGGACAACCAAACGCAGGTAGACGAGTGTTTAGACAACAACGACCCGGATAAACTAGCAGAAACATACCAGGCACTGATAAGCGAACAAGAAAGAATAACAGCCGTAATAGGCGAAATAGACGACTGGAAAACCTACGCAAACACCGGAACAGACTGCGACACCTTCAAAAAAAGAACAAAAGAAACAATACAAAAAAAATAGGCGACATAATAAAAGACATAGAAGGGGCAAAATCCGCCCGAGAGGAAGGGGATAAAAACGCCCAGTCAGACGAAGAAAATTATGATACATCATATAAGCCAAGCATGGAAGCATTAGCTGAGACGATTAGGTATCTCTCAAACAATTTAACCGATCTTAACACCACTCAAACCGGTAACCTTAACACAATCGACAACGCCCTATGTCGCCAGGAAGTAGAAGACTGTTATTATAAAGGTTATAAAGACCATTGTAACGCCGACTTGTATAGGAACGGATGCGATGATTGTGACTCCTGTAACGAGGAATGCGACTCCCAGGAATGCGTCGGAGGCGAGTATCATACCTGCGATAATAAGCCAGAGCCAGAGGAGGATTGGAGAACTTTCAAAGCAACCTGCACAGTAAAGAAATGCACCGAAGACGAAGACGGAAACAAAACATGCGTGGATAAACCATGCCACACCGGAGTATGCGAAATAGAGACCTGCACCTGCGCATGCCACCCGGATCAAAAAACCCTTATCAACCCGATAAAAACGGAGATAGAATATATCCGGGGGGTGTTAAAATCCTACAAAGACAGCCTGGAGGCCTTGTCAGAGAAAGTCTTCCAACGGGCCAAAGACATGAAAGACAGCGTAGACAAGGTAAATGCGATAAACAAAAACAGAATACCTTCGTTTTCATATTGGTTGCCGGGGGCCTGATATTTCTAGTTTTGATTGCAGCCGCATTCTTCCTGTTGAAGGGCGGGAAACGCAAGAGATGAGGGCGATCTCTTGGATTATCTATTTATACATTGAGATATTATATTATTTCATACGTGAGATGTAAAGCGTTTCATATGGGGGGATATTATGGGGTTTGAACAGTTTTTACGGGGTTCTTTTGGGGATGTTTTCGGTAATGTATTGAAGCCTGCCGAGTCTGCCAGGAAGCGGAAGGAGTCGGCTGATATGGTTTATGCGTTGAAGATCCTGCTTGTGTGCGGGGTTTTTTTTATGTTGGGTGTGAGTTTGTTCTCCTTTGTGGGGGATTGTGCTTCTTTTGTTTATTCATTGGAGGTAAGTCATGATAAGTTCGATCTTGGGGGTGTGGCTGGCGGGTTTTTTAATCTTGTTTTGTTGGCTGTGATCACGTCCCTGGTACTTCTTGCTATCGGCGTTCCCGTGTTCCTTGTGGTGTCCTTTGTTTGGGCTGCCTTGTTGTGGTGTCTTGGTAAGGCGTTCGGGGGGAAAGCGTCTTATGAGAGGTTTTTCTGCGCCGTTGCCCCGATGTATATGAGCCTTGTTTTTGTGTTCGGCCTGGCCGTGTCTTTTATAAGTGAGTTCTTGGGGATCATAGGTACCTTTTTGGGGTATAACGTGATCCAGCTTGCGATGGTTCAGCCGGTCATAGGCTTGGTGTTGCTTCCCATTTGGTACGTTATCGTGATCTATTATGAGACGATTTACGTTTCCGAAGTGCATGAGATGCCATATGTCAATGCGCTGAAGGCGGTGATCATCCTGGCAGTGACGCTTCTGTGCCTGGCGTTACTGGTCCTGCTTGGCATCATGCTTGCTGCGAATTCCGTCATGCATATGGTGCCCGGCTACGGTCGCTACGCGTATTACTGATAAATAAATTAAACAAAACAAAATGGAATTTAATACAAGTCTGGATTTTATCGAACCATATCTGTCCGTGAAAGAGCTGGTAGTTGTCGGGGTCGCTGTGATGGCCGCCGTTTTGGTGTTTCTTTTGTCGGTGATGTATGCGGAATCTTTGAAAAAGTTCCTGGCCAAGTCCGTGCCCTGCTTCGGGTTCAAGGATGATGAGGCGGCCGCTATTGCGAATCTTGCCGCGGGTTTTATCAAGGTTGCGGGGGTTGCGACGGTATTGATCATGGCCGGCAAGTATGTTCCGCTGCTTGATCCGGTTAAAGATGCCGGGTCTTACATATTCGAACTGATTGGTTATGGCATATCCCTGGCGCTGCCGGTCGCCGTGATATATCTGGCGAGAACTGGTTTCAAGAGGTGAGTGGACGCACTTAATTGTTCATCCCCGCGGGGATCAGTGTAGCAGTGTCCAGAGCAGGTCGGCGTAAAGCGACAGGATCAGGGCGGAGCATATGAATGGCATGAGGATGAAGCTTGTGTTTACGTCTATGAAGCCTCCGAGTTTGTCTTCGTAGGTTCTCAGCTTTCCCAGGTCTTCTTCCGATAGTCCTGCGGGCCTTGGGCGCACGATATATTCTTTCTTTTTCTTTTTGCGGGCCCATGAGACGAATGCATTCCAGGCGGATGTGCTTACTTCTTCCCGTTTTAATGCGCCGTCCTCAAGGTATATTTCTTCTCCCAGGGACATCCCGGGCCGTAGGTCCTTTATTGCGACCTTTCTTGTGAAGGGGATCCTTGACCCGGCAGCGTAGGCTGACAGCAGGAAGGCGAAGATGAACAGGGACTTTTGTTCATATAGCAGGGAGAGAAATGCAGACATGCTGTAGATATCCGCCAGAAAGATGCCTGCCGCAATCAGGACCGTCCACAAGACGATGAAATATTTGTACGATGACTGCTCCGCTACGGACAATGCGTAGATGAAAACTATCGACAGGTATGATGCGGCGGCTATTCCGGTCGCCCGGGATATCCCGATCCCCATGAGGGTCGATGCCAGCAGGTAGATTACTGGAGACGTAATTGTCCGCAGGAGTTCCTTTGCTCTCCCGTGCAGCAGGAACAGGTATACGGCAGCAAGAAAGAATCGTATCAGCAGGAGTATGAGCAGATTGAATAGTATGGACAGGCCGAAGAATTGATGCGAATACCACGGGATAGGTAGGAATATGTATTGCTCCAGGGCCGCAGGATATGCTGGGAGCAGGGAGCATAGGGCCCAGAATATCTTGGCGTCGCCGCCGGACCATGCCCGGATGTACCAGAAGGCTATCCCTGTTAGGAAGCCGAGGATGTAGTTCTGCAGGTAGAGCATGAGAAAAGAGGCGTCTCCCGAGGTTATGCGCAGGAAGGCCAGGACGGCAGAAACAAACAGCATACTTCCTGTGAGTTTGTTTGGGATCTTCCCTGTGGATTGATCGGAGCGCAGGCCGATGAAGCATCCTGCCAGCGCGACTACAACTGCCGCATAGTCGTATAATGGGTACATGGTCTGTTTCGGTATTTACTATGTATTCCCTTCTATATTATTACTCAAAGAAATGATCAATCCCGACTTACACAACAGGATAAATCAGGATATCGAAGAGCGCAAGGTGATCTTTATCCTCTGCAGCTGCACTATAGAGTATTTCGGAAGATCCCGCTCGATGATAGGCCTGGGCCACAGGATAATTATGATCAAGAAGGATTCCACATTCCTCGTGCATAGCGTGACCGGTTTTAAGCCCGTTAACTGGATGAATGCGCCTACGGAAACTGTCGCTGAATTCGAGGGAACCGACCTTTTGCTGCATAGCCAGCGCACAAAGAAGCCCTTCGAGGAGATGAAGGTTAGGATAATGGAGGTAGTTGATTATAACGCTTATACAGACGTCGTAGACAATGAGAAACTGGATCTCACGCATACCGAGCAGGACATGCAGGACTATCTTGCGAAGAATCCGAAGCTCATACATCCCGATTTCCGGCTGATATCAACAGAGCATCAGACGCCGCTAGGGTACTTGGATCTGTATGGAAAGATAGGGGATACATACACGGTCGTTGAATTGAAGGTAGAAAGAGCGGGCCTCCCCGCCGCGCTCCAGGTAAAGAGGTACAAGGAGTGGATGGAAGGGTATATCGGAAAGGCCCGGGGGATACTGATCGCTCCGGGAATTACGCCTAACGCACTGCAGATACTCAAAAAGGAGAAGATAGAATTCAAGAAGATGAGCATAGCGCACCTCCAAATAAAGCACCGAAAGGATAAAACGCTTAAGGAGTGGTTTGAGTAAGGCTTTTTCCGATTAATTGTGCGACTGAGACTTTGCTTATACCTCTTTCTAGGGTGTCGGTGCATACGAGCAGGTCAACAGCCGACCGGACCCTTTCGGCACCCGTTGAGAAGACTCCGTGGACGCATCCGGCGTTTACCGATGATGCTCCCTGGCTCTTTAGAAGCTTTGCAGCCTCGATTATCGTGCCTCCGGTGGATATCATGTCATCGAGTATGAGAGTGTCCTTTCCTTGCACGTCGAGATCCTTGGTCTGTATCTCGACCTTTTCACCCGATAAGCGCTTCTTCTGTAAAAAGTCGAACTCACAGCCTATGATCTCCGCGGCGTTCTTTGCATATTCAAGGGATCCTTTATCCGGGGCTATCAGCATCGGGCATTTCAGATGCTCCTTGAAATATTTCGCAAGGAGAGGAAACGCGTCGAGATTCTTTATCTCCAGGTCGTGGAACTTATAAACGCCTTCGCGGTCCAGGAAGTGACAGTTGATGGTGGTCACGGAATCTGTAAGCGAAAGCATCAACTTGAGGGAGGTCTTTGCGCTCAACGCCTCCCCGGAATTGAAGGACTTGTCCTGGCGTGCGTATCCGAAATACGGAACCACTGCGTGGACCGATGATGCCCCCTGGTCGCGCAGCATGTCCAGGAACAGTAATAATTCAACCAGATTGTCATTGCCCAGGGTCGATTGCACAAGAACGCATTCCTCGCCCTTGACGGGAGAAACGAGGCGCAGATATATTTCACCGTCGGGAAACCGCTCGACCTTGGCCTTTCCAGGAATTAATCCCTTGCCTTTTGCTATCTTGCGTCCGAGACTCGCACAGGAGCTTCCGGAGAAAACAATCATGTTATAAAAGAAGGCAGTAGGAAGTAATAAATCAGAAAAAAAATAGAAAAAGAAAAATAATAAAATATCATGAATAATCCGTTCGGATTATTCAGAACTTTTTGACTCTTTCTACTCCAACCTTGGAGACCTTGGGCTTCTTCACCTTAGCAGGCAGCCATGAGGGCCTGTCCGCGGGCGACTCGACGATCTTCGTTGAGCCCTTGAATGAGTGTATACTGTATGTTCCGTCTTTGTTCCTGCGCCCTCTTTCACGCAGCTTGATCTCGGTAAAGCCTCTTGTTGCGGCTTTCAATGCAGCCTGCCTGGGGGTCTTCCCGGTAAATATGTGCTTCACCTTCCCCTTCTTCAGTTCGTAGTACTTTACTTCCGCCTTTTTCTTTGGTTTTGCTTTCGCCATTTTTGGAAACCTCTTATTTTTGATATATTATTGTTAACTAATTAGTGCACATTAGTTTAAAAAGCAAAGGGATATGGGGTGACAGTTCGAAAAAAAGGGATGAAAAACCTGGCAGGGTAGTTATATATAAATTAATCTGCACCAAAACTATATGATATAATGTGAAAACCCTTGTTCTCTGCGTCGACAGGGATAACGACATCGGGGAAAAAGCCCACCTCACAGGCCCGATCATCGGGATAGAGGAGAACCTGAATGCGGCGAGGGAACTCGGCCTGGCTGATCCCGAGGACACGGATGTCAACGCCATATTCCAGGCCGCAAAGACTGCAAAAGAGCTAAAATGCGAAGTCGCAACGCTCACGGGAGACTGGGACGTAGGCATCGTGTCCGACGAGAAGATATCAAAGCAGCTGGACTATGTAATGGAGAAATTCAAGCCGGAATCCGTTATACTGATAACAGACGGGGCGGAAGACGAGCAGCTCATACCTATCATACAGTCTAGGGTCAAGATAAACGCAGTCAAAACCGTCATCGTAAGGCAGAGCAAGGAACTCGAAAAGGCTTATTTTACCATAACCAACTTCTTAAAGGAGGTTGAGAAAGACGCGGGACTGGCTCACCTCATATTCGTGATACCCGGGCTCGTTCTATTGCTGATAGCTATCGGAGGAGCACTCAACATACTGATGCAGACAATGCTCCTCCTCCTCGCGATAGTAGGCCTGTACCTGATAATGAAGGGCCTCGGCTTTGAGGAGGAGTTCTTCTCCCGCACGACCGAATTCCTCAAATCCCTTTCCATCGAGAGGATAAGCGTCATGGCATACGTTCTGGCAATATTCACCTTGATGATAGGGATAAGCCTGAACTATGACGAGTATACAAAGAAGAACCCGCAGGGATATATCGAGACCGTAAAGACCGCGCTGACCCTGACCTACGCGGACGTCATATTGCTCGCCTTCGTGATAGCGATAGTCGGCAGGATAATAGACGAATACTCCATGGAAAAGTTCCTGGCCATCAGAAGGTATATAATCTTTCTCGCTCTCCTGGTCCTGGCAACCCTCACGGCGCAGACATGGGCATACTATTCCATGGGTCAGACCAAGGTAATGGACCTCTCCATAGCAGTGATGCTGAGCATAGTCTTCTTCGTGGTCATAGTCCAGAGCACTGAACTCATATTCATAGAGGAGATAAACGCCAAAAGAAGGATTATTAAAGAGTACGCGGGAAGGAAAGTTGTCAACAAGGAGGGAGCAGAGATAGGGAAAGTGACAAAGGTATTGCTCGACGACTCAAAATTTATTGGCATAAAGGTGGGCAGACGAAAAATAGAGAAAGACAACATATCCCGAAACGGGGACGTAATAGTGGCGAAGGCCTGAAAGTAGAACTTAAACGATGGAGAAAAAACACCTGCCGGTCCTGATAGGTCTGTTCCTTTGCATCACAGTTCCGGTCTACGCCCAGAACTATTTTGCCGCAAGGGACCTGTTCAACAACATAGCCTGCAACGTCATCTGCGTAATAGAATACATCATACTCGCAGTATGCGCAGTTACGTGCGTATTGTCAGGCGCAAGGTACATGGCGTCGGACGAACCCTCGGTCAGGGGGGACATGCGAAAAAACTTTATATATGCAGTTGTTGGATTGTTCCTCGTATTCGCAGGCATCCCGGCATTGAACGCTTTCGTCAATCAGACAAGAAGCCCATTCTACTGCATTTCCTGCTCCCCGGACTCATATCTATTCAAGATCGTTACCGAAACGCTGTCCTGCCGCATAATCTGCCTCGTGCAGTATATCGCAGGACTGCTCCTGGTCCTTATACTGGTATTCGCAGGACTGCGCTACATAGTATCCGGAGAAGACCCAAAGGCCAGGCACGACATGCTGACTTTGATAAAGAATGCATTAATAGGGATGCTCATAGTCATACTCGCAGTCCCAGTCTTAAATTATCTGGCAGACGGGACCGGAACGTCCTTTGAATGCGAATGCTCAAGCAGCGGAGACGAAATAATAGCCTCGGTCGAGGGGCTGAGTACCGACGCTTGGGTTGGAAAGGCAGACAAATACGAAGAAGGGGTTCTAGGTCAAAGCAATTATGATCATCTCAATAAAATTCCCGGCGTAGAGCACTGAGAGAAGCGCAAACAGCAGCACAGGCGCAAACTTTATCCCTCTTTTGATGACGATCTTCCGGGGTATCTTTCCGTGGGATGCAAGATCCTGTATCTTTTTTACGTCTTCAAGTGTCATCCCTTCTATGTCGGTCTTTTTTATCAGCACCTGTCCTCCGACTACTATGTCTTCTGCCGGCACGTCTGCTTCACGCAGTTTTGACACGTCTATTGTGTCCCTGAGCGCTTTTAGTTCCACTGCCTTGAGATATAATGCAATCAGGGTCATGACAGGGATCAGTGTATAAAAGAGCGCCAAGCTCGGCAGATCCATGTAGAGCCCGACGAACGAGGGCGCAAATGAGAGGGCTAATACTGCGGCCAATCTCTTGTCCCGCAGGTAGCGGCCGAATTCCTTCCAGGTCTCGGGGCTCTTCAACCCCAGGAGCAAGCCATATACTGTAGCATACGGCAGGGCCACGCATATCATGTCAATAAAATACGTAGCGTAATAGGGAAATAAGCCGTCGTGGAAGAAGCCCAATTGTGCGAGGAAGCCGAGGGTGCACCCTATCCCCCCGGCAAGTTTCACGTCTCCTCCGCCCCACTGGCCCAGGTAGAATAGCAGGAATCCAAGGGCGAAAAAGCATATCCCCATCAGCAGGGAATTAAGGAACAGATATGCGTTACCGGCGTATATCGCTGCCGCGGCCGAAACGAGGAGGGCGGATGCGATGTATCCGTAGCTTATCCTCTCGGGTATCTCTCCGGTCTTCAGGTCTTCAATGCTTCCCAAAACGAGGAAAACTACCGCAAGGAGTATTGCAAACTGCATCAGTAAAATCATTGTCTTATTATTGTGTTTATTAAATTATTAACTCGTACACAGACAAAATGAACAAAATCATATGTTTCGATCTGGAAGGGCCTCTGTCTCCGCAGGACAACGCCTATGAGGTGATGGGCCTCGTGGAAGGGGGGCATCGTATCTTTGAGGTATTGAGCAGGTACGACGACGTCCTCACGCTGGAGAAAAGAGAGGGATACGAGCCGGGGGATACGCTTTCGCTCATAGTCCCGTTCCTCATACAACACGGGATAAAAGAGGAAGACATCAAAAGAGTCTCGTCCTCGGCTAAAATAGTGGACGGAGTAAAAGAGACGATAGACGCCTTAAAGAAGATGGGCTGGGACCCGCACATAATATCCACGAGCTATGAACCGCATGCCCTCAGCATCGCGGCAAAGATCGGCATACCAAGGCACAAGGTGCATTGCACGAAACTCCCTCTTGAAAAGATGCGAAAGGAGGCTGGAGACTCGGCGTCCCTGCTGGTCGAGGAGGTAGAAAAGGACATACTGGAGGACCTGTACCTGAATCTTTCGGACGACAAAAGGATCAAAGCCCGGCTTGACCATTTTTTCCGGGAAGACCTCCCAAAGACCCCCATGGGGAAAGCCATGAAGGAAGTATCGGTCGTGGGCGGCCAGAGAAAGATGGACGCTGTGACCCAGATAGCTAAAAAAGCCGAGAGGGGGATAGACGAGGTCATCGTTGTCGGGGACAGCATAACTGATTACAAGATGCTCGGAACCGTGAAAGATGCGGGCGGAGTAGCTGTAGCATTCAACGGGAACCGGTATTCCATTCCCTACGCGAACATTGGACTTGCGTCCACCGACATGCGCATGCTGCTTGTCATAATAGAGGGCTACGAATGCGGGCAGACAAAGGGAGCAATCTCCGTTGCCGGGGAATGGGAGGAACACGGCGAGGCATTCCTGAAAGACCCTCGCGGCATACACGAGGATACGGCGCCCGAGACAGTCAGGAGGCTTCTTGCGGACAAGAAAGCCGACAAAGGATTCATGAGACCGTATTTTCACGTTCTGCAGGGGATAGACGAAAAGAAAAGCGAAGAGATAATGGAGATCCATAAAAAAGCAAGGTCCCTTGTAAGAGGGGATGCTGCTAAGCTGGGATGAAAGAAAAAGTTTTCGACGTAGTCGGGTTCGGCGCCCTAAACCTGGACAAATTGTACCGGGTGGGCAGGATAGCAAAGACAGGGGAGCACATGCCGATATTGGGCGTCACCGAATCGCCGGGCGGTTCGGCCGCAAACACGATAGCCGGCCTTGCAAGGCTCGGCGCCAGGTGCGGCTTCATCGGGGCGGTAGGAAACGATGCGGAAGGAAAGATAATGCTTGAGGATTTCAAAAAATTCAGCGTCGATACATGCGGAGTCTCGGTATTGGAAGACGCAAGGACCGGGATCATAATCGGATTCGTCGATTCAAAGGGCGAAAGAACGCTTTATCCATACCCCGGGGCAAACAGCATGCTTGCAACGGAGAATATAGACTATTCCTACGCAGAGAAGGCGCGTTTCCTGCACGTCACCTCTTTCGTGGACTCAAAGCAGATGCCCCTGCAGAAACGGCTCGTAGCGGAGCTGGAAGACGTTAAATTAAGCTTCTCTCCCGGCGACCTTTACGTTAAAAAAGGCATGAAGGCGCTTATGCCGTTCATAAAAAAGAGCTCGGCCATATTCCTGAACGCAGACGAGGCAACCCAACTCACGGGGGAGAAATACAAAGAGGCATGCCTTAGGCTGACAGACAAAGGAGCGGGCATCGTAGCAGTGACCCTTGGAGGCAAAGGAAGCTACGTTACCGACGGGGAAAGATCCTTTGAGGTGCCGGCGTGCAAGACCCGGGCAGTGGATACAACCGGCGCGGGAGACGCATTTGCCGCAGGATTCCTATACCGCCTGCTCAAAGGATCTCCGATTGATGCAGCCGCAAGGTGCGGTAATTTCGCCGCAGCCTGCTGCATAAGAGAACCCGGGGCAAGATGCGGCCTGGCCGGAAGGGAAGACCTGGAGAAATTCTAATTCTTTCTATCGCTGCGTTCTGAAACGTTTTTATCCCTAAACAATAGATATATTTACGTGTGATTTAAATGAAGAAATTCAACGTAGCATTGATTTTTCTGTTTTTTTTATTGATAGCGGGACTGACGCAAACCTCGATACTGGGCAAAGACCTGAAATCATCCGGGAAAAAGGACAGCACCCTTGACCTGGGCAAGATATACCTGTCGCCCTCCGCAGCCGAATACGCAAAAAAGAGATATCCAGGGGGACAGATACCCCTTCCGTTGAGCGGAGAGGATGCGCAGTTCGTCAGGGAATATTTCAAGGAGAACAAGTACATAGTGGAACTAAGGGGAGATCCCCTTTTATTATTCAGGAAAGAGACAACGGACCTGAAAGAAATAACAGACCACACCGCGGAGATCAAATCTACGCATAAGACGCTGTATGAAGCCCTTACCGAAACGGGCGAGGGTTCCGGATACAAAGTAAAAAGAGAGTATTACAACGTATTCAACGGAATCTCGCTGGAAAACATATCGGACGCGGAACTGATAGCGCTCGCCGACCTTTCAGCGGTCGAAAAGATATACCCCGTGAAGACATACCACATGCTTTTAAGCGAGAGCGTTCCGGAGATAAAAGCGGACCGGGCATGGACCACAACGGACCAGCTTGGCCGCACCGTGACGGGAAAAGGAATAAAGATAGCAGTCGTAGATACGGGAATAGACTACACCCACCCGGACCTGGGCGGATGCGTAGCCAGGATCAACGGCACAAGCTTCCCGTATTACCTGGAATCGGCCCATCCTTACAATAACAGCATGAATTACACCTGGACGATAAAAAGGCCGGGATTCGCAAGCATATCGGTCCATTTCAGCAAGATAGACACCGAAGAAACGTTCGATAAAGTGATCATCAGGAATTCCTCGGGAGACGCCGTTAAGACATACAGCGGATATTATGAGAACATCTGGACTCCCTCGGTCCCCGGGGACACGATGTATATAACGCTGTCAACGGATTACACTGTAACAGAATGGGGCTATGCCACGGATCTGGTCGCAAACGGCACCATGTCAGCCCTGTCAGACTGCCGGAGGATAATTGCAGGATACAATTTTGTCGACGGGACGGCCGACCCCATGGACGACCAGGGGCACGGAACGCACTGCGCATCCATCGCCGCAGGGAACGGTTCTCTGAAAGGCGTCGCCCCCGATGCAAGCCTGATGGCATATAAGGTGCTTAACTCGGGAGGCTCGGGGAGCGAAGACGATATCGTCGCTGGGATAGACCAGGCAGTGTCTGACGGCGCGGACGTGATAAGCCTGAGCCTGGGAGGATACGGGGATCCGGACGATGCATTATCCACGGCGGTCGACAATGCAGTCAAGGCAGGAGTCGTAGTAGTCGTCGCCGCAGGAAACGACGGACCCGCTAACGCTTCGATCAGTTCTCCGGGATGCGCACGCAGAGCAATTACCGTCGGCGCGATCAACAAGGCGGACAACCCGAATAAAAAGAGGCTGTCGGATCTGGCAGTCACGACCAAACCGGAGAAGAACATAACCTCTCTTGCATTTACGAACTCAAGCCTCACACCCGCGGGAGGGATAATTGCGGAACTGGCAGACGCGGACTTGGGTTTTCCGAATAATTTTACCAAAGAAAGTTTTACAGGGAAGATTGCTTTGATCAAGCGGGGCGAACTGTATTTCCACGAGAAGGTAAGGAACGCATATAACGCAGGCGCCGTCGGGGCGATAATATACAACAACTATTACGGGATATTCCAGGGAGACCTGATCAATGGATCCATGATACCCGTAGTATCCGTCTCCCAGGAGGACGGGGAGTATCTTCTGTCCAGGCTTTTGAACGAAACGTTGTCTGTGAATCTCTCGGTTTACGAAGACAATTCCATAATCGCGGATTTCTCTTCAAGGGGTCCTGCTTACATATACAACAAACCGGACATACTCGCACCGGGAGTCGCCATATGCGCGGCAGGGGCAAACGGTTCTGCCTTTGAGACGCCCTGCAAGGACAATCTGCACGTCTATCTCTCCGGCACTTCCATGGCCGCACCGCACGTAGCAGGGGCCGCAGCCCTTCTCATCCAGAAGAATCCGTTATGGACGCCTATGCAGATAAAATCGACCCTGAAGAAAACCACATACGACTACGGATACGACCTGAACGACCAGGGGGCAGGAAAACTGGACATATACGCAGCTGTGCAGCTAACCAGTCCACCGCCCGTGGCATTCATATCAGACGTCTCGGGGGTGAGTTATGGAAAATAAAACGATTCCATCATTCGCATTATTAACCCTCCTGTCCCTTGTTATCTGCCTCCCGGGATGCGTAACCCACAAAGAGGGATACGTGAACGGCACGGTCATCATAAACGGCTCGGCCTCATCGCAGAACATGGACAGGTACGTGATAGAAGCGGGCGAAGGCATGGACCCTACGAGCTGGACAATGCTTGGAGTGATACTCGTGAACGGGGGATCTGCAAGCAGGGATGAAACGTTCCTCGGGGAGCTCAACACATCCATGCTCCCGGACGGGAAATACACAATAAGGCTCACAGTTACAGATAAAAACGGCGTAACAAGCGTGGACAGAGTCTACGTGAACATCGACAACGTCCCAAATGCGCAGACAAGAACATGCCCTGTCTGGACCTGCGCAGGCCTTGCACCAGGCGCAAACACCGTGAATATAAGCATCCCCGCGGAAGGATACGGCAGCAACATGGACTGCTCCGTTAACTGCACATGCCAGGGAGCAATCAACATGGGGATAAAGACTGAAGGAGACCTGGAATACGGCTACGACTATCTCAAATTCGGCGCAGAAAACCTTACGGGAATGTGGGAAGGAGTCTACGGCCCGTACAACAGCACGACAAAAATAAGATTCACAAGCGACCGCTCGGTAGACGGATCAGGGGGATACGGAGGATTCAACATAACCCAGGTACTATGCAGTAACTACTGCATCTCCTACGCCGCGGACTACGGCGGAGAATACATAAGCAGGGTCGCTCTCGGAACAGGCGTTATGTCATCGAACGAAAGCCACTACAGCAACTACCAATCCGCCTCGCTGACCCAACTCCAAAGGGGCCGCACATACACGCTCTACGCGGACGTCACGCTGGAAGACGACTATTCCTACAAAGAATACGTGAAGGCATGGATAGACTACAACCAGAACAACAACCTGAACGACACCGGCGAAGAGATCGACATGGGCACAGTGCAGGTCAACGACAGCTACACGTTCTCCAAGACATTCACCGTCCCGGCAAATGCAGCCCTCGGAAAAACAACAATGAGAGTAACCGACAGATGGTACACGACACCCAACGCCTGCGACCGCATAACCTACGGAGAAGTAGAAGACTACACAGTCGACATAGTCGATTCCCTCACAAGCACGACAACGACAACAAGCACGACCATCCCCGGACAATGCAGCATGCAGGGAGACGATCCGCCCTGCGACGAAGTAACGCTCGCAGAAGTTATAGCGCACATAAACAAATGGAGCGCGGGAACGGCAGGGCTATCGGAAATAATAGACCTGATAAATGCATGGGCGCAGGGGAACTGATCGGAGACGCCAAGCAGACTGCAGAAAAATAGTTCGCATAATATACCCATAGCAGGTTTTATGCGAAGTTTATTTCGCATAAAAACTAGTTATATGAAATAAAAATGGGTCGCTTCGGATTTATGTTTTCGAAAGGACTTCCGGATTTATAACGGCCGTTAAATATATTATAATAGTATGGGCCCGATCGTTTTCCTATCCCTGGATGAAATAATCGAAATCAACAAGAGCTTAGGTTATTCGGTATTAAACAAGGGATCGCTTGACTTCCTTGACTCAAAGCTCAAATCAGCCAGGCTTACTGGCGATGAACGAAAAGACGTTGGAAAGGGGGCGTCAATCCTTTGGTATGAGATCATCAGAAATCATCCATTCTGTGACGGCAACAAAAGAACTGCCGCAGAATCCACCCTCTATTTTGCCAAAATTAACAGTTTTAGGCTTAATATGCCTCCAAATGGTATAATATACTTATCTCTCAAAATAGCCAATAATGACATAAGCCTTGAAAACCTAACCAAAGAAGTTCAGGGCAGGCTTGAGAAAATCTAACATGGAATTCTACATCAGAAGAGCCGTCCACATGGACGGACGGGTTGAAGAAATAAAGGTCCCAAAAAAGGAAGTGGACAAGGAAATAAAAGCCCAGCTTAAAGCAGATCAGGAAATGCTACAAATCCTGGAAAAACTTTAATTCTTTCTTTTATACGGCGACTCATTTTTACTCTCGCCAGCGGGCTCGGTACTGCAGTACTCGCATGACAGGGCTTTTTAACGGTTCGTCCCCGCGGGACTACAGCTCATGCCCAGGGGCATCGTAAAAGACCATACGTTATACACATATTCCAAAACTCCGCTTACTTGGAAGTTTTAATAAAATGATGAGATTATTAACATATGAAAAAGAGAATTACGCCCGATGGTTATTTTATTACTCTCCTGACATTGGCAATCTTATCTCACGCAATATTCCCAATGGCGAGGATCATTTTTTTCCCTTTTAGCCTGATTGGCATTATTCTAATTATTATTGGATTGTTTTTGACTCTTTGGACTAATTCCCTTTTATTGAAAAACCGCACTACGTTAAAGCCTTTTGGAATGCCAAGTTTCCTTATCACTTCAGGACCGTTCAAATTCAGCAGGAATCCGCTTTATCTCGGGATGGCTATTGCTCTTTTTGGAGTAAATATTTTTCTTGGTTCGTTTTCCCCGTTTATTTTTTCTATAATTTTCATAATCCTTATTGACAGATTGATTATCCCAGTGGAAGAGAAAAATCTTGAAAAAACGTTTGGAAAAAATTATGTCGGTTATAAAAGGGAGGTAAGACGTTGGATTTGATTTTATAGCCCACAGCAGCGTTCGGAATTAAAGCGTTATAATCTTCCCGTTTTCTCCATATATGTAGCAGCCTTGGATGATTCCGTTGAAGGTTAAGCGGGGGAGGGACTTCACTGTTCCGTCTTTATACCAGACAGAGATTATCCCGGTGGTTTGGAATTTCATATTTGTGTTCATCCCATAATTGTCCATCGAGAGGAAGCGGTCTACGAGTTTGCCTGTGCGCTTATTGATAAAGTCTCCGAGCCCCTCGTAGAAAATGTAGGCGGTGTCGTTATCCAACGCCGCTGCTATGTTGTCGTTGGGGAGGTCGGCCGCCCATAGTATAATTCCATCGCTTTTGTTGATCAGATATACCGTAGTTGGATGCGGCGGACGCTCATAGGCTATTTGGGCAACGACCGCACTACTCGCATCCTCGATCACGACAATCCCCTCGTCTCCTCCCGGTAGACGGTACTTGAGCGTATAGGGCAGATTATCGCTCTCGTATGTGCTGTCGCATGAGGCGGGTAATTCGATATTTGTGATTAAAAAGATTATTGTGATCGCGTAGGCAAGCACGAACAGAAAAAGTGTTATTCCGAATACGGCTCCGATGGAAGTCAAGGACTCTGCGTTTTTGTGTTTATGCGATTTTAGAGACGTAACCGTTCCTGCAACCAAGGGACCGGCCAGAAAATAGGGTAAAGCGAACCAGTAGAATACATATCCATTCGCGTGAAAGATGGCAAAGTATATTACGCCAAATAAAATGCTTGTCGCAAAACCTGCATGAATCCCTGATCGTATGGGGGTGATCATCTTTCAAATAAACATTTGGCATAGATAGATTAAAAGCAGTTGAAACTTGCGGAGAAGTGTTCAAGAAACCAGAACCCAGGTATAGCGAGCGCGGCAAAAAAGACGCTCTAAGAAAATAGAAAAAAATAAGAAAAAGAAAGATTATGGATTACCCTAATCCATATCTCCCATACCGCCCATTCCGCCCATGCCGCCGCCCATTCCGCCCGGGGGCATGCCGCCCGGTCCTTTCCTTGAGGCGATAACGTCATCTATCCGGAGGATCAATTGCGCTGCTTCGCTCGCGGATTTAACGGCCTGCGTCTTGATCTTCAGGGGTTCGACTATTCCTGCTTTAAGCATGTCGCCTGTTCCGCATTCCAGAACCATTACGCCCATTGTGTCTTTTCCTTTGTCGTGGTCGCTTCGCAATTTTACCAGGGTGTCTATTGCATCCATTCCCGCGCTTTCTGCAAGCGTCCTTGGGATTATCTCTATCGAGTCTGCGAATGCGTCTATTGCCAGCTGCTCTCGTCCGCCCACGCTTCCTGAGTATTTGCGTATCTGGCGTGCGAGTTCTATTTCTGCTGCTCCTCCGCCTGCGACTACCTTCCCGACTTCAAGCGCTGCCGCGACTCCTCCGAGTGCATCAGTCATTGCTCTTTCGACTTCGTCTACGACGTGCTCCGTTCCGCCTCTTATCAGTATGCTTACGGCCTTGGGATTCTTGCATCCGCGCACGAACGTCATCTCGTTTTTCGCGATCTTTACTTCTTCTACTTCTCCTGCGAATCCGAGGTCTTTTGCGGAGAGGTCTTTCAGGTTGGTCTGTATGCTCGCTCCGGTTGCCTTGGCAAGTTTCTCCATGTCGGATTTCTTCACTCTTCGCGCTGCAAAGATCCCTGCTTTTGCGAGGTAGTGCTGTGCCAGGTCGTCTATTCCCTTCTGGGTGAATACGACTGTTGCGCCGCTCTTTACTATCTTCTCGACCATGTCTTTTATCATGTTCTCTTCCTGCGTCAGGAATGCCTGCATCTGGGACGGGTCGGTTATCTGTATCTTCGCTTCGGTCTCGGTGCTTTTTACTTCGACTGCCGCGTCGATGAGCGCTATTTTCGCGTTCTTGACCAGCTTGGGCATGTTGCCTGAGACCCTTTCCTTGTCTATGATGAGTCCCTGTACGAGCTCTGAATCAGCGATGCTTGCGCCTTCTTTCTTTTCGACCTTCACGTTGTCGAGGTCTACTTTTATCTTCCCGTCGACTGTCTCGGATACCTGCTTCACTGCTCTTACGGCTAGATCGGATAATTTCTCCTTGGATGCTTCTGATCCTTTTCCGGTCATCGCGGTCTGGGCTATCTGCTGCAGGAGCTTTTCATCTTTTAGGGTGACTTCTTTTCCGATGGTCTTCAGTATCTCGTCTGCTTTCTCGGATGCCATCCTGTATCCTCTTACGATGATGGATGGGTGTATGCCCTGGTCCAGGAGTTTTTCAGCGTTGTTTAAAAGCTCTCCGGTTAGTACGACCGCTGTCGTCGTTCCGTCTCCCACTTCCTCGTCCTGGGTCTTTGCGACTTCCACGACCATCTTGGCTGCGGGGTGCTCGACGTTCATCTCTTCTACTATTGTTGCTCCGTCGTTGGTTATGACTATGTCTCCCATGTCGTCGACGAGCATCTTGTCCATTCCTCTCGGTCCGAGGGTCGAGCGGACTGTTTCTGCAACGGCTTTTGCTGCTGCAATGTTGTTCCTCTGCGCGTCTCTTCCTGTTGTCCTAAGCGCCCCTTCGGGCAAAATAAATATCTGTTGTCCTTGTTGTGCCATTTTTTTACCACCTAAATATTGTTTTTCTGTTTAATAGTTGTTAGGGTTATCTATGGGTTTGGGTGTATAAAAAGGACGTGAATGTTCGTGGGTTTGGATGTATATTACCGATAGAAAAACGACATAACAGCGAGGTTAAATCTTTGGAATTAAACATATAAAAAACAAGATATATAACAAGATGAAGATCACCCCTCTTGCCTTCGACTCAATGGGAACCAGGAGTATGGCGACTCTCGTAGAGACAAAAGACATCAAACTGTTAGTTGATCCCGGGGTCGCTCTCGCACCGGAAAGATTCGGCCTGCCCCCTCATCCGGTAGAAATAAAGCGGATGGAAGAGCATTGGAACGCGATAAAGAAGGCGGCAAAAGAGGCGGACATACTTGCCGTCACCCATTACCACTATGATCATCACATGCCGGATCATGCGGATATATTCGCGGGAAAGATAGCGATGCTGAAAGATCCGGGCAATCACATCAACAAAAGCCAGATTGCGCGTTCTGCTAAATTCCTCAAGAACATGCTGGGTCTGCCGAAGGAGATAATCTACACGGACGGAAAGGAATTCCGATACGGCGGGACCAGGATAAAATTCTCTGAACCGATGACGCACGGCCTGGAAAACAGGCTCGGTTACGTGACAGAGGTTCTGGTCGATGACGGCATAGAGAGATTCATCCATACTTCCGACGTCCTGGGCCCTTCGACAGCAGAGCAGACGGAGTACATAATCCGGGAAAATCCTGTTACTGCATTCATCGACGGGCCGATGTATTTTACCCTCGCACAGGCGGTCCAGAACCTGAAAAGGATAATAAAAGAGTCGGACATAAGGAACCTTTTGATAGACCATCATCTCTTAAGGGATGCGCACTGGAGAGAAAAGATAGGGGACGTATTCAGAGAGGCTGAAAAGAAAGGGGTAAAAGTCCTTACTGCCGCGGAATACTCGGGGAAAGAAAATGACCTCCTTGAAACCAAAAGAAAACAGTTGTATGCTTCGGATTTCATCAAATAATCAATAACTTTTTTATAGTTGATTAATAATAGTTTATTTAATGAGGAAAAAAGAGACAATAATAATTATATTTCTGATCCTTCTTGCGACGCTTTGCACTGCAAATGATGCACAGGCCGAAGCGGTGGAAAAGATCACGGGAGTTTTCTGCAAGTTCATCTGCCTTGCGGAGATGACCGTGGGGGCGATAGCCGCTCTCATGATAATGCTTGCCGGCCTGAGGTATGTCACCGCAGGGGATGATGCCGGAGTACGCAGAAGGGTGTGGGGCTGGATAATAAACGCATTTGTCGGAGTTGCCATTGTAGCTATCGCCGTTTACATAGTGAATTACGTTGCTTCCGAGATAAGCGCCCCCCTGAACTGCAACTGCGAGGGAGACGCATACATAAAGCAGATAACCCAGTCAGACCGGCAAACAGAAAATCAGCAGCCTCCAGGCCTGCAGGCAAAGAAAGCGGATCTCTTGATAATCGATGCGGATGCTCCAGGCACAAGTACCGGAGGCGCGTCTTTTTCCGTGACCGTGAAAAACTCGGGCTACGCCGACGCATGTACGCTCGAGGCTGCATTATACCTGGACAATGAAAAGATGTGCGACGCATCGGATGCTTCATGCCTGGCGCCGGGGAAAGCAAAGGAGCTAACGTGCTCGGCAGGCGACGCAAACAAGCTCAAAGAGATAGCTGCAAAGAGCCCGACGCACACGCTCAAAGCAGTCGCGGACCCCCTGAACAAGATAGACGAATCAAGCGAAGGAAACAACATATTCCAAAAAGGAATATCCCTTGACCGGACCCAAGAGCCCGCATGCAAGAGCGGGGAATACGAGTTATCCTATGACCAGGAAAGCGCGGACGGCTGCGACAACGTGCTGGACGGCAAATGCGCAGGCAAAAACGACGATCCATCCGACAAGGCATGCTGCAAGAGCAAGTTCTACTGCGTCAACATGGGCGAATGCGCAATGACATTCACTACGAAAGACGTGAACGGAGACGGGGTGGCAGGAGAGTGGTGCAGCCAGAACTCCCAGTGGGTCGACTGCGATTCCGACCGCATGCACTGCGAAAGCAACTGCCGGATGAAATGGAGCCGGGGGGGAGAAGATGCGCCGTTCGGAGAATATAACGCCGGGACGGGAGAGGAGTGCTGCGGAGACGATCCTGACGAACTCTACGTAACCAGCGGGCCGGGCGCGCCCAGATGCTGCAAAACAGGCAACACGTACGTGGATGCTTCGGGGAGGTGCCTCAAACAGCAGCCGAGGATAACGCTTCTGTTCCTGCCTGTAGACTACGGCGCGACGCTTACGAAGGCATCCTTTGACGCCGCAAGAGACCGCTTCTTAAACAAGCTGCTGGACAACCTGCCGCTGAAGGCATGTCCCGATCTCGTCCAGGTTAACACCGTCTACGCAGACTGCGGCGTCGGCATCTCGGCGGTGCACAGCGTATGCGACCAGAAGAGCATGGAATATCTCAGATTCATTAAAGCATGCGCCGATGCTTCATCCCAGTCTTACAATTACATAATCGGGCTGGAAGCAAACGAAGTCTGCGCAGATGCGGAAAACGACACCGAAGGATTCACGAACTACAACATGAAGACGATAATGATAGAAGCAACGGGAGATCCGAACATCCTGACCCACGAGCTAGGCCATTCCGCGGCGGGCCTAAACGACGAATACTACGACGCAGTCAGGTGCGGCATATGCGTGATAACTCCTACAGGAAATAAGCTCGATAAAAACTACAAGGGATCGGATCCCGCGGGATTGAAAAACGACCCAACGTACTGCGCGGACGGGAGCAAATGCACCGACGACGCGCAGATAACGTGCATGGGCAACAATCCTAAAACCATAAGCGGAACAGACATGAAGGCATCCGACGGAACGTATTCCAGATGCATGATGAGCTATGCAGGTCTCGCGGATCCGAGGACTTTCTGCAAGCAATGCGTAGACCAGATGAAAAAAGTACCCGAGCTGAACTGCGGACCATAAGATGAAAGAAAAGACGTTATTGTTCATATTGCTGGCGGCATTGGCGGGCGCCGCATACTCGGATAGCATGCTGTCTATCTCCCTGGACGTTTACAAGAACGGTTCAGTAGTGGACAACGGCATAAAGATCAAAAACAACATTGCGACTGGAACCGTCTTTCCGGGAGACTATCTGCTTCGGATAACCGATGAAAAAAACAGGAGCGTATGGGAGAAGAATATAACAATCGTCTATGCGGTCCACAGCGATCCGCCGATAGCTATCGATCACGTGTTATTCGAGATAATTGTTCCATACGGCCCGCAGATGAGGCATTTTGCATTATACAAAAAAGAAAAGCTGCTGTTTGCCGGCGTCATCGATGTATGCAACAATGATTCACAATGCGACGTCCTGCGGGAGGACTATCTGAGCTGCCCGGGCGACTGCCCCATCGACAAACCGGAAGGAACATGCTTAGCCTATGCGGACGGGATGTGCGACCCGGACTGCCTGCGGGGAATAGATCCGGACTGCAATATGTCTCAGGCGTTGGAGGGCCTTCAGAAGGGGATTAATGATTCTGCGCCAACAAACCAGGCAGGCTATAATCCGGCAGAGGAGAATAAAATGGAAAACCCGCAGCCCCAAAATGGCCCGGCCACGGAGGAAAATACCGGGGGAAGCATCACCCATTTTCTCCCATACGTCGCGGCCATATTCCTTGTAATCGCGGGACTGCTATATGTGTCCGGCAGAAAAGGCATAAAAAGACCGAAGCCTTCAATGGATTCCTCTGACGATTCTTAGTCCTGAAACCCGTTCAGTATCCTTATCAATTCTTCTTTTTCCTTTTCCTGGAGCGCATGCTTTTGCTCCCTACGGTTTCAGCGGCGATGTTATCGAATGGCACGTTGGCGTATCACGCAGAAAAACCCATGTCCCTAAATCCCTGAAAGACAGCCTTCCACATATCTGTCAGATCCGTTTCTTGTGCATTATCCAACAATTAGTTATGCAATAGATATTTTTCTACATTATTAACAATTCTTTTATAATATATATGTATATATTACCTATTAATATATAATATATTGGATATTGTTTATAATGGCTAAATCTTATTTGGTTGTATTGTTCATCGTAATGTGGCTCATGGTCATACTCACGACTGCAAGCCTCATAACGCCGGGTCACAGTTATATAAGTCTGCCCGGGGCCTGGGGCCCGATGAAAGAGGTCAGCGCAGTCGAACTCGTAAACGCATCCAGGGAAGTTGAAACATACTCGTTTGACCTTATCGTCCGGACCAAGTCTTCCGGCGGATTGCTGACCCAGTTCCTGAACATGCAGGTCATGAACATCACGGGAGAAGTAGACAACATAAATAAAAGGACCCATTTTTCAGTCCGCACCGCAGACATATTCAAGATCACCCCGGAAGCGTATCTGGGCGAGAATCTATCATACATAAGCCTTTCCGGGACCGGATGGATCAGGAGCGAAAGAAGGCAGAATCTTTGGGGGACTGGGCCCATCAATGTGAGTATCCCCGAGGCAGATAACATCACCGTTGTCGGCACTGAAAATATCGGCGGCGTAGAATGCTATGTGCTGGAAATAAAAACAGACAAAGACAAAGCATTCGCTCTTCTTGCAAAGCAGGCAGGCATCATGGGACTGGCCGGAGCAGAGTTATCCGATAAAATAAAGAGCATCGAATCGACCGAGTGGATAGAAAAGGACACGATGCTGCCAAGGAAGATAGTTTCAGAGATAGTATTAAGCGATGAACAGAACACGGTGAACGTCGAGATCACCGCGCATTTTGCAGACTACGGAAAACCGGTTCACATAGAACCCCCGGAAGAAGCAAAGGAGTATTACATCGAAGAGAGGAATATGATTGGATTAGACGAAATGTTCAATTCCCTTTCAATGATTGGATAATGCCGTGCATACCTTATTCCTGGAACTCCGTCAGTATCTTTATGAATTCTTCTTTTTCCTTTATTTCCGAGAGCTCTTTGGGTTTTATGACGACTACGTCGATGTCGCACGACCTGTTGGTTATGCATACGCGAAGGCATCCGGTCATCTCGGCAATGTCCTTTATGATCTCTGCTTTGCGCATCAGGCCCTTGCGATCGTCGCTTGCTATCGTCAGAATCCTTTCGCTTCCCACGGTTTCAGCGGCTATGATATCGAATGGCGCGTTGGTGAATGACGCGGAAAAACCCATGTTCCGGAATTCCTGAAAAGCAGATTTCTTCAGGTCTGTCAGAAACGAGGATACTTCATCGTCTACCGGGGGCTTGTCATGGATCAATACTCTTCCCGGGAGCATCAGGTCTTCTTTCAATAGGTCGACCAGTCTTTCAGCTATTTCAAGAGATATCCTGCCGGACGATTCGTAGCGATGTATGCTCTGCTTGGATACGCCCAGCTTTTCTGCAAGCTCTTCCTGCGTGTAGTTCTCTTTTTTTCTGATCTGGGAGAGCAGGTCGCAGTTTATACGCACGCAGTAGTTTCCTCTGACCGAGTATACGAGGGGTATTCTTTGGCCCAGCATCTCGGAGAAGGACTCCATGTTGACAACGTGAACGTCATACCTCGTATATATTATCCCCGGAGCAAGGGAGGCATTTTTCATGTGGTCTCCGATAATGAGGGGAGTTCCCGAGAGAGAATGCGCCGCGCTTCTAAGTTCGGCCGCGAGCCTGTAAGTAACGCCTTCGATGTTTCCGAGTACCTTGATCAATAGCAGATCGTCCCCCCTCCTTGCGAGGAGGTCAAAGCAGCTTCGGACCTGGGAGCAGTCCGATACATGGAAGCCCGCATTCTCCAGCACGCTTATTGCTTTCCTGACGTCCTCTTCTTTCATATTTTCCGCTATTTTCCGTTCTCGATGAACTTCTTGTGCAAAGCTTTTATCGCCTTATCTCCTTCGTTTTCCTTGACCATAAAGGAGATGTTCACTTCTGACGAGCCCTGCGCTATCATTATCAGGTTCACTCCCTCGTCTGCTGCGGTCTGGAATATCTTTGCAGCTATTCCCTTCGTTCCTCTCATACCGGCACCGACGACCGCTATTATGCAGGCATCGTCTATTACTTCCATGCTCCGGATGCAGCCTTCCAACAGCTCGCTGTTGAGCGCGTTCAATGCGCTCTGTACGTCCCCCTTTTTGACTACGAATGAAAGATTCGCTTCGGAGGCGGCGGATATCATTATTATGTTCACGTTGCTGTCTCCCAGCAGGTTGAATACCGTCGCAGCGATGTTCGGAGTCTCCGCTAGGCCCACGCCTTTCATGTTTATGATGGAAACGTTCTTTGCAATAGATACTGCTTTTACGACGCCTTCTATCTGCTTCTGCTCTTTTACGACCAGAGTACCCTTGCATGAGGGATTGAACGTATTGAGTATCCGCACCGGGATGTCGGCATCCATGGCAGGTTCTATCATCTTGCTGTGTATCACTTTCGCGCCGAAATATGCAAGGTCCATTGCCTCCATGTAGGATATGACATCTATCAGCTTCGCGTTCGGAACGGTCCTTGGATCGGTTGTCAGTATCCCGTCCACGTCGGTCCATATCTGGACCTCTTTGACGCCGAGGTATCGCCCGATAAGCGATGCGCTGTAGTCGGAGCCTCCTCTTCCGAGGGTCGTTATCCTGCCTTCTTCGTCTGCGGCTATGTATCCTGTTACGACGGGGACTATGCCCTGGTCCAGCAAGGGATTAAGCCTTTCTTT
The DNA here is from genome assembly GCA_049299895.1 of Candidatus Altarchaeia archaeon. GTDB lineage: Archaea > Altiarchaeota > Altiarchaeia > IMC4 > QMZM01 > CAIYYO01. The sequence continues at coordinate 93,331 of JBAQYF010000013.1, forward strand.
TACGGTTTTGTCCAGTTTCTTGAAGAGAGGCCTTGCGCAGCCGAACGAGGAGTTCGTAACTATGCCCGCTTCGTATCCGGTCAATGGCTTTGCATCTATTCCTTTGGACCTCAGGGTTCCTGCGACCATCAGTATGGACATGCGTTCGCCGAATGAGTGTATGTAGTCAAGGGACTTTGGAGAGAGGTCCTCCAGATATCCTATCCCGATAAGGACTTTCTTTAAGCTGTTTGTGAGCATCGTCACTTCTTTTATCGTTTCTTCCTGTATGTCCTTGTCAGCTATCGCCTCTTTTATGGCGGATGCGTGCTGGTGCAGGATGTCCCGGTGGAAATTTTCCACTTCCTTTTCCACGACTTCAGCGGGGAGATTCACGACTTTCTTTGCTATCCTGTCCAGTTTGTCTGTTACGCCGGACATGGCCGAGACTACGACGACCTTCTTGTGTTTCTCCTTTCCGACAAGATCCGCAACCCTCAGTATCTCTCTTGCGCTTCCCACCGACGTCCCGCCGAACTTCATAACTATCATTTTCTTCTGCACCCGTTCTTGATTAAAAAGATAAGTATCTAAAATACTATAGATAAATTATTTGCAGATTATCTAAAAAAATCAGAAAAACACCAAAAGAGATGCGGCAATGGACCTGGACACAATAAAAAGCAGGGAGGAAAAGTACTACGCCCACACATTCAAGAGGCTGCCGATAGCGATAGCCAGGGGCGAAGGGATGTATCTCTATGATACGACAGGTAAAAAATACCTAGACATGTTCGCAGGGATTGCCGTAGACTGCCTCGGCCACGCCCACCCGAAGATGGTCGAAGCCATAAAAAAGCAGGCGGAAACCCTCATGCATACTTCGAACTGGGTCTATACGCTCCCCCAGATAGAGCTCGCAGAACGCCTGACAAGGATAACGGGATTGGATAAGGCGTTCGTCTCCAACGACGGAACGGAAGCTGTCGAAGCGGCATTCAAGCTGGCAAGGAAAGTGACAGGCAAAAAGGAGGTCATCGCCATGGAGAACGCATTCCACGGGCGCACGATGGGATCGCTCTCGCTTACATACGGGGAGAAATACAAAAAGCCCTTCGAGCCGCTTGTGCCCGGAGTAAAGACCGTGCCATACGGGAACGCGGATGCCTTAAGAGGCGCAATAACGAAGGACACCGCCGCAGTCATAGTGGAACCGATACAGGGAGAAGCAGGAGTCATCATCCCGTCGCAGGGTTACCTGAAGGAAGTAAGGGAGATAACGCAGGAAAAGGACGTCCTCCTGATATTGGACGAGGTGCAGACTGGCTTTGGAAGAACCGGGAAGATGTTTGCCTTCGAGCATGAGGAGATAAAACCAGACATATTATGCATGGCGAAGGGGCTGGGAGGAGGATTCCCGATAGGCGCGATAGCATTCTCCTGCGAGGACTTCGAGCCCGGCCAGCACGGGGGAACCTTTGTCGGGAACCCGCTTGCATGCAGCGTAGCCAACACCGTGATAGACACAATAATCAAGGAAAATCTCGCCGGGAATTCGGAAAAGATGGGTGGATACCTCATGAAAAGCCTGAAGGACCGCGGCTACACCGTGAGAGGAAAAGGCCTGATGATAGGAATCGACGTTGCCGACGGCGGAAAGACTGTGCAGGAGCTGATAGAAAAGGGCGTCCTCATAATACACTCCAAGAACACAGTACGGGTGATCCCGCCGCTGATAATAGAAAAGAAGCACGCGGACGAGTTCCTTGCGACGCTCGACGGAGTGAGCAAATAGAAGAAAAAAACAAATATGGAAGGAAAAGGCAATCCCAAGTGAGGCTACAGCCTCACCCACCTGCCACGAGTATATGTGGTGCCAAAGGCACCACAGAACGCATCTGCATAAAACAAAAATGGAAGGAAAAGGCAATCCAAACCCGGCACCGCCCTCGTCGAGGGGGATTCCCTCGGATGAGAGCATGTGGCTCCCAAGGCATTACGGGAAAGAGGTCAAAGAAAAGGGCGGCCTCGAAGAGGAGATCATCTGGAGCGCGGAGGATGTCGTTGATTTCATATTCCCAAAGGCTTATCAGCCCAAGTATTATCAGGTGGCGGTTGAGTTCTTAAATCTCATACTGGAAAACGAGACAGTCACGAAGGATGAGATAGGAAAATTTCTGAAGCAGAAAAATTACTCCAGATCCACCCTCGAAAACAAGATAATACCCAAGATGGTGCGTTTCGGCCTGGTGAAAAGAGAAAGGGGGATAGAGGACGGAATGGGGAAAGGCCGTTCGCTGATACTATCAGATTCCCTGACGTTCGCGAATTATCTGACGAAGATCGGCGCCGCCTGGAAATCACAAGTGCTTACTGCGAGGCATAAAAGAAAGAAGGCCGCGGAAAAGAGCCTGATGATCCCTGACGACGGGTCTCCCGAGAAAAGGTAATATTAATAAAATAATAAAAAAGAATCAGCCGAGGTTTTTCTCTAGCTCCCAGATCTTTACGTTTATCTCCATTAGCTGTTTTTGGTAGTCTTTTACTATCTCTCTGAAGCTTTCCTCGTCGAGCTCTCTCTTGTGGTATTTGACCTTGGTCCTCTTGATGAGTTCTTCCAGGTGGTTCTTCTGCTCCTGGAGCTTCGTCAGTTCGTCCGCCCGGGCTTCCATCTTCTCCCAGTACCCCATCTGCAGCTGTTCGCGGCGTGATTTCCAGAGGTTGGATATCTTTTTGACTTCTTCTACTACCTGGTCTTTTTCCCGGCCTGTTATGTCGGAGTTGTCCTTCATAAGGCCTATGCTGATCGTCTTCAGGTTAAGGGACATAGCTTTCAACCTGACGGGGATGAGCTTTGCCTTGCGGTCTATCTGGGAATGCAGGTAATTGACGCTGATGAATATTATCATATAGAATAGCGTCCCCAGCATTATCACAGACCACAGGACCTCTTTTATGTTCGTAACATCTATGAAACTAGCCATCTTTCAAGCAAGCCTTTTATTCCGGAATCTTGGGCGCCTTCACCTCAAGCGAATTGCCCTTGTAAGTCACACGCATCCCGTTGGGGTCTATGTTCTTTATGGTCGTATAAGTAGACTGGAGGGGCGGACCGTCTTTTGAGTCGATGGATATCTTTATCCCGTTGTTCGTGCCTGAGACCCGTATGTCGTCCTTTTTTGCCATGGAAAGGTGTATCTTCAGGATGTATTCGTCTTTGGTCTCGATAAAACTGGGAAGCTCGGATAGCTCTTCAACCTGTTGTTTCACGACTTTCCATTCGCGCAGGCTTTTACCGCCCATGACGTATTCGCGCAGGTCGTTCTCCAGTTTTTTTATAGCCGCTTCCTGCTCTTTTACCTTGTCCAGGTCCTTTTCAAGGCTTGCTGAAAGCTTCTGATAGCGATTCCTCTGGCTGATAGCAAGCACTATCAGGACCAGGATAACCATCAATATAAAGAACAACAGTATGTCGTCGTTCATCATTTTGAGTATTTCGTTCATATCCATTTTAGTGGGTTGATTAAGTTTTCTCTTCCAGGACCAGGGGAACGGCACGGGTCTCCTTTGTGATCCTCTCAAGCTTCCGGACAAGCCCGCCTAGTTCGTGGGCCACGTCTTCTCCTTCGGCAGTCAGGCATACACGCTTGATCCTCCCGTTCTTCTCGAACTCTACCAGGTTATACTCCTTCAATTGAGTCAGAATCTTCAAAGTATGAGTATATGTGCAGTCGACCTCCTTAGAAAGTATGGAAGCGTATTTTCCGTCTGAGTCCCTCAGGCTCAGAATTATCCCCGACGGCTTCCCGTGTAGGAACAAGTCCATTATCTGGTGTGTTTCTTTGTCCATTTCTCCCGTAGCCATAGAACATCGGTTCTAAAGTATACACTAAGATATAACTATAAAGTGATATAAATACTTTTTGCTATGTGTCGCAGAAGACGGGAAACAGAACAAAAAAACAGGGGATAATAGAAAAAGATAGAAAAACAGGATTATTTCTTCTTTGCAGCAGGCTTCTTTGCTTCCTTCCTGACCGGCTTGTACTTGGCGGCAAATTCCTTCTGCAAGGCCTTCCAATCGGCTTCCACAGTCTTAATGGCCGTATTCAGCTCCTTCATGGGGTCCTTAGCTTCTATATGCAGCCTATAACCCGGAATCAGTGGGTGCGGCTCGTACGCGTATGCATCCACCTTGTTTGCCATCAGAACGCCCAGCAGGGCGTTCGGGAGGACCTTATCATCGAATTCGATATCCAGAAGACCGTCTTTCTTCTCCATAATTGAAACTTTCATCTTTAGCCGTAACGTTATATAAAATAATATAATACAGAATAAAGATAACGTAAAAAGTCTATAAATATTAGGAATAAGAGACAAAATGAAGCTTTACCCCGAATGCGGACCATGCATGATCAATAGAACCCTCCTTTTTTGCAGGGACGCCGACGAAGAGACCAAGTACAAGGTAATAAAAGAAATATGCCGGGTATTCGGGGAAAATTTCTCAGGAAATCTCACGACAACCCAGATGGCGAACATGAGGAACGAGACCGCAGAGAGAATACTCAAAAACAAAGACCCCCTCAAAGACCTGAAAGAACACAGCATAGAGGAAGCAGAAAAAGCACATCCTGCGATCAAAGAATACCTTGATAGCCTCCCGGGAGAAAAAGAAAAGTTCATAACAGCCTTAAAGATCGCACTAGCCGGAAACACCGTCGAATTCGGTTCGGAGAACCACCGCCCGGACTTAAAGAAACTGAAGGAGGAGGTACTGGAAGTTGTAAAGACGCCTCTGGCAATAGACGACACAGACAGGATATACGAAAAAGCGAAGAACGCCAAATTGATTCTCTATGCAACAGATAATTCCGGCGAGCTCGTCTTCGACCGCCTGTTCATAAAGGAGCTCCTAGAATACTCAAAAGTCATAGTCTGCCCTCTCACAGTCCCCGTGCAGGACGACGCATCGCTCGAAGAGATCAGAAAAACGGGAATAGACAAGATGGCGGAAATACTCCCAAGAAGCGATTCGATAGGAATATACTTTGACCGATGCACCCCGGAATTCATCAAAAAATGGGAGGAAGCGGACCTGATAATAGCAAAGGGGATGGGATGCTACGAAACCCTGAGCGAATACCCAGAGAAGACGAAAGGAAAGGTCGCGCTCCTGATGAAGGCAAAATGCGGACCGGTCGCAAGGGATATCGGAGTTCCGCTGGGGTCGGCGGTTGCGAAACTGATTTGATTTTGCAGTTCTTACTTATTCACAAGCATTTCCAGCGTTGCATACCGCTTAAGATGGTGCTTTGACCGGGATTTCCAAAGAGGCATAATTTCTCGGTTATGTCTTTGGGAACCCGCGTGGGAATCGCTTCAAGAGTTTTATCCCAGTCTATCAGATGTTCGTAAAAAGAGACTGCAACACAATTTGAGTAATCTTCTTCAGTTGAATAAAAGAACCAGTCGGCAAGAGAGTATACTCTTTCGAGCAATTTGACATCATTCTTTTCATGTGCTTCCTGAGTTCCTGAATTTCTCCTGGTTTTTCCTCACGACTTTTGATTTGTGTTCTATGTGTTTGCTTTTTCTTTTGTGGTATTTATACTTGTAATAAGTAAATTACTTATTACTCTACTTAAAAAATGGCCTTTG
>JBAQYF010000014.1:0-77040 GCA_049299895.1 Candidatus Altarchaeia archaeon
TTTTCGCGCAGTTTTCAATCAAAACCAGGTAAAAATGCCCTAAAAACGAAAGGAAAACACGGATAAATCCCAAACTGTCAAACTTTATTTTCTCACGAAAAAACAACCAAAAATGTCAAACTTGGGTTATAATGCACATTCCCTCGGGAATGGAATCTTTAAAAACTTCTTTTTCTGTTTTCACATTCATTTAATACGACTCCAACGGCATCCTCGTTCAGGACGGCACGCATTGCTACCAGTACAACGCCGCCAATCGTCTCGAAAACGTCACCAACTGCGCAGGTACTTCAATTGCCCGTTATTGGTACGATTATACCGGTCGTAAGATCAAGTCCTTGGAGAACGGGGTGACGACGTATTATCCTTTTGAAGGTTATGAGGCCCGGGTGAACGGAACTCTCCTGGAGAATACGACTTATTATTATGCGAATGGGGAACTCGTAGCCCGGAAGGATTCTGCGGGGATGCATTACTATCACGGGGACCAACTAGGAAGCATGTCCATGATAACCGACGCATCTGGAAACGTCGAAGAAACGACGAGGTATTACCCGTTCGGAGCGCTGAGATCAGGCGGGACGAAGACGAAATACTTATATACTGGTCAGGAGTATTTGTCCAGCGTTGGATTATATGATTATGGGAGGAGACAGCGTAAGACGGATCCTCCGATGTTTATGCAGCCGGACCCGATAATGCAGAATCCAATCGACCCGCAAACGCTAAATCGATACTCATACGTCAGGAATAATCCGGTGAAGTACACGGATCCAACTGGAGAATCTTTCCTTGGATTGATGATATACAAGAATAGAGAAAGATATTATGCCGACTTCCGGAGAGGTCTGCAATTTGCTTCTCCGGCGATTAATGAATTCAATCGCCAGCTTAACGATCCGGTAACTCAGAATCTGTTGATGTGTACAGGTACCCTTACCGAATTTAAAACTGTATCGACTGGATTGAAGGCTCTTGAAGAAGCGAGTGTTATCTCTAAAGAGGAGGCTGTAGTAAATACAGTAGTTAAGGTTAACCCTAACGAAATTAAGTTCAGTCAAACTACTGTTAAGGGAAGTGCTAGCGGTCCTGGAAAGTGGGGTTATGATGAGTTATCCTCTAGCATGCAGTCAAATGGGTGGCAAGGTTCTGCAGTTGATGTTGTTCAAACCTCTAAAGGTATGACAACTATAGACAATAAACGTGTTCTTGTAGCTCAGGATTTGGGGTTTAGTAAAATACCTGTTAATGTTCACTCAATGAACGAACCTCTACCTAGAAGCATGCTTAGTGGATCCCCTCCTCGGTTCGGAGAAACTGCAACAACTTGGGGTGATGCATTATCCTATCGAACTGGAAGACAAACCCCATCACTTCCTGTTTGGGGAACGGAACAGAAATCTAATCCCGAAATCGAATGCCTACTGCCGAACGAACACAAAAAACACGCAAAATTTAAACACCCAGGCCGCTTAACTTAATGACTGCAAAAAGGGGTTCACCCCGCATCCACAAGCCGCCGGGGACGATCGGATGGGAGTGACCTTATCCTTATCTTGTGTCTTTTATTCTATCCTTCTGATGTATTTATGAGGTGTTCTGACTATGTCAATGTTGAGTGAATTCATGGAATTCCTGAAGAAATATCAGGTATTGGGCCTTGCAGTGGCATTCATTATAGGGGGTGCGGCAAGCAAGCTTGTGACTGCGATGGTGAACGATCTGATTATGCCTCTTGTCGGTCTTTTCGTTCCTGGGGGCGACTGGCGTACGATAGTTTTCCCTGTCGGCAGCGCGAAGTTTTTGGTCGGGGATTTTCTGGGGGCGATCGTGGACTTCGTTATAATCGCGGCTGTTGTGTTCACGATAGTGAAATTTATCATGAAGGAAAAAGAGCCGACAAAGAAGATATGATATTTTCTTTTTCTATTTATTCCTCCTTTCCTTAATTATTTTATCATGGGTAAGGGCGCTTTGGTGACGGGTTTTCTTCCGGCTCTGGTTGCGGGGCTGTTGATGGGTTATTTCCTTAATGCTTATCCTGATGCCGGCAGTGGCAGGGTCGGAGACAAGGTCGAGAAAGTGGAGTATGATAATCCCCTGCTGGAAGCGTTGGATAAATTCCTTTTGCCTGCATTCTTCATAGGTATGATACTCTTCGCCCTGAAAGCGTTATTCAACATAGGGCTCCTGGGCTTGATCTCGGCTCTTTTGGGTTATACCGGCATGATAATGATGATGTCGGGCGCGGAGTTCTTCGGGTTCATGTATCTCCTGTTCGGGGGCATGTTATGTTATGCGTCAGGCGATTGATAATCCCTGTTCAGGCCATATCCGCAAGCCCTCTTCTTTTCAGCCTGGGCGTCTTTTCTCCCGCATGGGGCGGGAGCGGTCTTGCCATGCTTTCGTGGCCCGATTCCTCTATCACCTTTATCAGAAGCTCCTTGTCGGATGTTTTGCGTATGCTTCTGGACGAAAAGATGTAGAGCTCTTTTATCTCCGATATGTGGCCTCTTTCCGTCTGCAGTATGTGGAAATAGTGGTCCAGTTCCTCCAGGCTCCGGAATCCGTAGACGACCAGGTGCGTTACGTCGCCTTCCGGGACGCGGTAGAAGTTTATGATATGGGGGCCTTTTATCCTCTGGTTGACGTCTTCCTCCGTCAGTATCGTCTTCCTTGCTTCGGGCGTGAATTTGAATAATGCGATTGCCATGACCTTTATTCCTATCTTCTCGTAATCTACCGAGGTCGTATAACCCTTGATTATGCCCTCGGACTCCAGTTTCTTTCTTATCTTTCCGACGGCCTGTGGTGTTATGTTAAGGGACCTGGCTATATCGGCATCCGTAGCCCTTCCGTTTTCTATTAAAAACTTGAGTGCCCTTCTTTCGTTCTTTGTTAGTTTCATAATGTAATATTTTAGGCATTTATTATTTATAAACTAAACCAATGTTATTTATTGCCGTATTCTGTTATTATATTCTGGAATGAAACAAAAGATACCTGTGTTCTGGGGCTGCACGTTCACCCATAATTATCCCTTCCTGGTGAAGAGCATAACCAGATCCCTGGAAATGCTGGGAACAGAGTCCCTGGAAGTGTCCGGCTTCGGCTGCTGCCCGGACCCCGTCTACGTGAAGGCATACGGAAAAGACGTGCAACTGGCACTGTCGGCAAGGAACCTTGCTCTCGCGGAACGGCAGGGGAAGAAACTTCTGGTCGCATGCAACGGATGCTATAACATCCTGCACGGAGCGGCGGAGGAATTAAAAGACCTGAAAGCCCGGGAAGAGACGAACGCGATGCTCCCTGAGGATATGAAGTACAACGGGACCGTTGAAGTGATACACGTACTCAACCTCCTGCACTCGAAGATACCAATAATAAAAACGCTGGTAAAAAGACCCCTGCGGGGAATAAACGTCGCAGTGCACTACGGGTGCCATATGCTCTATCCCCCGGTCGTGCCGAGCGACGATCCAAGGAATCCTTGTTCCCTGGACGATATGGTCAATGCCTGCGGAGCGCGGGCGATAGACTACGAAAGCAGGACGGACTGCTGCGGAGTACCTGTTTCGGCCTTTGACAAGGAGGAAGCGGACGGGATACTCGCAAAGAAGCTATCCGACATGCAGAACGCAAAGGCGGACTGCATAGTCACGTCGTGCCCTGCGTGCTTCATGCGCTTTGACATGCTTCCAGCGGAACTAAAAGATATGGGCGTGCCCGTTCTGCACATAAGCGAACTATTGTGCCTTTCCTTCGGAGTCCCTGCGGAAGAATTATTCCTGGAGGGGCATTCCACCAGGACCGATCCACTGATGGAAAAGCTGTCCTCCCGGGCGCAGACAGAAAAAGTGCTCATAGAGAAGAACTTTTCACTGGAGGAACTTGGAAGCCACTGCGAAGCGTGCCGGGAGGAATGCACGGCTGCGGTCAGCACAAGGAACACGGAAAAGCCATTCGACCCGCTGGCCCCCGTCAATATGCTCCTCTCGGGAAGATACTATGACGCGGTCAAGAGCGCCGAGATATGGCGTTGTTTACAATGCGGCAAATGCGAGGAGCGCTGCCCGAATAACTGCGGCTTAAAGGACCTCTATGGAAAATTGCGGGAACTCTCCATAAAAGAAAGCGGCGCACCGCGCGTTATAGACGATCACGTCAAGATGCTGGAAGAGACCGGCTACTCCATGCCCAGGCGCGCGGGCATTAGAAAGAAGATGGGCATTGCCCCCGCCCCGAACGTGGATTCGGAGGAGATACGTAAAATACTCGACAATGTGAGGAATAAGCGAAAATGATAACCCAGAAGAGTTTCACAAAGCGCCCCGTGGAAAGGGAACTAGCCGCCTGCGGAATAGCGGGCATGTTCAACCTGGACAAAAAGGTCGTATCAGGCGAGAACATCGCAAAGATGATGGCGACGATGGAAGAACGGGAGAACGGCCTAGGAGCAGGATACGCTGCATACGGCCTGTTCCCGAAGATGAAGGAACAATACTGCCTGCAACTCATACTCGACGATACAGAGGCCAAGCGCACGGTGGAAGAGTTCCTGAAAGACTACACCGACATAGTGAAAGACGAAGAGGTCCAGGTCAAAAAAGGGATCCTGAAGGAATATCCTATCGTCTGGCGGTTCTTCGTCGACACCAAAGATAAAACGAACCCGGACGATGCCATAAAGGAGATAATGATGTATATCAACTGCTCCATCAAAGGCGCATTCTGCCTCTCCGGCGGAAGAGACATGGCGGTATTCAAAGGGAACGGCTGGGCTACGGAGATAGCGGAATTCTACCAGATAAAGGACATAAAGGCCTACATGTGGTCCGCTCACTCAAGGTTCCCGACGAACACCCCCGGATGGTGGGGAGGAGCGCATCCCTTCTCGCTGCTCGGCCATGCGGTCGTGCACAACGGAGAGATAACATCCTACGGGACGAACGTGAACTACCTGAAGGAATTCGGCTACGAATGCAAGCTCCTCACAGATACCGAGGTACTGGCATACATATTCGACTATCTTGTCAGGAAATGCAACTATCCGGAAAAGATAGCGCAGAGGATAGCAACTATCGCCCTGGCTCCTCCGTACTGGAAGGACATAGACCGGATGAGTCCTGCCGAAAAGAAGTGGATAACCAATATCAGGATAGCTCACAGAAAGGCCATGGCCAACGGCCCTTTCAGCATCATAATCACGACCGATATGCCGAAGCCCACCATGATCGGCCACTCGGACAGAAAGAAGCTGCGGCCCCTTATCGCCGCGGTCTCGGAGGACAATAAGACCTTTTACCTGTCCAGCGAATTGAACAGCATACACACGATAGACAAGACAGAGAACTTCTGGCAGCCTGACCCCGGTAAGCCAGTAATCGCGTCCCTCGGAGAACCGATTATCACTGGAACAAAAGACCCCCTTGAGGGAATCAATCTAGCATAGAGGATAAACAATGCAAGCACAAGATAAGACTATGCCAAGGTTCAAGACCACAATAGACCTTGACAAATGCATAAAATGCGGCCGATGCGCCGTGAACTGTACATACGGCGCGATAGACTTCGACCGCGAGCAGAAGAAGCCGGTAGTCGTGAACACGGCAAACTGCGTAGCCTGCCAGAGATGCGCGACATTCTGCCCGGTGGATGCGATATCCATCCAGGATTACCCGGTCACGTATGCTCCCCACCCGAACTGGACGCCGTGGCACATACGTGGAGTATGCGAACAGGCAAGAACAGGAGGCGTACTCACATCGGGTATGGGGAACGACCGTACAAAGCCGGTGATATTCGACTCCCTCCTTTGGGACGCATGTCAGGTGACGAACCCCTCGATAGACGCGCTAAGAGAGCCTGTCGAGACTAGGACATTCATCGGGCGCAAACCAAAATCCCTCACGATAAAAGAAACAGGCGGAAAATACGTGATGGACGACATATACCCCAACGTCATGATACCAATGCCCCTGATAGTGGGCCACATGTCCCTTGGATCGATCAGTTATAATGCGTACACGGCGGTCCTGCGGGCCGTCAGCGAAGCAGGCACCTTGTTCGGAACAGGCGAAGGCGGTATGCACCCTTCTCATGAGCAGTACAAGAAAAACACCATAAGCGAGATTGCTTCAGGAAGATTTGGCGTAACGCCGGACTACCTGAAAGGCGCCGCGATAGAGATAAAGATAGGACAGGGCGCAAAACCCGGGCACGGCGGACAGCTTCCGGGAGAAAAGGTAACGCAGCTCATCTCCGATACGAGAGGGATACCCCTGGGAACGGACGCGCTTTCGCCTAACCCTCAGCACGACATATACTCGATAGAAGACCTAAAGACCTTGATAGCGGCCCTGCACGAATCGACCGAATACGAAATACCTGTCGGAGTGAAAGTCGCGGCGGTGAACAACATAGCGCCGATAGCATCCGGCATAGTGCGCGCAGGAGCAGACTTTTTGTCCATAGACGGATTCCGCGGAGGAACGGGAGCCGCGCCCCGGGTAATAAGAGACAACGCGGGCATACCCATAGAACTTGCGATAGCGTCAGTCGACCAGCACCTGCGAAACGAGGGGATAAGGCATGAAGTGACGCTGATAGCGGGCGGTTCCCTTAGATCATCATCGGACCTGATAAAGATAATCGCTCTGGGAGCGGACGTCGGAATGATCAGCACATCGGTCCTGATAGCCATGGGCTGCAGGATGTGCCAGCAATGTCCCACCGGAAAATGCGCCTGGGGTATTGCTACCGGCAACCCGATGCTCGGCAAGAGGATAGACGTCGAATGGGCCGCAAAGCGCGTGAAGAATCTGCTGCACTCATGGACTGCGGACCTCGATGAAGTCCTGGGAGCGATGGGAATAGATGCCGTGGAATCGTTCGTAGGAAACAGGGACCGCCTGCGATACATCGGGAGCAATCCCCAGGAGGCAAAGATCCTCGGCGTACAGCACGCAGGAAGCAGGGTAGAAGTCGGAGGCGAGTAAAGATGGCCCAAAAGAACATCACCATAGATGCCGAAGCAGGCGGAAAGAAACTGCACTACAGGGAATTGAACCAGAAGATCCGCAAGGCCGTAAAAGACGGGTTCGATCACATCACCCTGCTCAACGTATCCGGTCAGCGCTTTATCGGGGCAGGCATGAAGGGAGACATAACCATAGACGTCTACGGAGACGCGGGCCTCGACACCGGAGTATTCTCAGACGGCCTCAAGATAAACGTTCACGGCTGCTCAGAATACCTTCTAGGAAACACATTGAACTCCGGGGAACTTGCGGTATTCGGTGATTCCTGGGACATAACAGGGATGAGCGCCAGAGGAGGAGCAATATACGTCCTCGGGGAAGGAGGATCCCGGATAGGCATACACATGAAGCAGTTCAAAGACAAAAAACCCACGATCGTCTACGGCGGCCGCGTGAAACAATACTGCGGGGAATACATGGCCGGGGGAACGATAATAGTCCTCGGGCTAAATTACAGGGACGCCGTCATCGACCACAAAAAACCGGTGACCTGCGAGAACATCGATCCCAAAAAGATAAAAGAATATGCCGAACCGATAGTACAGTCCTACCTCGGATGCGGGATGCACGGGGGCGTTATCTATGTAAGAGGCGAAGTGCCCGACAGCAGTCTTGGGATATACGCGGTGAAAGACGAATTTACTGATGACGATAAGGCGGCGATTGCCCCGCAGATCAAAAGGTTTTCCGAATTGTTCAACGTGCCTGAAGAACTGATATGGAAAAAGAAATTCACAAAGATACGACCCATATCGTCGAGGCCATTCGGAAAAGTGTATAATTCGACGCCGATCTAACCTCCTATTTCTTCTATTTTTCTTTAACTGGAAGCCTGCCATAAGCGTATCTCCATTTATCTGCCGCTTTCAGGAACTTTGCATAGCCGTTTGCCCTTATGTACTCGGCGGATTGTTTGTATTATCTATATTGTGGTTTTTTCTTCCATTTTGCTGGTTATACGCTTAACTATAACCGGGGATTTTTAAATACCTCTATTTAATTATACAGGAGACAGTATGAAAAAGATCGAAGCAGTAATCCGCGAGGAAAAACTGGAACCGGTAATGAAAGCACTGGAAGAAGCCGGTTTTCCCGGCATAACAGCGTATGAAGTCAAGGGCAGGGGAAAGCAGGGAGGAATAACCCTCTCTTACCGGGCAAGCGAGTACAAAGTAGACATGCTCCCGAAGATGAAACTGGAAGTCGTAGTAAGCGATAACGTCGTCTCCCAGGTAGTAGATATCATCATGGATGCCGCAAGGACTGGTAAGATAGGCGACGGGAAAATATTCGTCCTGCCGGTTTCCGAGGTCGTGCGCGTAAGGACTGGCGAGCGCGGGGAGAAAGCAATTTAAATATATTGGGCAAGGTACAATAATCACCTTATGGTCCTGGTCATAAAGAACGCCAAGATCGTTTTTCCCGATCGCGTATTCGAGGGCGGCGTAGTGGTGGAAAATGGCCGCATAGCCGATGTCTTATCCAACGGCAGGCTTCCTTCCGCAGACGAGATCATAGATGCAAAGGGGATGTATCTGTTGCCTGGCCTGGTAGACGTGCACACTCATTTTTCCGAACCCGGCGCAAGCTCGGGAGAAGACTGGAAAACCGGATCGGCGGCAGCCGCGGCAGGCGGCGTCACTACTGTTCTCAGTATGCCCGGAACGCAGCCTCCGGCTACGACGGTCGCCCTCCTGGAAGAAAAAAGGGCCAATGCCGCATCACAATCTATGGTAGACTACGGATTCCATTTCGCGGCATCTGTCGACAATTCGGAGGAGATACGAAAAGTCGAGCACGTAGCAAGCGTGAAATTCCAGATGGCTTCAACGGCCGGGTGTTTCCCGGTTCACGGAGACAACATCTGTGCGGAAGAGATGAAGGTCCGGAACGATTATGTCCTGTTCGAAGCCTTTAAGATACTGGCGGAAAAAAAACTCCTGGCAACAGTCCACGCCGAGAGCAACGGGATGATAGACTACTTGAAAGACAAACAGATCAAGGCACAGAGAAACGATCCTTCCGCCTACGCAGAGTCCAGGCCTCCCCTGTGCGCGGCTGAAGCTGCAGGAAGGGTCGCGCTCCTTGCCCGCATCGCAGGCGCAAGACTCCATTTGTGTCATGTGAGCAGCGCGCGCGAAGTAGAAGTCCTCACCAGAAACAAGAATTCTCAGGCCTTATCGTCTGAAGCTGCCCTGCATCACCTGTTCCTGTCCGCGAAGGACTTAAAAGAGCGCGGCAGCATCCTCAAAACGGTTCCCCCCCTTCGTTCGCCGGAAGACAGGGAAGCCCTCTGGAAGGGCGTGCAGAATGGAGTGGTCGACGTAATAACGTCGGACCATATGCCTTATCTCCCGGAATCAAAGGAGGGCAGCGTATGGACTGCCGCCGCCGGATTGCCCGGGATAGAGACAATGCTACCCCTCCTGCTCAACGAAGTGAATAAGAAGAATTTATCCATAAATACCCTTGTCTGCGCGACCGCGGAGAACCCTGCGAGGATATTCGAGATAAAGAACAAGGGACGGATAGAAGCGGGCTACGACGCCGACCTGGTATTGGTGGACCTAGACCGGGAGCATGTGATAAGAAACGATTCCCTTTACACCAACTGCGGCTGGTCGCCGTATGACGGGCTGAAGATAAACGGGGCAGTTGTCATGACTATGCTCCGGGGGGCGATCATCTACGATAACCCAAAACCGGGCGACGCGCAGATATGCAGGGTAAAAGGCCTGGAAGTAGAATATGAATAAGCGCTGCCTTGATCGTTAATGTCTTATTGCCCTAAATCAATTACGTGCCTGAAGCCTGTCTGTTTTCCTTGTTGGCCCTTTTATGCCCTTTTGGGGCGTATTCTCTCCTTTAGTTGGTTAACTTGATTTTTTTATCTTTTCTAGTTTTTTTTGCTGATTTCTGTATTTTTTGTTTCTTTTTTTATATAAAGATGCAAATATATATACAAATAAATTATCTGCAATAGTTCGTTAAAAACAAAAAAAGATAAAATGGAACCACTTAAGAGAATAAATCCCATGAAGAAAATGCCCATCCTGCTGGCTCTTTTATTGCTCGGCGGATGCAATGTACTCGCGGCAGACGATGCCACGGCGCCTGAGATCAACACTGGGGATACCGCATGGGTCCTCATGTCCACTGCTCTTGTGCTCTTGATGACTCCCGGGCTTGCGCTGTTCTACGCCGGCATGGTTCGCAAAAAGAACGTGGTTGCGATGACCATACAATGCTTTGCCATAATCGCCCTGATAAGCGTGCAGTGGGTCCTCTTCGGGTACACTCTCGCCTTCGGGCCCGACCTGGGCGGCATGATCGGCGGCCTGGACTGGATAGGGCTGAAAGGCGTGGGCGGCGCTCCAAACGCGGATTATGCGGCAACTATCCCACATGTCGTATTTATGATGTTCCAGGCGATGTTCGCGATAATAACCCCTGCACTAATACTGGGGGCTTTTGCGGACAGGATAAAGTTCTCGACTCTTCTTGTATTCACCCTGCTCTGGTCGACGATAGTGTATGACCCGGTAGCGCATTGGGTATGGGGCGTAGGCGGATGGATCAGGAATACCGGCGCCTTGGACTTTGCAGGCGGAACGGTCGTGCACATAACTGCCGGGATTTCGGCTCTCGCCGCAGCGTTGATAATCGGGCCCAGGAAGGGCTTTGGCAACGGGAGCATGAAGCCGCACAATGTACCCATGATAATACTCGGCGGGGGGATACTATGGTTCGGATGGTTCGGCTTCAACGCGGGAAGCGCCCTGGGTGCAAACGAGCTTGCTGCGAATGCATTCCTTGTGACGAACACGGCTGCGGCTGCGGCCGCGCTTTCATGGATGCTGATATCCTGGGTGCACATGGGCAAGCCTAACGCGGTCGGTATCGTGACCGGAGGCGTAGTCGGCTTGGTTGCAATAACGCCCGCATCCGGCTTCGTCGGGCCGCTTGAAGCAATAGCCATCGGTGCTATAGCAAGCATCGTATCATATACTGCGATGTACCTCAAGAGCAAATACTCGAAAATCGACGACTCCCTGGATGTTTTCGCCTGCCACGGCCTCGGCGGGACGTTCGGTGCGCTCGCAACCGGGCTGTTTGCGTCGAAAGCCGTAAACAGCGCGGGTGCTGATGGATTGATCTATGGGAACCCGGGCCTCTTATGGACCCAGTTCATGGCGGTAGCGGCAACCATGATATATTCCTTCGTTGTGACGCTGGTCCTCTTCAAGCTCCTCGACATGACGATGGGCCTGCGGGTCAGCGAAGAAGAGGAGATCGTGGGCCTGGACATAGCGTCCCACGGCGAGGAGGCGTATACCTGATCTGAGGTGAATAAATGAAAAAGATCGAAGCGATTATCCGGCAGGAAAAGCTGAACGAAGTAAAAGACGCGCTCGCAGAAGCGGGTTTTCCCGGGATCACGGCATACGAGGTCAAGGGGCGGGGCCGGCAGAAGGGCCTGCTCCTCTCGTATAGGACAAGCGAGTACCGAGTCGACATGCTGAGCAAGATAAAGATAGAGCTGGTCGTAAAGCAGCAGGACGTCGACAAGGCAATAGACGTCATCCTGAAGGTCGCGAAGACCGGGGCTATCGGCGACGGGAAGATATTCGTCTCGCCGGTCGAGCGCGTGATACGCGTCCGTACCGGGGAGAAGGACAGGGACGCTGTCTGATATTTTCTTTTATATATCCTCTTTTTCTTTTTTTTTCTCTTCTTTCTGTTCCCCTCCCTTAAACCTCTTGCAGCCCGTCTTTTCCATTTTCTTATTGTTTTCAATATATTTTTAATTTTTATATTGGGGATTCCTATAATATTATTGTTGATATTTAAAGAATCCATCAATAATATTAACATAACTTAAAAAATAAAATAAAATGGCTCGAATAGAAAAAAAGACGGCGCTGGCATTTGCCATGCTGCTGGTATTGTTGCTGACGCCATTATATGCGTCGGCTGAAGAGGCTGAAAGCAAACCCGATCCGGCGGTGGTTTCCGGCATAGACACCGTATGGACGCTCGTCGCCGCGTTCCTGGTATTCTTCATGCAGGCCGGGTTCGCATTCGTCGAGACTGGCCTGACAAGGGCTAAATGTGCGGGGAACATTATGATGAAGAACATGATGGACTTTGCAATGGGTTCGATTGCCTATTTCCTTGTCGGATTCGGGATAATGTTCGGCGCAGGAAATGCGTTCTTTGGCTCCGGGTTCTTCATGCTGGACGGCTTTACCCCTGAGGCGATATGGCCGGGTCTTACGATACCGAGCTTTGCATTCTGGATGTTCCAAATAGTGTTCGCCGCGACCGCCGCGACGATAGTATCGGGAGCGATGGCGGAAAGGGTCAAATTCATGTCATACATAGCCTACAGTTTCCTGATATCCCTTATAATATATCCCATTGTGGGACACTGGATATGGGGCGGAGGATGGCTTGTGACAGGCGACGTTTTACCTTTCCTTAAAGATGCGCCTTTCATAGACTTTGCAGGTTCGACCGTAGTCCACTTCGTAGGAGGTGTTACTTCATTCATAGGGTGCCTGATACTTGGTCCCAGGATCGGCAGGTACGGAAAAGACGGGAAGCCCAACGCGATGCCAGGACACAACATAACCCTTGTTGTTATGGGTGTGTTCTTCCTGTGGTTCGGCTGGTTCGGATTCAACCCAGGCAGCACGCTGTCCGGGATGAACCCAGACATTGCGACGATAGCCGTCACGACAAACCTTGCCGGAGCCGCAGGCGCGATAACTGCGATGTTCCTCACATGGTTCATGTCCCGGAAAGCGGATATCGCTATGACGTGCAATGGAGCTCTCGCAGGGCTTGTAGCGATAACGGCAGGATGCGCCGTTGTGAGCCCGCTTAGTTCGATAATAATCGGAGGCCTCGCAGGGGTAATAGTAGTATACGCGGTATACTTCTTCGACAGCCTGAGGATAGACGATCCCGTAGGGGCGATATCGGTCCACGGGGTATGCGGGGCGTTCGGGACCATATGCGTCGGACTGTTCGCGGAAAAGACATATTCCGGAGGAGTGAACGGCCTGTTCTTCGGGGGAGGATTCGCGCAGCTCATAACCCAGACGATAGGAGTAGTATCAGTGTTCGCATTCGTGGCAATATCAGCCTTTTTAATGTTTAAGCTGATACAGTTAACTATCGGCCTGAGAGTCACACCGGAAGAAGAGCTGAGAGGACTCGATCAGGGAGAACACGGCATGTCAGCATACCCTGACTTCATGCCGACGTACGATCCTATTAGGAGGTAAAAAAATGAAACTGATACAAGCGATTATCCGGCCGGACAAGTTCGCCGACGTAAAGGCAGAACTCGACAAGATACAGATAAATGGGATAACCATATCCGAGGTCAAAGGACACGGCGTGCAAGGAGGCTACAAGCAGCAGTGGAGGGGGGTCGAATATACCGTCGACCTCCTGCCCAAAGTAAAGCTTGAACTGGTCGTACCGGACGATAAAGCAAAGAAAGTCATGGAAACGATCGGAAAAGCCGCCAAGACTGGGGCGATCGGCGACGGAAAAGTATTCGTCCTGGAAGTCGTCGACGCCATGCGTGTCAGGACCGGGGAAACCGGGGAGGATGCCTTATAAAACTAAAGTTAACCTCAGATAAGCCGTTTCCCATCGGGAACGGCTATTTTTTTCCTTTTTCTTTTATTCCTCCCAGTCAATCAAAAATGCGCAAGACTATTAAGAAGGTAGGGCATAAAGCGAAGCATTGCTCCGGATACGTCGTCGTCGGGCTGGCGCTGCTTTTGTTCTTCTCTGTTATCCGCGCTAGCATCTTCACGAACGTTCCTGAGGAAAAGAGGATATGGTTCGAATTATCCTTTCTCCTCCTTGTCGCTGTTGCCTCAGAATACCTGGTTGTCTACTTGAAGCAGCCGAACGTTATGGTCCTCATACTCATGGGTGTCCTAATCAGCCCGGGCACCGTATCTCTCGTTTCGCCTTACGTCTCTTTTATAATATCCCCTGTTTTTTCATTGTTCTGGTCGGACGCGCAGGTTGCAGGCAGCGTTCCAAGCCTGGTCCCCTCAGGGGGCCTTGTAGACGTCTTTGCGAAACTGGGTTCCATATTCCTGCTATTCAACGTCGGCCTCCACTGCGAGGTGCAAAGGATATTCAACAAGAAGAATTTCTACGTCGCTGCGGCCGGGGTGATAGTTCCATTTCTCGGCGGCTACCTCTATGCCTCTACGTCGGGCCACAGCTTTGCTTACTCGATGTTCCTCGGCGCCGCGCTTACCGCAACAAGCGTCGGGGTCACTGCGGCCGTGCTGGAGGAACTGAAGGTCCTGGAAAAGGACTACGCGAGGGTGATACTCGGCGCGGCGGTCATAGACGACATACTCGGCCTGCTGGTTCTTTCGATAGTAGAAAACACCCCCTCAAACCTGGAATTAGACACGGTTACGCCTCTTCTCATGATACTGCTCACGGCGGCAGTCTACGTGATCGGTGCGTTGCGTATCGGCCAGTATGTAGTCGCGAAATACTTTAACGACTGCTGCACCGAAAAAGGAGAGTTAGCCCATGCATCCTTCCTTTTGATGCTCGTCTACGTCCTTTCTTATGCCTATGTCGCGGAGTATATCGGGCTTTCGGCGATAGTGGGAGCATTCATCGCGGGCGTCACATTGAACTACAGCAAGTCGTCGCATAAAATACTCGCGACGGTGTATCCCCTTGAGGCGTTCTTCACGCCCATCTTTTTCATATCGCTTGGGATGCTCGTTGACGTAAATGCGCTGGGCGCAAGCATCGTTCCGATAATCGCAGTGACTCTGATAGCAGTATTAACCAAGATAATAGGCTGCGGCCTGGCAGCTTTGACGAGCGGCTCGAACATGCGGGACAGCATGGTAATCGGCCTCGGCATGATCCCGCGCGGCGAGGTCGCATTGATAATCGGGTTATACGGCCTCACGTCCAATGTACTGTCCCCGGCGGAGTATTCGGTCATTGCGTCGATGGCTTTTCTCTCGACGATAATCATACCTGCCTTGCTGCATCGGGCATTAAAAGGTCATTGATATATTTCTTGAAGTATTCTCCCGTTACTGATTGTATACGTCCTGTCCGCTATATCTGCGTCTTTCGGGTTGTGCGTGACGATTATCGAGGGGATCCCCGCCTCCGTTATGTTCTTCCTGAGTTCTTTTCTGTATCTTTCAGCTGTTGGTGCGTCCAGGGCGGACAACGGCTCGTCTAGTAGCAGCAATTTCGGCTTGGTTATCAGGGTCCTTGCAAGGGCAGTCTTTTGTTTCTCTCCTCCTGAAAGGTTTTGTATCCTCTCGTTTCGCAGGTGGTAGAGTCCCGCCCGGAAAATGTGCTCGTCCGCCAGCAGCCGTATTTCCTCTTTCTGCGCCTTTTTTGCTTTCAGGCCGAATGCGACGTTTTCGTAGACGCTCAGGTGCGGGAAAAGCGCGTAGTGCTGGAAGACGTAGCCTATGTTCCTTTTTTCCGTCGGCACGAATACTCTTTGGGCCGAGTTGTAGACGGTATATGCGTCGACTACTATCTTTCCCGCGTCGGGCCGGTCTATTCCCGCTATGAGGTTTAAGAGAGTCGTTTTTCCCGAACCGTTCTTTCCTGTGAGCGCTATTATCTCTGCGTCTTTTATCTCCAGCCGGACGTCCAGCTTATAATCCCTTAGACGTTTTCGGACCGATATGAACAGCATTTTTCCTCTTCTTTGTTATCTTTTTTACAAGCATCATCGATGTAAAAGACAATGCAACCAGGATGACAGCCAACGTGAGCGCAGCGTTCATGTCGCTCTCGGCCGATACGTAGATCGCAAGGGGCATAGTCTGCGTTCTTCCCTGGTAATTGCCGGCGAACATGATCGTAGCGCCGAATTCGCTTAGAGCCCTTGACCAGCACATGAGTGCGCCGGAGACAAGGCCTCCTGCGGCCATCGGCATAGTCACCTTGAAGAATGTGCGCCATTTGGACGCTCCGAGGGTCGACGCCGCTTTTTCATATGCGACATCGACGTCTTCGAAACTCGCCCTCGCCTGCCTTATGTAGTATGGAGCCGAGACGAATACCTGGGCCGTTATGACCGCAAGCGACGTGAATGCGATGTTTATCCCCAGGACGTCGAGGTACTGGCCTAAAAGGCCCCTTCTCCCGTAGGCCATCAGGAGGGCGAGCCCTGCGACAAGAGGCGGGAGTATCGCCGGGAGGTCAAGCAGCGTGTCGATGACGTCTTTTCCCGGGTAATCATGCCGCGCGTTCACATACGATACAGGCGTTCCGGCAATTACAACTATCATGGTCGAGACGAGCGAGGTTGCGAGGCTCAGCTTCAATGCGTCCAGGACCTGCGGGCTATGCAGGGACTCAATGAAATCCGTCGGCGTCGTCTTCAAGACCAGGGCTGCCAGGGGGAAAGCTACAAACAGCGTTGCCGCCGCGAATAACAGGCAGACTGCCAGGCTCTTTATCATGTCAGCGTAAAACCGTATTTGGCAAGGATTTTTCTCCCTTTCTCAGATTCGACGTAATCGATGAATCTTTGCGCGTCCTCTTTCTCCCCTGATTCGGTCAGGACGGCTATCGGATACTCGGCGACGACGTTGTATTCATTCGGTATCTCTATCTTCGTTAACTTCTCTTTAGCATCCTCCGACACGTCCGAGTAATATGCGAACCCCGCGTCAGCCTCCCCTGCGGCGGTCTTTGCGATGATGCCTGTGACGACGGTCTCCTGCGACAAAACGTTATCCAGTACGCTCTTTTTGTAATCCGGCCCGTAAGCCGAGTCGTTTGCTATCCTGTCGATCACCTGCAGGGCGTATGAGCCGCATGGGACGTCCTTTGTACCGATGACTATCTTCGTCCCGGGTTTTGCAAGATCCGAGAAGTTTTGTATCCCCTTCCGGTTGTCCCTGGGAACGATTATTACTATGCGGTTCTTTGCAAAGTTCGAAACCGTTTCATTCAATACGAGGCCCTCGGCCTTAAGTGCGTTCATGTGTTTTGTGTTCGCGGACGCAAAGACGTCCCCGTATGCCCCCTGTTCCACCTGCGTTCTCAATGCCTGCGTCCCGTCAAAGTTGCAGACGACAGAAGTTCCCGGGTTGTCTAGTTCAAACCCCTCCTTAATCTCGCCAAACGCACCCGTCAGCGACGCCGCCGCAAATACGGTGATCTCCTTTTTCTCTGCTGTTTCCTGTTTTTGCGCGCATCCAGCGAAAAGCAGCGCAAAAATTATGAATACGGCCGCGTTTCGCATCCATGTGTCCTTCTTGTTTGTTTTCATTTTTCCGGTTTCTTGAGTTTTTCGAGTATTATCCGAGCTTCCTCGGCCGAGCAGTCCCTTCCTTTTTCATCCATCTTCGCGATCACCGCCTTCTTCCCTGAATGCTTGCCCAGGACTATCTGCCTGCGTATCCCGAGGACTTCCGGCGCGAACGGTTCATAAGTCAAGGGGTTTTCAAGGACAGCCGCAACGTGTATTCCCGATTCGTGACGGAAGGCGTTCAACCCCATCAGGGGTTTCTGGGGCGGGTTCTTTATCCCGGAATACTTTTCCACGAGCTTTGAGAGTTTCTGTAGCTCCTTTAGGTCGTATCCATTATCCATCCCGTACAGGATGCGCAGGCACATCACAAGCTCTGCGAGGCACACATTGCCTGCGCGCTCTCCTATGCCGTTGACCGTGGCCGCGGCGATGTTCGCCCCAGCTGCAAGGCCGCTTAATGCATTGGCTGTGGCCAGGCCGAAATCGTTGTGGCAGTGCATGCACAGCTCGGTCCGGCTGTCCAGGCGCTTCCTTATCTGATAGACCATGAAACTGATAGAGTGCGGGGTTGCAACCCCGACCGTGTCTGCTATGTGGACCCTTGACGCGCCCGCCTTCTCGACCTCTTTGTAGACATTCATGAGGGTGTTCAGATTGGTCCTGGTAGCGTCTTCCGCGCTATATATGACCGAGAGGCCGTGTGCTCTTGCATATTCGACGGATTCGACGCTCTGTGCTATGACTTCTTCTAAGGTCTTGTGCATTTTATACTTTAAGAGAAGCGGGCTGACAGACGCGAACAATATGATCGCGTCCGCCTCTGATTCTATCACTGCGTCGATGTCCTTTTTTACTATCCTTGAAAGCGCGAGGATCCTTGAATTCAGGCCGTCCCTGGCTATCTTTCTTACCGTTAGTTTCTCTTCTTGCGAGACTGCAGGAAAGCCGGCTTCTATTTCGGGGATCCCTATCTCTGCGAGGCGCCTTGCGATCGACAGCTTCTGCCGGATGCTGAACCTGACTCCCGGCGCCTGTTCCCCGTCTCTAAGGGTTGTGTCGTATATTGAGACGTTCTCCAGGCTCATGCACTGGGGGTAAGCGTTCTCGTATATCATTTTAGTCCCCCTATTGTGCCCCAAACCGGGGCGCGTACTGTCAGCGCAATATCCCTTGCAAGGTTAACGAATCCAGAGTATCCCGCGTACGGCAGGTCTATCTGCGGGAAGAGGAGGAATGGTATTCCCATCTTGTGGGCCGCGTATTTCTCCCTTGTCCCCCCGACCATCAGGTCCGGGCCGGTCTTGCGCAGGAATCCACATAATTCGTCGAGTCCCGCATCGTCCAGCATGACTGTCGTTTTTTCCAGCTTGCTCTGCGCTTCGGCATAATCCCCCTTCGAGCCGTACTGCGAGCCTGCGAAGACCACGTCCATCCCGAGCTCCCGGAACGCGCGGGTCATGGATGCCATCCTGGACGCGCCGAAGAACATCGCTATCTTCTTCCCGGATAAAACCGACGCATAAGGCTTTATGGCCTCGCGCGTTTTGGCCGCTTCCTTTGAAACGTATTCCTCAGCGTCTTTTACCCGGAAGAACCTGCCGACTTCTTTCAGTGAGCTTGAATTCTCTTCTATTCCAAAGAAGGATGCCTTTATCTGCGGTATCCCGTTATCCTGCTCCATGTACTTTGCAAGCATGCCGCCTGTGCTCCTGCAGTGCACGATGTTCAATTCCGCCCCGCGCGCAAGGGCAAGGTTCCTGACGCTCGCTTTCCCGGATACCGCGCATATCACATTTATCCCGAGAGCGCCGAGCATCGACTCTATTACTTTAAGGTCCCCGCCCATGTTGAATTCCCCAAGGATGTTCACGCCGTTCTTGATGATCCCCGGTTTGCAGCGTGACATGAAACGCTCATAGATTACCTTCGCCGCTTCGTCGTGGCCGTTCTTCTGGCTTTCTCCCCTGAACCCGGAGCAATTCACGGGCGCAACAGGGATCCCGTGCTTTTCCTCCGCTTCCCTGCATGCCTTTTCTATGTCTTCCCCTATCAGGCCGGTAGTGCACGTACTGTATACCAGGACCGCGTCCGAACCCGGCCGGAGCATTATGGCGTCGCGAATCGATCTTTCCAGTTTCCCGGAGCCTCCGAATATAACGTCTTCCTCGCGCATGTCTGTGGAGAAAACTTCATAGGACTTCCTCCTGACCGTGCCGCTGTAATAGGCGCAGTCGATCGGTCCGTGTATGAGGTGTATCACGTTCTGTATCGGCGCAAGGACCCACCTTGCGCCGTAGAGGACGCACGCCCGCGAAGAAATCACTCCGGGTACGGTTGCTGCGAGGCACTTGGTCTGGCATGATTCCGGTTCGTTTGTCTTCCCGCCCGCGCAGGGGTCCTGAACCTGTATGTTCTCTTGCGACATTTTATCGGTCAGATGACCTTTGTATATCCCTGTCCCGGAATTTGCATGGGGCTTGCGCCGCTGCATCTCAGGTCGCATCCTCCCGCGTCCTCGTTCAATAGGCCCGCAGCATCCGCTCTGCACTGCCTGCACCAATCCATCTGCGGGACGTATTCCTCCATAAGGGCTCTTTTTTTGTCCAGCTCTTCTTTCCCGGGCCTTGGATAATTTACGAATTCCGCAAGGGGTATCAGGGGCATAAGGTTCATGAGCCGCACCCCGAGGGATCCTATCTCCTGCGATAGATCGACCAATTCGGAATCGTTTATGCCCGGTATGTAGACTGTGTTCACTTTCACCCTGATCCCTGCGTCTATTGCCCTGGCGATGCCTTCTCTCTGCTTGTCCCAGAGGAGTTTTGCCGCTTCCCGGCCAACGTATCTTATGCCCTTCCAGGAAACATAGCGGTATATCTGTGCGCCTGTCCGTTCATCCATTGTATTGACCGTGACTGTCAGGTTGTCGAGGCCGGCCTCCTTGAGGTTTTCTACGTTCTCGGGGAGCGCGAGGCCGTTTGTCGAAAGGCATTTGGTATGGTCCGGGAAATTCTTTGCAATCAGCCTCAGGGTCTCTATCGTTTCCTCGTTTGCCAAGGGGTCGCCTGGGCCTGCTATTCCTATCACCTTGATCCTTTTGTCCTGCGTCAGAATGCTTTTTGCATATTTAACCGTTTCTTCCGGTTTCAGTATCTTGTAGGTCACCCCAGGCCGGTTCTCGTTCACGCACCCGTATTTGCGGTCGCAGTATCTGCATTGTATGTTGCACCTGGGAGCGACCGCAAGATGCAGCCTCCCGAACCTTCCAGCCGCATTCCTGTTAAAGCAGGGGTGCGCTGCGTCTTTTACGTCTGTGTCTGATGCCATGTGTTCCCTCTCATACCTGCTGCGTCCTGTCGTCCGGGTACTGGTAGTCGAGTATCTCGTTTGCTATCTCGTAGAGCAGGCGCTCTCCCCCGCGGTATCCGACTATTGCTTTCTTCTGGTATCCGAACCGATCGTATATCGGGAAGCCGAATCTCAGGAGCGGCACTTCCAGTTCCTTTGATATGTCCACGCACTTTGAGTTCCCCATTATGAGGTCGAGGTCCTTGTATTCTTTCAGGTGTTCCTCGTATTCGAAGAGGTCTCCTCCGTTGAATACCTTCGGCGTGTCCATAAAGAGGTGCCGGTACTCCTGGAATATGTTCTCGGCGTCCTCTGCAAATGTCTTTGTCGGCGTACTCGACGCTATTGCAACAGGCGTCATCCCTAATTCACATACGAACCTTGTTACTCCGAGGACTATTCCCGGGTCTCCGGATAATGCGACCCTCTTCATCATGGTGCTGTGGAACGTATCCGCCATGCCGTCCACGAGGCGGCCGCGGTCGTCTATAAGAGACTGCGGGACCTTTTTGCCGGTTATCCTGACAAGGGACCTTACAAATGAGTCCGTTGCCGAAACGCCGACCGGGAGTGGGCCGATTACTGCTTCCATCCCGTATTTCTTGTGCAGGAAGCGCGCACCTTCTCCGCCCGCTTCGGGCTGGAGCGCGAAAGTTGCCTTGGCATTCCCCATGTCTTTTATCTCGGATATGAGCGTTCCACCCGGGGGATAATACGGGAGGGTCTGCGGGGGCTTTAGCGGCGCATCCAACGTATCCGATATGTCAAAGAGCATCGTATAATGTATCCCCATCTCTTTCAGGATGTATTTTATCTCCCTGATGTCGCCCGGATAGATCATCCCCGGGATTATGTTCACTTTCCCGTTCGGCTTGTTCTTGCTTGTCGCCAGGCTTTCGAGGAATGCCTTCGACGCCCTGTCGTATCCGTCGAGGTGGGAGCCAGCGAAACTCGGCGTATTTATGAGGACGATGGGAATTGCTTCCGCCTTTTCAGCACCTATCTCCTCTGCGAGCTTTTGCTTTGCAAGCTTCAGAAAGTTCGTCATATCGTCCCCTATTATCTCGCTTGAACAAGTCGTAACGACTCCTATCGCATCCGGCCAATACCTTACGACAAGGTTTCTAATCCCTTCAACGACGTTTCGCCTTCCGCCGAATACTGCGGCGTCCTCGTGGAAAGAAGCAGTTGCAATTGACGCCGGCTCCTTGAATATCCTGCAGAACGTGTATCTTACGTACGTCGTGCATCCCTGCGCGCCCTGCACGAAGGGTATTGCCCGGTTTATCCCTAGAACGGCCCACATCGCGCCGAGGGGCATGCACGTCCTGTTCGGGTTGATTACGACCGTCCGGTTCTGCGATGGGACTAATTGGGTGTCGCGAGGCTTGTACTCGGGCGACGCCGGGATCTTTTCTATCTTCATCTGCAAATAGTTTATCCCTTCTATAGGTATCTCGTTTGTTTCATTCATTTTCCTTCCTCCAAGTCTATCCCGCCCTGGTATTTCCAGACCGGGGCATAGAGCCCCTGGTATATGTCGCGGGCGAAATTCACCATGCCCGAGAATCCTGCGTATGGTCCTTTCTCGTATGAGTGGGAGTTGACCGTCGGTATCCCCATCTTACGCGCGAGGTATTTTTCCTTTAGACCCGTTAGGAACAGGTCCGGCTTGTATTCCATGAGCATCTCTTCCAGTTCGAACTCGTTGGGCGCATCTATCATGAGGATGCCGCCCTTGTGCCTGGCGTTTATCTTCTCGTAGTCGTCGGCGTGGGCGAAGGTGCATGCTCCGGCGATTACTTCCATCCCGAGCTCTTCGAGGAGCTTTATCCAGTGCCACACCCTCGGGCCCCCGACGTATATCGCGACGCGTTTTCCCTTCAATTTTTCGCGGTAGAAATCAATGGCTTTTTGCACTCCTGCAGTCTCTTCTGCTATTATCTCCTCTGCCTTTTCCTCGAATCCGAAGAACTTGCCAGTGTCTCTCAGGGCTTCACTGGTCTGTTCGATGCCGTACAGGGACACTCGGATAAATGGTATGTCGTATCCGTCCTTCTCCATATCTGCTATGTAACCTGCGGAACGCTGGCAGTGCACGACGTTCAGTTTCACGTCCGGCATCTTCAAAAGATTCTCTATGCGCTCGTTTCCGGAAAACACGGTGACTATCCGCACGCCGAGTTTTTCAAACAAGGGCTTTATGACCTTCAGGTCCCAGTCCATGTTGTAGTCGCCGATGATGGCTATGTCATACGGGGTCTTGTCCTCTTCGCGCATCTTGAATTCAGGCCTTTTCGCTCTCAACGCTTTTACCTGCGAATAGAACTGCATGTTGAAGTCGTGGTGTCCCTTGGACTGGCTCACGCCTGAACAACCCGGGGATTCGGCAGTGAAAGTCGGAAGCCCCGTCTCATCCTCGACCTGTCTTGCGACGGCCTTCACGTCGTCCCCGATAAGGCCGGTCGTGCACGTAGTAAATATTATAAGACCCTTTGCCTCAGGGAAAAGCCGGATAGATTCAAGGCAAGAGTTACGCAGTTTCTTTAGTCCCCCGAAGACGACGTCCTTTTCCTGCATGTCCGTTACCACGCAGTACCTGCGGTTCAGGGACGCATTCGCAAGCTTCCCAGGCATCGCCCAGGGATACATGTCCGAGAGCGCCCTTCTCGTCCCCCAGGTATACCACGCGCATCCGACCGGAGAATGGACCATCGCTATGATATCAGCAATCGGCCCGCCTATGACCCCCCTGGAACCGGCGAAAGCGCAGCCCCGCTCCGTCATATCTCCCGGGAGGGTGCAGGTATTGCATTTTGGTATAACTGGTTTCTCCGGGTCGTGAATATACGTATGCTCTCCCCTCTCAGGGATCTTCTCGTCGCATTTAAGTTTCGTTAACGGCATTTTTCATTCCTCCCTTTTTCTATCTGATAGCATCCACTCCCCGCTCGCCTGTCCTCACCCGCACGCAGTCCTCGACCGGGCAGACAAATATCCTGCCGTCGCCGATGGCTCCCGTGTGATTAGTCTTCATGATGATCCCCGCGACAAGGAGGGCGTCTTTGTCCTCCACGACGAGGGTTATCATCCTCTTGGGGATATAGCTCATGTCCCCGACCACATTTTCCATCTCCGGGCTCAGGGCGAAAGAAACCTCTTTTCCAAGGCCTTTCTGCTTCCCCCGCCCGAGGACGCTCTCGGCTGTCATCGAAGGGAATCCGACGGACTCAAGGACCTCCTTTGTATGCGATATCTTGTTCGGCCGGATAATCGCAATCACTTCTTTCATCACAGTTCCTCCGAACCGGTCCTGATAGTGTACGTCTTCTCAACCGGGGTAACAAAGATCTTCCCGTCCCCGGGATTCCCAGTGTAAGATGTCTTGGATATGATCCCTATCGCTTTCTCTACGTCTTTATCGTTCACGACCATCAGGAGCATAGTCTTTGGCAGTTCGTCGTAATAGACGTCCCCGACTTTTACTCCCTTCTGCTTGCCCCTCCCTGCAACGTTTATCTTCGTCAAAGCGACGAACCCGCCTGCTGCAAGCGCTTCGACCACTTCCTCGGTTTTTTTAGGCCTGAGAACCGCTCTAATCATCTTCATTTTCTTCTCCTCCTTGTTTAATCCATCAGCCCGTACTTCATCACAAGCTTCTCCATCTGCTCCATGCTCATGGGCGTAGGAATCGAGAAACTCTTGTTGTTGATTATCTTTTCCGCAAGCGTCTTGTACTCTTTTGCCTGGTTGCAGGCCGGGTCGAATTCGGTCACGGTCTTCCTGTTGAATTCCGCCTTCTGCACTATGTTATCCCTCGGGACGAAATGGATCATAGGCACGTTTATTATCTCGCAGAATTCCTCGACGAGCTCTTTTTCGCCGTCGACCTTCCTGCTGTTGCAGATTATCCCGCCGACCCGTACCCCGCTCTGCTCGGCGTATTTCACCATCCCCTTGCAGATGTTGTTCGCGGCAAAGAGAGCCATCATCTCCCCGGATGCGACAATATAAATCTCCTCAGCCTTCCCTTCCCGTACGGGCATGGCAAAGCCTCCGCAGACAACGTCTCCAAGTACGTCGAATATCACGAAATCCAGGTCCGGGGAATAAGCCCCCTGCTGCTCCATCAGGTTGATGGCAGTGATAACCCCCCTGCCCGCGCAGCCTACGCCGGGCTCCGGTCCCCCGGATTCGACGCACCTGATTCCTCCGTAGCCGGTCTTCACTACTTTGTCCAGGGTAATGGCAGCTTCCCCTTCCTCGCGCAGGGTGTCCATGACTGTCGTCTGCAGTTTCCCGCCCAGTATAAGCCGGGTGCAGTCTGCCTTCGGGTCGCATCCGTGTATGAGCACCTTCTTTCCGAAGAACTTGTTCATCGCAGCAGCCGTATTCTGCTGCGTAGTCGATTTCCCGATTCCTCCCTTCCCGTAAAACGCGATCTTCCTTGCCATATCAAAACACCTTTTTTTGTATATTTCTACAATCTATTGTTAATAATATGTAATTACTTGTATAAAAATAAGTGATATAATGATGAAATCAATAAAATATTATAATTTTTTTAAAGAAAATTATAAAATTATTAATTTGGCCTGCGGCGTCATGCGCATTTGCTGCAAACCGGATGCGGAACCTGGGTGCGGGGTAGCATCCAGGAGACATTAATATAACTCATGTAGGTGGCCTGTCGCGCAATAGGGTGCATCATCCGCGATGAAAATTCTGATCAGATGCATTCTGCACTCTATATACTGTATGTATTATGGTCCTTCCGGTGGTTCTGCAGTGCTCTCGGACGTTGGAACATCTGCCGTCGATACCTGTTAGGGCTATGTACGAATCCTGTGCATGAAGGAATCTCATAGTCCCTGTGAAGAGATGCCAAGCGCATAGACGTTCGAAGGCTGGAACGGATGCGATTTGAAACTCTTTTCCTTTTTTTTCTTTTCCACATAAACTAAAACGGCCTGTATTGTTATTTTGTTAAAAAAACCATAAAAAACTGATGAAAACATCAATATTTATTTGATAAATCTAATAAATCTATAAGAAAAATCAAAAATTTTTTTAAAATGACCCCAAAGGATGTTCTGGCATTTGCTAAGGAAAAGAACGTGAAGATGGTAGACCTGAAGTTCATGGACCTGCCCGGTCTGTGGCAGCACATAACGGTGCCGCTCAACATGTTCGGCGAGAAGGACTTCTCGGAAGGGAAAGGATTCGACGGCTCGTCCATCCGCGGGTTCCAGGAGATAAACGAGAGCGACATGATACTTATCCCTGATCCCAAGACTGCAGTGATCGATCCATTCTGCGACATCCCCACATTGAGCCTTATATGCAACGTAAAAGATCCTGTGACTGGAGACCATTATTCAAGGGATCCAAGGTACGTGGCTGAGAAGGCGGAAAAATATCTTATAAGCACAGGTATTGCAGACACGTCCTACTGGGGACCTGAGGCGGAGTTCTTCATCTTTGACGATGTGAGATACGACGAGAACCACCACAGCTCCTTTTACACGATCGATTCCGTGGAAGGGGACTGGAACACCGGCAGGGAGGAGAAACCGAACCTCGGATACAAGCCCAGGTACAAGGAAGGATACTTCCCGGTCTCGCCCACGGACAGTTACCAGAACCTGCGAAACGAGATGGTAATGAAGCTCATGGAAGCAGGGATCCCGATAGAGACCCAGCACCACGAAGTTGCCTCAGGGGGCCAGGCTGAAATCGACATGAAGTATGAGACCCTTGTAAAACAGGCCGACCTATTGATGCTGTACAAATACATCATAAAGAACGTCGCAAAGGCGCATAACAAGACCGTGACATTCATGCCGAAACCTATATTCCAGGACAACGGGAGCGGGATGCACGTGCACCAGTCCCTGTGGAAAGGAGGCAAGCCATTATTCTACGACGAGAAGGGATACGCAGGACTCTCGCAGCTGGGGATATACTACATAGGAGGGATCCTTGCGCACGCATCTTCCCTCATGGGATTGTGCGCGCCCACGACGAACTCCTACAAGAGGCTCGTACCCGGATACGAAGCGCCGGTCAACATGATATACTCCCAGAGGAACAGGAGCGCAGCATGCAGGATACCGATGTACTCCAAGTCGCCCGCGAGCAAGAGGATAGAATTCCGCTCGCCCGATGCGTCGTGCAACCCGTACCTTGCGTTCTCGGCGATGCTGCTTGCGGGACTCGACGGTATACAGAAGAAGATAATGCCTCCGGCACCGATCGACAAGAATCTCTATGACATGCCCAAAGAGGAATTAAAGAAAATAAAGTCCGTGCCAGGCTCCCTTGCCGAAGCATTGAACGCGCTTGAAAGCGACCACGACTACCTCCTGAAGGGGAACGTCTTCACAAAAGACGTCATAGAGACATGGATCGACTACAAGAGGAAGAAGGAAGTGGATCCGGTAAGACTTAGGCCGACGCCCTATGAGTTCTACCTGTATTACGACATTTAGAGCCTGGATCATTCTCTTGCGTCACCAGAAGAGCCTTTAAGAAAGGCTCGCGAAACTGTGGGGATGCCCTTCGGGCACCCCACCTGACGTAAGTGAGTTTACTCTCTTGCGTCACCAGAAAATGCAAGGGGGAGGGGGACGTAAGTTCCCCTCCAAGGCCTGTTTTCTCCTTTAATATCTGCCTTGCCTTAATACTTTACAAGGTGAAATTTTCTTTGCGCCTGAAACTTAGGATAACATCTTTTCTCCTGGGTGTTCTGGGGATAGTGACTGCGTTCCTGTCAAAGAGAGAGGATACCACCCCGTCTCTTAGCCGCATGTATGTACCTCCCCAGTTCTACTATGCCCAGGAATACCTGATAGCTTCAGGACTGATGCTCGTCTCCGCTCTGATCCTTTTAATTCTATCGTTCAGAAAGGACGCAAAAAAGATAATCGAGACGAACCGCAAATAAGCCGATGGCCTTGAACTATTCCTTTGCGCGCATCAGGCAGGATACGTTCCTTAGGGCTTTTCACACCCTCTCGGAGCACGGGAGGGCCATAGCACCGCACTCCGTCGTCTGGGACTCTACTCGGAAATGCAATCTGGATTGCATCCACTGCGCTGCAAGAGACAAATATCAAAAGGAACTTACTTTTCTGGAAGCAAAAACGCTGATAGACACTCTTTCCGGGATGAATGTCTCAACCCTCCAGGTGACCGGCGGAGAACCCCTTATGAGAAAAGACATGCTTGAAGTCCTTTCCTACGCGGCGGAAAAAGGATTAAAGACAAGCCTTGCAACAAACGGCTATCTAATAGATGAAAAGACGGCTGATGATATCGTTTCGGCCGGCGTATATCTTGTACAGGTCAGCATAGACGGGACCCGGCAGGCCCATAATCACATAAGGAACGATCAGCGGAGTTTTGAGAGGGCGATTTCTGCTGTGGGATACCTGAAAGAAAGCTCCTGTCCCAAAGTAAGCGTGGCTTCGACGGCTATGCCCTCGAATCTGGGTACCTTAAGAGACCTAAGGGAGATCCTTATAGAAAAAGAAGCGGATTTCTGGAATATCGGAACAGTCTTGCCCGCGGGTAAAGCAAAGAATAAGCCGGAGTTGTTTCTAAACCGGGAGCAATTCCGCGTGCTTATGGACTGCATAATCTCCTCGAAAAAAGAGATAGAAACAGACCTTGGAGAAAATTTTCCCTTCTTGGGAGAATACGAAAAAAAGATCCGCAAAAGGCCTCTCATATGCCCCGCAGGCATAATGTCATGCTGCGTCGGGGTAGACGGGCATGTAAGGGGATGCCCGGACCAGCAGGACAGCGATGGAAACCGGGAGGGGAGCATCCTCAAAGAAAGATTCGAGGATATATGGACTAAAGGATTTGTGCGTTATCGCGGCAGGAAAATACTGAAAACGGACAACAGATGTTTCTCATGCGAAAGCAAAAATGCCTGCTTCGGCGGATGCCACGTCATGCGCGAATCCGGGCTGCAGTGCATAAAAGACTATCTATAGTTCTCGTTTAAAACAAGTTCTTTAGGCCGGTTATCGAATCCAGCACCGCATCAGGCTTTATGACAGACCTTTTAACGTCTCCCTTTTTGTGTTTCCCGCTGGTTACGAGAAATCCTCTCATGCCCGCTCTCTGCGCGCCGGCTATGTCCGTTATCAGGTCGTCTCCGATGGCTATCGCATCCTTCGGTTTTGCTTTCATGTCTGCCAGAGCCAGGTGGAGGAACTCTCGGGAAGGTTTTCCGATTAGGTGCGCCCTCTGTCCCGTCGAGTATTCCAGGGCGGCCGTATACGGTCCCCCGCAGAGCGCAAGGCCCTCGGGCGACCTCCAGTAGCGGTCCTTTTCCATTGCGATGAGGTCGGCTCCTGCAAGGAGGCAGTTGAACGCTTCATTCATCCGTTCATAAGTAAACTCGTTTCCGGCGTCTCCTATTATGACATGGTCCGGCTTTTTTCCGGTCCTCAGGATGCCCTCCTTCCTGAAGTCTTTGTATACGTCGCCAGTCGTGAGCAGGTAACACCTAAGTTTCTTCGTCTTCTTAACGTACCTGGCAGTTGCGATGGGCGCAGTGAACAACTCTTTTTCCCTTATGTCAAAACCGAATCTTTTCAGTTTCCCGTGAAGCGTCGACCGGCAGGACTGCGTAGCGTTGGATATGAACCTGAAAGAAAACTTATTATCCCGCAGGTAATCGATCGTTTCCGCGGCTCCCGCGATCGGGGTGTTGTCGGTGTACAGGACTCCGTTTATGTCTATAAGGAAGGAAGGCTTGGAAGCCATATTATTCTCAAAGATCGACCCCGTGCGTCTCTTTCATCACGTTCAGAACGAGCATGGTATAAGTCCTTTCCACGTGGGGGATAGCCATTACGCTCTTTATGAACTTATCCAGTTCCTCTCTTTCCTTGAACTTGGCAACGATGATGGCGTCGTAGTCGCCCGTAACGTCGTAGAGCGCCGATACGTTGGATTTTTTAGCGATCTTTTCTTCTACTTCCTGTAGGAATCCGCCCTCCACGACCAGTCCTATCAATGCCGTCAGGTCGTATCCGAGCTTTGAGAAGTCCAGGTCCACCATGAATCTCTTTATGATGCCCATCTCCTGCAGCTTGTTGACCCTGTTGTAGATAGTGCCCTCGGCTACTCCCAGTTTTTCCGCTATGTCTCGGTGGCTTTTGCGGGCGTCCTTTTTCAGCTCTCTTAGTATTGAAAGGTCCAGGTCGTCTATCTTTGGCGAGGCCATGTTATATTTTTTGATTTACGCCTATAAAAGGGGTGAGATTTCCTTATTTTTTAGCCATTTTTTTGAGTATTTCAACAATTTCCCTGGAATTCTTAAGTAAAGAAGTTTATATCATAAAGTATCTAAGTCAATCTGGTGATAAAATGTCTAAGACAAACCCCGTTGTGAAGGACAAGGAATACGTGATGAAGGCTGTAGAAGAATGCGACGTGAAATTCATAAGGCTCTGGTTCACCGACATACTGGGCCAGTTGAAGAGCTTTGCCATCACCAAGAACGAACTTGAAACCGCATTGACCGACGGCATGGGATTCGACGGCTCGTCCATCGAAGGCTTCGCGAGGATATATGAGAGCGACATGATAGCAATGCCCGACCCCACTACTTTGCAGATACTCCCCTGGAGGCCGCAGGAAGACGCGGTCGCAAGGATGTTTTGCGACATAATCGAGCCGTCGGGGAAACCATACGACGGCTGCCCCAGGTGGGCGCTCAAAAGGAACATAGAGAAAGCAAAGAAGAAGGGATACACCTTCAACGTGGGACCGGAACTGGAATATTTCTATTTCAAAACCGCGCAATCCCCTGAAGGACTGGACAACGGAGGATACTTCGATTTGACCCCGTTGGACGTTGCAAGCGACCTGCGCCGCGAGACCGTGCAGAACCTGGAGCGGATGGGGATAATTGTTGAATACAGCCACCACGAAGTTGCGCCCTCCCAGCACGAGATAGACCTGCGATACGGCGATGCGCTGAAGATGGCGGATGCGGCCATGACCTACCGGCTGATAGTAAAAGAGGTCGCATTGCAGCACGGGGTCCACGCATCGTTCATGCCCAAACCCATATTCGGACAGAACGGGAGCGGCATGCACGTCCATCAGTCCCTGTTCAAGGGCGACAAGAACGCATTCTTCGACGCCGACGACAAACACTACCTGTCGGATACAGCGAAGCACTACATTGCGGGGCTCCTGCACCATGTCCCGGAGATAACGTCCGTCCTCAACCAGTGGGTCAACTCCTACAAGAGGCTGGTCCCAGGCTACGAAGCGCCCTGCTATATCTCATGGGCGAACAGGAACCGCTCGGCCCTCGTTCGTGTCCCGACATACAAGCCCGGGAAAGAGAAGGCGACCAGAGCAGAACTAAGATCGCCTGATCCCGCCTGCAACCCGTACCTCGCATTCACGGTGATGCTCGCCGCAGGAATGGAAGGAATAGAGAAGAAATACGAGCTTCCCGACCCGATAGAAGAAGACATATACGAGATGAGCGCGCCCGAGAGGGCAAAGAAGGGAATAACGACCCTGCCCGGGAGCCTGATCGAAGCAGTCAAGCTCACGCAGGAAAGCGAACTGGTCAAGAAGGCGTTGGGCGACCACATATTCGACAAGTTCATAGCGAACAAGACGATAGAGTGGGACAACTACAGGCTGCACGTCAGCAAGTATGAGATAGACAAATACCTGCCTATCTTATAATCTTTTTTTATTTCTTTCTTTTTTTACATTCCTGATGCGTCTCTCCATTCGTCTGATACTTATCTTTTGCCGCTGCAACCCAACTCGCATGGCTCATATGATTTATCTATTAAACTTTTTTCCTGATTTTATTTTATTTTATAAACCCTCGTCTTTTATTAAGGGGGGCGTAATACCTTAAAATAATCTAAAAAATTCTGGTGACGCAAGAAAAATGGCTGAAACATACGGTAACTCCAGGTCCACATCCGGGACCGCGTTGAGAACGAAAGACACGACCCCCTGCAGCGGCATGTGCCCTATCTGCATAGAAGGCTGCCCTGTGCTCTGCGAGATAAGCAAATCCGCATTCCGCGGAAGAGAAGTACTCTACCCTGATCCCTCGTATTTCGGGCAGAGCACGGCTGCATCCTGCAAAGACTATATGCTCGACTGGTCCGACTTCCAGATAATGGTGGACGTTCGGAGCACGAAGGGAATAGAAGCAAACAGCGACAAAGCCCTTTTCACGAACGTAAAGATTGACACAAAAGCCGGAGGAATACCTCTATCCGTCCCTGTGACGATAGCAGGACTCGGCTCGACTGCAGTCGCCAAAAGGAACTGGGACGGCCTCGCAGTCGGAGCGGCAATATCGGGAACGATACAAGTCATCGGCGAGAACGTCTGCGGGATGGACCCGAAGTCAAAGTTCGACGCCAAAGGAAAGGTAACTTACTCAGAAGACCTGAAATACCGCGTCGAAACCTACCGCAAGTTTTGGGACGGGAAGCACGGGGACATAGTCGTGCAGACGAACGTCGAAGACCAGAGGAACGGAACAGACGTATATGCCCTATCAAGCCTCGAAGTCAACGTCATTGAAAGAAAGTGGGGTCAGGGCGCAAAAGCTATAGGAGGAGAAGTCCGCATTACAGACCTCGAAAAAGCCCTGATGCTCAAGAAGAGAGGATACCTCGTAGAACCAGACCCTGAAGACCCCGCGGTCCAGGAAGCATTCAAGAACAAAGTATTCGAGTCATTCGAGAGGCACAGCAGGGTTGGAATGGTCGACGAGCATGCTTTCCTAGAAGACATCGACTGGCTGAGGAGCCAGGGCGCAAAGAAGATATTCCTGAAGACCGGCGCATACAGGCCAATAGTCGTCGCATTGACAATGAAACTTGCATCCGAGGCAAAGATAGACATGCTGACGTTCGACGGAGCGGGCGGAGGAACGGGAATGTCCCCGGTCCCCATGATGAACGAATGCTCCACGCCGACAGTATACCTGGAAG
This sequence comes from Candidatus Altarchaeia archaeon, assembly GCA_049299895.1. GTDB lineage: Archaea > Altiarchaeota > Altiarchaeia > IMC4 > QMZM01 > CAIYYO01. The sequence goes on from JBAQYF010000014.1 coordinate 32,697, forward strand.
CGCAGGTATTGAAGTGCGCGCAGATACTAAAGAAGAAGAACAAACACGTTCCCGACATCCTGATGGCAGGCGGATTCACGAACGAAGCGCAGATATTCAAGTCGATTGCCATGAGCGGATTCTCCCCCGACAAGCCCTTTGTTAAGGGAGTTGCCACCGGAAGATCCCCGATAACGGCAGTCATGAAGTCCAAATACTTCGTGGAACTGGCAAAGAAAGACGCCCTGCCGAAGAACTTTGCGGCCATGTACGGAAACCGCCCCGAGCAGTTCTTTATCGCGAATACCGAATTAAAAGAAAGGTTCGGAGGAGAAGCAGCTAAGCTCCCGTGGGAAGCGGTCGGTCTCTACACTTATTTCACCGACAGGATCGGCGTGGGACTAAAGCAATTGATGGCCGGAAGTAGGAAGTGGAACCTGAACCTACTTGAGAGAAGCGACATTGCGTCTATTTCCGAGACTGCCAAGAGGGTTACTGGAATACCTCTGATGGACGAACTCGATCAGGATGCGATGGTGAAGATGCTGGAGTAAACCGTCTTTTTCTTTCTTTTTATATCTATTTTTTATTTTATCTGTCTCTCTTTCCTAAATTCTATCAATGGCAACCGAACTAAACGCGAAAAACTTTGATGATGCTATCAAGAACCCCCTCGTGCTCGTTGACTTCTGGGCTGATTGGTGCATGCCGTGCAAGATGCTCGGGCCGACCATAGAACAGCTTTCTGAGGAATACAAGGGCCGGGTCTTTGTCGGCAAGGTCGACGTTGACAGTAACCATGACCTCGCGGAAAAATACGGCATTATGAGCATACCGAACCTGATAGTATTCAAGGACGGAAAACCCGTTGAGAATATAGTCGGCGCAGTTCCCAAAGGGACGATAAAGGCTGCGCTGGAGAAATACCTGAAAAAATAAGTAAAAAAAGAAAAAAATATTTATTTCGGTTTGCTCATAGTAAAAGACAGCAGTCCTATCAGCAGCAATGCCAGGCCGAATATAACGAATCCTAACCCGGGCTGTTGAGGGAACAATGCCTCGAACATCTGAGCAAAGCCCCATGTAATAAATACAAGGGCAATGATGGTTGAAACCGCGGCGATCAACAGATAGAAGACTGTCTTTCTAATGGCGTCCAAGCCCGCCTTTACCCCGTCGCTTATGCTGCTTCTGATAGTAGTTGCGGCATAATCCACTTCCGTACGGATGAGCGCCTTGGTCTGATCAACCATTCCTCCGAGGAATTCCTCCATGTATTTTCCTATTATATCAAACATTTTTCTAGTCCCTGCGGGACAGAAGCTTGCTTATCACCATGCCTGCGAGGAACGCTCCTGCGACCCATGTCAGCGGGCGCTCCCGGATCTTCTCTGCTACCTGCTCTTCTCTTTCGCCGACCATCTTTGCAGTTTCGTCGTATTTCTCGCCGATCCTGTCTCTTGCATCTCTCAGGCCCTTGTCCATCTTGTCGCGCGCATCTTTCACTTCCCTTTCCAGCTTTTTTTCATCGAAAAACTTGTCAGTCATTTTGTTTTGTCCTCCTTATTGATTCAAGCGGTCTACATTGCTTGTTATAAATAGAACATCTAACCTAAAAAGCGCGGGTCACAGCATATTATTAAACCGTCATACAATATCTATAATCAACTAAAATGAGCAAACTATCAGAGCGCTTCGGCAGGGAACGGCTCATAACCTCCGAGATATCGCTTCCACGGGGTCCTGAAACGGCACGATTTTTGTCCGAGATAGCAGAGTACAAAAAAGCAATCAAGAGGATACACGCCGTAAACGTCGTTGACAACCCGGGTTCCATGCTCCTGATGGGGTCTCTTCCCGCGAGCATCATTCTCAAGCAGAACGGGATAGAGCCCATCTACCAGGTCACGGGACGGGACAGAAACCAGCTCGGGATACAGGCCGACCTCATAGGTGCGGCAGCATTCGGGATACAGAACGTCCTCGCGCTCACGGGGGATCCGCCGACGTGCGAGAGCAGCGATCATCCCAAGGCCCGGGGCGTATTCGACCTGAACTCGATAACCCTCATAAAGACCCTGCGCGAGATGAATTCCGGGAAAGACCACGCAGGCGGGAAACTGAACAAACCGACCGATTTTTTCATCGGCGCAGCTTTAGCACCCGGGTCGCGCAGCCTGGATGCCGAGATAAAGAAGACCGAGAAAAAATTCCATGCAGGCGTTGATTTCTTCCAGACCCAGGCTGTATTCGAAGAGGAGACTATGTCACATTTCTTCTCAAGGTACGAACTGTTGACCGAGGAAGACATCCGGAAAAAAGTGCTTTTAGGGGTCTTGCCTTTGTATTCGGTCGGCATGATAAAGTTCTTAAGGAAGATTCCCGGCATATTCATCTCGGAGAAAATAGAGCGCAGGATAAAGGACGCCAAAGACCCGCTTGAAGAAGGCGTGAACATCTGCGCGCAAGTAATCGATTCAACCGACGTTCTGGGGATAGCCGGAGTCCACATAATGCCCGCAGGCAAGCCCGCAGGCTTGTTCAAACTGCTGGAGAGGCTGTGAGAATGCACGAGTTTAGGATATCCGGCGAAGGCATTGGCTCTATTGAATACGTCGTTCTGAAATGCCCGTCCTGCGGACGCATCCAGCGGTTCATGCACCGGCAGGAGTGCTTCGGCAAGGTCCCGAAGAATGCGGGATGCAAGCAGTGCCAGAAGGCGATACCCATCGAAGAGAACTGCCTGGACAATGACCCCCTGCCGGCAGATCCCGGAGAAAAGATATGCTCTCTTGTAAACGGCGCATGGGTGCCTGTACAAACCCGGAAGACAGAGTACAGGGCTGATTTCACTACCGCCGATAAAATAGAATAGATCAGGAGGAATTGCTCCATGCGTTTATCAGTTCTATGACCTCTCCAAGAGTCGCACTCCCTTCCGCCCACCTGCTTATCTGGTCTATTACCTCATCGAGGGATATGCTTCCGCACGGGGCATTGTCTCCCGGCATGCTGCAGCAAATCTCGCCGTAGGAATATTCCTCAGGCGCTGATCCGTAGCTCCCGTAGCCTAAACCGAGCATCCCGCCGTCCTCTGCGCAGTAGTGTTCGCCGCACGAGTTGCCCCCGTCAAAGCCCACCGCAGAATAGGTCCATCCGCTCCCAGGCTCTTTGACGTAGAAATTCCAGTAAGCATTCGGGTCGCAGAAACAGTTAGATGACGGGCAGCCTATCCCGTTGATCGAACAGAGGCCGTGGCCGAGCGCTTGTCCGTAATACGCCCATGCTATTTCCTGGTCCGTTTCCTGCAGGACAGAGTAAGCGTTCGCATCCTCAGCGGTCGTAACGCATTCTGCGATCGACTGATCCGGGGTGTCGATCACGACCGCAACCCTTGCTGCGCAAGCAGTATATGCAAGTAAAAGGGCGCATAATAACATCGGTCCGTATCTTTTTTGGTGTATTCTCATTTTCAGGATTATTATTACATACTGGCAGACAGGGCATTAATATAATCCAAAAAGGATATTAACTATTATCCAAAAAGGTAATAAGCCTGAAAATGACGACACTATTCAAGATACTTGGAAGCGTAAAGAGAAGGGATATCCTCAAATTGCTTCGTAACCGGGAGATGCACATAAGCGCCATCGCAAAAGAACTGGGCATATCGGTCCCGGTGGCACTGAAACACATCAGGCAACTGGAAAGCGCGGATCTTGTCACCCGTACAAAGGTCGGGAACGCGCATCTGATAAAGATCCCTGCGGACCGGACGAACTACCTGGACGGCATATGGTCTCTGCTCTATGAGCCGATGATCCTTGAAACAAAAAAAGGGACGAGCCTCCTGGACCTCCTGCGCAGGATGCCGGAGATAGGAATAAAGAAGACACCACAAGGCTGCTACATCAACTCCGTCGACGGAAGAGAAGGATTCTTCGTCTACGAGATCAACGGAAAACTGTCGGACGAGCCGATTGATCGATACAGGATATCAGGCGACGTGGACCTGGAAATAAAGAGGCTTATACCGGCGCTTGATAAAAAGATAAGGATAAAAGTACAATAGGGGGCAGAGAGGCATCACATCGCCTACGAAAACAGCGTCATACTCCTCTTTTAGGAGATTAAAAAGTTTTCGCCCGGTGCTTCATCGATGAGTAGCCGGATATTTTTCATATGTTCGCTAAATGCCCGAAGGAATCGTATACTCTCCTCTGACCAGACTTGCGCCGTAATCCAATGCAGCCTTTATATCAGCCTTTGTCAGCTTCGGGTAGTCGGCAATTATGTCTTCAAAGCTCATGCCTTCGGCTATCCTTTGTATGACTGCGTCTACTGGGATCCTTGTCCCTTTTATTACGGGTTTGCCGCACATTACCTCAGGATCTAATTTTATCCTTTCCAAAGGTTTTTCCTTCATTTTATTCTCTATTCTACTTTATCTATCATCCGATCCAGTCTTCCCCCCGGGGGGATCATCGGCAGTATGTGCTCGTGGGGGTCTACTTTGATTGTAACGATCGTCGGTTCCCCGCATTTGATTGCTTCCTGGAGTGCGCTTCTTATTTCTCCCGGTTTGTCTACCTGTATTCCTTTGGCGTGGAATGCTTCCGCGTATTTCACGAAATCCGGCACTTCTCCAAGATAGGTATGGCTTCTTCTTTTGTTGTAGAATAGGTCCTGCCACTGCTTGACCATGCCGAGGTATCTGTTCTCCAGGAGGACTGTTATGACTGGTATGTCTTCCACTACGCACGTTGCCAGGTCCTGTCCTGTCATGAGGAAGCTTCCCTCGCTTCCGATATCCATCACGGTGTAGTCGGGCTTTGCCACTTTTGCGCCTATCGCTGCCGGGAACCCGAAACCCATCGTTCCCAGGCCGCCGGATGATATGAAAGTCCTCGGATTTTTTATGTTCAAATAATGTGCCGCCCACATCTGGCACTGTCCTACTTCGGTCGTGATGATGGTCTTATCGTTTATTATTTTATTTATCTCCTTCATGACCATCTGCTGCTTTATCGGGACGTTGTCGTATTCATAGACCGGCGCGTATTCCTTCTTCCATTCCGCTATCCTTTTGTCCCACTCGGTCCTCTTGCCCTTTAATTTCCCTGTCGCCTTGATCAGGTTCTGCAATACGAGCTTTGAGTCCCCCACGATGGGCATGTCCACTCGCACGTTCTTGCCTATCTCCGATGCGTCGATGTCTATGTGTATGATCTTTGCGTTCGGGGCAAAGTATTTGACGTTGGCAGTCACCCTGTCCGAGAAGCGCATCCCTATAACCATCAGGAGGTCGCATTCTGTCAGGGCGTTGTTGCAGGCCTTTCTCCCGTGCATCCCGGCCATGCCGAGCGCGAGGGGGTGTTCCTCAGGGAATGCGCCCTTGCCCATGAGTGTCGACGCAACGGGTATTCCAAGGGATTCTGCGAATGATATAAGCTCGCGGCTTGCCTCCCCTATTATAACGCCTCCCCCGGCGATTATCACTGGTCGCTCCGAACCCATGATCATCTTTGCCGCTTCCGATATCTGCTTGGGGTGTCCTCCGCTCTTCACTACTTTGTATCCCGGCAGCGTGACCGATGCTGGGTACTTGTATTCTCCTGCAAGCTGTTTTTGCTGCACGTCCTTCGGGAGGTCTACGAGCACCGGTCCAGGCCTCCTGGTAGATGCTATCATGAATGCGGCTTTTATCGTCGAGGCGATATCCTCGGGGCTCGTTATCTGGAAGTTGTGCTTGGTTATGGGCATCGTTATCCCGATGATGTCCGATTCCTGGAAGGCGTCGTTCCCTATCAGATGAGTCGGCACCTGCCCTGTTAGCGCGACTATCGGCACAGAATCCATGTGCGCGTCGGCTATTCCGGTCACCAGGTTCGTTGCCCCCGGACCTGAGGTCGAGATGCATACGCCGACTTTTCCGCTGGCCCTGGCATACCCCTCTGCGGCATGGGCCGCGCATTGCTCGTGCCTCATCAGTATGTGGCGGATGTTCTTTGCATCGTAGAGCGCGTCGTAGAGCTCCAGTATCTGTCCTCCCAGTATGCCGAATACGGTGTCTACGCCCTCTGCCTCCAGCGACTTTAAGATTGCCTCGGAACCTTTCATTTTGGTTGAACGGTGTTATATAAACTAAAATTAGGATAAGACAAATATATATAGCCTACAGGCTCTTTTCCAGCACTATTATCCTCCTCGTAAGGCTCTTATGCACCTTGATATAGTGCTCCTGCATGAGCGTGTATCCCTTGTATTCGACGTGGTACTGCTTGGGCAGCATCATGACCAGGCGTCCACCAGGTTTCAGGACTTTTCCTGCGGATTCCAGGAACTTCTCATAGAACCCACCCATGTCGCTCCTGCCCTCGGAGACATAGGAGCACCTCGCATAAGGGGGGTCGGTGACTATGGCATCTACCTTTTCGTATATCTGCGGGATCTCGAGCGCGTTCGACTTCTCTAATTCGCCGAAGAGCCCGTATAGCTCCATATTCCTCCTGCAGCCTGAGACCATCCTTGAATCGATGTCGCTTCCCTTCAGGTGCATTCCCATGAGCCCTGCTTCTATCAGTATCCCCCCGGTGCCGCAGAACGGGTCCAGGACGACAGAACCCTTTTTTACGTTCGCCAAGTTAACGAGCGCTCTTGCAAGCTTCGGATGCATCGAGGTCGGATGGAAGTACGGGCGGAACTGGGGCCTCCTCTTGGAAAAATCCCTCTTCAGGGGAATATTTACGGCTGCGAGGAATCCTTCCCACGTCCTGTAAGCTATGACCTTCTCGTCAGGCTCCTCCAGGTCTATCACATAGCCCATCAGATAGAATTCCGCTCCTATCTCCTGCTCCAACGTGTGCGACTTGGAGCGAACCGCCATGCTCCTGTCCTTTGGTATCAGGGATGAGAGCTTGTCTGCCACTTCCCATGCGCTCTTTGTAATGATCGGGTTTTTTCCCGCCTTGAGGGTCATCCCCGGGCGGGTCAGATAATCGGTCCTCGATGAATCAGTCTCTAACACCAGCACTTTGTCCCATTCATAGACGACCTTGCAGGAAACGCCTTCTGATGAAAGAACGCTGAAGAGCTCTGCCTTGGGGAGATCAGGGTGTTCGCCTGAGAGCTCGAATAGAAGCTTCATATGCATATTGATTGGGCATAGAGGCTTTTATAAGAAGTACAGTCTATTCAGCGTAGCACATTGTTTATGTATTTTGAGGGTGGGTATAGTCAGAATATTAACTGTACAGATTTACCTGTTGTTTTTCTGTTGATACTAAATACTTATACTTTAGCGAAGTAGATATATAGTGGATGGTGATAAAATCCGTATAATAAGAATATAAATAATAATGATGAAATAACTAATATAAAAACAAAATGCTCGGAATACTTGACTTCTCGGTCTCTACAAGATAAAAATGAATACTTTTCCTTTGCTCTAGGGAAAGTATAAATACTATGGATGAATTAAATCGATTTTACTAAAATGGTTAAAAAATCAGAAGTTCACGCCTACGCATATATTCTAAAACAATTAACTGAAAAGAAGAGTTGGAATAAGGATCAAATTTATACACAGGGGGAATGTTTAGAAAATAAAGAGATACATAAATATCTTGGTCTAACAAAACCCGAAAACGTTGTTGAAGTAAACGAAAAATTATTTTATGTAATTGAATCAAAAAATGAGCGTAGCAAAGTTGATCAAGCATTAAAAGAAGCAAGAGAAGACTATGCAAAAAAGATAAATAAAAGCAATCAGATAAAAGTTCTGCTGGTAACTGGTGTTGCTGGAAACGAAAGCGAGGGATTTATTGCAAAGAGTCAGTATTTAAAGGGTGGTGAATGGGAGACAATAACCGAAAACAATATTGAAGTTACAGGTCTACTCTCTAAACAACAGGTAGAAGTTATCTTAACGAAAAACGATGCAGCTATTCAAGAAGTAGAAATCACTGAAGAGGAATTTTTGAAATCTGCAGAAACTATCAATGAGTCCTTAAACTCTAATTCCATAAATAAAGAATATCGTGCTAGATTCATTTCAGCTATACTGCTAGCCATGTCCGATGGAAAAGATATAGACGTAACCCAAGGAACGAGCGTATTAATTGCCTCTATCAACATAAGAGCCCAAATTATCCTAAAAAAACACAATAAGGGCACATTTTCTAATTTCATAAAAATAGATGAACCCTCTAACGAGGATAATCACATTAAAGTTAAAAAAGCAATTGTTGAAACATACCAAGAGTTATTGGGGTTAAACATTCGTTCAGCTATGCGTTCTGGGAAGGATGTATTAGGAAAGTTCTATGAAGCTTTCCTTAAATATGGTAATGGTGCAAAGGAGATAGGGATAGTATTAACACCTCGGCATATAACTAAATTTGCGGCAGAGGCATTAAATATTAAATCAAATGACCTGGTCTTAGATCCTGCTTGTGGAACGGGCGGTTTCCTTGTATCTGCTTTTGATGTAGTACGAAAGAAAACGACAAATTCAGACAACTTTGAGAACTTTAGGCTACATGGATTATATGGCATAGAAGAACAAGACCCGATCATATCTCTAGCAATTGTTAATATGATCTTCAGAGGGGACGGGAAAAATAACATGATTGAAGGGAACTGCTTCAAAAAATGGTTGGGAGTAAAAACAGAAGGTAACATCAGTTCTATTGAATATCTAACTTACGATAAACCTGATAGGATAGCTCCAATAACAAAAGTTTTAATGAATCCCCCCTTTGCTAAACCAAAGAGCGAAGATAAAGAATACAAATTTGTAGAGCACGCATTAAAGCAGATGCAGGAGGACGGTCTGTTGTTTAGCATTTTACCAACCGCAGTTATGGTCAAACAAGGGAAATACCTTAACTGGAGGGAAAAAAGTTTATTGAAAGATAACACCCTTATAGCTGTAATAAACTTTCCTAATGATTTATTTTATCCGACTGCGGGAGTAGAAACTTGTGGAATAATCGTCAAGAAAGGGACACCACACCCTAAAACCCAAAATGTTTTATGGGTAAAGGTGAGAAATGACGGGTTCATTAAACGCAAGGGTAAACGATTACCAAGTAAAAAAGAAAAAAATGACATTGATTCTATAACCCCTCTAGTTAAAGAATTTGTCATGAACCCCTCTATTAAGGTCTCAAACATAGAAGAATTCCAAAAGGCCTGCCCGATAGATTTCAACGACAAAAACTTGGAGCTATTGCCAGAAGTCTACTTGGATGAGTGTAAGCCAACAGATACAAAACTTAAAGAAAGAATTGATTGGACAATCCGGGACACTATTTCACTAATGGTAAAATCTAACAAAATTGATGACTTCAAAAAAGAAATTGCTTCAAAAGAAGCCAAATTATTCTCCAAACTTAAGCCTTTAGGTAAGACAGCATTAAAGGAAGTACCAATAACTGATGTATTTATTGAACCCATCAAAACAGGGGAATATCATGTAAGTAGCATTCTAGATCCCGGTAGTATACCACTTGTTTCATGTGTAAGCGAAGATGGGGGTTTTGAGGGATTGTTTGACATTGAAAAGAATAAAACCCTTAAAAATGCCATCACAATAGCGTGCGATGGTATGCCACTTACCTCATTCTTTCATTATTACCCCTTTGTAGCAAAAGATAATGTACTTATATGCAAGTCCAAAAAACAATATAGATTTACAACCCTGCTTTTTATAACTACACAAATAAACAGCTTAAGGTGGCGTTTTTCCTATGGACGAAAATGTTACGAGAACAAAGTACATAAAATTAAGATATACCTACCATTTAAAGGCAAAGATATTGATGAGGATTACATAGAAAACCTATTCAAAAGCATGGAAAGTTGGAAAACGCTCCTAAAAATAATAACCTAATTATTTAGGTGCAAACAAAGGGATAATACGCAAAAATGGGTTAACGATGCAAAGCCAGCTTTTTCAGCGCAATTTTATTCACTTAATCGAATAACTAAGGGATGCAGGAGTCAGACGAAAAACCCAGCGTAAAGATCGGCCTGGAAATACACGTTCCATTGAACACGCAGCAGAAACTGTTCTGCGAATGCCCTACCAATTACTATGAGATAGACACCCCGAACGTCAACATATGTCCCGTATGCACTGGGATGCCCGGCGCAAAGCCCTGGCCCATCAATGAACTCGCTCTTACATCTGCCGTGATGGTCGCAAAATTACTCAACTGCAAGGTCTCGGGGAAAAATACTTTCGTCAAAAGGAAGCACTACAATTACCCGGACCTCCCAAGCGGCTACCAGAGGACGAGCGAACCAATCGGAGTAGACGGGAACCTCGAAGGGATCGGCATCTGGGAGATACACTTCGAAGAAGACCCGGGAAGATACGATCTGGCCGAAGGAAGGGTGGATTACAACCGTTCAGGCGTGCCGCTGATAGAAATAGTTACCGCTCCTGACATGCACTCGCCTGATGAAGTGCGCGCATTCCTAAAAGAATTGATTAACCTCCTCAAATACACCGAGCGCATCGTGGAAGCAGGCGGCGTCATGCGGGCGGACTGCAACATCTCCATCGAAGGCGGGAACCGGGTGGAGATAAAGAACATAAACTCGATAAAAGGCGCATACAAAGCAATAAGCTACGAGATAATAAGGCAGAGCAACCTGCGCAAGAGGGGCGGAACAGTCATACAGGAAACCCGCGGATACAACGAGAAATCCATGATAACGACTGCGATGCGCTTAAAAGAGACAGCCGACGACTACAGGTATATACCCGACCCCGATATCCCTCCCCTGTCGTTTACGGCCGAGTACCTGGACAAGGTAAAACTGCCGGAGACCCCGCAAAGCAGGAGGACGCGCCTCATGGAAAAATACGGGATACCCGGGAACTACGCACAGATCCTCGTCAAGGAAAAAGTACTCGCAGACCTGTTTGAAAAGATCGCGCCCCGGACAGACGCCCCGATAGCCGCGGACTGGATATGCCGGGAGGTCCTCAGGCAACTCAATTACCGGGGGATAGAACTGGAGGAATCCAAATTAAACGAACAGATACTCCTGGAACTATTCAACCTGCTGAAGGATAATACACTCACAGAGAACACAGGGAAAAAGATACTTGAGCGCATCATCGACAGCGGGGAATTGCCTAAAAAGATAGTTTCCTTGGAACAATTGGGCAAGGTGTCCGGCGTAGATGAACTATCCTCCGCCGCAGACATCGTGTTAGCCGAGAACGCGAAAGCGGTCGCGGACTACAAGGCAGGAAAAAAGGAAACACTAAATTATCTCATGGGACAGGTCATGCGCAGGATGAAGGGACGGGCAGACTCAAAGATAATAATAGAAATATTGGAGGAAAAACTGAAATAAATGTTATTTTTAATTCTATTAATCCCCATATTATCCCGGGTATCCACGTGGCCGAATTAGTAGTCATAGTTCCTAAGGCGCTCAGTAAAGAAGATAGAGTACGACGTAAATTTCGCCCAAGGTTGCTCTTCAGGAAGTCCAGTCTGTCTTCCAGCTCAGCAAGCTTCTGGGAGAAGCGTTCAGCCCTGATTTCATCCACCTCCCTTTTAGCCATTGCATTAATATACTGAACTTCGCATCTATTTATTTTACTCCATGCATAATACGATTAACAGACCCCTTCACTCATAAATCAAATGAAAAAAACCGGAAACGTCTTTGTCGCCGACGCCCAGATGAGAAATTCTCTTGCGATAATACGGTCGCTTGGCGCAAAAGGCCTGAAGGTCACGGCAGGCGAGGAGACTAATTACGCGACAGGTTTGTTCTCCAAGTATTGCCATAACAAGAAGATATATCCCTCTCCCTACAGGGAGCCTAACAGCTTCATCCAATACATGCTCGACGAAGTTAGGGTAAACCAATATGACGTTATCTTTCCCGTGACGCCTGCAACTGTTTTACCCATAGTAAAGCGCATGGATGAATTCTCTGATCATACTGTCGTACCCTACCCAAAATATGAAATCCTTTCCCGGGCAATGGACCGCATAGAAACGGTGAAGAGCGCCCGGGATAACGGCATCCCCTGTCCCAGGACATATTACATGGGCCGCTTCGGGGACAGGGGCTTTGAGGACGTAGCAGGGAAGATAGAATACCCTGTTGCGATAAAGCCTGCCATGGGTGCTCTAAACGGGGAGATAATATGCGACTCCCTGCAGGAATTCACGCTGAAATGCATGCAGGCAAACAGCGAATATGGCCCGTTCCTCGTACAGGAGATACTGCCCTCTGGAGGAGAAATAGGGGTATACACCCTGTTTGACGCAAAATCCAAGCCGGTTGCTTTAAGCGTGCAAAAGAGGATACGTTCATACCCCTCGGAAGGCGGTTCTTCCACCCTGCGCGAGACCGTGAAAGACGAGACAGCAGTCGACCATGCAATAAAACTCTTGTCTTCCATGAAATGGACCGGCCTTGCCATGGTGGAATACGCGACGGACCCGCGCGACGGAGAACTCAAACTGCTGTCGGTCAATCCCCTGATATGGGGGTCGCTCCAGCTCTCCATGCTCGCGGGAGCAAATTTTCCTTATCTCCTCTACCGGATGGCCATGGGAGAAGAAATAGAACCCGATCTCTCATATGAAACCGGCATAAAATGCCGATGGCTTCTGCCCGGAGACCTGCTATGGTACCTGTCCACCCCGGGAAAGATAAAAAATCTCCCATCATTGATGACCTCAAACACCGCAGACGACATAATATCCCTGAAGGACCCAGGACCCACACTGGGATTCATCATGGCCCTGGCAAAATACTTCTCAGACAAGGAGACAGTGGACCAGATGATGAGCAGGCTATAATTCCGCCCTGTAAATGTATCTCCCGCCGCTTCTGTAGATCTCCTTTAAACCCGTGCAATCGATCCCCTTCGGAGAATAGACATAGTCTACGGCGTATTTCTTGAGGAACCCTGCCTTTTCCGTGCAGTTGGACACTCCGAAGAACTTCTCCACGTCTTGCACGGTCTTCCCCGGAGCACTCGTCCTAGGAGATGTTGCAACAACATAATTCCTGCTGATGGCATATACGGCAAAAGACGTATGAGGCTGGGCCAATACCTTTTTGTGGACTATTCCTTTATCGGATAATTTGGCGATCGCTGCGTAGTCCTTGGAGTCTATTACGCGGTATAAACCGGACTTGTATTTATCATAACCTGAGAAATGATACGAGCAGACAGCTAAAAGGATCGATGCGCATACTATGAACGCAAGGTACCTGTTCTTCTTTGAGATAAGCCGATAGACCCATTCAAGCAGGTGATATAATCCTATTCCTGAAAGGGGTATGATGCTCAATAATGCATAGTAAAGAAGCCTCTCATACGGGCTTAATAAGGTGTATTTCAAGTTGTAGAAGATGTATACTAAGCTTACCGTCACAAGAGCCCATACGACTATTATTTTCTCCCTGTTCTTGTCATGGGCGTATACTGCAAAGATACCGACCGCTGCAAGGGATATTCCGACGGTGCCGTAGAACTGGGGGAGGAATAGGTAATACTCCCAAGGAAGGTATCTGCCAACAGGCATGACGATGAATTCAAGGAAAAAATCAATGGTCTTGTTAATAGAGCCCTTCCAGAAATACTTAAAAAAGTAAATGAACGAAAAGAACGGGATCGAAAAGAAAACAAGTGTCCCAAGGATGTTTTTCTTTATCAGGCCCGGCCTGGAAAGGAGATAAACAATTACTATTGGATAGACAAAGCTCGCAGAGCACGGATGGATCAGGCTGATCGCAAGAAGGCCTAAAGAAGCCGCTAAAAGCATTCTGGCGCTACCTCTCTCAAAGCCCGCTCCCAGGAGGTAGAACACGGAATAAAGCAAGGGGAAACACATCGTCAAGGCGACGAAGAACCATGGCCCCATTATCGTGATATTGCTCTTGAGCCCCGCGAAAAAGAGCATGGAGAAGAGGCCTATCCAGTATTTCCCCGAAAGCTTGTACAAGGAGGCAAACAGCATAAGTGAGGTAAGCGACATGAAAAAGGCCGGAAGGACCTGATAGGATGTCACAGGATCGACCCCCGACACCAGGAAGAACTCCGCTAAAAACAAGGCAAAACCTATCTCCAGGTTGATAGACTTCCCAACGCTTCCCAGATCGATTATCCCGACTGCGTTCTTCAGATGGATCCATTCGTCCGTGTGGAAGGGAAAACCGTAATCGTTATGGATGCTGTACACCAGGAAAAAATTCAAAACCAGGACAAACACAACGCCTAAAGCTTTAAGCAAAAGATATTTTTCCGGTTCATTCTTTTTTACAGTAACGTGCTTCTTCTGTTTGGACGCATTCTTTTTTAATCGCCTGCCAACAACGCAGACAGCCGACAAAAAAACCATCCAGAAGCAGGAATTCAAAAAGACTATCCAAAAATTTACGCCCCTGTTGAATACGTAATCCAATAAAAGGACTGGGAAAACAGTCAAAAAAGCGCTCAAAGAGACTGCAAGGATAAACCTCTCCCAAAGATCGACTCCCTTCCTTGGAAACAATGCGTAGGAACCTGCAAAACCCGGCAAAAACAATAGGAACAGGGAGGCAAAGAAGAAACGCCCGAGATCAATTAGTAATGTGCTATAATCCATTCTATATTCGAAGAACCTATTAAGGTATATGGAATCCCAGATAAATTAAAGAGACGAAAAGACGAAGAAAGACCCTTTCAAAAAGTTATTTGTCCAAGATGATGCAAAAGAGAAAAAAGCCGTCAACGACCATGAGAGAAATGCGTAAATACGTTAAAAAACAATGCAGGAAACGCCTTATTCTAGAATAATTGTCCAACGCTCATCTTTATTCCAATCAATAAGTAAAAAGAACCGTATAAGCGGGTCAAACCAGGTAAAGGTGCGATTGCCAGAGTATTTATTTTAATCAAGGTATAAATACATATATCCTTAAACCTAAATTGAAAATCCTCGTTGCGATCCTCGCATACAACGAAGATACAAGCAATAGAGTCTGACGTCCTTTAGATCGAAGAAATACGCGGACAAAGTCGTTGTCGTCGATGACGGGAGCACGGACTAGGGCGGCTGAACTCGCAGGAGCAAGAACGGCGGATACGGCTCGTCGATCAAATCATGCTTCGAATGCGCAAGGAAATATGCTCCTTCTGTTCTTGTGTTCTTCGACGGTGTCGGTCAGCATAACCCGGACTGCATGTATTCATCGCGCAGCCTTTATAGGGAGTGACGGGGAGGGGCTCTGCGGAGGTATATGGGTCAAACGGGGTGAAACGACTACTAACTGGATGCTAAATTTAACTCATATATAACGCAAATTCTTAAGTATTTGAGTTATATATAATACATAATGGAAAAAAATCAGATTCTTGAGATATTATCCGACTGGAATTTCTGGGCAAGGGAAATAGATGCCGGGATCAGGCGGGATGAATATGTCGGAATCCTTGCGGAATTGCTGACAAAAACCGATCAGGTGGTTGCATTAGCGGGCGTTCGCAGAAGTGGAAAGTCCACTCTTATCAGGCAGACTGCAAAAGAACTGGGCGGCGGATTGAATACTTTGATCGTTAACTTTGAGGATGAACGGTTTTTGGTGCGGGACCTGCAACTGCTCTCAGACATATTCGACGCCTACCGGGAAAAGGTCAAACCAAAAGGCAAGCCTTTTATGTTCCTTGACGAAGTGCAAAACATTCCCGGCTGGGAGAGATTCGTAAGAGGCGTACACGAGCGCAAAGAGGCCAATATCATGGTCACGGGCTCTTCCTCAAAGCTTTTGTCCGCGGAGCTTGCCACCCTGTTAACCGGGAGACACATCACTTATCCTGTATACCCGTTGTCTTTCAAGGAATTTTTGTTCTTCAGGAAAATTCCGGTAAGGGGCGACCTTGAGGCCCTTGCAAAAAGGCTGGAAATAAAAGGCCTGCTGTCCGAGTACATGGAATACGGAGGATTCCCGGGGGTCGTACTATCAAGTGAAAAGCAAAGAATCCTGTTATCCTATTTTGAGGCTTTGATAAACAGGGACGTCATAGACCGCTACAAGATCCGGGAAAAGGAAAAGCTTCTGGTGCTTGCAAAATATTACCTGACCAATATATCAAGCCTTGCATCATACAACAAGACCGCAAAATTCCTGAAACTCTCGCCTACGACCGTGGAGCGGTTCACAAACCAGCTGGAAAATGCAAACATCATATTCCAGATAAAAAAATTCGACTACTCCGTAAAAGAACAGGAAAACTCGCCCCGAAAGATATATTCAATAGACACCGGCTTATCCAACGCAATGGGCTTTCGGTTCACGGAAAAACCCGGGAAGAACATGGAAAACATAGTCGCCCTGGAACTAAAAAGAAGACAGGCCGTAAAACCGGAAACCGAGATATACTACTGGAAAGACTCCCAGCAAAGAGAAACCGACTACGTCATAAAAGAAGGCACAAAGATCAAAGAACTCATACAAGTATGCTACAGCGTAGAAGACCCTGAAACAAAGGAACGGGAAACAAAAGCGCTCCTCAAATCAATGGACGAATTCAAAAAAGACCAAGCAACGATCATAACACTGGACCACGAAGGAACAGAAGAAATAAAAAACAAAAAAATAACCTACACGCCCCTCTGGAAATGGCTCCTGACAACGCCCGATCAATCCTAAAGGACCTAAAAAGTATTTATTTTAACCGGGACATAAATACATAAGCCTTGAAAATCCTAGTCGCCATCCCCGCTTTCAACGAAGAGACCTGCATAGGCTCGGTCGTATTAAGATCGAAGAAATACGCGGACAAAGTCATTGTTGTCGACGACGGGAGCACGGACAAGGGCGGCTGAAACCGCCGAACTCGCCGGGGCGGAAGTCATAAGGCACCGCATGAATCAAGTCCTGCTTCGAATACGCAAGAAAACACTCTCCATCAGTTCTCGTGTTCTTCGACGGAGTCGGTTTAGCATAACCCGGACTGCATGCCTAAACTGATCGTTCCCATACTATCCGGGGAAGCGGACAAAAGTGATCGGATCAAGGTCTTATCAGGCGATTTATCTTTCAGCCTAGATTTAATGCTGGAATCTAATATCTTCTTTAGAGGCGTATAACAATGGCTGAAATAATCGTTAAAATTCCCAGGGAGCTTAAAGAGCTTGAATCCGCGTCGGGTATACGGTGGCAGCTTGCGGTGGAGAAGAAGATCCGTGAGGAACTCGAAGAGATTGCCCGTATCGAGCGGATCGTTTCCAGGTCAAAAATGACTCAGAAACAGGCTGATTCCCTGGCCGATGAAGTAAATGAGTCTCTTTCTAAACGTTATGCAAAACTTTTGAAGGGATGAACCATGCTTGCGGTAGTCGACGCTAACATCGTTTTTTCTGCCCTGATAAGCAAGGGCAAGCCTTTCAGCGTTTTTATGTCGAACAAGGCATTAAAGTATTATGAGTTCACTGGTCCAGAATACCTGCTTTCCGAGCTGGAAGAGAAATGGGAAAGGATAATTTCGTATACTCACCTGGATGAAAAAGACCTGGATGACGTTTATACATTCATAATATCCCAGATATCCATCGCCTCTCTTGCGGAATTCTCAGACCTGATGCCCGAGGCAACGAAACTGAACCCTAAAGACGCTCCGTATCTTGCGCTGGCAATGAAACTAGGATCCCCGATAATCTCCGGAGACATCCGGTTATCCGGACAGAAAAGAGTCGAGATCATTCCCCCTGCAAAGGCGCTTGGAATGATACTATCCTCCCAGTGAATGAAACTGGCTCTAATCGCATAGTTCCCCTGCCGGGTATGATCTGAATCATATGACTCACCTAATTCTCAATAAATCGTCCAAAGCCCTTGATGCATTCCAATCAAAACAGCATATGGACCGGGATAAGCCAACCAAAACAGTCAAGACGCCCGATAGATCATCTTTGAATGAGGAGGGTATTTATTTTAACCGGGACATAAATACATAATTCGGGGGGCGAGAATGCATCCGGTGCCGTGGTCGTATTTCCTGGGGGGTGTTTCCTTTCTTGATTTATAGGAAACGGATTTATATTAATATGTTTCCTATATGCTTATATGGAAAACGTTTTCAGGGAGGTTCTTTTGGAGTGGAAGGCGCGTCCTTATCCTGATCTCATAGACCGGGAGGATCGTCCATCCCTTGGAGAGGAGATATTGACGTTGGCCGGGCCGAGGAGGAGTGGGAAGACGTCCATGCTCTATCTCATGGCGCATGCCGTTGATCCGGGCAAGGAGTCGACGGCATATATAGATTTTGAGGATTACCGGCTTTCCGGGATGAAAAGAGGCGATCTTTCAGGCCTCGTTGAGGCTGTACACGAGTTATTCCGGGAGAGGGACGGCAGGATAGATCTGTTCTTCGACGAGATACAAAACCTTCCTTCCTGGGAGGCGTTCCTGCGTACGCTGCATAATTCCGGGAAGTACCGGATAGCGGTCTCGGGGTCGTCTTCGCGTATGCTCTCCAGGGACATTGCGACCGCGCTTCGGGGGCGCTATGTCGGCAGGACGGTTCTTCCTTTCAGTTTTCCGGAGTTTCTCCGGCTGCGCAATTCAGGTCTAAGAGAGCCTGCAACCGCCGAAGAGAGGGGGAAAATGCTCTCGCTGCTCTCGGAATACATGCATTTCGGGGGTTTTCCGGCAGTTTTGAAGAAGACCGACGAGGCCGACAAAAAAGACCTCATAAACACATACTATGAGACGATATTCTACAGGGACGTGGTGGAGAGGCACAGGATAAGGAACACATTGCTTCTGGAGGCCGTTGCAAAGACGGTCATCGCAGGCTTCGGCTCCTGCTTCTCGGTATCCAAGACGGAAAAGGGCCTGCGATCCATGGGCCTTGAAACCAGCAAGAAGACCGTGAGCCAGTATCTTAAATACCTCGAGGAGGCATATTTCGTCCACGGCATAGAAAAGTTTTCACCCAAGATAAGAGACCGGGTGATGCAGCCAAAGAAAGTCTATCCGATCGACACTGGCTTTTTCAACCTGGGAAGCCGCCTTACGCCCGACTACGGCCGCCTGATGGAATGCCTGTGCGCAACAGAGCTTCTACGATGCTGCCTGCGGGACAGGAAGACTGAAATATTCTACTGGAAAGATTACCAGGGCGCAGAAGTAGACTATGTGGTGAAGGAAGGACTCATCATAACGCAGCTGATACAAGCCTGCTACGATCCTCGGAACGCCGACACAAGAGAAAGAGAAACAAAAGCGCTGATATCGGCCGGAGAAGAGCTGGGCTGCAAAAATCAGACAATCATAACCTGGGACCATGAAGAAAACCTGGAAGGCATAAAATACGTGCCCCTCTGGAAATGGCTCCTGACAACGCCCTGATCAATCCTAAAGGACCTAAAAGGTATTTATTTTAATCAGGACATAAATACATAAGCCTTGAAAATCCTCGTCGCCATCCCAGCATACAACGAAGAGACCGGCATAGGCTCCGTCGTCCTAAGATCGAAGAAATACGCGGACAAGGTCATCGTCTTTGACTAACGGAAGCACGGACAAGGGCGGCTGAAACCGCGGAATTGGCCGGTGCGGAAGCCACAAGAACGGCGGATACGGCTCATCGATCAAGTCCTGCTTCGAATACGCAAGAAAACACTCTCCATCCGTTCTCGTGTTCCTCGGCGGTGTCGGTCAGCATAACCCTGACTGCATGCCGAAATTGGTTAATCCGATCCTATCCGGGGAAGCGGACAAAAGTGATCGGATCAAGGTTCATTGTAACCAAAAGCGAGATACCCGCCTACCGGAAAGCAGGCATGAAGGTCCTCGATACTTTAACCAACATAGGAACCGGCAAGGCATAGACCGTATCGGACACTCCAAAGAGTATATCAAGCCTACTCCTCCGCGGCTTATTGCGGCGCGGTCGGTGTGTTCTATTCTTTTATATACTCAAAGATCTCTTTTGCGTTGAATACCTTTACCGTTGACTGTTTTTTGAAGGCTTTTTCTTCGGAGTATATGGGGCATGATTCGCTTAATGCGAGCGCGAAGTATTCCGCATCTTTGGGGTGGGGGGCTAGTTTCAATGCAGTTTCAACCTCTCCTGCGAACTTCTCAAAGGAAATGAACTGAATCCTCAACTTTAGGATTTCCATGAAAACAGCATATTCATCGGGAGAGTAGCCTGATTTCCGTATTATCTCCTCCCGATGCCTGAAAAGTTCTGATAAAAGCCTTTCAGGCGCATAAAGGCTTAATTTGTCGGAGAATAATGCATCGATTATCCAAGACTGACGCTTGCGTCCCGATGTTATCAGGGCGGCAAATAATATGTTAGCGTCTATTACAAGTTTCATCGCGGATGATCATTTATATGCGCTTTTTCTCTCTTTAAGTTCTTTAAGCATGCCAGAAGAGACTTTTTTCCCAAGATACGATGCATCCTTTTCAGTTAAGGCGCTTTTTTGGGCAAGCGACTCAAAAACAATTCTTTGCAATCCTGTTGATTTTTTTAATTCATTTTCGAGCAATTTGAGCTTAATAAACTCTCTAACCTCGCCTTCAAGCTCCGGAAAATCTTTTGCCTCTCTCATAAGCTCCTTCGGAAGCCTTACTACAAATTCTCCCATTAGTACACCTCTAATGTAAAATATAGCGGCTCCCCTGCATAAAAGACACCTCGAAAGAATATAAGAAAACCTTCCCCGGACGAACAGATAACCCTCCCCCAAAGCGCGGTGCAATACAAACCATCGGACGAAAGCTTGAAACGATTAAAAAGTATTTATTTCAATCAGGACATAAATACATAAGCCTTGAAAATCCTAGTCGCGATCCCCGCATACAACGAAGAGACCGGCATAGGCTCGGTCGTATTAAGATCGAAGAAATACGCGGACAAAGTCATCGTCGTCGATGACGGGAGCACGGACAAGGGCGGCTGAAACCGCCGAACTCGCCGGAGCGGAAGTGATCAGGCACCGCATGAAATCAAGTCCTGCTTCGAATACGCAAGAAAACACTCGCCTAATTGATCTAATCCGGTTATCTGCCTGTTTAGCAGGGCGACGGCTTGTGTTTTGAGTCTGTTTTTAAAACGCTTGATACGCCTATTACCGTAAACCCCACGACCTCTCCTGTTTTTTCCAGGTATCTCATAACGATTCCCGAACCCATATCCCTGCTGAGGGCCGGGATGGGCTCTCCGAAGGATATCTCTAGAACGTCGGATTCCCTGTCGTATTCCCAGCTTGTATTTTTGGGCTTGCCTGCCTTTATTTTTTCCATAATATCACCCTCTTACGTAGACTGCTTTGATAATACGCCGTGAGAACGAAACCATCGGTGTCGCCCGTTTCCTTGTATGCGACCACCAGATATTTGTTCTCTAAAAACCGGCGTTTTCCCGTATTTCCTTACTGCAAGCAATGTTCCCGCATCGCCTTTCTGCACGCAGTCAGGGGAACAGACCGTTTCAAGTATCTCTTTTTCCCGGCCGACCGTCTCGGGATGATGGCTCTCTTCACTCTATTAAGCCGAGCAGTCTTTTGATCTCCTGCGTGGATAATACCTCTAATCTGCCTTTGGATGCGTCCTTGAATCCGGAGTCGTTTGACCAGACGACTGCTTTCATTCGCTCTGATTTGTATTTTAATGCAAGTGCTGCGTAAGGCGAATCTTCGAGGGGAGAGAATGCATCCGCTTCCTTCAGGTATCCGGCGTACTCGTCTTCAGGGACTGTTTTAATATTGCTCATGGAGAGAAACAGCGTGTACCAGAGTTTTCCTTTTTCCAGTTTCGAGTATTTGAGGAGCTTTTCCTCTTTGCGCGCTACTTCCTCGAATATGTACTCAGGGACTACTAATTCATAATCGTTTTCGTGCAGGAGCCTTATCAAGCCTAGAGTGTAACCCCTGCGGATAAGGGAAGCGAATAAGACTTGAGCATCCACTATTACCAGCATCTTGCCCTATGAATGCTGATGATGTCTTCTGGCAGCGGCGGCATTTACTTCTCTGCCGAGCTCTTTTGTTTGTTCTTCCGTGAGTTCGCTTTCCTCGAGGATCTCTCTTGCAACGGAATATCTCACATCCTCAAGGAACTCAGAGAGAATTTTTTCCACGGCTGCGCCGACCTGCTTTTTCATCCCGGTCGGAACCTCCAGCCTGAAAACCACTTCTTCCATGAATAATAATGCGGAATATATCTATTTAAATTGCCATTTATGCCCAGAAGGCTGCAGGCACTTGATTACCAAGCCGATCGGATACGATCAAAAACGTTGTCTATCAATTCATTGCCTGTCATAAGGGGCGTGCAACAAATAACGCACCTGCAATAAGGCATATCTGTGTAATTGTCCAATAGACCGCTTCATTCCAATCAATAAATAAAACAGGCAGGACGCACCTAATCAATCCTAAAGGGCCTAAAGGGTATTTATTTCAATCAATGAAAATCCTAGTCGCTATTCCTGCATAAACGAAGAGACCGGCATAGGCTCCATGGTACTAAGATCGAAGAAATACGCGGACAAAGTCATTGTCGTCGACGACGGGAGCACGGACAAGGGCGGCTGAAACGGCTGAAATGGCCGGTGCGGAAGCCACAAGAACGGCGGATACGGCTCATCCATCAAGTCCTGCTTCGAATACGCAAGAAAATAATCTCCTCCGGTTCTCGTGTTCTTCGACGGAGTCGGTTTAGCATAACCCGGACTGCATGCCTAAACTGATCGTTCCCATACTATCCGGGGAAGCGGACAAAAGTGATCGGATCAAGGTTCATTTTAACCAAAAGCGAGATACCCGCCTACCGGAAAGCAGGCATGAAGGTACTCGATACGTTAACGAACATAGGCACCGGCAAGTGTCTATACTTTCTTTGGCAGCAAATCATCCAAGAGTTGTCTTGGGGTTTTGACTTTCTCGGGGCATAATCTCTGGAATTTTTTATCTCCTGAGAATATCAAGCAGTCGAGTTTCAGTGAAAGAGCAAGATAAGGCGCATCTTTTTCGTGGCTGGACAGTCTTTCCAGGGCTTTGGGCATATGCTCCTCAAATTCTTCTTTGGGAATTATGCTAATTTCATTGATCAGAAAATCAAGCGCATTGGTGAAAGATTTTTCAGATATCTGCGCATCCGACAACATTTCCCCCCTATGATTCATGATCTCAAAAAGCATGTAATCCGGGGCGTAGAAATCATATTTTAGGAGCATGCTGTTAGCTTTAAAAACTTCAAAGGCAACTCCCTTTGTGATCAATGCGGAGACGATCACGTTAGAGTCTACAATGAGCTTCATTATCTAATCCTGCTATACATACCTTTTTGCAAGATCAATATTTATCCTGTCAGCTATCCGATCCGCTTTCTCCTGCGTCATCTTCGAGTTTTCCAGCCCTTTTTCAATGACCCGGATCCGTTCCATCTTCTCCTTGAGAATTCTCTCTACGAAAAGTGAAAGATCAATATCCGAGGCCTTAGCCAGGAATTCCGCGTCTTTCGGTATTTTAACATGCAAATCAGCCATAGCTTATATATAATGGAATATATACTTTAAAATAACTCACGATACCAAAGAAGGCTGCGAAGAAATAGACGGAATGAAAAAATGGCTCCTGACAACGCCCGGATAAACCCTAAAGGACCTAAAAAGTATTTATTTCAATCAGAACATAAATACATAAGTCTTGAAAATCCTAGTCGCGATCCCCGCATACAACGAAGAGACCGGCATAGGCTCGGTCGTCCTAAGATCCAAGAAATACGCGGACAAAGTGATTGTCGTCGATGACGGGAGCACGGACAAGACGGCTGAAACCGCCGAACTCGCAGGCGCGGAAGTGATCAGGCACCACAAGAACGGCGGATACGGCTCATCCATCAAATCCTGCTTCGAATACGCAAGAAAACACTCTCCATCAGTTCTCGTGATCCTCGACGGAGACGGGCAGCACAACCCGGACTGCATGCCGAAATTGGTCAATCCGATCCTATCCGGGGAAGCGGACATAGTGATCGGATCAAGGTTCCTTGAAACCAAAAGCGAGATACCCGCCTACCGGAAAGCAGGCATGAAAGTCCTCGATACGTTAACCAACATAGGCACCGGCAAGGCAAAGAACGTCTCAGACAGCCAAAGCGGATACAGGACGTATTCGCCCAAAGCCTACAACAACCTAAACCTATCCGAGACCGGAATGGGAACGGGATCAGAGATACTAATACAGGCAGACGAACAAAAACTAAAGATCAAAGAAGTCCCGATCAAGGTAAGATACGACACGGGGAAGTCCTCAGAACACCCTGTAACACACGGGATACATGTTGTGATGGCGATCATACGCGTCATAAGCCAGAGAAGGCCGCTGTTCTTTTTTGGAGTATCGGGGACGGTGATGCTACTCGGGGGGCTTGCGGTTGGGTGGCACGTACTCGATGTATTTAACCGGAGTAATGCACTGGCAGTTGGGAATGCATTGATAGCGGTGACGTTGACGATTACTGGAATGTTCACAATGCTGACCGGGGTAATACTCTATTCATTAGAAGACTCGATGCAGAGAGTAGTGGGGAAAAACAATCGAGATAGATTATAAGAAATGAATTCTCTACCATTCATCTCAGTCGTGGTCGTGGTCCGAAACGGGGGGCGCTACATGCGCGCCTGCATGGATTCTCTAGTCGACCTGGATTATCCGCACGACCTCTACGAGATACTGATCGTCGACGGAGCATCCACTGACGATACGCGTTCTATAATAGAAGAATATATAAAAAAATCTCCTGCTCAGCGGATAGTTCTCTTATCAAATGATAAGAAATACATTGCTCCTGGGAGGAACATCGGGCTATCGGAATCAAAAGGAAAATACGTCGCCTATACAGACGCCGACTGTGTCGTAGACAAAAACTGGCTTACGGCTCTTGCAAAAGGGATGACGGAAGCCGGAAAAGACGTGGTCGCGGTAGGCGGTCCGAATCTAATCTTCAAGGACGATCCATTCTTCGCTCAAGCAGTCGGATACATGCAGGAGACCTTCTTTGGTTCAGGCGGCTCTCCTCAATCCTATCACATAGACAAGCCGGAATACGTGTACTCCATTCCAAACTGCAATGTTCTGTACAACAAGGAACTAATGGGCGGTGAAAGATACGACGATGCTTTCAACGTCGGCGAAGACTGCGAATACAATTATCGTCTGAATTCTCTTGGCAAGAAATTCCTATACCTGCCTTCTGCCATAGTCTGGCATCACCGCAGGGACAATCTGAAAGATTTCTTCCGCAGCATGATGGCATACGGGGAAGCAGCCTATCGAGTATCCAAAAAACATAAGAAACCAGTGCGCTTTTACACGCTTATTCCTTCGCTTGCGATAGTTGCGGTACTATTGGCAGTCCCTCTGATACTACTTTTTCCATTTCTCCTATGGGCGTATTTATTTGTTTTCGCCCTATATTCTTTAGGAGCGCTTGCGGCAGCATCATACGTTTACGGAAAGACCAAGGATATACGGTCCCTAATGGTTCTATTCCTTTTGCCCGTGCAGCACACGGCATACGGCCTCGGATTCTTCCGCGGCATTATCAAAAAATGAAGATATACTTACTTAACCCGCCATACATGCCCCACTTCGGCAGGGGCGCAAGATGGCAGGATACCGGACGAGGGGGAACACTCTATTATCCAATCTGGCTCTCATATGCAACGGCCCTCCTGGAAACAAAGTACGAATGCAGGCTGGTAGACTCTCCCGCATGGGACTGGGACAGGAAAGCGACGATCGAAGACATAAAAAAATACAAGCCCGACCTTGTCATACTAGACAGCAGTTTCCCTTCCATGGGAAACGACATCTCAGTCGCAGCGGACATAAAAAAGGAATATCCCGTAAAGACCGTGCTTGTAGGTCCTCCCGCTTCGCAGTTTTCTGAAAAGATACTGGAAGACCAAGGGATCGACTATGTAGCGCGATGGGAATACGACTACACTCTTCTTGAACTAGCAGATGCATTGGAACAAAAAAAGGATCTCTCCGATATCAAGGGGCTTTCCTACAAGAAAGGAGAACAAATAATACATAATCCTGATCGCCCTTTCACAACCTCGGAAGAACTGGATGCTATTCCATTCGTCTCAAAGATATACAAAAAGCACCTGAAGATAAAAGACTACTTCCTCGGGCAATCGCTCTACCCAGAAGTACAAATATTCATCGGCCGAGGCTGCCCCAATCAATGCACGTTCTGCTCATGGCCCCAGACGCTCTCAGGCAGGAAATACCGCGTCCGCAGCGTACCAAACGTATTAGACGAACTACAATGGATCGAAAAGAACCTGCCTGAAGTCAAAGAAGTATTCTTCGAAGACGACACCTTCACCGTAGATAAGAAAAGAGTGCTCGAATACACCAAAGGATACCACGATCGCAAGCTCAAAGTCACATGGGCCTGCAATGCAAGGGCCACGCTGGACCTGGAGACCATGCAGGCCATGAAAAAGGCAAACTGTAGGCTCCTAATCGTAGGCTACGAATCAGGGAACCAGCAGATACTAAAGAACATAAAGAAAGGAACCACGATCGAACAGATGAAGTCCTTCGCCAAGAATGCGAGGAAGGCAGGCTTGCTTGTTCACGGGGACTTTATCATCGGCCTGCCCGGTGAAACAAAGGAAACAATACAGGAAACAAAGAAGATCATCAAGGAAACAAGGCCAGAGATCCTGCAGGTAGCGGTCGCATCACCATTCCCCGGAACTGAGTTCTTCAACTGGTGCAAGCAGAATAATTACCTTCTAACAGAAGACCCCAACCAGTTTCTTGACGAACAAGGACACCAGAAGACGATCATATCATATCCGCAGCTGACAAAAGAGGAAATGGTCAAAGAGGTTGATCAGATCCTGAAAGAATATTATGTTACGCCGAGATATGTGCCGCTGGCGTTAAGGCAGATCATGAGAAAGAACGGCGTACAGGAATTCAAAAGGCTGTGGTTCTCGACGAAGATGTTCCTCGGGTATGTGAAACAGAGAAAATAAAATGAAGATAGCGATTCTTGTCCCGAATTTCACGGAATATGATGGCAGCGCCAGAATAGCAAAAGAGCAAGCCAAAGATTTGCTTAAAGAAGGTAATTCAGTAACCATATTCACACTGAACGCGGATATGGATGCTGAAGGGGTAGACCTTGTGGTTATGGGTATGCCCAAGTCTCTTTTCTGGCAGAGAGTGTATCGGCTGGCTATGCCTTTTGATCCAATTAAAACTCTCAAGTGGCTGCCTGAATTAAAGGGCTTTGACCGGGTCATAGTCCATCTATATCCACTGACATGGTTTGGGTTCCTCAGTAAAAAAATATACGGCACGCATTATACTTTTTGGTATCATGGCATCATGGACCCCCAGTTCTTCCCTCGTGCTCATGAGAAACTATATATAAACTCACAAATATTCCTAACGAAGCTCACTGTGAAGAACGCTGACCGATCGGTTGCGGTCAGCAAATACGCCCAAGGAGAGTTCAAAAGATACACTGGTCTTGAAAGCGAAATACAATACAATAAAGTAGATCTAAAAAACTTCAAACCAGGTATTGACGGAAAACCAATAAGAGAAAAATACGGCTTAAGCGATGATCCAGTAATCCTATTTGTGGGTGCTCTCAGACCCTGTAAGGGAGTAGACCTGTTGATACAAGCCTACAAGAAAGTAAAAGAGAGAATGCCTCAGGTCAGGCTCCTTATTGTCGGAAAGCCTGATTATCCCTACTTTTACAGAAAACTCAAGGATATGAGCGATGACTCAGTGACTTTTGTTGAGTACGTTCAAAACGAGCTTTTGCCTAATTATTACTCTGCATGTGATATATATGCAAGTTGTTCCCTCTGGGAAGCGCATAACGTTCCAGTCCTGGAAGCGCAGGCGTGCGGTAAATTTGTGGTAACGTTTGATTTCGAGTTCTTCAAGGAAGAAGTCGATTCAAATGGGACACTTGTTGAAAAAGGTAACATAAACAAGTTCGCACAGGCCTGCATAGACAAATTATTTGAGGTGCGCGGTGATCTCAGATGAACAATCTTATACGAGACTATAACATCCATGATGTTGTTTCCATGAGGATAGTCTATGCGGAGAACCTGGCGAAACGTTTAATAGGCAATACGCGAGTTGAATACGAAAATTTTGAGGTTCCTTCTATCAATGAACCCGACATAACGGTGCGTTTAGGTAGGTTTAAGGGAAAAAAAGAAGGCTGCCGGATACAAGACAATAAGTACTATGTGCGTGAAGGTTATCTATTCTGCGAAGATTCCTACCGGGGGGCTAAATGGAAAATAGAACTAAATGGGCTAAACACCGATAAAATCGAACTAAATGTTTCCTTCAACTCGATAGCAAGCCTAAGCATCTCAGGTTATGTCCTAGATCCCTTGCTGAATATCATCTTATGCAGAAAAGGGCTGTCGCTCGTCCATGCATCAGGGGCCTGCAATAACGGCAGAGCGTACCTCTTCACTTCCCAGGGCGGTGGCGGGAAGACATCAACGGCCCTGAGCCTTACTGAGAAAGGATTTGATTTTATGGGAGATAACTATATGATTCTTGACAGGGGGCATGCGTTAGGGTTCTTGTCCCCGCTGAATGTATTCTCATTCAATCTCCTTCCTTCTCTGAAAAAGAGCCTGGGAACTAGGAAATCTATGGAATACCAAATGAAGGATTCCTTGCATAAAGCAGCCGGCCTGAGGATCGTTACAAAGGTTAATCCCAAAGATGTTTTCAGAACCAAGGCTAACCGGCAGAAACTTAAGGCAGTGTTTCAGCTGGTTCCAAGAGAAAAAACAAAAATAGGACCAATAACTATTGATGACCTATGCGAGCGCATGACTTGGAACATGAGGTTTGACTCTCTTTTCTTCGAGAAATATTTAATGGAATATTCCTACATTTTTCCAGAAAGTGCGCTTGCCTCCCACTGGAAAGTCTACTGCAAGAACCTGATGCGCAATCTTGGAATAGACGCTAATCTATACCTGGTAGATGTGCCGAAAAAATACGATCAAGAGACTTTTTCAGAGATTTATCGGAAGGTGGAGGAAAATGGAAAAGCGTGACTACGATCTCCACGGGATCCTAAGCTTCAGGATAAACCGGGAAAAAGTATGCGGCTGGATTGATGGAATAAACCTGAAGCTTCATTATTTTGAAACAGCTAAAGAAATAGACCCGGATATCACTCTGAACATAGCTCCTTTTACTCCTGATCTGGACGGCACATTCTCCGTGGACCACAAATACTATGCAAAGGAAGACTATCTATATTGCAAAGACTCTGAAGGGGGTAATAAGTGGCAGTTTGAAGTATCAGGATTTGAGAGCGGCAAGATAAAAATAAATTACAACGGCAAAACGGCAGGCAAGGTAAACAATAGGATCAATCCTGATTTCATCGCCCAGAACATCCTTTTGAGATTCGTTGAATATGCCTTGGCAGGAAAAGGGTATCTTCTACTGCACGCGGCAGGCGTGAGCAAGGACGGCAAAGCAGTTATCATTGTGGGACGAGGAGGTACATACAAGACAAGCATCTGCATGGAACTGCTAAGAAGCGGCTATCACTTCTTGGGAGACGACCATGTAATACTTAAAGGGGATAAAGCCTACAGTTTTCCCATGGGTCTTTCAGTGTTCTCATACATGTACCACAATATGGCCGATGAGACCTCATGGACCATAACGAAAAAGGCGAAATTGCTGAGGGATGTAAACAAAGGAAGAAAGTCGGAAGTCAAAATAGAAGACGAATCGGTGATAGGGGATATATGCTTCATATCCCGGACCAATAAAACAGGGATACGAAAGAAGCAGATATCTATACCTCAGGCAGCAGAAAAAATGGCAATAGACAACCGCCTGGAGGACTACATCAGCTTAGGCTGTATGAATATACGTTCCGGTCCACTATTTAAGTTCTTCTCGGCCTATTCATATCTATTTCCTAAAAGTGAGATTTCTAATGAGATGAACGTGCAGAAAGACCATGCAAAAACGATTCTCAAAGATAAGATAATATACGAGCTAGAAATACCTGAAGATTATTGTCCTGGCTTGGCAAAGGAAATGATTGAACAAATAAACCAATGAAAGAGGTATGCATCATCGGGGGAGGACTCGGCCCGCACTACAATGAAGCAATGGCCAATCAAATAAAAGTAATCTCTAAGAGGTTTAACGCCCCTGTACTCACCTGCAATGATATTGGCTGGAAACCTTTTCTTTCTGATGGCCGCTACATTATAATTAATTCTAGGTTCCTAATGAGAAGGACGCCCGTCCTCTCGATCATCAACGGAGCATTCCTTTTCCTTGCGATAAAACTATATCAAAGAAGATTCAAAACAATTCTCCTCTCCGGCGGGATAGAAGGGGAATTCATCGGATATCTTCCGTTGGAAAAATGCATTCCTCTTATAGCTTCAATAGATCCATGTAACTCAAAACTTTTGGAAAAGATCACGAAATACGGGCCGAGAGTAAAAAAGATAATCGCACAGAGCAAAAAGGTAAGACATTTACTCCAAGCAGATGGGATAAAAGAAGAAAAAATCGAGATGCTTTACCCGGTTATCGACTATGATCTTTTCCCCTATTCCGAACCCTCCCCAATGGAAGAGTTTCGCATACTCTTCGCAAGCTCGCCAAACCTGGAAGCTCCTGGAGAGGACAACTTCACAGACAAGGGAGTTCCGCTGCTTCTGGAAGCATTCAAGGAATTCTCCAAAATTCACAAATCCCGGCTTATACTGGTCTGGCGAGGCAAATACAGAAAGCAGTTGGACTCCAAATTAAACGAATTAGGCCTCAAAAATGTGGAAGTAATAGATGGTAATGTGGATATGCCTAAGATATATTCAGGCGTGCATGTTACTATGATCCCATTTATCAATCTGAAAAGAAGCCCTGATATTCCTTCGACTGCAATTGAATCCTTAGCATCCGGAAGACCTGTAATAGCTACAAAGGTCGCCGAGATAAGCGAGATTATAACCAATAATAATTGTGGCGTAGCAGCTGATGTTACCTTGGAAAGTTTATTGGAATCATTGAATAAATGCAAGCAAGAATATGATACATATAGGCAAAACTGCAGGCCTACCTTTTGTAATCTTTTCGTCTACGACGAAAAAAACTTGATGAGGTTGTTGAATGAATGAACCCAGTAATAATACACTTCAAATGGCTAATTACCCCCTAGTATCAGTTATTGTGCCTGTGTATAATGAAGAGAAGAGGATCAGTGCGGCGCTGGAAGCCCTTCTGAATCAAACGTATCCCAAAGAAAAAACAGAGATAATCGTTGTCGATGACGGCTCAAAAGACAGGACCTGCGAAGTTGTTACAAAGTATCCTGTGAGATTGATTAAACACGAAATCAATAAAGGAGATAGCGCGTCTAGAAATACTGGTGCGCAAAATGCTAGAGGTGAAATTATATTCACTACTGATTCCGACGACAAAGTTGATAAAAATTGGATATCCTCAATAGTCCAACATTATAGTCATCCTAATGTCGCAGCGGTGGTGGGTAGTAGTCATATTGTATTCAAAGAAGATAATTGGGAACAGAGGATTATAGCTGAGCTTTTCATTGTTATGAGAGGTTCTGATTATGTTCGAAGCGTACATGATAAAAAAGGTCGGTTTGGTAATAACAAAAGTATTGGTAGTAATCAGTCTTTCAGAAAAAAAGTTTTTTTTGAAGTAGGTGGATTTGATACAGGACTGACTGCAGGAATGGAACAAGATATAATATGGCGGATTGAACGAAAAGGATACTCGATTGAATTTGAACCTGATGCCATAGTGCATATAACTCCAAGAGAAACTTTTAAGAAATATATCCAACAGGGGTATTCACGGGGACGAAGTGGAATTGTTGTCTACTTTAAACACCCCCAGAAAATCAATATTTCCTACTCATTCATCTCCCTTTTTTTTCCAATTATTACAATAATGTCCTTTTTAGGGATTTTATTCAATAATCTTGGACTTTTCTTATTAACTGGGACTTTTATGTCTTTACCTTTTTTGTTTTACTTAACCAAATTGATTAAAGGACGAGGTTATATTAAGCGTATTAGTGATATTCCATTCATTCTTGCTCTTGGTTATCTGAATTTTTTATCTTCCTCTGTAGGTATTCTAAGGGGGTTCTTAGACATACACTATTATCGGGAAGAGATATTAGGTGTAAAATAAAATTGAGATTTTGAATAATTATCTAACAAGGCAGTAAAATTTGATCTACATTTGAGGAGAATAATGGAGTTAAAACTTGGGTTGAAGGAGTGGCTTGTTTCAATAGCGTCGTTTATTTTATTGACTGATTTAATGTTTATTCTTGATATATCCCCTCTAAGGCAAATTCTAGGATTCCTTCTTTTGACGACGATTCCTGGTTTTTTGATACTTATCATCCTAAGAGTGGATGAGCTGAGATTAACTGAGAAATTTGTTTTGACTATTGGTTTAAGCATATCTTTTGTAATGTTGTTTGGTTTAATAGTCAATGAAGGTCTTTTAATGTTAGGTTATATGACCCCCCTAGCTTTCCTCCCACTTGCAATTTCTTTTAATTTAGCCCTTGGTTTTTTGATTTATGTCGCATATTTACAAAATAACTATAATTTATCTAGTTCACGAAGGACCATTAATTTTAACTTAAGTCCTTCTGAAAAATCATTTCTCATAGTCCCAACTTTATTTATTTTACTTAGTATTTTTGGAGTATATTTGATGAATACTACAGATAATAATGTCATCTTAATGTCTCTCCTTATTTTAATTCCAACATATGTCGTCTTTATTTGTTTCTTTAATAAGAATTTTCCAACCAGATTGTATCCATTAACCATATTCCTCATAAGCCTGTCCATTTTACTTTTATTGGCCCTCCGGTCAAATCATATAATCGGGGCGGATATACATTTGGAGTATTACCTTTTTAAAACTACTTTAAATAACTTACGTTGGGGAATATTCCAGCAATCAAGTTTGGATGCTTGTGTAAGTATATCTTTATTGCCTGCTGTATATCAGTCACTACTAAAGGTTGACCCAGAATTCTTGTTTCGTATTATCTATTCCCTGATTTATTCCGTTACACCCCTTATAATATATTCTCTGTCCAGAAAATACGTTGGTGACTTCTATGGCTTCCTAGCATCCTGTTTCTTCATGTTTCAACGTAATTTCATTCTGACAGAACTCAATCCGCGTACGAATACTGCGATACTTTTCCTCGCGTTGGCCATTTTTGTACTGCTCAATGATAATATAAGTGTACTTAAAAAAAGAGCGTTATTTTTTATTTTCTTTGTTTCTTGTCTTATATCACATTATTCTACGACTTACATTTTCTTTCTGATAATGCTAATGACGTTTCTAGGTGAATCTGTCTTTCCTTTAAAATCTTCATTGTTCAACAGATCGGTTAGCCTAACTACTATATTCTTGTTCTTTGCTATGATATTTTTCTGGTACTCGCAAATAACTGAGACTTCATTTAACAATGGAGTAATATTTCTTCAAAAAACAGTTGAAAATCTAAATAAGATATTCTTTGAAGAATTGCGTGGCAGTAATACTAATGCGTTATTGGGGAAAAATATTCTTCAAAAAGGAATTCCTCATCAAACCGAATTCATACTTACATGGTTGACATTTGCAGTGATCGGGATTGGCGTAATCCAGATATTAGCCAAGTACAAAGAAACGCTTGGAGATATGAAACCTGCAATGAATTCGTTTCTGGAGAATAGATTTAATGTTACGTATATCGTCATATCCATAATTTGCTGTATGATGCTTATACTCGTAGTTGTAGCGCCGTTCGTTTCAGTAGGATACAGTCTGGATAGAGTGTATGCAGTTACAATTATACTTTTATCCGTGTTCTTTGTTATTGGGGGGATGACCTTGTCCAGCTATACGAGAATTCCAGCATGGCTAATTATAATGATTCTCCTAGTACCTTACTTTCTTTGCGTTTCAGGATTTATGTATAATCTCTTTGGCTATCCACGTGCGATACTATTAAATTCACATGGTGAAGATCAATACGATTACTTATATGTGCATGATCAGGAAGTTTCCGGGGCGACGTGGTTGAAAGATAATATGCTCCAAAAGGCCAAAGCATACTCTGACTATTATGGTGCAGAGAGATTGAGCAGTCTTGGAATGATTTACCCGTCTACCTACGCTGAATCTTTCGTCGAACATAATAACTCAATTTCTGAAGGATATTTCTATCTCAGGTATGCTGGGTCTGTCAACAATAAATTAATGGATCGGAGAAATATTTGGCATAATATATCTAGCTATTCCGCAGTTCTTGATTCAAAAAATGTCATTTATGATGCTGGGGGTTCACGAGTGATAATGTGATTTTTTTATTCAAAATCGGATAGCATCTCTTGTAGATTAATTCCTACATTCTTCCAACTAAATTCTTTCTCTGCAAGTTTTCGTGAGTTGTCCCCCATTTTAGCTAAATGTTCTATTGACTTTTCCTTGAAAAAATTTATTCCTTTTATTAGTTCTTCAGGACTGTTATCTTTTACTGATATGCCGCAATTGTATTGTTCGACTAACTGAGCTGCATCACCGACTTTCGTGGTTAATATTGGTCGTGTCATTGAAGTATATTCCGCGAATTTGGTTGGTGCCGCGATTTCAGTCGCTACATGGCTTGGCCTTGGGAGCACTAAAATATCGCACATGGAATAATAATCTGGTAAATATTGTCTTGAGACCTTTGGGATGAAGTGGAGGTTACCTTCCTTAGTGCGCTTATCTCCTCCGATAATCACAAATGAACAGTCATCTCCTTTGATTTCATTTGCAGCTTGGATAAAGTTTTCCACGCCCTGCCATTTATGGAAATTTCCAACATAACCAAACACAAGCCTCTTCTCTAGGCCTAATTTTTCTCTTACAATTTTTGTCCTATTAGGTTCGAGGGGTTTAAAAAAATCGAGATCTACACCATTTGTGACATATCCAATTTTTTTGTGAGAGACTGATCTGATTTTTAAATAATCTTCCATCTTGTGTGAAACACAGGCTATCCTATCCGAGAACTTCAGATCTGCCAAGTCAATTGTCTTTTTCCAGAGATATTTCGAAATGAAGCCTAGGTCAAATTTGAATCGGTTCTCCATTAAAAATTCCTCGACTATCCCTCCATGCATGTCAAAGAAAAGAGGTGCGTTAGTTATTTTTCCAAGAATAGAACAGAAGGTGCCTATATGCGCGTTCCCATAAACAAGATCATATTTATCCTGTTGTAATTTGCGTAAATGATTTAAGTGAACTGTTAATGGGGAGGATATGACAAATGATTGGTCTTTGTATCTTTCTCTATTCTCCAATTTACTAAATGCACTCTTACTACAATAATTTATGAAATGGACTTCATGACCATTATTTTTTAATATCTTGGCTATATTGGATATGCGCCACCAATCTGCGCCTTCTCCTGGAGTAGATATATGTACACTAAGTATTTTCATCGTACTACCACACCGTATGCCTGCTTTTCAAAAAACGGTAAGCCAGCATAAAGTTTTCAGGTATTAATCCAACGATGTCCTGTTGTGTCTTTGGGATGGTGTTCTGAAAATTATGTTGAGGCTTTGTGTTAATTGCCTCGTTTACACTTATACATTTTTCACCCTTATTCGGTATGTCTTTAACAAGGATTGGCTGCATTCTTCGTTTGATAATTAAATGCTTTATTACCTCTTCCATGTTTCTTATGTTCCTCAAGTTTCCATCCCTGAAAGGGTGACATAATAACGTGATATGCTTGTTGCTCTTCAGACTTGAGGAATATGCTGAGTCAATCATGTTTCTTACAGTGAATAATGGTTTTCCATAAGTTTCTACACAAACCGGAACAACCTTAATATTTTTCCCGTCTACTGAAGTAGTGTATGTCTCTGTAGATAGTTTAGGGTAAGATAGTCGATAATAATTGTTTATCCTTGGGATTACAAAATATTTCAGATTATTGTTACAAAGGGCTTTAATCGTGTTTTCATCCATTCTCCCGATGAAATTTGCTCCATGTATTGGTACATCAAAATCTCTTATCATCTCCTTAATTTTCTCTGTTTGATTCTCTTCACATTCATCCAATAAATACTCATGCCATTTACCGTGTAATCCAATTTCATGACCTTGCCTAAAAATATCTCTAATTACATTTGGATATATCTGCTTCAAAATGTTTGTTATGAAAAATGTCGCTTTGATGTTGTATCTGTCTAATACTTCCAGAATTCTAGGTAAGCCATATCTGATGCATCCAATCTGTTCAGTGTCAAAAATCAGAGAGAAGGTGCCTGATTTGATGATTTCTTGATTCTTTTCCTTAAACACATTTACTTCATGGTTTAAAGTATTATTGCCCCTTATAAAATCGTTGAAACATTCTAGAGTCTCCTCCATCCAATAAGCATCATCTATCCCGCTAAAAGAAGAATATCCTACTCTTAGATTCCTAGTTAATGCACCTATTGAAATTTTATCTTTTACTTGATCGTTTCTTGAATATAAAACGAAATCTATCTCATCTTCTTTTATGTTATATTTTAATTTATTTGTATATACATGTAGCCTCTTGAATTCAACTGTTTCCCAATGTATGTCCCAGCACGCTCCATTATCGTAACTTTTCAGACGTTCTATATCCTGTGTATCTGCTATAACTAGAACTTTGGGTTTGGTCATTTTATATCTTTACAGCTTTTATTATTATCTCGTTTCCCCCACTTCTTTTGTGATCTAATTTGTCAAAGTAGGCAAGCGGATAGATGATGAAATAGATGAAGCTGAATAAAGGAAGCTTTGATACATAACAAAAATATAGCCAGCTCTCATAGATAAGTGAACCCAATCTTTTTGGAGCATATTCCATTTCAATTATCTTGAATTTTTTGCTTTCGATGAGCTTGATAGCTTCATCGTAGCTGTAGCCTCTTCCTTTTGAGCCGAATTTTTTTGCCAAGTTACTTCTTAATCTATTTAATTGGTTGATGTAACGATATCCTATTGGGACTGTCAAGACGAGGACTCCATCATCTTTGAGGACTCTGTGACACTCGTTCAATGCTCTTTCATCATCTTCAACCATCTGTAGAACACTTGAAAGAAGTATTTTTGTAAATGATTTTTCTTCGAATGGCAAATTCTGGACATCTCCATTCAAATACCTAAGTCTTGGGTGTCCGAGCATGGCATATTCCAAATGGCTGTTTATGTTCAAGTCGGTCCCTATAACCTGGCTAATCTTCGCGATTTCGTAAGTAAAGCTCCCACCACCGCATCCGGCATCTAGCACAATGTCATCCTCTTCTAAATTTAGCATTCTCATAATTATCGGTGCTTGAATGCGCCTTATAAAGTTTGGATTTCCAAGAACTCGTAGTATTGCGTTTTTCCAAGGCGTCTTATGCGGAACGTATCCAAAGGCCATCGTATTGTTTTTTTTTTTACTGCTCAATGAGTTCTTTAATGTACCTAACATTAGACTTAGTACGGTTCGTAATATCATTGGATACAATTTCTAAATGTTTGTGTATCTCCTCTCGTTTATCCCATGTTTCGTTTATTAACTTATCCAAACTGTCTTTGGAAAAATCTTTAATGTTGTAGATTTGTTTTTCACATCCCAGCATTACACCTAGTATTCCATTCGTTTTAAAGGATTCATATTCCAGAGCTATAAACGGGACATGTGTTGACGCTGCACTAATGACTGCATGAGTCCGAGCGCCTATCAATAAATCCATTTGTCCAATCAATCCTCTCAGTTCTTCGGGAGTGTACTCTTTTTCGATCAACACTACACTCTCTTTAAACTTCATCAGTTGATATATCTCCTTTTGGATGATCATATCATCATTCTCCTTATTTGGGCCAATTGAGTGAGGAATAAAAACAATTGTCCCATTCAACCTTTTTGTTATGTCATCCAGAATTTCTGATAATGTTTTCGTAAATTGTTTATTCTTGATTTTTTTATCCTGGATTTCAGGGAATGATCTGTTGGCTATGACTCTACTCATGGATACGCCTATCAAAGGCCCACCATATTTTGTTATGTTTTCTTTTTGCATCAATTCCATTATATCTTGCCTAGGTTTTGTACCGAGGTAGAAAGCAAGATCCGATGTTATATGGATATTAGGGTTTCTTACGCCTATTTTTCTTAGATATTCACTTGATTTATGCTCTCTTAATGTTACTAGATCGGCGCTATCAACGATTAGCTTTCCAAGAAGGTCATATATTCTATTAGTAAATGGACCTATAGAACTTCCATACAGAACTATTTTTTTACGTAATATTTTTGCCATTAAAACACTGTACAGATTGGCCATGAACGGTCTTGGTCCGTATAATGTTGTAAAAGAGTCGTCTAAACCTGCAATTATCAGATCTGCTTTGAAGTATTCCTCCAATACGTCCCCCTTTAATACAATTCTCTTATCTACTCGTAACCCTGTTGTTCGCCATAAAAGAGCGAGTAAAATGTGCTGGGCTGGAGATAGAACAATCTTTAGGGCCCTCGTAAATAAGTTTCCAGTATTTTGACTGCATACGATTCTTATATCACATCTTTGGGAGTCAAATCCAGGAGTTACGGATAACAAACTGATGTCTATCTCAGCGTCGATTTCTCTAAGCCCTTTAATAGTTCCTTGAAGTATGGCTGCGTCTCCTTTATTGAAAAATCCAGGGTTTGTTGCTATGAATATTCTAGTCATTTTCTTCACTATATTGTCTCATTTTGGCCTTCCAGTGACATTTAATAGTTGTATACTTCTTATGGCCTTTTTAATAATTTTTTTATCTTCATCGTCTATTCCCTTGATTTGGTATAAAGCAATGAAATATACGATTGCTGCCGCAGGTACTAATAACATGATGTTAATGTCCCTGAAATATAGTATTAAAATACACATTAATAATCCTGCAAAAAGAGGTTTTATTACAATAAGTCTTAATCTTGGACGATAGAAGTGCTTTGATGTGAAATAGTAGTATGCAAGAAATAATATCACTTCAGTTAATACTGTGGTGATGGATGCGCCTACGAGACCTAAGTCAGGGATTAAAACAATGCTTAATAAAACGTTTGCTATTGTAGCAATTGTTACACCAAACGCCCTTAAAGATTCTTTGTTTATCGCGGAAAGAGTATATCCTGTGGCGTGGTTCAAGAATCGAAGAGGTAAATATAAGCTTAATATCTGAAGAGCTATTATCGAAGATTTGAATCCGATGCCATAAGCTAGAAAGATGAACTTGTCCGCTAATAATATTGATCCAAGCGCTATTGGAAGGCCTATCATAAACAGGAACTTTGCTGATTTTTCTAAAGTAACTACTAGGGAATCTTTAGATGATACATAGAACCTTGACATAGCTGGAAATATCGAAAAACTAAATATGTCTGGGATAGCTATCAAACTAAAAACTAGAACGCTTGCAGCTTTATAGGCTCCAACAGGATTGTCTCCGGACATGATGGAGAGCATAACCACGGTTATCTGAGAATAAATTAATCCAATTAATGCTGTCCCTGAAAAAGGTAGTGAAAGACGAATAAGCTCTTTCCAGAATGGCATATCGAGTTTGAATTCCGGTTTTGCAAATTTGTATACTGCAATCAATAAAGATGCAGTCACATCAACTACTCCAGCAATTAAATACGCGATTACAATCCCAAGTAAACCGTATCCCATGCTGAGAGCAATCAAACCAATTACTGTGGCAATTAAACCTTTGAAGATGTTTAGGGCCGCCTCAAATTCCATTTTTTCGAAAGCTCTGAAAATCGATCTTAAGAATGTCGAAAAACTTCCAAGTATGAGGCTGACTCCAGTGATATATGTTATTATTATGGTATCATGTGGATAATGTAACAGGTTTACTGATATTGCAATCAAAGTAAACGTAACCAATGATAGAATTAACTTGATTGCGAGTATGTTAGTTAAGTATCTTGGAGTAAGTTCCTTATGTCTTGCGATTTCTCTTATTGCAACCGTACTAAGGCCAAGATCTGTAAGCATTACAAATATGGAGGTGAAAGATTGAGCGAAACCAAGTTTTCCAAAATTGGTTTCTCCAAGGGTTCGAGCAGTGAATATAACTAGGACAAGTCCTAGCCCCATGGTTATAACTTGTGCTAAGTAGAGAACCATTGCATTTTTTGCTATTGTCTCAATCGCTTTTGAGGTCATGTTTGATTTTCTCTTTTCCTTATTACCTGCCTATTCTCTCAATTTCATTACTTGAATTGTTGAAATAATCCCTAGTAGAGCGAATGATAATACGGTTGATAGTGCAGCGCCCTCCATCTCGTATTTTGGTATAAGAAGGTAGTTCAGAAAGATATCTAATATTAATACTGCTCCGAATAATCCCATTGATTTTATTAAAATTTTTTCCTTTTTCAAAGACGACACAAAAGAGATGTTAAGAAGGAAAATATCGGAAAACAGCATTGCGATAAGGAGAGTCTGCACTATGGGGGCTATCCCTGCATATTCCTTTGGCAAGAATACCAGCGCTGACTGAGATAAGCAAATGCATACGCAGTAACCTAGGGCCGCAATCATAGAGAAAGCAGCTAATAGCGCTAAATACTCTCTTTTAGTGTTCTCTATCCCTTTTTCTTTTCTTTCAGGGATAAATGATTGGAGCGTCACTCCCACGCTTCCAGTAATCATTTTTGGGATAGAAACAATGAAATATGCACCTCCATACAATCCAACTATCTGAGCGGGGAGAAAGTAGGGCATTATCAATTTATCTACTGAAATCAAAAGCGTACTCAGCATACTTATACTGCTCATGTAGAACGAAAAAGTTAGTACTCCTCGCAGGTCGGATGATTGCAATCTGCCGGTATATCCAAGCATCCTTTTAGCAATTGTGTACGATTGATTCTTCAATAAGCGTCTATGGAGTAAAGCGAACACTGATAAGAACGCAACAATTTGTGTTATTATGAGGATAATTATTGCATGTAGGACATCACATTTAATGGAAGATATAAGAATGCCGTAAAAAAGGAATAAGGTTGCTAGTCCAGCAATTGTTTTTGAGATAGCTTCATAATTCATCTTCTTATACGCTCTCACAATGCCATAACTGATTGATGCTGTGCCTGTCGCTATTACCAAAAACCATATTGGGAAAAAGTATCCAGTGAATACTTCTAGGACTAAAGATTTTGGTGTGACTAGGTATACCATTGAGGATAGACACAAAAAGAAAAGAACCAATAAAAAGAAAGAAACAAAAACAGATGGTATTATCTTCTTGTTTTCAGGGGTTTTTAAGCTCTCTGAAAAGAATATCGTTGTCGTTGCATTCAGATTGAACTCTGTAAGTATGCCTAGAATACCGACTATTGTTATTATTATCGAGAATACTCCATACTCCTCTGGACTCCAAGAGTGAATTAGAAGATATTTAAAAATAAACTGACACAATGAAAAACCAATCGTTCCTATAGATAAGATTATCGATCCTTTAGTGATTTGTAATATGAACTTGCGTGCGTTTTTTATTTCGTTAAAATTTATCATCTTAGGTGTAAACTGTTCTTAGCATCCTAAGATCTCGAGGATTTTTTTAGCTGTTTGTCCGTTTCCAAACGGATTTTCCCAAGTGGGCTTTCTTTCTAGCATTTTTTCCACACCTTTCAGTATCCTTGTTTCGTCGGTCCCTACTAACACATTTGAACCAGCATTTATGGTCTCGGGTCGTTCGGTGTTATCTCGTAAGGTGACACATGGGACCTTTAGAATACATGTCTCTTCCTGGACCCCGCCAGAATCTGTTAATACAATGCGAGCATTCGCCTCGAGTTGTAAGAAGTCCAAGAATCCTAAGGGATCAATTATCTGTACCCCCTGTGGAATTAGAATTCCAAAAGTCCTTAACATCTTCTTACTTCTTGGGTGTATTGGGTATATAATTGGCATATTAAATTGATCGTAAATCTGCTCTAATCCACTAAAAATGCTTTTAATCTTTTCCTTATTGTCCACGTTCTCCTGTCTGTGAGACGTAACTAGAATATACTCACCTTTTATTATCCCCAGTTCATGGATTTTATTCGACTTTGTCTCGGCAATCACTAAATTTTGGAATACTGAGTCGACTATTGTGTTTCCTGTAATATATACTTTCTCGTCAGGTATGCCTTCTCTTATTAAGTTCCCTCTGGATTCTACTGTAGGGGCAAACAAATAATCTGATATGTGATCTGTTATAACTCGATTAATCTCTTCAGGCATGCTCCGATCAAAGCTTCTAAGGCCTGCTTCAATATGTCCGATTTTTATATGGAGTTTTGAAGCGGCTAATGCTCCCGCTAAGACAGTGTTCGTGTCACCCTCAACTAGGACCACATCAGGGCGTTCTTTTATTAAAATTTCTTCTATTCCTATAATCATCTTTCCTGTTTGTTCCCCATGTGCTCCTGAGCCGATATTTAGATTGTAATCCGGTAATGGGAGTTCTAACTCCTGAAAAAAAATCTTGTCCATTTGATGAGAGTAGTGTTGATTCGTATGTAATATAACATAATCAAGATTACGTTTTTCACACTCTCTTATTACTGGAGACAGTTTAATTATCTCAGGTCTTGTTCCGAGTATTAATGCAACTTTCATATCCTCTTTTGCTAATCTAAAGGCTCTGATAATAAAACCCTTCCCCTTCCGCTTCTTTTCCGTTAATGTATCCCCTTACATCTATTATCACCGGTTTCCCGTTAGTGATCTTCTTCAATGCCTTCAGGCTTATCTTGCTGAACAGTTTTTGTTTTACGGCTTTGATCACCGCATTAAACCTCTCTTCGGTATTCAGATCCTTTAAAGCCTTTACTCCAAATCTCTCGACTTCTTCTTTTGTGAGCAGCGGATCGTATCCCCATACGTCTGCCTTGTATTCTTTGAGTTTGTGTATCAGTTCTTTTGCGGGGCTTTCCCGTACGTCTGGAACGTCCTCCTTATACGTCAGCCCCATTATGAGTATCTTTGATCCTTTTATTACTTTCTCCTGTTCGTTCAAACCCTTGATAGTTAGTTCTGCCACGTACTGCGGCATGTAGTCGTTTATAGCGCGTCCTGCCAGTATCACCTGCGTGTGGTATCCTAATTGACGCGCCTTGTACACCAGGTAGTATGGATCAACCGGTATGCAGTGTCCTCCGATCATTCCGGGGTTGTATTTGTGGAAGTTCCATTTGGTTCCCGCAGCTTTCAGGACTTCCTGCGTGTCTATGTTCATGCGGTGGAACAGGATCGATAGTTCGTTCATTAATGCGATGTTTAGGTCTCGTTGTATGTTCTCTATTACTTTAGCGGCTTCCGCGGTCTTTATGTCGGGAGCAAGGTATACGTTCGTTACAAGGCCGTATAGAGTAGAGAGTTCTTCCGCTGATTCCTTGTCCATCCCGGCGACGATCTTTGTGATTTTGTCGATCGTATGCTCCGTATCTCCTGGATTGATCCTTTCGGGCGAGTAGCCTATCTTAAAGTCTTTCCCGCATGTGTACCCGGATTCTTTTTCGAGTATCGGTTTGACTATTTCTTCCATTACTCCGGGGTAGACGGTTGATTCTAAGACGATGATCGCGTTCTTCTTCAGGTTCCTTCCAGCGGTACAAGCCGCTGATTCGACGTAGGACATGTCCGGCTCTTTTGTCTCATGCACGGGAGTAGGCACGCAGATGATCACGTAATCCGCTTGCTTGATAAGAGAAGGATCGGACGAATACTTTATCAAAGAAGGCGATTCTTTCAGTCTTTTGAGTCTTTTTTCGTCTATGTCGTATCCTATGACTTTTATGTGTTTGGAGAAGGCTTCAGCAAGAGGTAATCCGACGTATCCCAGGCCCATCACGCAGACTGTTTTATGTTCCGGGTTCATTTTGTATGGTTTTTATATTGTTTTAGAGGTAAATTAAAGTGTTTTTCAGGTAGTTGTCTTTCTCTGAGGAGAATTGTTTGGCCGGATTGATCGCTTCGGAGGGGTGCGTTCGTAGATTTAAATCCTGATGCCCTATTATCTAATGGTGGCCAGCATGAGAGAGTTGTCTATTTTGAAGCGTTTGGAGCTTGTCGACAAGGAATTGCATTCCTTGATGGACGAGTTAAAACCGAAGAGCCGCAAGTCTTTGTCTTTGTCGGAATTGAATGAGTGCATGGAGAAAGACCGGATCTCTGATGAGGACTCGACGACTATTTTGAGGA
>JBAQYF010000015.1:0-69718 GCA_049299895.1 Candidatus Altarchaeia archaeon
AAGTTATCCGGAAGCTATAAGAAAAATCCCTGCTTTCCCCTTTCGAAAAAAAAGCCGCTTTCAGATCGAATACGCCCGGAACAGAGCTTGCGTATGCGTAATTCACATCCCCGGAATAGTTCTGCAAAAGGAGGTCCCATCCCAGAGGCCCTTTTATCCAGAGGTCGAAAGACATATTCTCCGCGCGTATAATCACGTTAACAGACTCGTTCAATAAATACTCTTTCTTGTCGGAAGAGATAGAAACATTCTCGAACAAACCCCCAAAAGGCCGCCCCTCATCGTATGGTTCTATCGTGCAGGTCGTAGTTGAGGTTCCCGCATCAATCGTACCGGCTGCGCTCAGATTCCCGAAACGGTAC
Source organism: Candidatus Altarchaeia archaeon (assembly GCA_049299895.1). Taxonomy (GTDB): domain Archaea; phylum Altiarchaeota; class Altiarchaeia; order IMC4; family QMZM01; genus CAIYYO01. Next base: position 363 of record JBAQYF010000015.1, read on the forward strand.
TCAATATCATATCTCCCGGGAGCGGGAACAACATAAGATGCGCCGCTCTCGTCAGAGCAATTATACCCAGGATACAACAGTCCGCGCACCCGGTAAGAAGCGTTTACCGATTCGCCGGATGGAAGAAGATAATATGAATCCCCGTCCAACAAATAGACCTGCAGACTGGATTCCAACTCTTTTGAACTGGAAAGCCCCATAAACCCAAGGGTAACCAGAGACAGAAAGACAGCAAGCACAAAGATACTTGAATAGACGTCTTTCCATGATCTTACGGCCTTGCGGATACCCTCGTCATATACGAAAAGCATCCCGACAAAATCGCGGCCAGACCTTCTCTTGATGCGGTTCGTATCGGAATTGAGCCTCTGGAGGGTTCTCTTCTTTGCTTTAAGATTATCCGCAAACCTGCGCATACCGTCATCATAAGCTTTGAGCTGTTCTTCCAGATCAAGACAATTTTCTCCCCCTCCGAAAACCCTGAACGCACGCTTCCTGCGCAAAAAGAAAAGGAAACTTACCGGGAGGAGAATGAATGGAACGATAGCGTAGGTTATATCGTCTTCAAGGAAATCTATTACCAGGTAAGCATCGGAAGACATGTTCTCTGTCCCGCAGAACAAACCCAGATTACCAATATCAGTTCCAAATGCCGTCCCATCAGAAGGCATTATCAGCAAGTCTTCACTTCCGTCAGTCCTGAAACGTACATAAACCAAGTCACCCGGAAAAGCGCGGACAGCTGGATTCAGGACCTCTATGGAATAACTCTCATTTGTATGCGGAACAGTTGTTGTAGTAGAAGCGCGAGTATCGATTTCAATGGTCGTGGAGGTATAATCAGATCCGCCGATACCGAACTCAGAGGACAATTCAGTGCTTTCGTTCCCAAAGAAAAACCCGGCCTTCACATTGTAGCTCCCGGAAACACCGCTGGAGTAGACAAAAATAGTTTCCCCGGAACTATTCTGCAATGCGAGGAACCAACCTGACGGCTCTTTTATCCAGAGGTCAAAGCTCGCATTGCCGGGGTACACGGTTATCAAAACAGACTCGTTGAGTAGATATGCCCCCTTATCGGTTTTCAGGTCAGGCTCATTGCTTTTCGGGATGGTAGTAGTAGACGTAGTCGAGGTGGTCGTGGAAACATTAGTGACAGTTGACGCGTTACCGGAAGCAGGATACAATAGTATGTCTATCTTGGCGTAACCCCCGCCGGAAACCGTTCCGGATGCGTTCCCGCTTCCACCGGAGTAAGGAGAACACATCGAACCATTAAGACAAATATCCGCCGGCCCCGAATGAGCAGACAAATAAACCGGGCTGCCAGGAACGCAATTTACCTGAAGGACATAGTAACCAGCACTATCCGCCTTAAAGAAAACAGGCGAATTATTAGCGCAGACTGCAAGAACGGTTGTATTAGGAACGCCATTCCCCGATCCATGATCAAAGACATGGCCATATATACTGGAAACAGCCGACCGGATAGTCGTTGTCGTCGAGGCACTCGTATTTTCCTCAGATATTGATGATATCGTCGAGGTCGAGGTCCCGTTCAAAGAAGATGTTTTATTCTCCGTAATCCCGGGAGGAATACCTGTAGTGACGGTTTCATTCAAGCAAGACCGATTAAATGATGCATTCGCATGCTCTAATGGATCAAGACCATAAAGAGGGATAACACTACAAAGAAAAAATAATATCACCGCCAGATATACTGTTTTTCGCACTCCCCTTTTCCTCCTTTTTAAAAATGTACTTATAGACATTTATGTTTTAAGTAATATTACTTATGTTTTTTTCGAATATAAAAAAGTCACTGGGTATCAAAAAGGAGGGGAATAATCCCTGAGAGATCACCGTGAGAAAAGAAAGCCGGTGATTTTTTAAAATTACGTTATTCTCCCGGCAACGCAGAAATCTGCACCCAAGTCTCTGCACAGGGCAGCAATCTTCGTTGAATCCTCGAAAGAGACGCATATCAAAAAATTATCCAGATTCCTTGTCAGTGAGAATGGGATTTCTTCGGACAGCTCAAAACTCCGCCCGGATTTTTCGCTGACCTCATGAACCGCAGAAATAAGTCCCCCTTTTGTCACGTCCTTGGAAGCATGTATGTTTATTCCTTTTTCCAATATTTTGAACCATGTGCAAAAAAGCCTCTGAGCTTTTTCTATCCTTTCCAACCGGCTCCCCCAGACGGGCTCACCCACCAAAGCTATTACGTCGCCTCTGCATGCCCCGCAGTCACGTATCGGCTCATCTATAATCAGTTCTCCGACGACTGTAAGACTACACTTAGGCTCAGCAACAGGGTCGACCATAGTGTTCCCCCCAAGGATCGGAATACGCATCGCAAGAGCCTGCTCCTTCAGTGAAAAGAGCATCTCCCGGATATCGGCTTCGCTCCCGGTCAGAGTATCCAGCGCAAACATGGGTCTTGCACCTTTCACGACAACGTCTGTCGCCGAATGTATGAGGGCTGATTTTTCAACGAGCCTCTTTGCATACGGCCCGTCCACGCTCGCTACGAGCTTCTTTCCTCCGAAGGAGACGACGACTGCGTCATCCCAGGACTTTACTCCCATGACCGGATCAATGAGAGAATCCATCTCCAGGAGCGCATCCCTCATCCAGGCAAGCGAATGTACGTGCTTTTCTATGATGGAATGATATTTCCCCTGCAGATCTGTCTTTTTTACGCCTGACATATTAAATATATGGAAGACATACGAAATTAGTATTTGACCATGGAAAAAACATCCCAGGTATCGGGCTACTACAAGCTCAAAAGAGAAGAGCGCCTCGCTAAAGTGAAGGAATTCGCAGGCCTCACGGATGAAGAAGCAAAGACCCTGGAAGCGGGCCTCGGATTCGAGCAGGCCGAGAAGATGGTGGAGAACGTCGTCGCCACATTCAGGCTGCCCCTGGGAATAGCGGTCAACTTCCTCATCAACGGGAAAGAATATATGGTGCCGATGGCGACAGAAGAGACCTCGGTCGTGGCCGCTGCAAGCAACGCCGCAAAGATATGCAGGCCGCTTGGGGGATTCAAGGCATCGTCCACGGACCCCATTATGATAGGCCAGATACAGCTTCTCACAAAGGACGCGAAGAAGGCAAAAAAAGCCATCGAAGAAAAGAAAAAAGAGATCATAGAGACAGCGAACGCAAAGGACCCCCGGCTCGTATCCCTAGGAGGAGGGGCAAAGGACCTCGAAGTCAGGATAATAAAGACCGGCGTAGGAGAGATGGTTATTACTCATTTACTCGTAGACGTGAGAGACGCGATGGGGGCAAACGCCGTCAACACAATGTGCGAAGCGGCTACTCCTATAATAGAAGAAGCAACGGGCGAAAAGACCCTGTTAAAGATAATATCGAACCTTGCAGACAGGCGCCGCGCGATGGCCGAAGTCACCGTGAGCAAAGAAGAACTAGGAGGAGTTGCAGTCGTCGATGCCATAATCAACGCATACGAATTCGCGGCAGCAGACCCATACCGGGGCGTCACCCACAACAAGGGAGCGATGAACGGGATAACGGCGGTAGCTATCGCAACAGGGAACGACTCAAGAGCCGTCGAAGCGGGCGTCCACGCCTACGCATCCGTCGGCGGGAAATATAAAACTATAACGACGTGGAAGAAAGACACGGAAGGAAACCTCCACGGAAAAATCGAGATACCGCTTGCCGTCGGCATCGTCGGAGGAGCGACCATGAACCCTTCCGCGCGAACGAACCTGAAGATCCTCAGAGTAAAGACGGCAAAAGAATTATCTGAAGTCATGGCCTCGGTGGGACTCGCACAGAATTTAGCTGCGCTACGCGCACTTTCAACGGAAGGAATACAAAGGGGACACATGTCGCTTCACGCAAAGAACATCGCAATGATGGCAGGTGCCTCCGGAAAAGACATAGACACGATCGCAGAAGCCATGGTTAAACAGAAGAGCATAAACGTAGAAACCGCAAAAAAGCTCCTGGAAGAAAAGAATAAATAGGTGAACCAGATGGAAAGACTGAAAGTAAGGGACTACATGTCAAAGGAAGTCGTTACGATTAGCAGGGATGCGACACTGCATGACGCGATCGGAAAGATGCTGGAACACAACATACACGGGTTGATAGTAGTAGACGGCGCAAACAATCGTCCCGTGGGAATAGCCACAACAGACGATATACTGGCGCTCATGGAGAACAGCCAGCCTGAAGGGGATATGCCGGTAGGCGAATTCATGTCCGCGGGACTGATATCCACGGATCCGGACTACGACCTCCAGAAGGCGGTTTCCATAATGGCCAGGAACAAGATACACAGGCTCCCGGTGATCAAGGATAAAAAACTCCTGGGGATGATAACGGGAAGCGACATAATGAGAGTATTCAAAGACCTAAAACTCAGAAAATGAAAACGCACAACATCGCACTCCTCCCCGGCGACGGCATAGGACCGGAGATAATAGCGGAAGGAAAAAAGGTAATAGATGCGGTCGCGGAAAAAGAGAAATTCAAGATCAAATGGACCGAGTACCCGTTCGGCGCAGACCATTATCTTGCAACCAATGAACTCCTCAACGAAGAAGCCCTAAAAGAGATGGGCAAGATGGAAGCGATATACCTGGGAGCCCTCGGAGACCCAAGAGTGAAACCCGGGATCCTGGAAAAAGGAATCCTCCTCGCGCTCAGGTTCTACTTCGACGAATACGTGAATCTCCGCCCGATAAAGCTCCTCGAAGGAATAGAGTGCCCTCTGAAGAACAAGGGACCAAAAGACGTGGACTTCACCGTAGTCAGGGAAAACACGGAAGACTTCTACGTAGGGATCGGCGGACGGATACCCAAAGGCAGTAGTAAACAGATGCTCGAAGTAAAAAGAAGCATATACAACGTCAAATTCAACCTGGACATAGAAGCAGACGGGGACGAACTAGCATACCAGATAGGGGTCCTCTCGAAGAAAGGCAGCAGGAGAGTCATCAAATACGCATTCGACCTCGCGAAGAGAAAGAACAAGACACAGGTCACAGCAGTCGACAAGGCAAACGTCCTTTCAAGCATCTACGGACTCTGGCGCGAAGTATTCGAAGACGTCGCAAAAGACTATCAGGGAATAGAAACGGAATACAACTTCGTAGACGCGATAACGATGTACTTCGTAAAACAACCCGAATGGTACCAGGTCGTCGTCACCCCGAACATGTTCGGAGACATTATCACGGACCTGGGCGCGATGATACAGGGAGGTCTCGGCCTTGCACCCGGAGGGAACATAAACCCGGACGGCGTATCCATGTTCGAACCCATACACGGATCGGCCCCGAAATACAAAGGACTGAACCGCGCAAACCCGATAGCAACGATATGGGCGGGCGCAATGATGCTCGACGAAGTAGGAGAAGAAAAAGCGGCAAGCGACATAGTCAAAGCTATCGAGGAAGTCATAAAAGAAGCAAAAGTCCAGACAAAAGACATGGGCGGGACCGCTACGACGAGAGATATGGGGGATGCGATAGTTGCGAAACTTAAGGAAAGAAATTAAGTTCTACACTTTTCTTTTTTAATAAATATATATAATATTATGGCCCCAAAAGAGTTACATTTTGTGGTAGGGGGATATGGAATTAAACGGAACTATATTTCCAAAGCACAGATAAAAAGAGTAGGGATCCAGAATTTTAAGAGTCTCAAAAAGGTAGAGATTGAATTTGACAAGTTCAATGTTGTGGTAGGACCTAATGGAGCTGGAAAAACAAACATCATAGACGCATTTAGATTTTTACAGGAGATTACCAGTTCAGGAGTGATAAACCCTTATGTAAGATACGGTGGATATAAAAACATTGTTTGGAAACACAATGAGGAACTGCAAGTATCAATTTCTATAAGTTGGGAAACCACGGGCAAAAAAGGGGATGAGTTTCAATATTCGATCACAGTTAGCGGCTACAATGGTACTTTTGATATTTCCCGGGAAAGTATTATTTATAAAGGTTTTACATTAATACGAGAAAGAGAAAAAATTAGGATAGTAGACGATGCAGAAAAGTTTGATTTAGAACTTGAATTGGGAACAAAAGATAGATTATTTTTACACAGAAATAATTCTTTATTAAACATTGACCCGTATAATCTCCCGCTTAGTAGTTTAAAGACGAACACGAAAATAGGGGGAACGATTAAATTGGATGATACACTGTCCAAGTATTATACTTTAACTAGAGAGATAAAGAATCAAATCAACAAAATTAGGGCGTATAATTTCTATCCAAAAAGTATGAAAATGCCATATGAAGTTCAATTGGTAGATGATATGGGCTTCGAAGGCGAAAAACTTCAGGCATTCCTGTATACTATACTGTCTAAGCAGAACTATTCATGGAAACCTGAAATTATTGACAGGCTAAAATTACTGTTTCCAAACGTAGAAAACTTATCCCTAATTCCAACCGAAGATGGACGGATAATGCTAAGAGTGATCGAAAACGGTATTGAATTAAAACCGCAGTCTTTATCAGATGGTTTTCTTAAGGTTTTAGCAATCTTAGTATTATCATCAGAAATCAAAGAATCAGTTATTCTTATAGATGAGTTAGAGAACAGTGTGTATCCTGAAGCAATTGAGGTACTAACAGATGCACTCAGAGAGTCAGAGAACACTATAATATGCACTACTCACTCTCCGGTGGTACTAAACACAGCGAATATCGAAGAAATATTACTCGCCACAAAAGAATCCACTGAAACAACAATTGCCAGAGTAAAAAATCCAAAGAAACTCAGAAAAGAACTTAGAGAAAGGGGGATTTCTATAGGAAATGGGTGGTTATACCAGATTTTAGAATGACATATAAATCCCATTATATTGTCACAAGTGACCTGAAAGGAAAAAGATTCTTTTATACATTAATAAAAAGAATTAGGGTAATGTATCACTATCCTGAAATCGATCCCCAAGTTAGCCTTGTAGGCAAAGGAGGTGATGGGGGATTTAACGAGATAGATGAAAGAATTCAAGCAGGATTAACAAAGAAAGAATTCATCATTGTCTTTATGGATGGTGATTATGGTAAAAACAAGAAAGTAGAATGGGTAAAACAAAAGATGTCTGGCCATTCAAAAGTGGAACTATTAATATTTGAAAGTGAAGTTGAAGAATGGGTGCTAAAAGGCACAAATAAACCTTTTGTTCCGGGGAAAAAAGCCAGTGTCCAAATGAAAGAACATTATCCTGAATACACCAAAGCGAGTCTTCCAAATTATGCCTCAAAGATTGATCTAGAAATCCTTAAGATAAAGGATGAAAATTTTAAAAGGTTTCTAGTCATCCTCGACCCTTAGCTAGGCTATAAAAAAGTCAGGAGATATTATCAAATCGATCGAAGAAGTCATAAAAGAAGCCAAATTCCAGACAAAAGACATGGGCGGGACGAATACGACGAGCGATATGGGGAATGCGATCGTCGCGAAAGTCTTGCAGGAATAAGGCAGTGCCATTGAGCGTATGCGAAATGACACATGTTTTCACAGGCCTTTTAAAAGACCTTTTGGGACGCAGTAGTCCGGAAATCATCTGGATAAGAAGGTTATTTATGTCGGCATTCGCATGCATACGTCTTAAGCAGTTCGAATCATGATGGAACAAAAAAACGATGCGAAACCGGCAGCCGGTTTCATGGAGAGTTTAATTGGCAGAAAGACTTTGAAAGAGTATTTCAGCATCATAAAGTCACCTCTTCTAATTCTGATAACAATGGACGTAGCCAATTTCCTTGCGGGCTTTTTGGTATACCTTCCAGTATACGGCTTAGGAATGCTAAGCGTTTTCATAGGCATGGCTGTTTTCATATTATCCCTGGGAATGGGCAGTTATATAGGATATTCCATGATCAAGGAACATTCGGGAAACCTGTACAACGCGCTGGCTGCGGGAACTATCGCAGGAGTCATCAATGGATCAATAAACTGGACCCTATCCATCCTTTCCATATTTGGCGGGATACAATTAGGTTATTACTTTTCCACTTCAATCTGGGATATGATAGTAATAGGCCTGTTCATTTCGCTGTTATCCGGAATAATTATCGGGGGCATAGTTGCGGTCATAGGCGGATTGATAGCCGGTTCTAGAACCTTCAGCGCTCCCGCAGCGAAAAAATAGATAATATTCGAGCATTGCCCCCAAAAAAAAAATCTGTATAAGGGAAGCAGGCGCTTTTTAAGGCTGCGTTTTCTAAGCATAACCATTTATATGTTTTAAATTAAAATGGAACCAACAAGTGGTACAAAGCCCGCAGGCGGCTTCATGGAAAACTCGATCGGCGGAAAAACGCTGAGTGAATATCTGAAGATAATAAAGATGCCCCTGCTCGCGCTTATCGCCATGGACATCGTGGGTTTCCTGCTGGGCTTTTTGACGTATATCCCGGCGATAGGGTTCATCTTTGCCATGCTGAACATGGTGATAGGTCTCGTGTTATTCGTGATAACCGTTGTCATCGCAGGATACATCGGTTATACCGCGGTTAAGAAATACTCTGGGGACCTGTTGACGTCCCTTGCCGCAGGAGCTATTGCAGGCCTGTTATCCGGCATCGTCAGCGCGGTCCTGAACGTGATTTCCGCATTGGCCGGGCTGGGGATGAGCCCTGGAATAGGACAAGCGGTCTTCATGGGAACGGCGCTTGTGGGTTTGATCCTGTCTCCCGTATTCGGAGCGGTCGTCGGAGGGATACTTGCAACGATAGGCGGAGCCGTCGCGGGTGCAAGGACTTTCGGTTCCCCTGCGCCGCAGCCTGCGGCGAAGAATTAGGTCTTATCCTGTCTAATCATCTTTTTCTCTTTTTCTTGTAATCCATCATATTATCATGCCTACCAAAGCATCAGCCCCCGGGAAGGTGATACTGCTCGGAGAGCACGCGGCAGTCTACGGAAATCCGGTCCTCGTAGCATCCGTCGACCTGCGCACGTACGCGAAGGTCTCCGCGAGAAAGGATGAACAATTCGTTCTATCCAACAGGTCCACGGGAGTGGACAATCTCAAGTTCTCGTTCCCGGATTTTCCCAGGTTGAAAAAGGAGTGGTCGACCATGCTTACCATCGACTGCTTGGAGCGGGCCGCAAAGAAGGCCGGTGAAAAGACGGGCTTTGACATAGAGATATGGTCCGAGGCGCCGGTATCTTCCGGCCTCGGGAGTTCCGCATCGGCGGCAGCAGCTCTGACGATGGCGCTCTTCAAAGAGATGAGCCAGCCCCTTAAACAGAAAGAGATCGCGGACATGGCATGGAAGGCAGAGGATCTGGTCCACGGGAAATCGTCCGGAGTGGACCCATACGCAGTCACCTTCGGAGGGGTCCTTAGGTATACGAACGGCGAGTACACGCGAATAAACGCCAGGAAGTGCCCGGGGATAACCATAGGGAACACCGGAGTCAAAGTAGACACTAAAGAGCCAGTGACTGACGTCATGAAACTCAAAGAGAAGTACCCTAAATTCTTTGAGGATTATCTCTCTGCGATGGTCCACATCGTAGACTACGGACAGAAGTACCTGCAGGAGGGGGACGTTCAAAAACTTGGAGAAATAATGAACATTAATCATGGACTGCTTTCTTCGATAGGTGTCTCCAGCCCCGAACTGGAGAGGCTAGTATGGGCCGCCAGGAAGGTCTCGCCAGGAGCAAAGCTGTGCGGGAAAGGGCGCGGAGGGATAATGATAGCCCTCGGAGACGCGGAGAAAGAAATAAGAGAAACAGGAGGAACTGTGATAAAGACGAAAATCTGCAACGAAGGCGTGAGAGTTGAGGATTAGTTAGACGGATGATTGAATGGATCGGCCCACGAATTTATCGGGTCGAACAAGTCCAACAAGGCGTAGGGATCGTTTTGTAATAAAAAGGGAAAAAAAGGAAAAAAATATATCAGCCTCGTTCTCCTATCTTCTGACGCAGCTCTTCCCAGTGCGCCCTGTCCGCATCCGTCGTCGAAGGCCGCACCTGTTTCAGAGCCTCCTTGAAGTACTTCATCCCGACCTTCTTTGCCTTCGGAGCATCTTTGTTTTCAGTTATCACTTCGCGTATCGCGTCCATCCCTGCTTCCCTGCATACTGCGGCTATGTCTGCGCCGGTGTATCCGTCCGTTAGCTCTGCGAGTTCGTCAGTCTTCAGATCGCCTGCGACATTCATGTTCTTTGTCTGCACGTCGAATATCTTCTTCCTGGTCTCCTTGTCTGGATAGGTCACGTATACTATCTTGTCAAATCTCCCGGGTCTCATCAGTGCTTCGTCGAGGAGGTCCGGCCTGTTCGTCGAGCCGATTATCATCACGTCCTTTAGGTCTGATACCCCGTCTATCTCTGCGAGGAGCTGCGCGACAACCTTTTCGGTCACGTCGGTTCCAAAGTCCTGCCCCCTTTTCGGCACGAGCGAATCCAGTTCGTCGAAGAATATTATCGAAGGCGCCACCTGACGCGCTTTCTTAAATATCTTGCGCACCCCGCGCTCGGATTCGCCGACGTATTTATTCAACAGCTCAGGACCTTTCACAGTCAGGAAGTTGACCCCGGATTCGGTTGCGACAGCCTTTGCAAGGAGCGTCTTTCCTGTCCCGGGAGGACCGTATAACAGGACTCCCTTAGGCGCCCTGATCCCGGTCTCCTTGAATAGCTGAGGATACTTTATGGACCACTCGATACTCTCCTTCAACTGCTGCTTCACGCGTTCGAGTCCGCCGATGTCTTCCCATTTAACGTTCGGGACTTCGACTGCAACCTCTCTCATCGCCGAGGGCTCTATTCGCGTCATGGCGTCGGAGAAGTCCTCACCAGTCACCTTTATCCTGTCAAGGATCGTTTTAGATAGAGACGTACCCTTCGCCTTCTTTATGTCAGGCATCACCTTGCGCAATGCCTTCATCGCCGCTTCCTTGGTCAGGAACTCCAGGTCCGCGCCGGAATATCCGTGGGATATGTCAGCCATCCTGTCAAGATTCACGTCCCCTGAAAGGGGCATCCCCCGCGTGTGTATCTCCAGGACCTCCTTTCTCCCGCTCCGGTCAGGTATGCCGATCTCTATCTCGCGATCGAATCGACCCGGCCTCCTGAGCGCAGGATCGATAGAATCGGGCCTGTTCGTTGCCGCGATCACGACTATTTCTCCTCTTGATTCAAGGCCGTCCATCAGCGTAAGAAGCTGGGAGACTATCCTTTTCTCGACTTCTCCGGATACTTCCTCCCTGCTGGGAGCTATCGCGTCTATCTCGTCTATGAATATTATCGAGGGCGCGTTCTCCTGTGCCTCCTTGAATACGTCCCGCAGGTTCTCTTCGCTCTGGCCGTAGTATTTGCTCATTATCTCCGGGCCGTTCAGGGATATGAAGTGCGCGTCTGTTTCGTTCGCGACGGCTTTTGCAAGAAGCGTTTTCCCGGTCCCGGGCGGGCCGTAGAGCATCACTCCCTTGGGCGGCTTAACACCTAATTTTTTGAAGACTTCCGGGTGCTTCATAGGGGTCTCTATCATCTCACGGATGGTCTCTATCTCCCCTTTCAGGCCCCCGATGTCTTCGTACCTTATACCTGGAGAAACGTCAATCGACTTCACCGGCTTCTTGGATATGACGACCTCCGTGTCCTGCGTTATCCTTACGACGCCCTTGGGCTTCACGTTCACGACAGACAAAGGGAGCTGCGTTCCCATAACGTCAATCACTATCGAGTTGCCCTGCAGGAGAGGCATGTTGATTATGCGCTCCTGTATGTATGCAGGAAAGTCTTCCGAGAATTCGATAGCCTGAGGCGGCGCAAGCTGTATCTCCTTTGCGTCGCTGCATTCGGCTTTTGTGACCTTGATCTCGTCGTCGAGGGCGACGCCTGCGTTGTGCCGTAGTATGCCGTCCAGCCGTATGACGTTCTTGCCTATGTCGTCCCTCGGACCGGGCCAGACAAGTGCTGCCGCTTTGCGTTTTCCTTCGAGGATGAGAACGTCCCCGGAGTACAGGTCCATCTCCTTGAATACCGCAGGATCCACTCTTGCTATCCCTCTCCCGACCTCGTTGACACGGGCCTCCTTTACTTTCAGCGTCGCTTCTTCCATTGTACCACCTTTTATTTTAGTCTTATCGTCGCCTGTATTTTATTCCTATGTGCTCGTCTATGTCCCTTGCTATCTCTTCTATGTCTTCGAACATGCGGTCCACGTCCCTGTGCATCTCGTTTACTGTCTGGAAGAGGCTGGAGCAGCGTATCTGGTATTCGCTGCCTTCCTTTATTACGAGCCCGGAGCACATCATCCTCTTGAGATGATTGAGCGCGGCGGCCCTCGTTACGCTTGTCTCCCTGCCCAGCGCGGTGCTTGTAAGGCCCCCTCCGTTCGTGCGCGACTCAAGAAGCCTTTTGAATATGAGGGATGCCGTTTTTTCCCGGTCTATCCGTTCGTAGAACCCGAAGCATTCGCATATCCACTCAATGTCTTCTTCGATGTTCTTTTCCGAGGGTTTTTCCAGGTCTCTAATGAGGATCTTCTTGGCCATTTTGGCTTTTTATGAGTATACATTATAATAGCTATTTTTGTATATAAATAATGAATTAATCTATTTTTAAACTTGTGGTGTATAATACATTACATAACAAAGTTAATAAAGTATTAACTTAAGTGAGTTGTATGTGAAAATGGAAAAAGACCCATTTGAGGATATAAAGAGGATGCAGGAAGAGATAGATGAAAGCTCCGATGCCTTTTTTGGAAGAGGCATGCGCAGGCCGATGCTCCCGGCGGAAACAGAGAAGAGGGATACATATCTAGCCCCAAGAGAACCGCTAATGGACCTGGTCGACGAAAAGGACCAGTACAAGGTCATAATTGAGGTCCCGGGGATAAACAAGGAAGATATAGACATAAGCGTAACAGAGGATTCAGTGACAGTCAAGACAGAGACAAAAACAGGGCAGGAGAAAGAGGAAAAAGGATACTACTACCAGGAAAGAAGGTACGAAAGCTTCCAGAAAAGTTTCAGCCTTCCGGGAGAAGTGCTGCCGGACAGCGCCAGCGCAGAGTACAAGAACGGAGTCCTGGAAATAAAAATGAAAAAGAAACAGGACGCGCGAACAAAAGAGCACAAAGTAAAAGTTAAGTAGAAAAAGCATGCAGGGAGCTTAATAATCCCTGCAAAAAAAAACCAATGACAAAAAAACCATTGAGAAGGAGAAAAACGGACCGATCATTCGAAGACGTGATAGATATGGACCGGTTCTTTGATGAATACATGACCAGGATAGACGAGCAGATGGCCGGCTTCTTCGAGGACGCCTTGTACGGCCGGGGGCAGACCAAAGGATTCTTCTACGGATTCCAGATGACTGCAGGACCGGACGGAAAACCGGAGTTGGAGGAATTCGGAACCGATATTGCCCAGGCAGATGAAGAGACAAATGCAAAACCGCAGAATACGAACACAAAGACCCATCTCTCAGAGGATGAACCGCTGACCGACGTGATAAACGGGGAAAAAGAAGTGCGCGTTCTCGCGGAACTCCCGGGAGTGGAAAGAGAAGACATAAAGATAGAGGTAAAACCATCCCAGGTATCCTTGAACGTGGATACGGAGACCCGGAAATATCGCAAGGATATAATGCTTCCATGCAGGGTTTCGACAGAGAATATAAAAACCACCCATAAAAACGGGATATTGGAGATAATAATAAGTAAACCTATATAATATTAGAGGGTGGAGAAAAAAATAGGTCGAACAATGAAAATAGACAAACTTGATCTGGAGATCATAAAAAACCTGCAGGATGATGCAAGGCTCAGCTTCAGGCAACTGGCAAAAAAACTGAACATACCGCACACAACAGTATTCACAAGAGCCGAGCGCCTGGTGAAGAAGGGAGTGATAAACAAATTCGCAGCAGTCATGCATCCGCACGAGCTGGGTCTGCAGACGGGCTATGTGATAATAAACGCACCGCCTTCGGAATCAAAGAACATAGCAAAGAAGCTTGCCTCATACAGCGAAGTCCAGGACGTATTCAGGACGTTCGACGGAAAAGTCATATCCAGGGTAGTTGTATCCAACAAGGGGAACAACACGGGATTCGAAGAATTCCTGACGAAACTGGACAACTGCAACTTCACTGCATACCCGGTGCACGACGTGGTCAAATATGAGACAGCGATACAGACGGACATGCTAAAGACCCTGGACATATACGAAGACAAATAAACTGCAGAAAAGCGGAAAGAAGCGCTATACGCGCGCTTCTATCTGCGGATATCTCTTTTTTAAGTATTTCAGAGCGAACGGATACGTCAGCTTGTGCATTAAGCCGTATCTGTTATACGCGTCGAACTGCAGTCTTGAGGACAAAGAAAGCAACTCTATCAATATAGTATAGTTACCGTGCCGCAGGAACCTTTCATAGACATACCTGTTGACAACGCTCGTCCTGCGCTGGTCCCAGAACTCCAGCTCCGCCGCCGACGCATAGTCCTTTCCTTCTATGATGCATCTTGCCGCAAGATACCCTGACCGGAAGGCAAATAACATGCCGAATCCCGCAACGAAATCCTGCAGGCCCGCAGCTTCCCCGATGTAAAGCGTTTTCCCCTTTTTCAGGGGCGCACCGATCGAAAAACACCCCACCCCTCCGACGGGCCCCGGATCCTTTATGTCAAGCGAAAGATCCTTTATGAAATATTTCCTGGTTGCATCGAAGCATCCGCCTATTTTTTTAAAATCCCCGAACACGACCGAGACCATGCAGCCATATCCCTCTCTTATGAGGAGATAGGAATATCCCTTGTAGGCGAGGGCGTCATTGCATACGGTGACTGCCATATCCTCTTTTTTTGTTTTGAAGACTATTCCCTTGGCTATTCCCGCCAGCGATCTTCCAAGCGGGCCGGTGGCAACGATATCCGCATCTGTTTCAGGAATAGCCTCATTGAAATGCAGTCGTACCCCTGCGGCGAGCGCCTGCTCTTTTAGTCCCTGGTCAAGTGTGCCTGGTTCCGGTCCTCTTTTGACGAGATAATGACCGGGCCTTTTGAGGGGGCCGATATTTTTCTTTATAACGCAATTGGTCAGGACCATCCGGTCAAGCGGATAATACTGGAAGTTTGTCTCTATGTTCATCTCCCGCAGAATAACGAGGACGTCTTTTTCAGGATAATAATTGTCTATTCCCTGCATGTCGCCGAGAAAACGCCTGCCGCAGTCGCTGTTCCTCTCGTAGACGTCCACGGGATATCCTGCCCGGGCGAGGTTTATCGCCGCAGCAAGACCGGATATCCCCGCACCCAGAATGCGTATATCCGCCATATTATTCTATATAAAGCATAGTTAAAAAAACGAGCCGGGCGATACCAGCCCAATGAGGAATAGAACTGCCACGATAGCCGGCTGATGCAGGAGATAAATCGAAAGAGAATGTCTGCCTGCATAGCACAGAGTCTCAGAGATAATGTTTTTGGAACGATCCCTCAGTGAGAATCTGCGCGCGTTTTCATAATACAGTGCGTTCCCAAGGAACACACCTACCAGGACTACGCCAAACCAGGGGAAGAGCGGGAAAAAATCAAGGGACTCAAATCCCGGAGGAACAAAACCCGCGAACAACAGGTATGGAAAAGGAAATGTTTTTCCTTCGAGGAACAGGCCGGCTGCGATGCATCCGCCTCCCAGGACCAGGTTGCCGTATCTCATCCGCAAAAAAGGATAGGCCAGCACTATGGACAAGCCGATGAAATGCAGTATCCCGAAGACCACGTATTCACCAGGGAAAAAGTTCAGCGTTACTGCGGTGATCGCCATCCCCCAGAAGAAGATCCCTGCGCCCCTGCAAAGGAACCTGCGGAAAGGCGCAGCACCCTGGCCGCAGCGCTTCGTTCTTGAATAACTGATGGATAACGATACCCCTACGAGCAGGATGAACAGGGTGGCTATGAACCTTGGAGCATAGTACCAGAAGGACTCGCTCAAATTGATCCCCGCAAACCCGAAGAAGCGCAGGTCGTAGAGGATATGAAAGGCAACCATCAGAACGATTGCTATCCCTCTCAGAAGGTCTATCTCCCAGAACCTCTCATTCCCGTAAGCCATCAGATATATTTTTTAAGCCTTGGACTATAAATGTATGGATATGGCACTAAAAGAGATCATAAAACCCGGCAGAGAGAAACTGTTCACCGACATTATACTCTCAATCGCCTGGCTGGCACTCGTTTTTCTCCACCCGTTTTTCGGATACGACAAGATACTTTCCAGCTACGACCTCCCAATGAAGGCTGCGACTATAGCAGTAAACTTCCTGGTCGCCCTCGTATTCTATTACCCAATGTCATGCGGCCTTGCATATTTATACGGCCTGCTGGCAAAAAAGAAGAAAATATCCGGCAGACGGGATCTTGCAACTGCAGTTTTCTTTATACTATTCCTCAATCCGGTCTTTGTGTCCTGTGCAGCAATCGCCTTGAATCACCTGAACGATTCGATGAATACGCCATGCGGCGCAGAGATAACTGGATTAACCGAGGAGTCCGCCGCGAATAATGCGGGTATGCAGGCAGGCGAAGTCATCGTCTCTGCCGACGGCTATCCCGTGGACACGATCGATTCCTTCAAGCACGTGCTTGGAGGAAAAAGGCCCGGGGACTATATTACTGTGAAGACAGACAAAAAAGAATACCTGGTCACCGTACAAGAGAATCAGGACAGGTCCACAAGGATTATAGGAGTTATCCTGAAGCAGAGATACTGCCCCAGGTGATCCATCCATCAGGCGATATACGGCTGCGTGCTGGACCGGTCGAACCCTCTTATTATCTCGACCGGCGAGGGTTGCTGCGGGTTCCATCCGTAGACGGGGTATACCAGGTTCGGGAAGAACTTGGTCATGTCCCTTGAGAGCTGCGTCACCATGTGTTCCTCTCCGAAGCAGGCCACGCTCACTTCGTAGGTCTTCCTGCGAGTAGCCTCCTCGTCCAGCAGGCCCAATGAGTGTATGTACTCATGCAGCATCACGTGGAAGGTATAAGGCTTCAGCAGCCGGATGTCCGTCTCTTCTATCCTGCGCAGGGGAGTGCGGTTTAGGACGATTATGTTGGAATCCACGGGATAGTACCCGCCGATAAATCCGCCCATAGTCGAACCCATCTCCTGCAGGCCCAGCATAAGGCCTGCCCTGGACTTCTTCTCCGTGCGCCTGACGGATTCTTTCACTTGTTCGAAGGTCTCTATCAGATCCTTCCTCAGGCGGTTTTCCGCCCTAATATCTATGTTCTCCATTATGCTTTTTTTATAGAGTATATTTAAAGATATATATCAGACTGCAGATTAAAAAATCAGCCTATCAAGGCCATATTAGCCCTGATTTATATACTGGGGTTTCAAAAATATAAGGAAATATAATTTCAAACCAGAGGTGGAAAATGGCTGCCAAAATAAAGAAAAAAGGCAAAAAAACAATCCCGAAGCCTGCAATAAAGAAAGTCAAAAAGGGCAAAAAAGAAAGGGACGACACCGACGAGATATCCGACCTGGAAAGAGACGTTGACCGGGGAGAAGACGTAGAAAAAGGCGCAATCAAGAGCGCGGTAAAAGAGGAACTGGAAAAGGTCGACGTTATCGAAGAAGAGGACGACGGAGGAGAAGTATACGAATACGGGGAAAGAGGCATACTCTCGGACGAAGACGAGAGCGACGAAGAATACTGAACGCCCGGCAACCGGGAAAAAAACAGACCACCCCGCGCACATCCACAAAGGGAATCACTTGTTTGCGGGAGGTTCCGGTATTATAAAAAGCATAATCAAGTATGCGAGAATCAGCGGGAAAAAGCCGGTCACAGCCGTGAAGATTACATATAGCACCCTTATTGCCACGGGGTCGACATTCAAATATTCTCCTATGCCGCCCAGTATCCCGGCAAAAACCCTATTATCCCTGCTGCGATATAACCGCCTGGGCTCAGAGGATTCATGTGTCATGTAATAACTTACGTACCTGAGATTAAAATCCGGCGTATTTCTTTTTAAGACATTCATTGCCTGGTCATACCGGAAAATTTGAACATCCCGCAAAGAAACACTTATTCCTTAACTTTTATCGCACCCGCGGGACAGGCCTCGGCAATCTCTTTTAAGTCGCATGAATCGCACTCGTTTTTAACGGCCTTTGCAATATTGTCGTCCCCCATCACAAAGCATTCGGGGCATGTGCCCGTGCACAGACCGCACCCGATGCACTTATCCCGGTCCACGGAAACAGCAGCCATGTCATAATAATGGCAGAGCCGCAATAAAAGACGCCAGGCATATTTTTTATCCGGATATTACCAAATCTCTTCCATGGTCAAAGAAGTCAAAGCAGCTCATATCCTGGTGAAGGGAGAACCAAAAGCAAAGGAGTTAATGGATAAACTGAAGAAAGGAGACGACTTCAGAAAGATTGCCTTGGAATGCAGTGAATGCCCGAGCAAGAAGAAAGGAGGAGACCTCGGCTGGTTCACAAGAGGACGGATGGTACGAGAATTCGAGAACGCGGCATTCGCAGGAGAAAAAGGAGCCCTCGTAGGCCCGGTCAAAACACAATTCGGCTGGCACATAATCAAAGTGCTGGACAAGAAATGAGATGAACGAACGGAAAAACGCAGAAAGGAATGATAACGTCGATCCACTGACCCTCACATTGTTCGTCCTGCAGAACAACAGGTATTCCGCGATAGACAAACTAGTATACGTAGGCTATAATCTGCTTCTCCTGTCCGTCGCGCTTTCGATAATCGGGGTAATCCTTCTGCTCCCGGGAGGAGCATCGTCCAACAATGAAACAAACGGGGAAGAAATATCCCAGGCGTACGGCATGTATTACGGCATCCTGCTGATAGGATTGCCTGTCGTGATCATATTCAGAAAAATCGCAGAACCGCGATATAAAGGAGTATATATTTCGCTGAAGAACAAGGAGAAAAAGAAGTAATGAACCGGGATACAGGTTACTTCGTCGTAACCTCGCACCCGTCCGCTGTAACTATTACAGTGTGCTCGAACTGGGAAACAACGCCTTTCTCTTTCTCGTGAAGAGCTGGATAACCCCGCAGAGTTCCGTTCGCTAGGAGGTCCCTCATGGCGAGGTCCAGCCTCAGGGGAGGGATCTTCTTTGTCAGCCATCTCTCGGCGAAGGGCAACCCCTGCCTTGGAGTGATCTCCTCGATAACTGTCCTTGCATCTCTGTTCCTTGTTGGACGGGAGACCAATAGTGAGAATATCTCCGCCTGCTTTGATTCTATGACGCGGCCGAGGCCGTCGGTTGCGAACGGTTCTATTGCAAGAGCCATCCCCTCTTCAACTTTTAATTTATAGGGGACCTCTATGCTGGGAATCGAAAGGCCCGCATGGAGCTCATACTGCTTCATCTCGTGGCCCGTGAGGTTCTCTATTGGTTTGTATCCCGCGCTCGTGATGGTATCATAGATGGCTTTTCCGATCTTTGCTACGGTGACGCCGGGCTTTACGAGTTCTATTGCGGCTGCGAGTGCTTCCTGATCCGCTTTTATAAGCGTTCCGTGCTTCTTTGACAGGTCTACGCTGTACGCGGTATCGGCGATGTATCCGTCCAGGTGCACGCCCAGGTCTATCGAGACCAAGTCCGCCTTCTGAAGCGTAGTTTCGTCGTTGAACTTGGGTGAATAATGCGCCGTCACGTCGTTGATGCATACGTTTACCGGGAAAGCCAGCATTCCGCCGAGTTCAAATATCCTTGATTCTATCTTTTCTGCGATGTCTAGTGCCTTGGCGCCGGGTTTGACCAGTTCGTGACTCCATTCTCTTACTTCTGATGCTATCTTTCCCGCCTTCCTATAATTCTCAAGCTCTTTTTCTTCCATTTAAACCACCAACGTTCTCTTATTGATTAATACCTGAAAGAATAAATCTTATAACGTAAAATGTTCATAGTTTTTGAGGGAATAGACGGCTGCGGGAAATCCACGCAGGCAAGGATGCTGGCCGAATGGCTTGAGAGCAGGGGACTACAGGTTCTACTGACCGCCGAACCGACCAAGACCAAACTGGGAGGCCTCATAAGGGAGATACTCTCGGGCAGGGAGGAAATCGACCCGAATGCGCTGGCGCTCCTGTTCACAGGAGACCGCTACGAACACCTGGCAACGGAGATACTACCAGCCTTGGGAGAAGGGAAGATAGTGATATGCGAAAGATACTACTACTCGACGATAGCCTACCAGGCCGCGCAGGGGGTTGACAGGCCCTGGATATTCGAGATGAACAAGTATGCCACGAACCCGGACCTTGTCATATTCATCGACGTGAAGCCGAAATTGGCCTTGTCCCGGAAGGCCGGCGAAGAGATATTCGAACAAAGAGCCTTCCTGGAAAAGGTATACAACGAATACGTCAAATTCGCCGACATGCAGAGGGTAGACGGAAGCAAGGATACGCAGGCAGTCTTCGAGAAGGTCAAGGGGATAGTATCTCGCGTCATCTGATCGCCCGAAAATTCCAATGGAGGCTCTGAAAATAGCCGCCAACGGCTCAGTAGACATAACCACGG
This sequence comes from Candidatus Altarchaeia archaeon, assembly GCA_049299895.1. GTDB lineage: Archaea > Altiarchaeota > Altiarchaeia > IMC4 > QMZM01 > CAIYYO01. The sequence continues at coordinate 20,932 of JBAQYF010000015.1, forward strand.
GCAAGGGATATAAAGTGGGTCTTGTCGCCTTCAGCGGAATGGATGATTATTGTCCGGACGGGATCTGTTCCTACAGTGCCCTTACCACAAATCCCGCCCCCCTGCACGCGCAGATAAACAGTTACGACCCGATGAGCGGAACCTGCATTTCATGCGGCATAAGCAAGGCCAGAGCATTACTGGCCGCGGCCTCCGGACAAAAATACATCGTAGTATTGTCCGATGGGTGCCGAATTCATGCATATGGCTAACGGCGATATCTGCACAGAATCGGAAGGCAAAAACGAATCATTGCAGCAGGCCTCATCAGCCCTCGCCGAAGGGATGAAAGTATACGCCGTTGCATTGGGAGATGACGCGAACGATACATTCCTAAGGAACCTTTCTGATACAGGGGGCGGAAAATTCTATAACGTCTCCTGCACGAGCACGCTCGAACAGATATACCGGAACATCTCGGAGAACGAGGCATTTGACAACCTCATGCTCGTTTCAGACGTCTCAGGCAGCATGTCGTCCGGATTATCCCTCGACTGCACGACTACGACGACAACGACCACATCGTCGTCGAGCACGACATCATCCACCTCTTCAACCACATCAACGAGCACATCGACTACTACGACAACAACATCGACTACTACCACAACGCAAGGACCATGCATTATGCCCGGAAACAACCCCCCATGCGCGGAAGTCTCATTGGAAGAAGTCATCGCCGCCATAAACCAATGGATCGCAGGGAACATGGAGCTTGGCAGCGTGATAGACCTTATAATGGCGTGGTCCGGCAGATCCGCGCCCAACTAGAGATAGTTCAAATCCCCCGCAGCAGGCACAAAGAGCCTCAGCGCGGACGGCAACTAATCATTCAGCAAAGCATACAAGGCCGTTACGCGGGAGCCGATTACGGGATATTGGACAACAACGCATGCAACATATACGGAGACTACTATTCAAGCAACGACGCGAGCCCTCTCCGAAGTAGTCGGTATGATAAACAGGTGACTGCGGGGAACGCCAATCTTGTAGAGGTCGTGAACTAATAAACAGATGGGCCGTCGCAGAGTAGAAACCATTAATAACCCCATGAGAAATAATTAAACGGAACAAAATGAAAACAAATAAAATATTTGTGGCGATTTTAATGTTGTTCTGCGCAGCGATTTTCTGTGCAGGGGAAGCGGACTATAAAAGCGGCTCATACCGGAATATTCAGCGTCCAGTATTACTGAACTTAACAGATTACACCGACCGTTTGGTCAACCCGTCGCATTATATGACAGAAGGCGTCATTTTCGACCAGTCGAAGATATCCCTGACAAGTTCCGGGGTCTTCCTGCAGAGCGGCGCAGTAACTTACTACGCAACTCTTGGGTATATACCTGCCCCTGACAGACTATGGAACTCTTCCCATGACAAGTGCATAGACTACACTTACCGAGGAAAAATAATACTTTTCGGCGAGGAATACTATGTTAGAGACATAGACTCCCCTGGATTTATCCAGGCATCCAAAGGGATCATCCTTGAAAACGTAAGCAACCAGAGTTTCTCTGCTACCGCCTACGGATACAGATTTAGGGTGGATGAAATATTAGACAGATGTTCTGAGGAGGGCTTTTGCTGGTTGGCAGGTGCAAATTTCTCAGTACTTAAACCAAATGGCAGTACAGTAGGCATCGATACTTATGATATCCAAGATGCGATTATCGATAATCGCATTGAGGTATCACTTATAGAGATGGAGTATACGAGCAGTAACTATAAAAAGGCATCTATAATAGTATATGATATTACAAATAACATCGTTCTTGATAATGGATACCCACTTGAGATGGAAGGCGGCATAAAAGCCGGCTGGACGGTAGGCATATCCTCTAAAGCGCAGCCCTTTGGGTCGTGGATGAACATACCCGAATACTCAGGAATCGAAGGAGGCCAATACCTGTTCGTGAACGCAACCATCAGATACACAACGCCGTTGACGCTGAACATGAGCAGCTACCTTGCCCTCCCGGCAGCGTACAAAGTAGTATCCGACGGAACGAACCTGGAAGTAACGGACATTTACAGCACCAGTACGACTACGACAACCACATCGACGACCACAAGTTCCACTACAACGACAAGCCCGGACTGCTCTATGATAGGAGATCAGCCCCCCTGCGGAGAGATAAGCCTGTCTGATATAATATCCCTGATAAACGCATGGACCGCGGGCAGTGCAAGCCTAAACGACGTCATAGCGCTGATCAACGCATGGGCCGCGGGCTAGAACTTATACGTCTCCCTTTGATGGACACGTCGCAGCCGAATGCATTCACAACGCCGATATTCGACCTGACGTGTCCGGTTATTTCGCTCACGGAGACTGTGCCCCCGGCTAACGCCAGATACGGGATTATCTGATCCGCCATGTACCGGTCCAATGCCGCATTCGAGGAGACGTCTTCTATGAGATGTTTTCCGGCTTCTATCCCCACGTCCTCGGCTCTCCTGCCTTTTTCTCCGAGCGCATCCGCACCGATGATGGAATTCTCAGTCCCGGCCCATAAGGTTATCCCCGAACCATAAGACGGCGTATTCACATATTCCTGCGCGATCGCTAATCCGCCGGGAAAGCCCTTATCCAATAGGTCGTTGCGAATAGCATATTCCGCCCCTTTAACTTGCCTCTCGGCTACTTTTGCGCCTTTTAGGCCAAGGTGCGCATGCGACAAACCTTTAACAGACGCTATTTTCCCGCTCTTCAATAGTTCAAGGCTCTTAAGCTTGGAAGGCAGAATCTCTGCAATCACCTTTCCACCCCCCGCAGGATAATAACCCCTGCTGGATAGGTCAACGGAAGCGCGGCATCCGAATTTTCCGATCAACGGAAGAAAAACGTACCGAAGATAATCTATCGAGGGACTCCATTTAACGTCCGTTCCTCCCTGTACTACAAGAGAGACCTTCACAGGCGCAAAAAACGCAGGCAGCATAAGAGCCTGCAAAACAAGCGTTACCGAGCCTGCAGTACCAACGTCTACGTTGTACTTTCCCCCCCGGAGCTTCCCGGGAGAAAAGACTATTTTATCAGAACCCAGGGTAAGACCTTCGACTTTTGCACCGCAGAGATCTGCCACCGCTTGAACCGCTGAAAAATGCTGCGGCATCAGGCCGGATTTATCGCGCCCCGCCCTAATATTAAACACCTTCACCGGCTCGCCAGTTACGGCAGCCATCGAAACAGCAGTCCTGAGGATCTGCCCGCCTCCTTCGCCCGACGATCCGTCTATCTCGAACATTTTAACATTATATCTATATTTCTTTAGTTTCTACTAATAATAGAACATGGACGAAAAAGTCACGTTCTCACTCAATAAGAACATACTCTCAAAGGTCGACCAGTTGATCGACGGGAAAAAGATAAAGAACAGGGACGAAGCGCTGGAAAAGATAATCTGCCGCACCGTGAACCGGGAGAACGTAAAGACCGCATTCATACTCGCCGGAGGGAAGGGGACGAGGATGAGGCCTTTCACCTATGAACTGCCCAAGCCGCTCATCCCTGTCCAGGGCAGGCCGCTCATCCAGCACATACTAGACCTCCTCCGAAAATACGAGATAAGAGACATCATCATATCGACAGGCTACATGTGCGACAAAATAAAAGAGTACTTCGGGAACGGGAGCAAATTCGGCCTGGACATAACGTACATAGAAGAAAAAGAGGAACTCGGAACGGCTGGGGCACTCAACCTGTCAAAAGACCTCCTGAAGGAAACATTCATAATGTTCAACGGGGACATCCTGGCAAATATCGACCTGCACGACTTCATAGACTTTCACTCAAGGAATGAAGGCCTTGCAACTATCGCATTAACGCCGGTGGACGATCCCTCGCGCTTCGGCGTCGCAGACCTCAAAGGAGACCGCATAATGAAGTTCGTCGAGAAGCCGAAAACGCACATATCGAACCTGATAAACGCAGGGGTCTACGTCCTGGAACCGGAGGTCATCAAATACGTTCCCGAAGGGAGAGCCATGATGGAAACAGACGTATTCCCGAAACTTGCCGCCGAAGGAAAACTGTTCGGGTACCCCTACGACGGACAGTGGTTCGACACGGGAACGCACGAATCGTACGAGAACGCTATCAAGAACTGGAAGAAAATAAAATGAGCATCTATCGCGCTTACGACATACGGGGAGTATACGAAAAAGACCTGACAGACGCGGAAGCAGAGAAAATAGGAAAAGCCTACGCTACATACGTCGGAGGAGGAGACATCGCGGTCGGAAGGGACTGCAGATTAAGCTCTCCATCCCTGAGAAATGCCCTCGTGAAGGGACTCGTATCAGCCGGCTGCACCGTAACGGACGTCGGGATGGTACCAACGCCCTTACTATACTACACCATACAGAACTACAAAAAAGACGGGGGCATAATGATAACGGGCTCCCACAACGGGCCGCAGTACAACGGATTCAAGCTGTGCAAGGGAACGGACACACTGTATGGCGACCAGATACAGGAAGTAGCAAAGATAGTATCCTCAGGTATATTCCGGGAAGGAAAAGGCATAGTCATAGAGAAGAATGTGGTCGAAGACTATGTCAAATCCGCAAAGGAGAAAATCAGGATAAAGAAAAAGATAAAAGTCGTCGTCGACGGAGGGAACGGAGCAGGGGGAATAATAGGCACGCGCCTACTCAAAGAGCTGGGATGCGAGGTCGTTGAACTGTACTGCGAACCGGACGGCAGGTTCCCGCACCACTTCCCGGACCCCACGGTAGACGCGAACCTAAAAGATCTCATAGAGACAGTCAAAAATGAAAAAGCAGACCTTGGGATCGCATACGACGGAGACGCGGACCGCCTCGGAGTAGTGGACGATATGGGAGACGTCATACGCGGAGACCAGTCTCTTATACTTTTCTCAAGGGAGATACTCAAAGAGAAGAAAGGAGCAACTATCATATTCGAAGTCAAATGCTCGCAGGCTCTCGTCGAAGACATAAAAAAGAACGGCGGCGAGCCCCTTATGTACCGGACGGGCCACTCATTCATCAAGAAAAAGATGAAAGAAACAAAGGCGCCCCTCGCAGGAGAGATGAGCGGGCACTTCTTTTTTGCGGACAAATACTACGGATACGACGACGGGATATACTCGGGCCTGCGAATGGCAGAACTTCTATCAGAAAAAAAGGAAAAGCTCTCGGAGATAATGGCAAAAATACCCAGGTATTATTCCACGCCCGAGATCCGCGTACACGCGCCCGAAGACAAAAAATTTGCCATCGTAAAAGAGGTCACGGAAAAATTCCAGAAAGAAAAATATGAAGTGATCACGGTGGACGGCGCACGCATGCAGTTCCCTGACGGATGGGGACTGATCAGGGCGTCGAATACCGAGCCTGCGCTGATACTGCGGTTCGAGGCTAAGACGCCTGAAAGATTAAAAGAAATAGAGAAGACGATTAAAGGGGCGCTGGCGAAATATCCGGAACTGGAGAAGGAATTGTAGTGCCTAACTCTTTTTATCTGGATGCTGTCTTGAAAAAGGATAACAAATAATTTAAGAGGACATTGAAAGAAGTGATGGACTGCAAGCACATGAAAAGCACACAAAAAGGATTAAATAATCTGAAAGAATGCAGGATATTATTGCACAAAGAAGGAAAAGAAGAAAAAACAGGCAAGATATAAAAAAAACAGGACGGGATTGTCATTCAATCTTCCGTTTCGTCCATCAGAAAATAGGAGTATAACAACCCGGCCAGCGTCGGCTTGACCAAAACGTTCCGTCCCTTCTTGAATGATTCGACCAGCCCGTCTTTCTTCAGGTCGGATATATGATAGCTCAGGCGCGAGCGCTCGGATGATGCCTCCCGCAGCTTGCCTGCCTTTTTTATAAGATCCTCTAGCATCAGTCCTTCACGGTTTTTTCCAAGGGCCCTGATGATATCCCTCTTCTCTGCCAGAAGCTCTTTTAGGGGCAGGAGAGGAACGGATAATACCTTTCGAACGCCCGTTATCCCCCCATCCTTGTATTCCGGCAGGCCGATATATACGGCGCTGCCGGTCGAAAGGGCGGCAAGATATGAAGCGATCCCAAGAGGGCCGGCAGAGCCTGAAAGATTCACCAAAACGGCGAAGCCTGAACGCTTCTCGGATATGATCTTCTCGACCAAAGACAGGACAACAGACTCCAGGTCGCCGATATCCGCATGAAAAACATCGCATCGCACGCTGCCAAGGCCTTTTCTAACTGCCGCCGCCGCGTCTTCTGCCTCCTTCTCCCGGGGAGACGATGCATCCGTCCCGCTGACAAGAACGACCCGGTCTACGGGAAAATGACGTATGCTGCCGATCAGGACCTGAGGATCACAGCCTAAAGGGACAATGTGAACAATAGATGTCATATGTATAGAATAGGGAAGACAGGAATAAAACTTTTGCTTATAATTAAAGAAATATTTTAACATTAAATAAATTCTTTATGTATTTATAGGGGGAATACTAAGATATTAGCAATCAGAGTATGAAAAGTCTGGAAAGATAAAATGCACGAAGCCACATGCCGCATATGCGGTGGGGCAATGGAACGCGTCCCAATGGAAAATAATGAAACACGCATCTGTAAGTCCTGTGCGAACGCATCGAATGCAAAAATGAAAGAATCTTCTGAAGAAGACCTCAAAACATACCAGGCAGACGTTGAATTCCTGCACATCTGCATCTGCGGGCTCTCGGCCCCGCTGATGAAGGAGGCGGAAAAAAACCTGTCAGAGATAAGCAAAAAAGAGATAATGAAACAATCCTTTCGAAAAGGGGTAAGAACGTGCCTCGAATACCTGCTCGCCCAAGGCGACCGGGAAGAGATCAGAAAAATAAGGATAAAACAGGAGGAATCGGTCAGAACAGCGCTCAGGCAAATGTGCAGCGACGAAAAGAAAATAGAATCACTAATAAAGGCCATGAGCTCAAAAGACGAGGAAATGCTTGAGAACCTGGAGATATTCGGAATTAAAAAACCGAACGAAGAAGAGGAAAATACCGGGAAGATGGAAGAAGCGCTGCTCCCGGAGGGGACGGGAAAAAAGGACTACAAAGGAGCCTCATAAAAACAAATGGAACGCAAACTTGTGACAATACGCACGATATCCGCTATAAAACCCATACCCGGGGCAGACATGATAGAAATTGTGGTCGTGGACGGATGAGACTGCGCCGTAAACACCGGCAAATTTTCCGCGGGCGACAGGTGCGTCTACTTCGAGATAGATTCTTTCCTGCCAATCGAGGAGAGATACGAGTTTTTGAGGAAATACAGCTACAGGAAACTATCCGACGGCAGGGAGGGATTCAGGTTGAAGACCGCCAAATTCAGGGGACAGATATCGCAGGGGCTCCTTATGCCGCTAAAGGATTACCCGGAGCTGGACGAAAAGGCCATCAAAGAGGATAGCGACCTTTCTGTTTTGCTGAACGTAACGAAATACGAGCCGCCGATCCCTGCGAACCTCGCAGGCCTCGTAAAAGGACCGTTTCCGTCGTTTGTGCAGAGATCCGACGAGGAACGCATCCAAAACCTGCCGGACTACTTCGAAAAATACAAAGACGCCTTGTTCGAGGAAACAGAGAAACTCGACGGGACCTCGTGCACCTATTACTGGAACGAAGGCCTATTCGGCGTCTGCTCAAGGAACCTGGAACTCCTCGAAACCGGCGACAACACCCAGTGGCAGCTTGCAAGGGAGATGAACGTCAAAAAGTCGCTTGCAGACCTGAACAAGAACATAGCCCTGCAGGGAGAGATCGTCGGCCCGGGCATCAACAAAAACACGCTCCGTCTGCCGGGAAAAAGGTTCTGCATCTACAACATATACGACATAGACCTGCGGCGCTACCAGACGCCGGACGAACGAAAAGAAACCATCGGATCGCTGAACAACGACATAATAGGGCACGTCCCGGTGCTGAACGAAAAAATAGACATATTTACAAGAGCGGTCAACATCAAGGAACTCTTAGAATACGCGAAAGGTAGATCAAAACTCAACCCCGAAAGAGACAGGGAAGGCGTGGTATTCAAGTCCCACTTCCTGGACGGGAACAGGAACATTGTGTCTTTCAAGGTCTTATCCAACGACTACCTGCTAGAGGAGGAATGAAAAACAAGCAGACTATCAGGTCATCAACCAATATTTATTCTATAAGGTTCATATTATAATACATCATAATTATCAATTTTGATAATTATAAAGCACTAAAATATGGAAAAATACACTGTCCTGAAGGAGCTGGCCCGCTACCCCCTCTTTTCAATCGGCGATTACACCCGCCTGACCGGAAAAGACGCTGCCTACTCCCGGCTCTTCCTGCACAGACTGAATAAAGAAGGCATCATCCATAGGATCGAACGAGGCAAATACACCGTCCACGAGGATCCCATGATCTTCGCGTCCCGCATCCGGGTGCCTTCATACCTGAGCTTCTGGTCCGCGCTCCGCTTCTACGACCTGACAGAGCAATTGCCCAAGAATCTGATGATAGCATCGCCCCATAGAGCGGGATCGATAAATTTCCAGGGAACGAAAATCGAGTTCTACAGGATGCGTTTCATGTGGGGATATAAAAAAACAAGATATTCCGGAAAAGATATATTCATCGCGGAAAAAGAAAAAGTCGTAATAGACTGCCTGCTCCTCATGAACACACCCTATGACGAGGTTTACAAAGCAATAACCTCAGGAGAGCTCGACTCAAAAAAACTGGCGTTATACGCCATCCGCACAGCGAACGTCTCACTCATGAAGAGACTTGGCTTCCTTCTAAAGACGGCAGGACAGGATGCGGGAGACCTGGAAAAACACACCGACTACAATTATATACCCCTGGACTGGGGCAAGGCTGCCAAGGGCAAAAAAGACCCTGAATGGAAAATAATCATGAACAAGGTGATCTAAAGTGCTATCCGTCGAAGACTTAAAGGACGTCGCAAAGATCAAGGGAATAAGGAACCTGGGCTACGCGGAAAAGGACTACCTGTTGGAACTCGCCCTCTTATTTATCTCAAGGAACACTAAAAGAGAGCTTGTATTCAAGGGCGGAACGGCCCTCTACAAGTTCTACCGGCTGGACAGATTCAGCGAAGACATCGATTTTTCCATGGTCGAAGAATTGGACGTCGAATCGATGCTGGACAAGGTGACAACCGGCCTGAACTCATTCGGAATAGAAGCCGAGATGAAAACAAAATACCAAAGCCACAATACAGTCATGGCATCCATAAGAGCAAAAGGACCGCTGTACACCGGATCAAATCAGACGCTCTCAAAGATAGAAATAGACATAAACCTTAAATCAAAGACGGACCTGCCTCCAAAGGTTGCCAATTATTCGCCTCTATACCCCGACATACCCTCCTATACGATCCAGGTAATGAAAGAGGAAGAGATACTTGCGGAAAAAATAAGGGCGATAATGACCCGGGACAAGCCAAGAGACATATACGACCTCTGGTTCCTGATGAATAAAGGAGTATCAATAGATATAAAACTAGCCGGGAAGAAGATGGAATACTACGGCGAAAAATGGGATCAGAAGACATTCGAAAAGAAACTGGAAATCAAAGAACAAACATGGAAAATTGAGCTAAAAGCCCTTATAGACAACGTGCCGGAACTGACAGAAGTCAGGGAGACTATCATGGGAAGGATTACGGCACAACAATGATTTAAGGAAAGTAATCAAAGAAATAAGGACATCCTACGGAAAATGGACGAAACAACATGCAGCATATGCGGACAGAAAATGGAATGCCCTGCATCGACGAAGACGGCAAAAAAACACGTTTGCGAGTACTGTGTGAGGGTGACGATGCCGGACATGGATGAACAGGAGATAAAAACAATCTCCCTTGAAGAAAGAAGGCTCTCGAAATATTTCCCTGACGTTGAATTCCTGCACAACTATGTCTGCGATCTATCCGCCCCCCTGATGCGAGCATCTGAAAAATATCTTAAAGGAATGAGCAAAAAGGACATACTTGAAGAATCGTTCCATGGCGGCATCAGAGCGTCCCTCGAATTCATGCTCCGGCAATCCGATCCCGAAGCGATCAGGAAAACAAGACAGAAAATCGAGGGAGAAATGCGCGAAACTTTGAAGGAATCAGGTGCCGACGAAAAGAAGATCGAAGTGCTCATGAAAGCATTCGGCTCAAGCGATGAAGAAATAATAGAGAACCTGGAGGCGTTCGGGATCACGCCCGCGCTTGAAAAAATCAAAGACTCGGAAGAATTTAGCGGGAAAACAAAGAAAAGGAAAAAAAATAAGCACCCAAAAGAGAGATGAGCACATATAAAATCGAGCATCTTGCAAACTGGTACTACGGCAACGTCTGCATGAAATGCGGCAGGATGGACACGGAGGACGGCGGAAAATGCTTCGATCGCCTGCATTCAATGAAAAACGAGCTGCCGGACGAAATGACTCACAAGGAATACGTAAAATACGTTAAGAACAAGGAAGGGCTCTGCAAGCCGATCAAAAGAACGTTCCACGAATGCGAGATATGCAAGGCGCTTGGAGTGCCCGCATATAGAGGATAAAAGATGAAAGCAATAAGGGAATACGCAGACGAGCGCCGGGAGGAGGAAAGATCATTCCACAAGGCATGCGAGAAATATGAAGGATATCCTGAGGCACTCTCGAAGGCGATGAGAAAGATCATAAAAAAGGACCCGGACTACTATGACCCATACCTCACCCTGCACGGGGTCTACAACGGAACCGGCAGGAAAAAAGAGGCTGAATACATACTAGACGAAGCATACAACAGGGCAGTCAAGCTAATAACCGACGATAAGGGAGAATGGCCCGATCGAATGGAATGGATCTACAGGGAAAACAGGCACATAATCAAGACGATCCTAAACAAAGCGATGAGCCTCTGGGACAACGGAAAGAAAGAGGAAGCCCTTGATCTATTCAGGAAACTCCTGAAAACGAACCCGAACGACAACCCGGGAGTCCGGTACTTTATCCTCGCGATCAGGACCGGAATGACGTACGCGGGATTCGAGAGAAAATTCAATAAAGAAGGATTATACGATTCGACCCTGTTCGACTGGTTCGACGAAAATTATGCTAAATACCCGGACGAATTCAAGTGGTGGGACGAATACCAAAAGGAATGACATGAGACTCGAAGAAATATTTGAGCCGGAGATAATCCGCAGGGGAGTGGAATACTACCGCGAAGGAAGGGTGAAATACGCAGTAAAAGACGGGGACGTTCTAAACGCGATCGTCGAAGGAAGCTACGATTACTCGGTAAAAATAGACCTCGCCAAAAGGGACGCAGACTGCAACTGCCCATACGACGCACCATGCAAACATGCCGTGGCAGTCCTAACGGCATACGAAAACGGGGAATATGCCGACGGGGCAAAGATCAGGGAAGCCCTTGAAAACACGGACAAAAAAGAGCTTGCAGGAATGGTATACAGGCACGCCTTGAAAGACCCGTCGCTCATAAAGAAATTGACTGCAAAAAAAGAAAAAAAGAAGCCGGGCATAGGAAGCGGGACCTACGACGATTTCTTCAAGAGGCTTAAAAAAGGACACGTCTCATATGAGGGACTGATCAGCGAAGCCCAAAGCGCCTATGACGCAGACAAGGACACGATACTCTACTTCCTGGACAAGATCACGGAAAACGAGGACGACATACTCTCATGCATGCCTGAGGACGGATACAGCAGGTATGGCGAATGGACCGGGGAATACGAGGAATACGAAGAACTAGAGGAACACCTCACAAACGCCCTCGTAAGCCTCCTAAAACAGAAACCAACAGAGGAAGAATACGAAAAACTGCTGAAAATAAAGGAAAAAGAATCATACCAGGACCTGATCGACTACGCAAAAGCCGTACTCGAACAATACAAGAACGTACCGGACAAATACGCGAAAAAACTCCTTGAAAACCCGCAGTACGTGGAGTACCTGCTCAAACAAGGCAAAAAAGACGTAGCCCTGAAAGCCTGCAAAGACAAAATACAGAAATTCGGGATACTAAAAACAATCGACCGGAAAAAGGCCCTCGACTACGGCCTGCAAAACCTGGTGCCGGAACACTGCGAAACAGTCGCAGAATACATGATCGCCCAAAAAAAGAACGGAAAAGAAGTGCTTACAGTGATCCTCAAAAGCAAAAACCCGCCATACGACCTGCTATGCACAGTCGAGGACGCAGTCCTGGAAAAGAAATACCAAGTATACGACGCCCTCCTCGAAAAGAAAAGATACAAAACATACTACCTCCTCGCCAAAAGATTCAACGACCCGGAGGCGATGCTAAAACTCACCGATAAGCCGATGGAAGAGGAAACGATGACATCCGCAGGCAAATACCTGATGAAGAAACACCCCAAGGAGGCCTCCGGGCTCTTGGAGAAAGCGCTGTACGGGATCGTCAAAAAAGGATACAACGGATACATGAACGACGCCAAAGAAATAATGACGGAGATCGCAAAACAGGACAAGGCGTACGCGGAACGGGTATACGAGGAAGTAAAAAGAAGACACCCGACGAAGACGATGCTACGGGGAAGAATGAGAGGGGGGATAGAGAAAGCGTAAAGGCTCACATCATAAAAAAAATGAAAACAGAAGGAACCTGTATTTACTGCAATAAAACCTTTTCGGGAAGAGCCATAGGAAAACACCTGCTGACATGCGAAGAACGAAAGAAAGCAAACGGGAAAGAAGCAAAAAAAGGCAACGTCCTCCTGCTGAAAGCCGACGCAGGCCCATACTGGGTCTACTTCGAAGCGGACGGCAAAACGACGCTCAAAAAGATCGACCGGTTCCTGCGCGACCTCTGGCTGGAATGCTGCGGACACATGAGCGCATACACGATAGGACACACACAATATGCATCCCACCCGGAACGCGGAGAAAAAGGCATGAACTCGCCCCTGGAAAACGTCCTCTCACCCGGTACCCGATTCATACACATATACGATTACGGCACGACCACCGGGCTCGACATGGAATGCGTGTCGGCAAGATCCGGCAGCCTGGACGGCAAAATAAAGATCCTCGCAAGAAACAACCCGCCGGACCTCAGATGCCACGCATGCGGCAAACCCGCAGAAAAGATATGCGCAGTCTGTGTACAGAACGAAGAAACGTTCTTCTACTGCAAAACATGCGCAAAAAAACACGAATGCGAAGAAGACATGCTCCTGCCGATCGTAAACTCACCAAGAACCGGCATGTGCGGATACACAGGAGAAGATTAACGGAAATGAGTAAAAACCCCTAAAAAAATCGTAAAATAGACTTTCCAAAAAAAAAGCACTAAATTGTAAAATCGATCATACAAAAACAGGTAATCAAGCAAAAAGCCCACCTCCAAACACTTAAAGAAAATCCTTAACATTAAGGAAAAAACCAATGTTTTATAAGCGGGTGTTTCCTAGATATAAGCAGGGAAAATCCAAACCAAATGACGTACATAATAATCGACGTCGAAGCCGACGGACCGATACCGGGGGACTACTCGATGATTGAGTTAGGGACGTTCCACAGCAGATGAAAAAGACAAAGCAAACAGTGCCTGCCGAAGGATTTGACGTCATATATCAAAACATAAGGGATATCCTTGAGAATGCGCGATACACCACTTATAGAGCGATCAATTCCTCGATGGTTTCGGCCTACTGGCAGATCGGCAGAGTCATAGTCGAAGAAGAGCAGAAGGGAAAGAAAAGGGCAAATTACAGAGAAACGCTGATAGAAGAGCTGTCTAAACGGCTGACCAGGGACTACGGCAAAAACTTCAGCAGAAGAAACCCTGTGGTATACAAAAGACTTTTATCTGAATTACCCGATTCTGAACGCACTGCGTTCAGAATTAAGCTGGACACATTACCGCATTCTTCTAAAAGAGGAGAAAAAGAAGGCAAGAGCCTTCTATGGGTTGGAATGCAGGATATATGCGGCGAGTTGAGGTGAGCAATGGCAAAAATTAACGTACTGAATAAGGAGATCACATTCTATAAAAATAAGGACGAGGATTACATTTGTATCACGGACATAGCAAGATACAAAGATGTAGAGCGAACCGATTATATTATCCAGAACTGGCTGAGAAACCGAAACACTGTCGAGTTTCTAGGCATCTGGGAGCAACTCAACAATCCAAATTTTAATCCCATCGAATTCGATGTGTTTAGAAAACAGGCAGGGCTTAACAGCTTCACTTTAACGGCGAAGAAATGGATTGAACGCACCAATGCAACAGGAATCATTTCCAAAGCAGGGAGATACGGGGGCACTTATGCGCACATAGATATAGCATTGGAGTTCGCTTCATGGATATCAGTAGAGTTCAAGCTGTATCTGATCAAGGAGTTCCAGCGTCTGAAAGAGGAAGAGAGAAAACAACTCGGCTGGGATATCCGGCGAAACCTTGCCAAGATAAACTACCACATACACACTAATGCCATAAAAGAAAATCTGATCCCAAAAGAACTGACAAAGGCCCAGATAAACAATATCTACGCCTCAGAAGCCGACATCCTGAACATGTCGCTTTTCGGCATAACCGCCGGAGATTGGCGCGACAAAAATCCGGACAAAAAAGGCAACATAAGGGACTACGCCGACGTATCGCAACTGGTATGCCTATCAAACCTGGAAAACCTGAATGCACTATTCATAAGCGAAAACCTGCCGCAAGCAAAAAGACTGTCCAAACTCAACAAAATAGCCATACAACAAATGAAACTGCTGACGGATGACGGAAGAATAAAGAGCTTAGAGGCAAAGAAATGAGCGAGTGGAAGGTCAACGAGGAGACGGAGGCATAAAAATGGCATACATTATGGTCGACGTCGAAGCCGACGGACCGATACCGGGGGACTACTCGATGATCTCTTTTGGAGCGATCATAGTAGACGACAACCTGGACAAGACGTTCTACGGAAGGCTGCGGCCGATAACGGAAAAATACGTGCCCGAGGCTTTGCAAGTCTCAGGCCATACGCGCGAGGAAACGCTTTCCTTCGACGAACCGGAGAAGGTGATGAGGGAGTTTGCTGCATGGATCAAGGAGTGCTGCAAGGATCGGCCTATCTTCATAAGCGATAACAACGGATTCGACTGGATGTTTGTCTGCTGGTACTTTCATCATTTCATAGGAGAGAACCCGTTCGGGCACTCCTCGCAGAATCTGGGAAGCCTGTACAAGGGACTGGTGAAGGATACGTTCAAAAATTTCAAGCACCTGAGGAAGACGAAGCATACGCACAACCCGGTGGACGACGCGAGGGGGAATGCGGAGGCGTTATTGACGATGATAAAGGAACATGGATTAAAGGTGAAGTTGTAGGGGAGAGGGTAAGATAAGGTTAAAGAATCTTATAATAAACAGGTAAATAGGTAAAATGATTCAAGCGATAAAAGAGATTGGTGAATACTCATTAGAAAAAGAAGGCAAAAGCATAGAGGAACCACTAGAAATATTAGTTGGTAACCCAGCCAATAAAACGACTGAAAATATTATTTTCATCAATTTACAGAAAACAGGTGAAAAACTTGAATATTCAGGTGTAACCGTTGAGGCCTATTCTAAAGATAAGCTAAAGAAGTATCTGTATAGAAAAGGCAGTTCCAGGGGCACAGATATTACGCCTACGGCAATGATAACAGACGTTGAAGGAACTTTCAACCTTAAGATAGTTAGTTGGTTCAAAAACTACAATAGCCAGGAGTCAGATAGCAATCAGCAGTTTCTATTTAAAATCGGAAACACGATAAATGAGGCTAAGAAAAAAATTACAAACGATCTGAATGCGAAATATGATAAGAAAAGCAATATAATCAGTTTAAAGATAGATGGCAAATATATCGGAGAATATGAGATTTTTAAGAGAATATTGATTGAAACTGCAAAGAAAGATTTCTATTTCACTAAATCATTTCCAGGGGATAACTGCATATCAAAATCAGAAAACCAAGTTTGTTCAGTTTGTAACCAAAAGTCTTTAGAGGTTTATGGCTTTGTGAATACTTTCAAGTTTTATACAGTAGATAAGCGGGGCTTTGTAAGTGGTGGATTTCAGCAGAAAAATGCTTGGAAAAATTACCCCGTATGCTTGAAGTGCGCATTAACTCTAGAAGAGGGTAAAAAATATATGAAGGATAACGATAATCTAAATTTCAATTTCTACGGTTTTTCATACTTGCTAATCCCCAAATTTCTTGGTAATGTGGATAAGGCAACAAGAAAAAACATTTTTAAAATAATTGAACAACAGAAAGATCCTAAGTTTGGAAAAGAGGGTAAGGCAATATCATCTATTAAAAGAATCAGCGACGATGAAACTGAGATATTTGACTTACTGAGCGAACAAAAAAATTATATGAATATTAATTTTATGTTTTATGACGCACCAAGAGGCTATGACGGCTCGGAGTTTTATATCCTCAACTATATTGAGAATGTTCTCCCCTCTAGATTAAAGACTATCTTTGAAGCAAAATCAGGTAATAGAGAAAAGGACGTCATCGGAGTTGATCAGATTAGTGTCTTTAAGGAATGTAAAGTTCCAATATTTAAGAATAAAAAGAAAATAGGGGATAAGTCTTTGGAATTTGATTTTGGTATCTTAAAGAATTTCTTCTATGACTATGATAACAAAAGATGGATTAGCGACAGATACTTCTTGGATATTGTAGATAAAATATTTAATAGTCAAACTGTAGACTATGATTTCTTGCTAACATTCATCGTACGTAGACTACAGAGAGATTTCAAAGAAAATCACACCGATGATAAACCAACAAAAGTTTCAACTTTGAGGGGTTTAATGCTGCTAAAATATCTGAGCATCTTAAACTTGATTAAATCAATTCAGGTGAGCAAAATGGAAAATAACAAATGGAATAAGTTCAAAGATGAAGATGGAGTAAATGAAACAGATAAAAGAATTGAATCATTCTTTGGCGATTTTAGTGATTTCTTCAACGATGACGCAAAAAAAGCAGTGTTTCTTGAAGGGGCCTTAACACAGTTATTACTGGATATCCAAAGACTTCCCGAGGTAAGTAATGCAAGTCCTGGAAGTGAACCTTTTAGAGCCAGACTGAGAGGATTAAAACTAGATGAAAAACATGTTAAAAGAATTTTCCCAGAGATACAAGCCAAATTAGATGAATATAAGAAGAACTACTACAAGAGGCTTGAAACGACTATTTCTGAATATATGACATCAGCAGGACACAAATGGTCGATAAGTAATGATGATATATGTTTTTACTTTGTCTTAGGAATGAACCTGTCATATTTATTTAAGAGCAAAAAAGAGAATAGCGACGGTGATAAAAAATGACTGAAATAAAAAACAGATCGGAGCTCGTATTTCTATACGACGTAAAGGATGCAAACCCCAACGGAGACCCATTAGATAGCAATAAACCACGAATTGACGAAGAGACAGGCATAAATATTGTGACAGACGTTAGACTGAAAAGAACAGTAAGAGACCATATTTTCAATCTTATTGAAAATCATGAGGAGAAAAGTTCCAATAGTCAAGCCACTAATAAAGTACGAGAAAAAATAACGAGTTTAGTCAAAGGTCAAGATATATTTGTTAGGGAAAAACCCTCAGATAATGAGGGGCATATTCAAGACGCTAAACTCCGTGCAAAAGACTTTATTGAGCTTACTGGAAAAGAAGAACCTGAAGAGAAAGAAATCATTGAACGGTTTAAGAAAGGTGAAAGAATAGAGAAAACCCAAGTAGAGATTATAAAGAATAACATATCCACTAACTTGAAAAACAAAGCAGTGGATATAAGACTCTTCGGAGCAACTGTTCCACTAGAGTTTGATTCTTCAGAGATTAATGGATTAGATAAAAACAAGTCAATAACTTCCTCAATAACTTTAACGGGACCGGTACAATTCAGAATAGGGAGATCACTCCATAGAGTTGACGTGAAACATATTAAGGGGACCGGAGCGTTTGCATCAAAGCCAACAGCTACCCAGAAAACATTCAGGGAAGAGGATGTCGTTTCCTATTCTTTGATAAACTTTTATGGAATCATCAATGAAAATGCTGCTAAACATACTAAACTTACAGAAAATGATGTCACTCTTCTTATTGATGGAATCTGGAACGGTACCAAAAATCTTATTTCAAGAAGCAAGGCGGGCCAACTACCCAGATTGTTATTGAAAGTTGAATATAAAGAGAAGAATTATCACATTGGAGATCTTGACAAATTAATAAAAATAAAGTCCAAAAAGAGGGATGAAGAAATTAGAGATATCTCTGATGTCGAACTAGATATTAGCGAGCTTATCAGTGCCCTAAACACAAATAAGGATAAGATAAAAAGCATCAGTAAGTTGGTGGATTATCGCACAAAAATAGACTTCGATGGATTAGACAAAAGTATTAATCTAATAGATATTATACTTGAATAGAGAAAAAACCATGAATAAGATATTAATATTTGATGTATGGGGGGATTATGCGCATTTTAGACGATATTATACTACTACATCCCCACTTACATTTCCGATTCCACCGCGAACTGCTTTATGTGGGCTGATAGGGGCGATAATCGGCCTTGAAAAGGAGAACAATAAGTATCTTGAAGATTTAACCTTAGATAAGGCATTTATAGGGCTTCAAATAAGCCCAACTAACCCGATAAAGAAGGTGGTATTATCTGAAAACTTGATACACACCAAAAATGCAAAAGGCCCTGGAATGAATCTTATAGATAACAGAACACAAATACTTTTCGAGTTTTTAAAAAATCCAAAATACCGGATCTATTTTTATCACGTTGGGGATTTGTATAATCAATTAAAAGAGAACGTAGAGCAACACAAATCGGTTTACACTCCATGTCTCGGTCTTAGTGAACATATCGCAAATTTTGAACTGATAGAAGAGGCTAAAGTAAGTTCCTTAACACAGAAGGAGTATGTCAAAATTAGCTCGGTAATACCCATAAAAAAAACTGCAGAAAATGAGGGCATACTTTTTGCCTCAGAGGGAGAATACTTTTCCACAAGAATTCCCGTAGAAATGAATTGTGATCGGATTGTTACTAAATACAGCGATGTTATCTTTGAAAGATGCGGCAACCCTATTGACGCAAAGCTTATAGAATCATATATAAAAGTTGATTATAAAGATGGAACCAGAGAGAATATCCTCTTTATTGAATGAACCTAAATCGCATCCAGATAAACTTTTAAGAGTACATTTAGGAAATGTTGGTAGTTTAGCTCAAGCTATTTTTTCTTCAAAGAAATTAAATTTAGACAAATATGTCCCTCATAAAACACTTTCTGATGTATTATATCTAATTGGTATAACCCACGATTTTGGTAAAGGGACCGTGTTCTTTCAAGAGTATATAAATGAGAAAGATGATGTAAGAAGGAATAAACTGAAAAATAAACCAACGACTCACCACGGTTTTATTTCATCAATTTTTACGTACTACTCAGTCAAACGATATCTAGAGGCTAATAATTTATTAGACAAGGATTACTGTAAGTATTTACCAATCATCAGCTTTTTAGCTGTTAAAAGGCATCACGGTAATTTACACAACGCAAATGATGAGACCTATGATTTTGATGAAAAAAATAAGGAGATTTTAAGAAAACAGATCATTGCAATTAATGCAGATTATCTAAATGGGATCTATCTAAATTTATTCCCAATAGACCACCTTGACATCAAAAAATTTCAAGAGAATTTTGAGAGCATATTAAAGGAACTAAATAATAAACAAAAAAGTTTAGTGCGTAATATTGATGAGGATAGCAGCTTATTTTATTATTTCCTAACCATATTCTTTTACTCAATACTCCTGGATGCTGACAAAACTGATGCCGCAAATTTAAATCTGATACAACGAGTAAACATATCCAATGACGTAGTTGATGAGTATAGAAAGTCGAAATTCAAGGAAATTAAGAACAAAATTGATGTGATAAGGAATCAAATCTACGAAGAGGTTATCCAAAACATCGAGAAAGAGGAGATTAATTTTAAACGAGATAAGATATTATCCCTTAATGTACCAACGGGTACTGGAAAAACTCTTACCTCTCTTTCCTTTGCCTTGAAAATACGAGAAAAAATTAAGGAAAGCGAAGGATATACACCTAGGATCATTTATGCGCTCCCATTCTTAACTGTAATTGATCAGAACTATGATGTTTTCAAGAGCGTTTTGAACAATCCAACTACGGATATACTTTTAAAACACCATCACCTCTCAGACATATTCTATAAGACAAAAGAAGACGAATTTGAAAATCAGGAGGGAGATATTCAAAAGGATTTACTTCTTATAGAGGGCTGGAACTCCGAAATTATTGTCACCACCTTTGTACAGTTTTTTCATTCTTTGATTTCCAACAAAAATAAGGCGATACGGAAAGTTCATAACATAGCAAACAGCATTGTTATTTTAGATGAAGTGCAAGCAGTACCGCATGAATACTGGCTTTTACTCAACAAAATGATGAAGTTTTTTTCGGATTGTTTTAACACACACTTTTTACTTCTAACAGCAACTCAGCCACTTATATTTGATGAGAGTAAAGGTGAAATAAAATCACTAGTGGGAAATAAGCAAAAATATTTTGAATCGCTAAACAGAGTTACATTGAAGATAAATTTAAAGTCACTACTCATTGATGATTTTATAAAGATACTAGATAAGGAGATAATCAAGCATAAAAACGAAGATTTTTTAATAGTTTTGAATACTATAGACTCATCAATAAAAGTGTACGAAGGACTCAAAAATTTAGATTCTAAAAATTCAGAATGCTATTACTTATCAACAAACATCGTCCCGAAAGAAAGAATGAGGAAGATAGGGGAGATAAAAGAGAGGAATGGAAAACGAAAAATAATAATTAGCACACAGCTAATAGAAGCGGGAGTTGACATAGATACAGACATAGTTTATCGAGATCTTGCTCCACTTGATTCAATTAATCAAGTAGCTGGGAGATGCAATCGAAATTTTAGAGAGATAAATGGAGTTGTGAATGTTGTTTCCTTGATTCAGAACAATAATGGACATTCATATAAACCGAGTAGCATATATGGTAAATTCTTGATTTCCAAAACTGAAAAGGTTCTTAGAAAGGAGGAAATCTTAGAATCTGAGTTTTTTGCATTAAACCAAGAGTATTTTCAAGAGGTAAAAGAGTTAAGCAGTGATTGTGAATCTAAAACCATTCTAAAGCATGTAGAAGCTATGGATTTTGATGAGCTATTGAAATTCAAGCTGATTGACGATGACTACCCAGAATTAGACGTGTTTATAGAATTAGATAAAGAAGCAGAACAGATATGGAAAAAATTCATTGAAATAAAAAATATAAAAAATCATATAGAACGGAAAAAAGCCTTTCTGGTAATAAAAAAGGATTTCTACGATCACGTTATTTCAGTACCAGAAGCTTACGCAAACAAAGTTGGTTACAATGAGGATATAGGTATTGGCCGAATCGCAATAGAGGATATTGGGCACGATCGTTTATACGACCCCAAAACCGGATTTAACAAAGATGCTGAACCACGAGACAAATTCTGCTAACATGAAAATCAAAACCCTCACCCTAACATTGGAATCCGATCGTCCCATCTCCGAGCACGGCAACAAGCTTAGAGGCTTCTTCGCTACCCGATTTAACGAGTATACCCTTCTGCATCAGCATAAGGGCGATCAGTTCGTCTACAAGTATCCTTTGATCCAGTACAAAGTATTGGATGGCTCGGCCAAGGTCTTAGGAATAAACGAGGGCGTGGATGTTTTAAAAGAGATCTTCGACAAATATGAGAGCGTAAAGCTTGGGGAAAACGAGTATAAGGTCTATGAGAGGCAGCTTTCTGTAAAAGAGCAGGATGTCGGCTTCTCCGACAAATTCCACAGATATGCTTTCCTGTCTCCCTGGTTTGCCTTAAACGAGGAGAACTTTCCCAAATACCTTAAAGCAAATCAAGAGGAGCGCCAGGACATGCTTAGGAGAATCCTCCGCAACAACATCTTATCCATGTCCGCAGGTGTCGGAAACCCAGTCGAAAAAGATAAAGAAATCAAGGTCGACGTAAAGCTTAGGGAGACGCGCAGCCGCTTCAAGGGCAAGGAGATGTTTTCCTTTAGGGGCGAATTTGTCGTCAACTTCCTCATCCCCGATCTCCTCGGCCTCGGCAAATCCGTTTCCAGGGGTTTTGGGACCGTGAGATGCCTTTCAAACCCTTAATTCATTTTTTTGTATTTATGTTCATTTAAATGAATCAACATAATTACACTTTTTGTAATTCAATATTTAAATTACAAATCCCGTAATTATATACAATAATTACAATTATTGTAATTTTACGGAAAAAATGAAAACAACAGATCGTTTCCTCCAACTATACCTCACCAAAAGGGAAAAGGAATTCGGCTACAAAGACCTCATGGAAGCTTTCAAAGTATCGGCGAACAATGCCAAAGTCATCCTTTCCCGCATGTCCTCTTCCGGCATGGCGAGAAGAACAGGCAGGGATCGTTACGTCTTATTGGATCCTCTCAGTTATATGATCCGTTCGTCTTATGGCAGGAACGTCGTAAAATACATGGAGGACGTATATGCAAAGAGCTATTATTTTTCCGGGCCTTCCGCACTTTCCTTTTACGGGCTCGTGTCCAGCGGCGAATATTATATTTCAGTGGAGGATGCAAATGCTGCAGAAGCTTATTCTAAGGCCTTGCAGATGGATGTAAAAGCAATTAAGAAAGCCGTAAAAGAGGAGAATTACAAAAGAGAGGTATTCGAAGGCAAAGAAGCGAATGTAGCCCGCCCGGAAGTAGCTTTGTCGGAGACCCTTCTCCTGGGAGACGACATCGTCCAGTTCTACGGGATACCTGCCGTAGGCGAGTATCTGGAGAGAGGCAATGATCCAAAGAAGCTGGTATCGGCTGCAAAAGACGCAGGAACAGGAGAATACATGGAGAAGATACTCAAAGTCTACAAAGACAGGGGATATAGAGTATCGATCATGCCCAAAAGCCGGCCGAACAAAAAGGAGGAGGAGTTCATCTCCGGAGGGATAAATGTATAAGCTGCAGGAGAACCTGACGCGGGAATGGATGGAAAGCGCCGCTGAGAAAACAGGTTACCCTCTGCTGCAAATAGAATTCCTCGCGCATATGATGTATGCCGCATGGGTACTACGCACAGAGGACCTTATCCTGAAAGGCGGAACAGCAGTGCAGCAGCATGTAAAAGAGCCTTACCGGCGGATCTCCGTGGACCTGGATTACGACCTGGGAAAATTGATGCAATTGGAGACAGTAAAATCATTGATGAATAAGCCGCATTACAAAGGGGGCGAATACAATAAGTTCACGGGGACGCTGACCTATCAGCGCCCGGCTCCGACGCTTTACAAATCCGAGAAAAGGCTTGATGGCGTAAAGATCAATGCCCACATTATAAAGATACAGATCAACACAAGAACGGTCTCAAAGGAATATGAAGAGGTCAGCTTCAACATACTGCCCGGCCTCCTAGACGAATACGCATTCAAGCAGAAGACTCTTACGGCAGAGCGGCTTCTTGCAAACAAGATAGTGGTTTCTGCACGTTCGGAAACAGTCAAGGTGGGAAGGGCCAGATACAAAGATCTCTACGACGTCACGGCACTGATAAATTATCCCCGGAAAAAAATCAACTATGAGAAGGTGGCAGAAGAGATAGGAATAGACCTGCGCAGAAGGGGAAGTAACCTATCCCCGGAACAGGTAGTAAACTCATGCGCTTCCAACATCTCGGCGCTGGAAGAGGAAAACGCAAAAGGATTCTATTCCTCCTACAAAGTCCCGGGAGAAATATCGGAAGACATACGAAACCTTGCTAAGAGGACGATTAAAGCTTTGAAAAACATTGAAATACTCCATTAAGCATAAAAAATGCAACTCGTAATCAACACCTACGGCGCATACCTGCGAAAGAAGAACGACTGCTTCATCGTTTTGATAGACGATAAAGAGCAGGAAGTACCCATGAAAAAAGTCGATAACATACTTATAACCACTTCTGCTTACGTATCGACGGATGCTATCAAATTCGCAGTAGACAACAACATAGACGTCGTCTTCCTGGACCACTTCGGCGACCCCTACGGCAGGGTTTGGCACAGCAAACTGGGCAGCACCACCCTGATACGCAGGAAGCAATTGGAACTCTACAACAGCGTGGAAGGATTGAACCTCGCTAAGGAATGGATCGACAGAAAACTGGAAAACCAGATAAATCTCCTAAAGAAGCTGAAATCAACCAGACCCGAAAAAGAGGAAACCATTAAAGGGATTATTGCAAAGATAGAGGAACAGCGATCAAACCTAGGCGGCCTGACCGGCACAATAGACGCGGTCCGACAGCAGATCCTCGGAATGGAAGGCATGTCCTCAAAGAACTACTTCGAGGCGTTGAGTGGCATCATGCCGGAAAGGTTCCGATTCGATGGAAGAAGCCGCGATCCGGCAAAAGACGAATTCAACTGCCTCCTGAACTACGGCTACGGCGTCCTCTATTCGAGAGTCGAGAAGGCCTGCATAATCGCAGGCCTCGACCCATATATAGGATTCATGCACACGGACAATTACAACAAAAAGTCCCTGGTCTTCGACCTGATAGAGATGTACCGTACCTACGTGGATGAAACGGTCGTCTACTTGTTCAGTAAAAGGATGGTTCAGGAGGAATACTTTGACAAGATCCCGGATGGCCTGACCCTTAACAAGGAAGGAAAAAAGGCGCTGATAGAGGCCTTAAACGACACATTTGAGAAAAGGGTAAACTACAGGGGCAGGGAGATAAAGAACATAGACGTGATCCAATTCGAATGCCACAGGATCGCAAACAAACTCATTGGCAGGGGTGATGCAGAATGCTGACATGGGTCATATATGACATAACAGATAATGCCAAAAGGGAGAAAGTTATCAGAGTATGCAAAAGCTACGGATTATACAGGGTCCAGAAAAGCGTGTTCCTTGGAACCCTGAACACGAACGAAATAGACTCTGTAGCCCTGGAATGCGAGGAAAAGATCGACCCGGACATAGATTCAGTCTATGTATTCCCGTTCTGCGACGACTGCTACTCGAAGATCAAACTTATAGGAAAAGCATTCGACAAAGACCTTGTAAGCGACAAAATAATATCCAAATTCTTCTAAAAGATGGAAGAAGACAACATATACATAACCACCTCAGACGTGATAGAATACCTGTTCTGCCAGCGTTTCACTTACTATATGCACTGCCTGGAAATACCACAAAACGAAGGAAGCAGATTCAAAGTACAGAAAGGCCGCCACATACACGAGATCCGAGAAAAGGCCAACACAGAATACCTGAGAAAAAAACTCGGATGCGTCAAAAAAGAGATCGGCGTAAAACTATACTCAAAAAAACAGCACATAAGAGGGATCGTAGACGAGATCTTATTTCTCGAAGACGGGACCGCTGCACCCATAGACTACAAATACACTGAATACAAAGAAAAAACTTTCAGGACACACAAATATCAAGCGGCGATATATTCAATGCTCATAGAAGAAAACTACGGGAAAAAAGTGAACAAAGCATATCTCTGCTATGCGAGAAGCAACAACAAAATAAAGGAGATAACGATTACGGAAAAAGATCATAAAAAAGCGATCAAAGCAATAGAAGATGTTTTAGACATCATACAAAACGGCTTATACCCAAAGAAAACCAAATATTCAAGGAAGTGCATAGACTGCTGTTATAGAAGGATATGCACCTAGAATCGGAAAACCAATGTATTTATAAAGGATCCAATAAAAAACATACATTGAAAACAGCCCACAAAAAGGAGCAATTTACGGCGTATTCAGGCAAAAAGGAGCAAAATTTCAGGCTGTTAGAAAGGAGCATCCAGTAAAACAAGGATTGAAACTATCGTATAGTTCTTTTGTTCTTTTTTTACAATTTAGGTTAGAAAGGAGCATCCAGTAAAACAAGGATTGAAACGTCATGTTCCTCAAAAGAAGATAGGTGAATTCTATATAGTTAGAAAGGAGCATCCAGTAAAACAAGGATTGAAACTCAATTAAGAAATACGGGTTTGACGCTTTCGGATTTTGTTAGAAAGGAGCATCCAGTAAAACAAGGATTGAAACACAGTAGGCGCAGTATCAATAGTCCAAAGCCTTACAGTTAGAAAGGAGCATCCAGTAAAACAAGGATTGAAACGTTCCAGAAGTGCCTATTTGGTTAGTGGTAATGGTTGTTAGAAAGGAGCATCCAGTAAAACAAGGATTGAAACCTTTATCTCAAGGCAAAGAAGTGGACTATCATTCAATGTTAGAAAGGAGCATCCAGTAAAACAAGGATTGAAACTATGAATCAACAGACTACACCAAAGACCTAGGCAACGTTAGAAAGGAGCATCCAGTAAAACAAGGATTGAAACAATGCTTTTCCACATCATCCTGAATATGCGGCCCTGGTTAGAAAGGAGCATCCAGTAAAACAAGGATTGAAACTCTATAGTATCGTCCCTTTTATCAGTCCTTGGCTGGTTAGAAAGGAGCATCCAGTAAAACAAGGATTGAAACTATATCTGCTGCCCGGTCTGCCCGCCGATCTGCTGGTTAGAAAGGAGCATCCAGTAAAACAAGGATTGAAACGAAACCGAATTGTCTGTAATTTTTACCGAGACAAAGTTAGAAAGGAGCATCCAGTAAAACAAGGATTGAAACTTAAATTTAATCCTTTAAACTTGCACCTTGTCTCTAGTTAGAAAGGAGCATCCAGTAAAACAAGGATTGAAACGATTGATTAGGTCCGGTGAGAAGACTAGGACTACTAGTTAGAAAGGAGCATCCAGTAAAACAAGGATTGAAACAGTAAGTTCTTAATATCTCTACCACTTAATTCTGAGTGTTAGAAAGGAGCATCCAGTAAAACAAGGATTGAAACTCATCTACTATTAAAGTAATGAAGGTCATATCCATAGTTAGAAAGGAGCATCCAGTAAAACAAGGATTGAAACTCTAATGCAGCAAACCCAGTTGAACCGACTCCTGAAAGTTAGAAAGGAGCATCCAGTAAAACAAGGATTGAAACCGTTGGGACTATGTAGAACAAGCAATCAAAGATAAGGTTAGAAAGGAGCATCCAGTAAAACAAGGATTGAAACTACCTTGGGATTATAGTAAGCAATCTCCCAAAGGGGGTTAGAAAGGAGCATCCAGTAAAACAAGGATTGAAACATATATGGAAGACGATGGTATAATAAGCGAACTGGGTTAGAAAGGAGCATCCAGTAAAACAAGGATTGAAACTTGCTATAATAGGAGTATTGTATATACTCTTTCGGTTGTTAGAAAGGAGCATCCAGTAAAACAAGGATTGAAACTCGGAGACATAAAAGATACTACTATGCTCGATATTGTTAGAAAGGAGCATCCAGTAAAACAAGGATTGAAACGGAATAGAAAAAGGATTAATAGTATTCTGAAAAAAATGTTAGAAAGGAGCATCCAGTAAAACAAGGATTGAAACATCTAATAATATTACAAGGTAAAATAATTAAACAAAGTTAGAAAGGAGCATCCAGTAAAACAAGGATTGAAACTTCGATAAAACAACTAAATTAATAGCTTTAGTGCCTGTTAGAAAGGAGCATCCAGTAAAACAAGGATTGAAACCCCACATTAGTTTTATAATATCTTTTCTTCCATGCTTTGTTAGAAAGGAGCATCCAGTAAAACAAGGATTGAAACTATTAGCCCTATACCATGATGGCAGAAAGATGTTTAGTTAGAAAGGAGCATCCAGTAAAACAAGGATTGAAACTAACTTCGGGTATGTGGATGCTTTTTGGAGATTTTCTTGTTAGAAAGGAGCATCCAGTAAAACAAGGATTGAAACAAATAAATGATTCAGGGATTCATAGACGATCTAAGAGTTAGAAAGGAGCATCCAGTAAAACAAGGATTGAAACAGCCGGCCGTCTCCTTGTATTCTTGCTTTTAGTATTGTGTTAGAAAGGAGCATCCAGTAAAACAAGGATTGAAACTCCAATCTAAAAATGAATGAAAAGTAGTATGGAAGGGTTAGAAAGGAGCATCCAGTAAAACAAGGATTGAAACTCGCCACAAGAACATATATTGAAAAAGCAAAATTAAGGTTAGAAAGGAGCATCCAGTAAAACAAGGATTGAAACGTAGAGCATCAAGGCGTACTCTGCGAAATAGAAAGAATGTTAGAAAGGAGCATCCAGTAAAACAAGGATTGAAACATAGCATGATTCAATGTAAAAAAACTATAATCTATGTTAGAAAGGAGCATCCAGTAAAACAAGGATTGAAACTACAGTCCATACGTGCTTTATTCTAATTTATATATTGTTAGAAAGGAGCATCCAGTAAAACAAGGATTGAAACGAAAAATAACCATCCTAAAAAAAACCCCAGCATAAAAGTTAGAAAGGAGCATCCAGTAAAACAAGGATTGAAACTTTCTTCTATGACCTAAGAATGAAGAATAAGGGAACAGTTAGAAAGGAGCATCCAGTAAAACAAGGATTGAAACCGAGATACCATTCAAGGGAAGAACACTTGTTTTTTTGTTAGAAAGGAGCATCCAGTAAAACAAGGATTGAAACCGAATTGCCCGGATGAGGTCGAAAGGAGATTGGGTGTTAGAAAGGAGCATCCAGTAAAACAAGGATTGAAACTACATTCTTGATAATCTATACGTCCTCTTGCGATAGTTAGAAAGGAGCATCCAGTAAAACAAGGATTGAAACTGTTGATGATTCTACTTTTGAGGATGTAAGCGAAGAGTTAGAAAGGAGCATCCAGTAAAACAAGGATTGAAACTGCAATAGATTTACATAGTAGAAAAGGCGAACAGCTGTTAGAAAGGAGCATCCAGTAAAACAAGGATTGAAACCACGATGCGGAAAAAATGGCAGATGATTTTATCGAAGTTAGAAAGGAGCATCCAGTAAAACAAGGATTGAAACCCTCCGGTGGATAGCTCGATCTTGCTTACCATCGTGGTTAGAAAGGAGCATCCAGTAAAACAAGGATTGAAACTTATAGAGGTTTGCAAGACGAATTTTTCAAATGATCTGGTAAGACCAGAATACCCTATCTCTTTCAAAAGGTTTCTTAGCGATAGCATCATTAATCATAGTGACACCTTCCGTAACCCAATATTTTAAATTACAAATTCAGTAATTATATGCAACAGTTGCACTTTCCATAATTTACTAGGGAAATATTCGACCGGTACACCCGGCTGTTACTCGAGGATGGGTTATAAGACCTCTTACATCCCAAAAGTAAAGCCCGGTAAAAAAGAAGAAGAGTTCATTTCTGGAGGGATAAATGTTTGATACCAAGCATATAGAGGATGCTGTCCGCAGGACGGGGTATTCTCTGCTTCAGGTTGAGTCTCTCATGAACCTGATGGATGCTGCCCGCGGCCTTAGCACGGAGGATTTCATATTAACGGGTGGGACTGCGATTCAGCAGGCTGTGAAGGCACCTTATCGGAGGATCTCGCTGAACCTTGACTACGACCTTGGAACGGGGATGCCTGTGGAGGCGATTGATTCATTAATGGAGTTGCATGGCTTCAGAGGAGGCGAGTATGACAGATTCTCAGGGACGCGGACGTATTACCGTATCTCCTCGGAGGAGTATAATTCCGGGACCAGGCTGTCCGGAGAGGAACTAAATGATCACCGGGTAAGGATACGGATAAACGTAAAAAGGATCACAAGGAACTATGTATACTGCGATTTTAATGCGCTGCCCGGGGTGCCCGATACGTATCCATTCAGCCAGAAGATTCTCGGGATAGAGAGGCTGCTTGCAAGCAAGATTGTCCTGTCCGCAAAGTCTGAGAAGGCCGCGGTCGGAGGGGTAAGGCATAAGGATTTGTTTGACGTCGTGGCCCAGGTAAACTTTCCCCGGAGAAAGCTTAGGTATAGGGTAGTAGCTGAGGAGATCAAAAGGGACCTGCGCATACGAGGAAGCAGCCGTCCGGCAGAGGAGGTTATTCAGTCCTGCAGGTCCAACCTGGCAGGACTCCTGGACAGCAACGCTACCGGATTTTATTCCTCATACAATGTTTCTGAGAGGGTATCACAAAACATGGAAAAAATAATCGAAAAGACAAAGGAGGCGCTTGAGAGGATAAACTGCAGGGGTTGATATTTTTACTAAGATAATCCCGGAAATCTTCATTATCCTGATAAATTTATCAACCCTTAAAATCCGGACAACAGCCGCAGAGGGGCCCTCGTTAGAAACTGACTAAAGTAGGATTGGAAATGCCTTGGATCCCAGTACAGACTTTCGGTCTTGTCAATGTTAGAAACAGACTATAATAGGATTGGAATATTCTTACGGAATTTCTTATTTCAGATACTTCAAATATACCCCGAAGAAATCCTCATACGTTCTCTTGTATTTCTCCAGAAAGAAACGTTCCAGATTCGTCTTATAGCCCCGGTCATTGTCTGCCAGGCATTTTAGGTAGGAGGTCCTCCAACTCTTTCTTATTATTATCGGGGGATATCCGTTTTCCAGGAGCATGACGTTTGTGAGGAATCTCCCCACTCGTCCGTTCCCGTCTTCGAATGGATGTATGGCAAGAAAGCGGCCGTGAAAGTGGGCCGACAATTTCAGGGGATGCATTCTCTTAGTGGAATCTTCATACCAGTCAATCAGTTTGCGCATCTCGTCAGGGACTTTTTCCGGGGGCGTGAGCTCCAGGTCTCTTCCAAGGAGATAATTTGGAAGGATCTTGTATCCCCTGCGCTCATCTATATCTTCCATGAATAGAGAATGCATCCTGATGATGTCTTTTTCCCGGACCCGGAATCGTCCGTCCAGGATCATGTCCATGACTTTTCTTGAGTTCCTTGTTTCGTATATCTCGCGCAGGTCTTTTCCGTCCGCCGCTTTCTTCTCGAAGAGGACCATGGATACATCCTTCAGGGTAAGGGAGTTCCCTTCAAGGGCGTTTGAATCATAAGTATAGTTTGCGACAAACCGATCGAATACGTCCGTCCTCTGCGCGGGCGAAAGTTTTTCCAGAAGCCGCAGATAACCCGTCCTCATGGCTTCTACCTTTGATACTTGCTGCTTTGTGTATATGGGATCGGTCCCGTACATTGACAGAATGCGATCGAGATGTAGGCGGGCCTCTGCGTTCTCGAAGTAATCCGAGTATTTGCCGTAGAGGTTGTCTGCTGTAATTCCGTCTTCTTTCACCAGCTTCTGGATCGAGCGAACAGAGCCGTCCCTTAGCCGGACCGACTTGGAAAGATATCGATAAGTGCGACCTTCTACCAGACGGGTGCGGATATAGACCATAAGTATTTATTACCACTACATTAATAAATATAGAATAAATAATGTAGTGGTAAGAATCCGCGGTCTTGGAAAGGGGTCAATTAAACAATTGGCATGATTCGAAATATAGCAGTCCCTAATCCGAAACAGTTTCTGGCCTAAAGGAGGATTTATAGGCGTATTAATTAAATTGTATCATGGAATACAAAAAGAAGTTCTATGTTACCGCGGCCCTCTGTTTTTTGTTGCTTGCCGCCTGTACGTTCTTATATACGCAACCCAGGATGTGTCCTGTATCTCCCAGGGAGAAAGTGATCGCGATCGGAGCGCTGCTTCCTCTTACAGGCGGCCTTGCGCTTGACGGCGCATCGCAGAAGGCCGCCCTCGAGATCGGAGTACATGAGGTAAACGGTTATTTTAAAGAGAACGGGGCAAACGCGCGCGTCACGCTCTCTGTGGAAGACACCGGATCGGATGCTAAAACTGCCCTTGAAAAGATAGTATCCCTTGACAAGCAGGGGATAAAGACGGTCCTGGGTCCTTATTCAAGCGCGGAACTGGCGGAGGTAAAGCCTTACGCCGACGAGAACGGGATGGTTGTGATAAGCATCGCTACGGCCACCTCTCTTGCGTTGCCTGGTGACAACGTCCTTAGGATAGTCCCGGATGACAGGATGCAGGCTAAAGCAGTGACTGCGCTAATGGCCCTTGAAGACATTAAGGTCATCGCGCCTTTTTACAGGGACGATCAATGGGGCAGGGACATGTACAAGGCCGCAAGAGAAGAGTTTGTCGCACTAAACCGTACGGTCCTTGAGCCGGTAAAATTCGATCCAAATGCCCCTGATTACGGGGCGCAGGTTAAAGAGCTTGACTTGAGGGTCTCGGATGCGCTGAAAGCAAACAAAGGCAGAGTTGCTGTATACATGATGGCCTTCGATCCCATGCCGATAGTCCTGGAAGCGGACAAGTATCCTTCTCTATCGGGCGTCAAATGGTACGGGAATGACATAACCGCGCTCAATTCCGAACTGATTAATGACGCCAGAGCATCTGCGTTTGCGATGAAGACGGACCTTGGCAGCCCGATAATTAGTGCGAAAGGCCTGACTGAAAAAAGCAGCGTTACACGGGGCATAGAGGAAAAGACGGGAAGGACCCCGAATACATACGCTCTGGCATTGTACGATGCTTTGTGGATAGCGGCCCTTGCCCTGCAGTCTATACCCGAAGGCAGCAGACCTGAAGAGGTCATGGAAGCTGCAACACACATTGCGGATCGCTATTCAGGAGAAACCGGGCTCACTATCCTGGATAAGAACGGAGACAGGGCAATTGGAGACTACGACTTCTGGGCGATAACGGACAAGAATCATACGATGACGTGGACCAACATAGCAAGGTACCGGGGAGGGGCGGGGGGAACGGTAACATACCTTGACGATGACACCGGGGGCACCGCGCGCGACGAATACATGTTCACGAAAGACATAAATAACTGCTCGTCCGGCAAGTTTTTTGACAACGTATCCATATGCGAAATATTCAACCCTAACACCCTGAAAGAACACGTAGACGTCGATTATAGCATAGCTTACGTCGTATTAAATCCGGGGCAGAAGACATCAGCTCACATGATGAAAAACCCGGAAGTAGACTACGTCCTGGAAGGATCAGGAGTGATGTACATAAACGATAAGCCCGTCGGGATGATGGAAGGCCTGCTCATACACATACCGGCAGGCGCAAAACAGGAGGCAGTGAACAATGGTACTGAGGACCTGAAGTACTTTGCGGTAAACCAGCCTGCGTGGAGAGAAGAAAATCAGGCGATGATGTGACTCCTTTTTCTTTTTTATTTATCCCCGCATGTGCCTGAGGCATACGGCTTGCATACACTTAGCATTCATATCCGCATATCGATATGCTGCAAGACATGTTTTGCGCTCGGGAGACGCGATAAGGGGAACGTTTCTCTTATTGATTTTTCCCCTCGTATTTCTTCGCAAACTTGCTCACAGAATCCTTGAGCCCGAGGCCGAATGCTATGGCGATAGCAAGGGATATGCCTGTAGCCAGTATTAGGAAGGAATATTTCAGGATGGACGTATCGTATACCCCAAAATGTGGGAGCGCTATCACCGTGCCGAGGAAGACTATCACGGTTTCTGCGAATAATGCAATGGTCTCTGAAAAACCCAGTTGTTTCTGTTTTATCCTGTCACCGGTGTAATCCGCTATCAAAAGCGCGACCAGCAGGATAAATCCTCCGAGCATTGCCTGGGGTATGTACGCCATTATACCGGTCATGTAGTCCGTCAGGACCGGCAGATTCTCGAATAGCTCCACGCCCTGCGCAACGAATATCAGCACGACGTACCACTTGACTATGCCGGTCAGTAGTCCAGTGATTGGAATATCGCCTAATGCGTCTACAACGCCGTATTTGACCAGTTTGTCCTCCCATCCGAAGTCCATGGAAACGTCTCGTACGAATTTTGAGATGAATCCTCCGACTATCAAACCGAGTATTACAAGAACGATAAAACAGAGCAACTGGTTCATGAATGGATATATCTCGTTGGTGATCAGCGATATATCGCTTAATGTCAAGATGCCCACGACGACGAACCACTTTGTATAGATAACGAGAAAATTTATCGTATCGGCCCATAGCTTGGATCTCATGGCGCCGTATTTTATCACGATGTCTTCCAGTCTTTCCATTTTTAGGACCCTGTGGAGGATCTTTG
The DNA here is from genome assembly GCA_049299895.1 of Candidatus Altarchaeia archaeon. Lineage (GTDB taxonomy): Archaea > Altiarchaeota > Altiarchaeia > IMC4 > QMZM01 > CAIYYO01. The sequence continues at coordinate 55,149 of JBAQYF010000015.1, forward strand.
AAGTGACCCAGCCAACGACGTATGCGAACGCGAACAATATCGCAAATACTATTGCAGTGCCGGCATAATCGGCTATCTTGTCTACTTGGGTGTTTAATGACTCCATTACTTTGGTCCGGATCCGTTCAATTAATAATTCCATTTTTCTTCAAAACTATGCATCTATTATCGACTCTCCCAACCCGTCTGATGCAATTATTAAAAGGAGATAATCCTTTAAATTACGGGTCAGCAGGAATTTACGTTTGACGTATTCATGGCCGCATATGCCCAGCCGTTCGCCTATATCGGGGTGTCTGAGAAGGTACCTTATTTGATACGCCAGTCCTTCGACCGAATAAACAAGGAGACCGGTGCGATTATGTTTCACCTGCAGGGGTATTCCCCCGACGGCTCCGGCTATCACCGGCTTATTCTTCCACAAGGCTTCCGTTACGGTCAGGCCGAATCCCTCTTTCAGTGACTTCTGTACGACTATCGCAGAAGCCCTCTGTAAAGCGTTAATCTCGATGTCGCTGAACGGCGGCATGTCCAGGATGTGTATGTCCTCGTCGGATCCTGCTCTTTGCCTGACTTCTTCCAGGATCTTTGCAGCCTCCGGATCGTCCGATGCGCCCCCGCCTGCAAGGACAAGCTGGCAGTCTGCATATTCTTTTGCCAGTTCATACCCTCCGATTACGCCTATCGGGTCCTTGAGCGCATCGAAACGGGATATCTGGGTTATTATCGGTTTATCTTTTGATATGCCGTATTTCTCGAGCACTTTGTCTATTGTTTCCCGGGTTAGTTCCTTGTTCTTGTCGCTCAAGGGGTCTATTGAAGGGGATATTATGAACTGGGGAATGGGCAGATGTCTTGCGAATTTTGATGAGGAGAATATCGAGGCATCATATCTTCTTATATATGTTTCCAGGTAATCCCAGACCAGGGGATCGGGCGACGAAACGTCTATGTGGCATCGCCATATCCATTTGGCCTTTGTCTTTTCTTTCATTTCTATAAGCGCCGCAGGCTGGGGGTCGTGTATCACGACGACGTCTTCGTCAAAGCGCATATCGGCGGAGTTCCTCCGGTTATATTCAAGAAAAGTATCCAGCATCTTTTGATCGATCTCTTCCTCTTTTCCGTGCAGGGCGTTATGGAATGCTTTTGTCACTGAAAAGAATTTGTCATCGCCCTTGATGACATCCCATTTGGCGCTGACCCCTGCCTGGTTGATCAACGGAACCAGTTTTATGAGTATCTCTGCGACCCCTCCTCCGACAGCCGTGGAGTTGACCATCTTGATGGTTTTATGCGACGCGTTCTCCGCCAGCATCCGGAGTTCTTCGATGACTCCAGAGCCTACTATTGGTTCATAATCGTCAAGCTTTGATGCTGCCATCTTCATTTATCAGTCTGATGATATTCTTTCTTGATTCATCCAGAGTGCATGCGTAGAAATCCAGTTCGTCTATTCTATTTGCGAGGTCCGGTCTTCCGAGGGCATTTTCTATCCAACTGGAGTAGTCGTTTTTATTTTTCCCAAGCCGAAAACGGGCTTCGAAGATATGATGATACAATGAATTGATGCTTGCTTTCTCCAGTTTGAGGATGAATTCTTCCAGCGTTCCGGCTATGTATTTTGTAGGCATCACTATATTGAGCGGCTTGCAGAAATAGAATTCAGTTCCCCTGGGAACGTCCCTTACCCTGCATCCATGGCTCATCCAGCCGTCTATGCAGGCCGTCAGGGCAGTCCTAACTGCTTCCATGTCTTTCATTCCGTGCATGTCTATCGATGCGAGCTTTTCTCCAAGCTGCGGCTCACGCAGCGTGTCTATCGCCCACTGCGCGTAATCCGATGAATATTTCTCGCCCGTCAGCGGACTTTCGCGAAAGTACCTGTGCGTGTGATAAAACAGGGAGGATTCTTCGACGACCAGGATGGCCTCAAGGAGTTCCTTTACGTTCCTTGCGACATGGTCCGTTGCCCGGATCAATTCCAGCGACGTATGGAATACGAACGCGCGTTCACTGGTTTGCATTTTTTGTTTTAAGCCCCTTTAGCAGCCCGAGGAACCGGACCACTTCGTTCACGTCCTTCAGGTAGTATCCGGCATGAGACTTTTTCGGGCGCTCTGAGACAAGCACTGATATGCCGTTTTTTCCGACCGCCTGGAACGCATCCTCGTCGGTCCGGTCGTCGCCGACGTATATTGCTAATGCATCTCCTCCGGCGCGTTCCTCTAAAAGCTTCAGGACCATCTTTCCCTTGTTCCAGTTGATGTCCGGCAGGACTTCGAGCGTCTTCTTGTTTTTTGCAGTCCGTATCTTCCCTGAAGAAAGGTATGGGCCGACAACACGACTGAATATCTTCCTTATTTCTGGAATGTCCTTTTCGTCCGCCATGCGGTAATGCAACGCCTCGCTTATCTCCTTGTTCTCGACGAACACGCCTTTGAATTCTTTCGTCTCGAACAAAAGCTTTTCGTGTATCTCTTTGATGGCGTCCCTGCATTTGAGCGCCTCCGGATTCACATACTTCAAATCAGGGCATTCGGCCTCCATGCCGTGATTCCCGACAAAGCAAATGCCGTCTAGGCCCACAAGTTTTTTTACGTCCTCTAAAGGCCTCCCGCTTATTATGCATAAACGGTATCCTGGCACTTTGCTGATCGCGCGCAGAATGTCTCTTGTTTTGTCCTCCAGGACCGCAAGATCGGGTCTTTCGACTATTGGCGTCAGCGTCCCGTCGTAGTCCAGGAACAAAAATACACTGTACGCTTCTTTGATGCGGCATTCCACGTCCGGCCAAGCATCGAATAAGTGGTTCACTTCTTTTTATTAAAGTTTTGTCAGCGAGGATATCACGTCCCACGCCCATTTGTATATATTGTTCTCCTTCACGGTCTCGCGCATCTTCTCCATCCGTGCCTTTCTTTCTTCGGGAGGCATCTCTATTCCCTCCTTTATCGCATCCGCGAATTTCTCTATATCATAGGGGTTTATGAGCACCGCTTCCGGCATTTCCCTGGCGGAGCCTGCGAACCTGCTTAAGAGGAGCATGCCGACTATGTCGTTCTGCGCCGCTACAAATTCCTTTGCGACAAGGTTCATGCCGTCGTGCAGAGAGCTTACGATGCAGATGTTCGCGAGTTTGTAGAACGAGATTATGCTGTTCATGTCGGTGTATTCCCCCAAATAGATTATCGGCTTCCAGTGGTCTCTTCCGTACTTCCAGTTTATGTCCCGGACCAGGGCTTCTATCTCGTCATTCAGCTTTTTGTATGCGCCGATGTATATCCTGCTCGGGGCGCCCAGCTGTATGAAGACAAAGCGTCCCTGGTACTCGGGATATTTTTCCAGGAACCGGTCAATGGCCTTGAATCTCTCGGGTATTCCTTTAGTGTAGTCTATTCGCTCCACGCCGACGCCCACTATCTTGTCATTCAGGTTGTATTTCCTCTTGATCTGGACCATCACCATCTCTGTTTCGGGCAGGTTCGAGATGTCCGAGACGTACTTGTAGTCGGCGCCTATCGGAAAAGGCTTCACAAGGGTCGTTATGCCCTTATGCGAGACGGAATAAAGGTCCCGGTCAGTCTTTGCTTCAAGGGTCATATCTACCGTGTCCAGGAAATTATTGCAGTTGTAGCGCGTATGAAAGCCAATGACGTCGTTTGCAAGGAGGCCTTCTAGTATCTCCTCCTTCCACGGACATATCCGGAACGCCTCGGGATTCGGCCAGGGAATATGCCAGAAATGCGCGGTCACGAGGTCCGGCCTTCTCTCCTTAAGGATCTTCGGAACCAGCGACAGATGGAAATCCTGGAGCCATACGAACGCTTTCTGATCGCCGACTTCTTCTAATATGGCGTCGGCAAAACGCTCGTTGATCTTTTTGTAGGTGTTCCAATCAGATTCGTCGAATTTCGGCCTAACGTAGACTATATGACACAGGGGCCAGAAGGTCTCGTTCGAAAGCCCGTAATAATATCTCTCTTCTTCTTCTTTACTCATCCAAACCCTTTTGAGAGTGTATTTCGGACTATTCGGAGGAACTTCTATCCTGTTTTTCTCCCCGACCGTTTCCTTGTCGGCATCCCCGCTGCCGTGCGCGACCCATACCCCGCCGCACGCCTGCATCACGGAATCAAGGGCGATAGCCATGCCGCTTGCGGGACGCAGGAATTCTATCTTGTCCTCTTTATACGTGTGCACATACGGCTCCCTGTTGCTCGCAACGATAAACAGTGATTCTCCAAGCTTGGATTTTACCAGTTCCTTCAGATTAGACTTAGTTAACATCTTGTCATCGAATATATGATTTATTCACTCAACTCGCAGACCATATCCTTGATAATTTCTTAGATTCAAGGACATAAAAACAACGGGCGGGAAAAATAGGCGTATTGATCAGCCGCTGTCTTGCCATCCGGCAATCTCTTTTCCGGATATCTCCATAGTATTCAAACCTCCGGACATTTCAACATATAAAGTATTTATAGTATCCGGGATTAAATAGAAATATCAAAGACCTTATTTAGAGCATTTAAATGGCTAAAACGGTTTTCAAAGGACGCGGAACGCTTATTTCCGGCACATGTCCCCGCTGTCCTGAAATGGTGAGCGTTTTTCTACGGGAAGACGAAGCCTACAAGAACAGCAGATGCAATTACTGCGGGACGGATATTTACGGCGACGGGATATCGGGCATAATCCGGGAAGGGCATCACGTCAGTCTGATCCCCCCGAAAGGCGGGAGGGACGATTCTGTGCATGAGACTGCGATCTGTCCTCCCGAGATCCTCGAGTATGATAAAAAGCGGCAGGAGGACTTGCAGGAGATGGACAGGCAGCATCTGATCTTTGAGATACCTCACAGGATACTCAAGCGGACCAAAAGAGAGATGAGCGGATGAACGGAAAGGACATGGATCATAGAAAGTACATGGAGGAAGCGTATAAGGAGGCGTTGTTGGGCCGGAAGGAAGGGGGGATACCCATAGGCGCGGTTCTCGTAATAGACGGAAAGATAATTGGGAGAGGCCATAACAAACGCGTCCAGAAGAAGTCTGCGATACTGCATGCGGAGATTTCCTGCCTGGAAAATGCAGGCAGGCTTACGGCAAAGGATTACTCCAAATGCACGCTTTATTCCACGCTCTCTCCATGCGACATGTGCTCGGGTGCCGTGCTGCTGTATAAGATCCCGGTCGTCGTCATCGGGGAAAATAAATCCTTCAAGGGCCCCGAGGCGCATCTGAAGAGAAGGGGAGTTAAACTGATAAACCTCAAAGACGAAAAGTGCGTGAATCTGATGGCTGTTTTTATCAAAGAAAATCCCGGGATCTGGAACGAAGACATAGGCGAGCAGAACTGACCGGAGCTTGCATGCGCCTGTTTTGCGTATTTATATTCACAGTGTCCTATCTTTAATCGAATGTTTTTGGAGGATTTGATACCTGATGGCAAAGGTCGTATTCGAAGGAATTGGTTCGCTTATAACCGGGGCATGTCCCAGATGCCCTGAGAGAGTTACCGTCCTCGTAAAGCACGGGGAAAGTTACAAGAACGCAAAATGCATATATTGCGGCGCCGACATACATGGCGACGCGATCTCAGAGATCATCCGGGAAGGGCATTGCCCCGGGATAGACAGCTAAAAAAAATGGATGGAAACGCGTTTGCAATGGGCTTCCTGAAGCATCATGAAGCCGTCGGCGAAAAGAGGCTCTTTAATCTTTTGGTGGAAAGCATCGTCGACGACGAGGAGATATGCGAGGCGCATATGCAGATAAACGGCGAAGAGGATTTCTGCCTGGAAGTGGAGGAAAGTATCTCGGGAGATCTGCGCAGCATTCGCGTATCCGTTTACAGAGCGCTTGCAGGGGAGCATGTCACTTCGTCGATAACCGCGGAGATGGATTATGAAGAGAGGAACAGAGCATATTATTACCTGGACGAAGAGTTCCCCAGGATGTCCCTTGCGGATGTGTATTCCGATATCATGGAAGTCATACGAAGGGTCGAGAAGGTAGCCCTCTTATAGTCTTTATCGTTCTTATTTATATGTCTTTAAACTGGAGATATATTAGATATATATTTTTGCATGAGTTGCAGTAAATATACACGGGGAGGGGAAAAAATGAGTCTCGTGGACACAGCTAAATACATGCACAAAAGCAGCCTTGACTGCGCTCTGAATATTCTGACAAGCGATGAATTCGCCGAAAAAGGAGAGCACGTCGTCCGTGGGAGGAACGTTCTTTCAGGCATAGTCGGACAGAATAAAAAGAAGTACCTGCGAAGCGACCTCCAGAAGGCGATAGTCGACAGCGTATACGCACTGCGCATATGGGGCGAGGCGGAATACATAAAAGAGATGGAGGAGAAATATTCAGTGGACCTCGACGAGAGCATGCTCAGGGTAATACTGAAAGAATTCAAGAAAGAGCCTCCGCAGGAATACGAGAAAAGACAGTAGTTTTTCTTTTTCTGATTTTTTTATTCATCCGGTTTATACCGTTTATCCGCCAAATAAAACTCAGAGCTCATAAGCGTCATCATTCGTCCCCGTGGGACATCAGCAGCGATTTTTTTTCTCATCACAGTTTTTTATTGTAATGTAAGGTATAGTTCGCCAGGCGGGTGCGCCAGCAGGCGCACACTTCCGTTTGGTAAACTGCGCTTATAGGCGCACGTCATACCCGTGGCATGACTTTCTTAAAGGTTTTTTTATTTGTAGTTACAAGAGGTCTTTTGGTATCCTCTGGTATTTGTAGTGTTCTTCCGGCTTTTCTCTTTCTCTTATCAGCTCGTATTTGCCGTTCGAACGGATAAGCACTTCAGGAGGCATCAGCCTCGTATTGTACCTGCTCGCCATGGAGTATCCGTAGGCGCCTGCATCCATGATCGCAAGGAGGTCTCCTGCCTGCGCTTTCGGAAGCATGCGGTCTTTCGCAAAAAGGTCGCCTGATTCGCAGACGTTCCCTGCGACGTCGTATAATTCCGTCTTCTGCTCTTTTTCTTTGCCGACGAGTTCTATCCTGTGGTATGCGTCGTACATCGCCGGGCGTATGAGTGTGTTGAATCCTGCGTCGGTGTTTATGAATTTTTTGTAGGGTGTCTCTTTTACCGTCTGCACTCTTGCGAGGACCATTCCGGTATTCGCGACAAGGTATCTTCCCGGTTCAAGCCACAACGCCGGTTCATAGCCTAATAATTTGTTCCATTTCTCGATAACAGGCACTACCGCCGCTGCGTAGTCTTCAGGTTTTGCGGTCTTCTCATCCCGGTAGGGTATGCCGAGGCCTCCTCCCAGGTCGACGTATTCCAGTTTTATGTGCAGATCCTTTTTCAGCCTGAGCGCGAATTCCATCATCTTCTCCGCGGAGTCCACAAATGGAGCGACTTCTGTTATCTGCGAGCCTATGTGTGTTTGTACGCCGACCGCCTTTATGTGGTCCAGCCCTGCTGCGGTCTTGTAGGCATTGAATGCGGCATCTTCTTCTATGTGTACGCCGAATTTTGAGCCTTTGAGCCCGGTCGCTATCTTAGCATGCGTCTTTGGATCCACGCCAGGGTTTATGCGGAAGGATATTTTCACGGTCTTCTTCCTTTTCTTTGCCTCACCCTGTATCAACATGAGGTCGGGAACAGAATCAGCGTTTATTATCGCACCTGAGTCAATGGCGTATCCTATCTCTTCAGGGGATTTGGAATTATTAGTATACATTATATCAGCACCCGCAAGCCCTATCTTCCGGGCCGTTGCAAGTTCGCCTCCGGATACAACGTCAGCCCCGGCCCCTTCTTTCTTGAGCAGGGTGCACAGGGCAAGGCTCGTGTTTGCTTTGTAAGCATATAATACTTTAACGGATGGATACCTTTTCTTGAACGCGGAATAAAATTCCCTGTAATTGTTTATCAGCCGCTCTTCGTAATAGACATATGAAGGGGTTCCGAATTCTTCCGCTATCTTTTTTAAAGTAGATGGATCCATTTTTACCCTTTGCTCCATTTAATTTATGATTTTTAGGGCTATATATGACCCATCGGACGCATGTTTTTATACATGCGATATAAATATGTTTATTGTCCGGAAGCTATTCCCATAATGACAGATAACGTAGACAATCTCCTGAAGGAATTGAGAAGGAAGAACCACGAAAAGAAGAGAATAGTATTAGCCTCGGGAGGAAATACCGATGGGGGACCGGTCGCTAAAGTTTCATCCGGGGAAGACAGGAAGGCAGATAGTATCATAGATGAAGAGACTGCGGCTAAATCGGGCGTCACAAAAGGATTCAATGACTTGCATGAAGTTGCTTCCAGGATAAAAGGTAAAAAATGATCGACCTGAACAGAGAGACGATATTGGCCATTAATATAATTGCTGTCTCACTGTCGGTAGTGGCCATGGTTTATTGGACCAAACTTTATCGCAAACTGTATAAGAACAGCCGCCAGGAATCCCAGGGATGGGTCTGGCTGTCGGTCGCCGTATTGGGTATACTGCTCTTCAATATCTCCAGTATCTACGTAGTATTCCATGACGCCCCTGTATACGAGTTGATGAATATCGTCGGGAGGAGCATCATTGCGGTATCCATGACAGTCGGAGCGTATCTTTTGTATTCGCCTATGAAAAAGGGGGTCCTTTATTCCTTCGTCCCGGTGACTCCCGTTGCTGAAAAAGAGGGAGAGAAGACCGTATTAACGGAGATTGCCAGGGTCGGGCACAGCTATCTCATACAGGAGGAAAAGCCGGAAAAGGCAACCGATGTCTTCCTGAACCTCGTTACTCACGGAGCCCAGGGCCTGTACATCACGCGCAGATACCCAAAAGAGGTAAGAGAAACTTATAACCTGAAGGTCACGCCCATAATCTGGCTCACCCACGAGAAGACAGATGAAGGACACATCAACCCCACGGACATCGTGGAATTGTCGCACACAATAAAAGAATTCATAAAGAAAACGGGAGACGGCGTAGTCCTGATAGACGGCTTGGAGTACCTGATAACCCAGAACGACTACAAGGACATACTCAAGTTCATACAATCTCTCTCAGACAGCATAGCAGTAAGCAGCTCCCGCCTGATAATACCGATCGATCCGTCCAGCCTGAACGAGCAGCAGTTCCACCTCCTGAAAAGGGACATGATGGTTCTGGAGCCCGGCATGAGGGGAATGAATCAGACATTTTAAGATGATTTCTGTTGTTTACAAATCCCGGCTCTACAGGGAACTACTTGATAAGACAGTAAAGCAGGGCGACGTCGTCATAGAGATAGGCCCCCATGTGGGCAGCGCAACGAAACTATACTGCCCGAGGGCCGGCCTAACAGTGGCGTTAGACAAGGGCGCGCAGTCGGATGAGGCATTCAAAAAGCTGTCGGAGAAAAACCCGAACCTCATTTTTTTCAGGGACGATGCCCGCAGCTTCGACGCAGTACAAAGAGTCCTTGAAAAAACGCAGAGATGCGATGTCCTCGCAGTGGACATGGGAGGAGGGCGCTTCGCAGACACCGTATTCAAGGTATGGGCAGTCTGGTCCGGGGTTTTCCAGCCTCGACACTCGATCATACGTAACCGCAGCATGGCAGAATTCATACAAAAGGCAAAGGTCGAAGATCCCTCCATTGTCATGGATTTTCCTGCCGACGGCTGGCTGTCTACCTGGGGGAGAACTGTTCCCTCCCGCCTGAAAGACCAGCTGGGCGAATTCTCTTTCTGGGTTGACCCGGCAAGCATGGATGCTTTTAAAGGTAAAAAGAAATAGGATTTATTTTTCCACAGTGAATTCAATATCCACCAATGCCCCTTCTCCGCATACGCAGCATCCTATGCATGTGCTGCCAGACTGCCAGGTAACCACGCCGCTGACTGCGTCCGCCATACACCACGTAGTTATGAATACGCCGTTCGAGTTCTTTGTGTCTTCCGAGACAGTGCATTTGCCCACGGATGTGATCTTCCATCCGCTCTCGGGATTCAGTTTGACGAATCCCTTGTTCTGGGGCTGTCCTACGTCGCAGTCCGGAGTCGACCTTCCCCTTACGAGAACCATGTATTTACTCGGTGATATGTACTTTCGCTCTATGTGCCATGAGTCTGGATATTCGCCGTTTCGTCCGTCAAATGGACAGTACCGGTTGTATGTTGTGTAAGTGTCATCGCTTTCCGAGAACTTCGCATAATATGTAGCGCCATCAACAGCATCTGCGCCCCATATCTGCGGCGTATAGGCCTTCCATTTGGCTATTTTAAAAGAGGCGGACACGTCCCATTTAATGCCGGAGAACAATGTCGTGGTGGTAGCAGCCCTTGTCGAGGTTGTAGTCGAGGTCTTTCGCGTAGTTGTTGTCGTAGTCAGCGGATTAGCAAAAAAAGATCGAGGAGTCGACCATTTGCTTATCTCCTTTTTCTGGTATTCCACTACCGCTTTATATTGATATTGACCCGGCTGAGAAGGAGTCCAATCCGAGGAGTACCATCTTTTAGCTCCGGGTTTAAGCGACGCAGAGGCGATTCCGTCAATCACATCACATGCCTTGTAGGAGACGTAGTTGTCTATTCCCGGGCCCTTCACCCAGAATCGCACAAAGCAATTCGCCCCCATATCAGCGTTGCCGGTGTTCGCAACCTCGGCCCCCATGGATACCTTCTTTCCGACAAAAGCCGCAGTGATGGTTTTAGTCTGTGTGATCGAAGCAGTCGACGTCCTTGCCAGCACCTTGAAAACCTGTCCGCCAGACCATGCGCTGATGGGCGCTTTCAGGTATTCGACATAGGCCTTGTAGGTGTAATCGCCCGCCTGCGGAGCAGTCCAGGTAACCTGGTACCATCTCAATTCTCCCGGTTTCAGAGGACTTGCAAGGCCCCCCTGCCCGTTCACGGTGCATGCTTTGTATCTTACATAGTTATCTATGCCCGGCCCGGTAACGTATATCCTGACAAAGCAGTTATCTGCAAGGTTTACGCTGCCTGTGTTCTTGACCTGCGCCCAGAGGACGACCGGCGTTCCCTGGTAGGTATTGGCTACTTGTGACAGGCTTGTTACCTGCGCACTCGTAACTTTTGGAGTGACTTTAAAGGACTGCCCTGTAGACCATGGACTAATCTGTGCGCCGTAGTTCTCAACCATGGCATAGTATTTGTAGTCGCCGGCTTGCGGGGGAGTCCAGGTAATACGATACCAGCGTTGCTCTCCGGGAACAAGGACTCCAATATTGCTTCCATAATCGTTGACAGTGCAGACTCTGTAACCCACATATTTATTCGTCGCAGGACCCATCACATAGAAGCGCACAAAACAGTAGCCATCCAGATTGACGTTCCCCGTGTTCTTAACCTGGGCCCACAGGTAGACAGAGTTCCCTTCAGAAGTGCTTGGAACCTGGGAAAGGCTTGTAACCTGGGCGCTGGCCACAGGAACCAAAGCCGCAGCGTTCAATGAGAGCACAGATAAAAAAACAAACACCAAACCGAAATAATTGGATATTTTTGCCATTTCGTAATACACCAAATAACCACTAATTATATATATATATATATATATATATATATATATTATTTAATATTTTAACTATAAATATTAAACAATATGCTAATTATTCAATTATTTATACAAAACTCAAACCAGATAGTCTAATTTAGGAGGGGAAAAACAAAAATCAGATACCACACATTAAATTATGCAATATGACTTACAAACCGGCACGTTGCAACATTCAGTCCGACGGGGAAATTCTGCAGGTCGATAATAAAAGGCAATAAAGCCTCAAACATATGCTCTTCCCATTGACAGATATAAACGCCTAACTATCAGGGCCTCTTACAGCGCAGTGAGTAGGTCAGGGTCCTGACGTCATTGTAATATGGACAAAAATGGGCGAACTGTACGAGCGAGGCCCAATCTGCGCCGTATCCCGTGACGACCAGTAATATCCTGAGACACCATCCCCGCCGAAGCATGTGTTAGGCGGATCGGGGCAAACGGTCGTGGTGGCGCAAAGGGCCTTCAAATCTGTTTTATTGGGCAGGATCCAATCCGTGAATCCTCCGTAAACCAGATTATCGCAGTAGTTGCATGCAGGATAACTGCTTCCCGCACCTATGCAGCTGGCCTTTGCGCCTCCCGTTGGGCCCCATGTCTTAGTTATCGTCGGAGTCCAGCACTTGTCTTTATTACAGTCCACATATACAGTTACGCCTCCAAGAGTCTTGGACTCATAGCCTGTGCCGGAACATGTACAGTCCTCGCATCCTGCATCAGTCTCATCCGCATATCCATCCAAGTCGTGTCTATGCCCTCCGCACAGTTACCTGTTCCGTTGTTCTCATTATTAGACCCGGGTACAGCGTACCTTTAAGGAGAAAGTCTTGGGGTTGCCGCCCATAACGCAATTACTAGTGGCAAAGGCCGCACTATAGCCGGTTGTCACCAAATCCTCATACTGATTAGAACCCCAGTAAACTACGATGCCGCCGTCTTCGCCGAAGCATACTCTGGAGGGAGCCGGGCAATGACCACTAATGCAAAGGCTGAATAATGATGAGGAAGTAGGTAAGACCCAGTCCGTGAATCCTGCATACGCCAAAGTGTCGCAGTAGTTGCAGGCAGGATAAGAGCTTCCTGCATCAATGCAACTGGTTTTGTTGACGTCGTCAGGGCCCCATGTTTTCGTGTCTGAGGCAGTCGGAGCCCAGCACCTGCTCGTGCTACAGTCCACATATACCTTCTCGCCCTGAATAATTTTGATCTCATAGTCGGATGCACATGTGCAGTCGTTGCATCCTGCATCATCCTCGTCCGTGTAACCATCGAAATCATTATCTATCCCGTCTGCACAGTTCCCATCGGCGATAGTCTCGGTAGGCGAATGCATAATGCAACGCACTCGATAGGCAGTGGATTTACTAGTATAACCGGTAATACAATTACTAGTTGCAAATGATGCCCTGTAGGCGCTGTTAGTCGTGATCTCCTCAGCCGACCAGTAATATGCAGCTGATCAGACCCGCATTGCACTCCGGGGCGATATTAAATGACATATACAAGGAAATAATGAAAGAAACAGAGTAGCAAATTTATGTTTTCTTAGTTGCTTTGTTGCATAATATTCTCTTAAAATTTAATCGTGCCAAAGGCAGCTTGAAGTGCACTTGCTGAAACTGGGATATAAGTGACTAGGACTTGAATACCCTGTAGTTGCATCAGCATGCACATAATTCTGCGCCGAAGAACCGCCGATGCAATAACTGCGACACCTGTCACCTTCAAGACGGATTTTTCCAGGTATAAATAACGCCCTCAGCTTCTGACGCAGCGTACGTGGAATAGGTGTTCCCTTGGTTGGACGTTTGGGCCACAAGTTGAGGGAACAATACCGTAGGCGTGTAGCAGGTCGTACTGCGTAGACGACCAGTATCCTCCGAGATATTCTCCGTCTCCGTCGAAACATGTGTGAGGATGCGGGCAATTGCCCGAGTTGCAAAGGGCCTGCAAAACGGTAAATGAGGGTAGGATCCAGTCCGTGATTCCTCCGTAATCTAAATCATCGCAGTAATCACAGGCAGGATAACTGTCACCCGCACCTATGCAACTAGGCATATCTACTGATTGAGGACCCCAAATGATATGTCCATAATTATCATTTTCCATGGTCGGAGTCCAGCACTTGTCGGCATTGCAGTCCACGTATACGGTTACCCCTCTAAGGGTCTTAATCTCATAGCCTGTGCCAGTACATTCACAGTCCTCGCATCCCCCATCAGCTGCATCAGTATAACCATCGCAGTCGTTATCTACGCCGTCAGCGCAGTTTCCATTGGAGATGGTTTCAGTATTCCCAGCGCCGCAGTTGTAGTCCGTGTTGCAGGTTCCAGCCCCGTTGCAGGTATACTGGCACCTATTAGGCACAGTGCAGTGCCATGCGGAGTTGCACGCTCCAGAATTGCATGAACCAGACGAGCAGTAAGTGTTCACAGCGCAATTCTCCGAAGCGCCGCCCGTATTGCATGCGCCAGCACCATTACAATTCCCATCAACCCCGGTCTTCACACAACTGCCCGAACAGCCAGTCCATGATACTGCACATGCATTATATGTATCGCTGCCTGCCGCAACGTTCGCACAGGCGTTACCTGACCCAGTACAATACTTGCATGCACCGCATCCCTGCTGGCCCGCGGCAAGATAACAACCGTTCGCCGCATTACAGCAAGTACCGGACGAACACTGAGCGCATCCCCCGCAATCCACATCCCGGCCATCCGCATAACCATCCCCGTCATCATCCAAACCATTAGAACAAAGATTAACGCAGGAACCACCAGAACACCTGCTATTCTCCCCCCCACTACACGCCGAACCATAACTCTGCCAAGAAGGATTATTATAACAACTACCACCAGAACAACCACGAGAATAATAATACCTCTGAGGCTGCTGACCAGAACACTGATAACTATTATCCCAATAATTAGTGCCGCAATCCTGCAAATTGCTAGTGGAGCTCAAATAAGAACAACTGCCGCCGGTACACCGGTAATTATCCTGATAACGATACTGGCTGGAA